>CAZFIV010000013.1:0-30654 GCA_964519665.1 uncultured Myxococcales bacterium
GTGGCGATGGCCGCTTGGGCATGTAGCGGCGAACCGTGCTTCGGGAAACGTCGAAGCCCAGCTTTCGCAACTCCGAGCAGATCCGTGGGCTTCCCCAGCGACTATGCTCGAAAGCCATCCTGCGAATCAGGCCGCGAAGCTCACCGTCGATTCGAGGCCTCCCGCTGCACGACGATTTCGACTTCCATCGCCAGAACAGGCGAAAGCCACGTCGATGCCAACGAACCACCGTATCCGGCTGAACGACGATGAGAGCGTTTCGCCAATGGGGCCACAGCTTCGACATCACCATCCAGAACGCCCTGTCCAGGGACCTGAGTGGAGGCCGTGGACGCTCCGCCTTCAGGACCGCGAGCTGTTGGCGCAGTGCGAGATTCTCCGCGACCAGGTTTGTCCGGCTCCTTGTTGCCGCCACAACGGCACCGAACAGCAGCGAGACCCACCCGAGCATCGCTGCGATCATGTCGCATTTGGCCGCGCCCAGCATCGGATACCTACGCGATTGACGTCGGGCAGGGGTCCGCCAAGCCTTCGAGATTGCCGAAGGATCGGTTTTGGCCAACCACAATAGTATCTCGCGGTGTTTGGGCTTTCATGTCGCGGCCGACTATTCGTTTTCGATGCCGTTGGCCTTGAGCCGCGGGTCATCGGAAGGCAGGCAGAGCTTGGCGGTGGAGACGAGATCGTTGTCGAGGGCGGTGGCGTCTTCATCGTAGAGCCGGTCGCCCGCTGCGCTCGCGATGGTTGCCCGGGCGTGCTGGACGGCCGGAACCGCTTCTGTGCATCGGCCAATCCTGAGCAGGACGTCCGCTCGCCAGAAGGCGGAGTATGGGTCGTCGGGCTTGAGGGCGGCGGCGGCGGTCAGATAGGGTTCGGCCGCTTCGAGCTCGTTGCGGTCGACGTGGTTCATGCCGATGTCGAACAGTTGGTTGGCGCTGCTTCCCGATACCCACCACCACGGCGTCGACGACGGGAACACCTTCGGCACTTGCATCAACAACGCGAGCCCTACCGTCCCGACGGCGGGCACGACGACCCGCCAGATGCTCCGGGCGGGCGGAAGGGGGCGTGGGTAGTCGGGCGTCACTCCGGCCGCGAGGAGCCGGTCGTATAATGAAGGGTGGGTGCCACCCCGGATGACCGCGGGCGCACCGTTGAGCTCGTAGAGCTTGGCCAGCGCGAGCGCGTACGTCGACCCGTCGGTGTGAGTTTGGGCGTGCGCATCCGCCTCGCGCTCGAGGCGGCGCTGAACGCCCCGAAACAGCAGGCCGAGCAGGAGCACCCCTGCGATCAGAACAAGCCCCCTGAAGAACTGACCGTTCACCAACAGGCCCAGACCGAACAGCGAACCGAGAGCGGTCAGGATACTCACCAAGACTCGCAGCCCGACCGCGGTGCGCGACTCGCAGAGGTGCCCGACTTCGTGGCTGGCGACCGCTTTCAGCTCGGCCTCGTTCAGGTGTTCGACCGCTGACGACGTGAACACCAGCAATCCCGACGGCGGGAACGCAAACGCGTTGGCCATGTCGGTGTGAAGAACCCACACGTCGTTGGCCGAAACGCCCTGCCCCCCGACCGTCGACGCGACGATCGACACCAGACGCTCGTCGGCGGGCGACGCCTTTCCGAAGACCCGCAACCCCTTCAACGGCAGGCCGAACGTCGCCACCAAGGTGATGACCACCACCGCCCCGCCCGCGCCGACCGCTCCCCACGGCCACGCCACGAACGTGAGGGGAACGAACGCCAACAGAGACAGGTGCGAGGCCGCCGCGACGAACAGCACCGCCAGGTCGAGCATCTGGGCGAAGCCGGACCGCGGTCGCCCGAGCAGCGCGACCGAGCTCCAACCCATCGCTCCTATGAACACGCCGGCCACCGCCAATGCCACCGCCACGCCGACCAACCAAGGCGGAGCGGCCGACAGCGGCCCCACCAGCAACGCGGTGGTCGCCGCGAAGAGCAAGGTCGTGAAGAACACCGTCATTCGGAGCGTGACCCTCAGCGGCCAGCTCACCCGAGCCCTCGCCGTCCAGTGCGCATGAGGGCCGAGCCGACCCAGCTCGCTCAGCCCCGGCGCGAGCGCGAGGAGGACGGTGACCCCCGCCGCCAGCATCGATACGACGACCGCGTAGACGAGAGGCACCCATCGCAGGGCGGGCGCCAGCACCTCGGGCGGGATCACGGCGGTCAGCTGCATGGACACCCCAGCTTAGAGCAACGAACGGCCGCCCGCCACCCGTCACCGGTTAACGGTGAGCTCGCTGATGAAGCCACCCCGCAAACAGCGGGTGTCGTCGTCACTCGTGCAGCACAGCTGACCGCCTCGCAGGTCGTCGCCGATGCCCTCGAGGTCTTCGACGATCACCTTGGTCTCGACCGCCTCTCCCGGGGGAAGCCAGTGATCGAAGTTCTTGACGGATGCGACGGAGCAAATCCCGCCCTTGCACAGCTCCAGGGCCCCGAAGTTCGTACATAGGGGCGCGGGGTTGTCTCCCCCTCGGAACAGGACGATCTCGATCTCGATACCCGAGCCCGTGCGAACCGGCGGGCTCGTGAACTCGACGTACACATCGTCGTGGTGGTCCATGCTCTTTTGATACTCGTGCAACTCGACGTTCAAGACGATACCGACGACCACGAACGTCCAAATACACATGCCGCCCCCCACGAACCGAAGGGGCCACCAACCACCGAGCTGGGCCCAATACACCCCGATCACCAAGCCCGGCGCGACGATGATGAACCAGAAGAACGCGACGAGGACAAACGCGATGTACTCTTCGGCCGCGTCTTCCAAAAAGATGACCATCGCGAACACCGGGACCATGCTGATGATCGAAGACGCCAATCCGTAGATGGTCACGACCTCGATTCGCCCCCGATCTTTCTCGGAGCTGATGCGTCCCAGGACCTTGGCGAACAGCAGGATCAAGGTGCCCGTGGCCACCGCCATGACCGCCTGCCAGATGACTTTCACGCTCGTCTCTTGAAGCGCGTCCGTCGCGTGCTTCAGCACCTCTTTGACCATCTCGCTCGGCGAGGTCGCCGTCTCGAGCGTCGAAAAGACCAGCGCGGCGATCAGCGATGCGATCACCAGATAGGCCGACGGGCTGACGAAGTCGTTGGCATCGGCGCTGCTCTTGCCGTCGGTCGGCTTCTCGAGGTCTTCGACGATCTTACGTCCGGCTCGCCAGGGCGTGAGGCCGGTGATGAACCACGTCCGAATGAAGTCGGCGATGAAATCACCGATTTCACCCAGTAGCGAATCGAAGGTACCAGAGAAGGTGTTTTCGACCCTCGCGCCGAGCTTCCGCGACCCTTGCGCCGGCTGATCGCCGGGCGGCGGCGGCAGCGGTGGTTCCTCCGGGGGCGGCGCTGCGCTGCCCGCGGGCGGTGGCATCCGCACCGGGGGCATCTGTTGGGTGGGGTCATGGTCCGTCGGCACCTTTGCAAGCTAACTGAATCGCCCGCTTGCGGGTACCGCGAGCGACCTCAGGCGCAGAAGAGCTCCTTGGCGCGGGCCATGTGCGCCGCAACGTCGACCCCGTGCGGACAAGCTCGGTTGGCGCCCGAGAAGTCGACCCCGTCGAGGCGTTGGGCGTCCGCCGGCAACCGACTGAAGAACGCCTGGGCCTGTTCGGGCTCACCGTACACGTCGTGGTACATCAGGTACCGCATCGTCGCTCCGATCTGCACCGGGGCAGCGACAGCCGGCCCACACAGATGATCGCAGCCGTCGCAGGCCAAGCTGCGAGTGGCGGTCGCGTATCGGTCTAGCGCGTTCCACTCGGCTTGCGTCAGCTCGGTGTCGTCGAGCGCCGCCTGGATGTTCTGCCGCAGCTGTTCGAAGTTCTTCATCGCCGACACCGCCGCCGTGATTCGAGGATCTTCCCAGACCGCCTTGAGAACGGCTTGGTGTTTGGTCCACTTGCCGGTCTTCTCGAACTTCTTCCAAGCGCTCTCGAAGCTCGCCTCCGAACCTTGGGTCTTCATGGCGATCAGCCCGATATCGGCCTTGTGGCAGGCGTCCATCGCGCGGTTGAGGGCTTTGTCTCCGTACCTCCGGAAGTTGTACCGGAACATGACCACGTCGATCCACGGGCGCTCGGCAGCGGCGTTGAGGAGCTCGACGACGTTGCCATCGTGGCACGAGAACCCGAAGTGTCGAATCTTCCCTTCCTTCTTGAGGCGCTCGGCCGTCTTGGCCATCGCCGGCGTGAGCTCGTCTACGTCCGTCATCGCGTGCATGAAGTACAGGTTGACGTAGTCGGTCTTCATCTTCTCGAGACCCTCGTCGAGGGTCTCCACCAGCCCTTTCGGGTCGTGGCGTTGGCTCTTGGAAGTGATCCAGAAGCTGTCTCGCTTCAGGCCGGCCCGGGTCCAGAAGTTGCCGACCGCAACCTCCGACTGCCCGGACAGATAGGAATGCGCGGTGTCGATGTAATCGACGCCGAATCGGAACGCCTCGGCGAGCTTCGGATCGAAGCGCGGATTGAGGGGCACCGCCGCGCCGAACAGCAGAATCGGAATCTCTTGTTTGGTCTTGCCCAGGACCCGGCGCGGAACCCTCGGAAGCGTCTTATCCTTCGAGGGTGCCCCGAGCGCCTGGCTGGGCCGCAGCGCCGCGCCTGCGAGGGCCGCGCCGCCGCCAAGAGTGAGAAACGTTCGCCGGTTGAGATTCCTGTCGTCTGCCATTCAATGAAAACGGTCACACAGGGAAGCACCTCATGCTAGCCCCCTAAGACCAACTCGACGCAACCCTGAGGCCCACCCGGGCATCGATCGTTCAGCCATGACGACCGACAAGAGCGCACCCCTCTTTCGCCGAAACATCGAGTTAACCCTCAAGCACAACGACCCGACGTCGGGCGGTGCTGAAGCGCACTGGCTCAAGAGCAGACACGAATCCGAACAAGGCGCACTCCCAAGCTGGCCATCCGTTTTTTCGGCCGATTTGCAAAACAGGGTGTCTGAAGTAGGCAAAGAGGAGTATTCAACCGACATCATGGATCGACAGCTCGACACCGCCGATGGCCGCTTCTTCGTCGCCAAGCCTTCTCTCGGGATCTACTGTCGTCCTGTCTGTCGTGTGCGGCCCTCCGATGAGCACAGCGCTCAGCTCCTGCCGAGCGCGGCGGCGGCCGAGGGCCGAGGCTTCCGGCCGTGCCTCGAATGCCAGCCCGAGTCCGGTCCCTTTTTGCCCGCCTGGCGGGGCACCCAAAGCACTGTCGACCGCGCGTACCGGCTGATCGAAGCGGGTGCGCTCGACCATGGGTCGCCCGCCGACCTCGCGGAGCGACTCGGTGTGACCGAGCGACAGCTCGAGCGCTTGTTCGACGTGCATCTCGGCGCCGGCATCGAGCAGGTCGCGATGACCCACCGGCTGAAGCGAGCCAAGCGGCTGCTGTCGGACAATCAACGTCTTTCACTCAGCCAAATCGCGTTGCAAGCCGGCTTTCCGAGCGTGGAGCGCCTTCAATCGGCGTTCGAGAGCCTGCACGGCCGGCCGTTGTCGGAGTTTCGCACTCAGCCCGAGCCCACCATCGAGCCCGAAGACGACTTCGACGACGACACTTCGCGGTTTTCGGCCTTGAGCCTCAATGTGACCGACCTCCTACTGGTTCCTCAGTACTGAGCGCCGTCAAACCTGAGCGCCGTCAAACCTTGGCGCCGTCAAACCTGAGCGACGTAAAACCTGGGCGCCGTCAAACCTGGACGCCGTCAAACCTGAGCGACGTCAAACCTGGGCGCCGTCAAACCGACGTCACCACCGCCTGCAGCCGGTCCCAAAGCGCCGACACGTGAGCCCGAGTCGTCGCTTCGGCGCCGATCGAGATTCGAACCATCCACCGCCCTTGGAGCTTGGCCGCGGTGAGGTAAGCAAAGCCGCTGTCGTTGATGGCCGCAACCCAGCGGAGGGTGTGCTCATCGAGGGCCTCATCGACCAGTCCGGGGGGCTCGTGCCGAACGCAGACCGTCTGCAGGGTGACCGGGGCGACCAGGCGCCAGTCCGGGGCCGCCTCGACCTGTTCCTGAAGCCATCTTGCATTGTCGACGTCGCGCCGAATCCGGGTTCGAATCGCCGCTGCGCCTTCCAGGCGAAGATGAAACCACATCTTGAGGGCCCGAAACCGGCGGCCCAGGGGAAGACCCCAGTTGCGATATTGAATGACGTCGGCCCCGCGGCTCCGAAGATAGCTGGGGTCCGTCGACATGCACCGCTCCAAAAATTCGACGTCGCGCACGAACATCAAGGAGCAGTCGAACACCGTTCCGAACCACTTGTGCGCGTTGATCACCAGACTGTCGGCGAGCTCCGCGCCGTCGAACATCCACCGATAGTCCGGCAACAGGGCGGCGGCACCCGCCATCGCCGAATCGATATGGAGCCAGGCACCGACCTTGCGAGCGACCTCGGCAACGGGCCGAATCGGATCGACCGCGGTGACTCCGGTCGTACCGACGGTCGCCACGACGGCGGCGGGGACTCGCCCCGCGTCTCGGTCTTTCGCGATCATTCGCTCGAGGACGACCGGATCAAGGGCGTAGCGCTCGTCGGTGGGCACCGCTCGGAAATACCGTCGACCGAACCCCGCCAATAAGACAGCCTTTTCGATCGAGCTGTGGGCCTGCTCCGAAACGTAAACGCACAGCGGCGCCTCGTGCTCGAAGATGCCACCCCGGTCGAGCGCGAACCGAGACGCCCGTTCTCGCGCGCAGATCATGGCCACCAACGACGCGGTGGATGCAGTATCGTGAATGGAGCCGCGCCAGCCGTCATCGAGCCCGAACAGCTGTCGATACCAGTCGCAGGTCACCGTCTCGAGCTCCGTCAACGCCGGGGCCGCCTCCCAGTTCAGACCCACCACGCCGAGCCCGGTCGACAATAGGTCTCCCAACGTCGAGGCCAGACCGGCGTTGGCGGGAAAGTAGGCGTAGTAGTGGGGGTGTTGAAAGTTCGAGATCCCCGGAGCAATGACCCGCTCGACCTCCTCGAGGAGTCGAGTCATCTCGGCGTCGACTTCGGTCGGCGGTGACTCGGGCACCGGCCCTCCGAGAGCGTCCGAGACGAACCCCGGTGAGACCGGTGAACGGACCGGACGTTGAGCGACGGTCGCGCGGTGGTCGGCGATCCAATCGACCAACCGGTGCCCGAGCCGTCGAAACTCTTCTGGCGTCATGCGGCCAGTGTAGTGCCTCGAGGCTACGCTCGCACAAGGGGCAAGCGAGGCACCGAGCCTGGTGGCTCGCGGACTCAAGTTCGATTGAAATCAGAGGCAGAGCGCCCCCGGAATCGGGGGCGCTCAAAGAGGGAGGAATGGTGAATCAGGGGAAGGTCGTGTTGTTACCGCACTCGACGGTGAACGTGCCTTCGATGAAGTCGCCGTTGCCGAGACCAACGTAGACTTCGGCGCCAACCGTGCCTTCGCCGTCATCGATCAGGTCGTCTTCATCATCATCCGGACCGAGAACGCTCGTGATCGCAAACGCTCCGCCGATGCCCGACCCGGTGAAGGGGCTCGTAGTGCTGGTCACCGTCACATCAACATACAGCGTGTCGCTCTCACGTGGATCTGGCGTGCCATCGGCCTGCGGATAGAAGATGGCCGGGCGAGTCCCAAGGACGTCCTTACCCTCGACGGGGTCTTCGCCGGCGTCCGGAGCGCGGCAACGGTCACCAACTTCACAGTTTGTCACGTTCATATTGAAAGCGCTCGCACCGCCGAACAGCTGACCCGCGAGGGCCCCGGTCAAATCGAGCTGGAAGCCAGCCGCGTCCCCACTCGCCTTGTACTGACGGGTGCAGACCGCATCGGTGAGCGCGGTGCCGCCGGTAACGCTACCGCCGACCATATTGCCCCCGATCATGCCGGTGAATTCGACGAAGACCTCTAAGCAGTCACCCGAACCGTCCGGGTCATCCGTGGTGCAGAACGTGAAGTCGTTGTCCGGGCAGTTGGCCGTCGTCTCGTCGTCCGTACCGTCGGGCAGCTGCTTCAGCGGACAGGTCGTATCAGCCGTGATGTCACCCGGCCACTCGAGGCCCGCAGTGGCCGCGCAGTCGGTGCCGTCCCACTCGAACCCAGTGTCGCAGCGGCAGATAACGATCACGTTGCCTGGTTCGCCGCGGGCGTTGCAAACACCGTTGCTGCAGGGGTTCGGGGTGCAAGCCTCGGCGAACTCGTCCCGAAGGCAGACGCCGAGACCGGTGTCTGCGTCGGGCTCGAAGCACGTCAAGCCCGTCGCGCAGTTGACAACGACTCCCGTAATGGAGTCCGTCCCGCAGGCCTCGCCTTCTGCGGCGGGCAGGTCGGCGTTGTCGGTGAATTCCGTCAGGGGAGGACGAGTGTCCTCGGTTTCACAGCCGCTGATCACGAAGATCCCGGCGAAGGCGCTCATCAGTGCTAACTGACCAAGCTTACCCATATTGAATGCCTCCATACGTACTGAAGTACCTTTTTTGAGTCTCACTCGGTTAAACAATTAGAACCTCTGAGAGAGTCGGAAGTAGTACTGGCGGCCGACGTAGTCGTACGCACGGTTGTCGGACTCGGCCAAGAAGCCGTTCGCGATGAACGGCGGGGTCGTATCCGTCAGGTTGTTGATACCCAGGGTGAGGCTGGTGTTGCCGAGGACGGTGTCCACATTAACGCCAGCATAGATGTCCATGTAGAAGTAGTCGTCGGTTTCCCGCTCCACCGGATCCGTCGCGCCTTCAGCGTTACAGGCGCCGTTCGAGCCGGCGCCCGGACCACGGAAACCACACTCGGTGATGCTCGGCAGGTACCGGAAGTTCATACCAGCGTTGAGATACTCGTACATCCAGCGCAGGTACCAGTTGATTCGGTAATCGAAGTTGGCGGCCCGAGTCCCGCCGACGCCGGTCGGCTGGTCGAAGTTGCCCTTCAGGTCCTGCCGGAACCCGGTGGCCTGAATCTGCACGAACTCGAGCAGGACGGTGCCTTCCACGCCGCCGCCAAAAGTACCGAATGGCGTGGGGCGCGAGTACCGAACGTTGAAGTCGATGCCCTGGGCATCGAAACCACCCACGTTCCGCTGAGTGTTGGTAATCGTTTGGAGGAAGCCAACGCTGTCACGCTGGACAAACTCACAGAACTGGCGGTCTTCGGCGCCGTAGCAGCCCTGCAGGATGTTGCTGACACCGATCGACTGGATCGCGTCCTCGATTTCGATGTTGTAGTAGTCGACCGCGGCCGTCAGACCCGGAATGAGCGAGTCTTCGAGAACGATACCCGCGGTGTAGACCGTCGCCGTCTCGGGGTCGAGGTCTTCGTTGCCACCGATCCGCGCCAGCTGCTGGGTCCGTTCGTCTTGAACGAAGCCGGCTTGAATGTCGAGCGCACAGTTCGCGGCGACAACCGGATTGGAGAGCTGACCATTCGCCGACGAGCAGGGGTCGTTGATGTTCGGGAAGGAGTCGGACACGCCCGTGAACAACTCGGAAATCGAAGGCGCACGGAAAGCCGTCGAGTAGGTACCGCGGATCGCGGCGTACTCGACCGGCTGCCAGCGCAAGCCGAGCTTGTACGAGAAGTTCGAACCCGCAGTGTCGAATTCGACGAAACGCGCGGCCGCGTTGAACTCGAGCGACTTCACACCGGGAAGGTTGGCGAGAAGCGGAACCACGAGCTCGGCGTAGCCAGCGTGGGCGACGAACTCACCCGAGGTCGGATTACGGTTGTTGCCGTTCGATTCGAACGCTGCGGCCAGCGGGTTGGGAACGTCAGCCCCGATTTCCTTACGGAACTCGTACCCGAAAGCGAGCGCGACAGGGTCGTTCTCAACCAGCTCGAAGAGCGGACCGCCCATGTTGGCGCCGACAACGTTCTGCTCGGTGAACCCGCGGTCGATACCGGTGAAGCTGATAAAGTCGATCTGGTCTTGGGTGATCGTGCCCGCCCCACCGAAGAGGTTCAGGGGAACGCAGCTGCCGCTGCCGGTACACTCTGAATCAGGACCCAGCGCTTGCTGCAGCTTCGTGATGTTGAAGATACCTTCCTGCACGTTGATCGTCTCGGTACGGCCAACGTTCACGTAGGCATCCCAGCTCCAGTCCACCAGCGGGCCGATGTCGGGCAGGGTCCCGTTGGCACCCGCGACGATGCGGAAGGTGTTGCTGTCCTGCGTGAAGATTCGGTTCCCGGCTTCGACCATACGACGACGAATATCCGTTACGTCGCGGCCGAACGGGTTGTAGCGATTATCGGCGCTGACGACCACGGCCGGCGGGCTGAATGAAAAGATCGGGTTCGGTGCCAGCAACTGCTCCGAGTTACGGTTGGTGAACCCGGCCTGGAAGAACACGCCGAGGTGGTCATTGATCTGGTAATTGCCGTTCGAGAAGAAGTTGATTCGACGGTTCGGGGTGAACAAGTAGTTTTCCGGCTGGAAGTTGTAAGTGTCAGCCCCGAAAGTACGCCAACCCTCGACGGGGTCGTTGAAGCAGGTCCCACCCGCGCATTCCGTTGCGTCCCACGCGGCATTGCCTCGGCTGAACGGATTCGGATCCGAAACCGTGCCGTGCGTGCCCTGCGGGGTGCTCGACGAGCCGAGGGGGAAGGCTTCGGCGGTGGATCCGGCCGGACGACCGTTATCGTCGAACGCGTTCCAGTTGAAGCCGCGCGCAACGGCCGAGAAATCACGCTCGCCCGCGAAAATCGGCTGCTGGTCGAAGAACGAAGCCGAGAACGTGATGTTGCCGTTTTCCGAGGCCGCACCCGCGGTAAAATCGAGCTGCAGGATGTTGCCATCGCCGCGCTCGGAGATGCTCGAGTACGCGTTGGCTTCGACACCCTCGAAGTCCGTACGGGTGATGATGTTCACCACGCCCGAGATGGCGTCCGAACCGTAGACGGCCGAAGCGCCGTCCCGCAGGATTTCGACCCGCTCGATGATCGAGACCGGGATCGCGTTGAGGTCGACCGCCGCGTTGACGCCGTCACCACCGGGAACGTGCCGGCGGCCGTCGACGAGAACGAGCGTCCGATTCGCGCCCAAAGAACGGAGGTTGATGGTCGCAGCACCATTACCGCCGTTGTTCTGCTGGGTGTTGAGGGCGTTACCGTTGAACGGCAGCTGCTGGAGAATCTGCTCGATGGCGACTCGACCCGATGCGAGAAGGTCTTGCCGGGTGACCACCGAGATCGGTGCGGCCGTCGCGATCGACTTCCGCTTAATGCGAGTACCAGTAACCTGGATGTCTTCGACGCCTTCCGACGTGTCGGCAGCCGCGAGGGCACCTTCGTCCGTAGCAGTCGCTGGCGCGGACTCTTCCGCCGCCGTCTCTTCTGCGGGCTGAGCGCTGGCCACTGCTTCGTCAGCAGCGGTTGCATCCGTTGAATTGCTTTCTGCCTCTTCAGCGGCTTCCTGAGCGAAAGCGCTGCTCACGGGCAGAAATGCAACACAAGTTGCCAGCAACAACCATTTGGCAACTCCTGTTTGGTTCGTCAATGTTAGGCCTCCTGTATGCGTCGGAGTTTCCCATCCCCGAGCGATAGTGTCGCGTAACACACACAGGTAACGTGGGCCACTATAAAACGCGGAAATCTGACCGGTAACGATTGAAACTGACTGCTCGGTGAAGATATGCCTGCGGGTCAGTTTTTTTTGACGACCGCCCATCGGCAGTTCCTGACCGCGATTCAAACGCCGCGGGGGCGGCTCTTATGGCTCTTGGGGTCGGGGGGATGTCGACCGTATCGAGTGACACCCACTGTTAAATGACTGCCGACTCGGTCCTTGGGGGATTGTAGCGGTGGCCTGCCGAGCGTCAATAGGGGAGTATCAGAAGCGGACCTTCGAGCCGGAGCGTCGAGGCGGAGCGTCAACGGAGACTGCGCGCACCGCGACCCGCCTAACGGCTTCCTAACGGCTTCCTAACGGCTTCCTAACGGCTTCGGGCGGCCTGCGAGGTCTCGAGGAATTTGAGCCAACTCTCGGCCGCCTTACGGCTCTTGGGAGTCTTCGACGCCTGTTCAAAAGCCTCTTTTGCCTTTCCTGGCGAGCCCGATCTCATTTCCGCAATGCCGATGAGTAGGTGACTCTCTCCCGGGTCCTCCAGACCCTTTCGGAGAGCTTTCCGGCTTGCAGTGACCGCCGCTTCCCATCGTTCTGACTCGAGTTCGAGTTGGGCGAGCCGCATGTAAAGGTCACCATCGTCGGCCATTTTGGCCGCTTCATCGAGCGCCGGTCGCGCGCGGTCGACATTCCTCGACTGCAGCCAAGCGGTCGACAACAGGCGTGTGGTCTTCGGGTTGCGTTCGATCTTCGCTTCTTGCAACCCCTTCTCAAGTACCTTCCCCGCCTCGAATGGATTCTCCTCTGCGAGCAGTCGCTGACTGAGTTGCATATAATCGCTCGTCTTGTCGAGGACCCCCGCCCGGTAGGCCAGTTCCATCACCGCCAAGGCCCGCTTGTCATCGCCCAACTGAGAATACATGGCCGCCAACTGAATCCAGTTGTTCTTCTTTTCAGGGTAGCGCTCAACGAGGATAGAGATGATCCGGACTGAGTTCTTGTACTGCTTCAGCTCGACGTAGCTGGACAGTAAAAGCTGAAGCAGTGAGTCCTTGGGGTTGCCTTTCGATTCGCGGAACGCTCGCTCGCCGATCTGGATCGCCTTACGATAGTTCTTGGTTTGATAATAGGCAGCCCCAATCGTATACAGTGCCGATGGTTTCGCGTCTGCACCGTCGCGCTTCAACCACTCTTCGAACGCCTTGACCGCGCCCTTGTAGTTGCGAGTCGCCATGTTCAACTGCCCGATGTTGAACAGCATAGCGTTCTGGGTCGGTTCGGGCAGGGCATCGAGCTCGTAGGTCTCTTGCAGCGTTTTGACGGCCAGCTTCAGGCGCTCTTGACCTGCGTAGATATACCCGAGCGTCTGCAGCACCAAAGCGCGCTCGTGGTCGTTGAGGCGCAGCCGGCTTTGAAGCGCCTTCGCAGCCTCTTCACCTTCCTTGTAGCGGTTTTCCTGAAGCGCCTTTTGCGCCTTGACCAAGCGTTGATAGATGTGAGGCCGGCAAACGAAGTTTCTCTTCGGCTTGCTCTCTTCCTCTCCAAGCGCCGGGAACGACCAGCCAATAACAAGGATCAGTGCTAATATATTAAGTCGATGCCGCATCATTACTCTAGCTTGAAGGTCAGCCGAACCTTCAGACCTTTCTTCACGTAGGCTTTGCCATCAACAATCTTGGGCCGGTACTTCCACTTGGATACCGCCCTCGCGGCGGCGCGGTCGAAGATGCGCTTGGGCTCCGAATCGATGACCTTCACGTTCGTGGTGGCTCCGGTGGTCGTGACGTCGAATTGCAGCAACACCCAACCTTGGATGTACTGCTCGGCCGCCCGCTGGGGATAGATCGGCTCGACTCGAACGACCGGAACCTCTTCGCTGTCGGACGGCGCCGCGCCCAGGTCGAGGGAGTTCGAAAGGTCGAGGCTCCCATCGATCGTAGGAGCGGCGACCGCGACCGCGGTCGCGGAGCCATCGGCGTCATCCGAACGGTCCATCTCGGGATCCTTCGGAGGCGTCTTTGGCTTTTGTCGGGTCGGAAGCTTGCGTTCTTTGACCTGAGCTCGGCTGTCTTCACGCACCCGAACGAACTCGATCCGCTCCCGATTGCGGTCCTCGTCGAGGCTCAGGTCAGCCATGAAAATCAGAACGCGCATGAGCTGGAACAGGCCCAGCGTCACGGTGATCGCCACCAGGGCAGCAATCGGTAAGCGGATCGCAGCTGTCATGATTACTCCTTGGGCGTCGCCGCGAGTGACACGTTCTCTACGCCCGCCAACTTCGCGGCATCCATGACCTTGACCAGGGTACCGTTCTTCGAAAGCTTATCAGCCTGAATGACAACGCCGCCTTCGGGATTCTCAGCTCGAAGACGTTCGATGTTGGCGCGAACCGCGCGAATATCGACGGGGCGTTTATCCACCCAAACCTGGTCGTTTTCGTCGATGGCCACCAGGATGGAGACGCGCTCCTTCTTCTCGGCGGTGACCGCATCCGGACGATTGACGTCGACACCTGATTCTTTGACGAACGAAGCGGTAACGATGAAAAAGATGAGCATGATGAAGACGATGTCGATCATCGGCGTGATATCGATGGCGTTTTCGTCTTCCCCTCGTGATCGTCGACTACGCATATCTTAACCTCAGATCGTGACCATCAAGTCTTCGAGCTTCCGGCGCTCGGCTTGGGAGCTGCGGCGAAGGCTCTCACCGAAATATAGGCCCGAGATGGCGATGACCATTCCGATCATCGTCGAGACGGTGGCCTGGGAGACGCCGGAAGCAAGCGCTCGAACGTTGCCATTGCCGGAGATCGCGACGGTGTCGAAGACCTCGAGCATGCCCATCACCGTACCGAGGAGCCCCATGAGCGGACACACCTGGATGAGATTCTGAAGCACTACCAGCGCTCCCCGATAGCTCACGACCAGTTTCGAGATCATCTCTCGGCGTATCTGCTTGGCGTACCACGAACCGTGATCGCCGCGCTGCTGCCAAGCCTCGAGCGCCCGCTGCTTGAGCTTCGGGTACTCGAACCAAGCGAACCACAACCGATCGATGATCAGATACCACATCGCCAAGGCGACCAAGGCCAACGGCCAGGCGACGGGGCCGCCCAGCTCCATGAAGGCCAAGGTCTCCTCGTATAGACTCTCGAGCTCAGCCATCCGAACGCTCGGATTCCGCCCGCCGAGCGATCACGCCGGCCGCTTGCTCTTCGACGATATCGACGAGTCGCTTGCTCAGGTTGCTCAGCACTGCGTGGAACAAGACCAGAGGAATGGCGACGCAGAGTCCGAGCATCGTCGTCACCAGCGCTTCCGAGATACCGCCGGCCATCAGTTTGGGGTCGCCGGTGCCGAAGAGCGTAATGGCTTGGAAGGTTCGAATCATACCGGTCACCGTACCGAGCAGACCCATCAGGGGGGCGGCGACGGCGACGACCTTCACGATCCACAGGAAGCTCTCGAAGGAAGCCGATTCGCGAAGAATCACCTCGTCGAGCTTGCGCTCGAGATCGTCGGGCGGAAGCTGTCGGTTCTCTTGGTACACCTGCAGCATGCGGCCCACCGCATTGTCGCCGCGCGGCTGGTCGCTGCGGAGCTGGCTCGAGATCTTGACGTTGGCGAGCGCGAGCATCAGCAGGCGGAACAGACCCACCAGAGCGGCGAAAATGCCCAACCCGATCACGATGTAGCCAATGAGGCCACCGAGCTCGAGACGCTCCCAGAACGTGGGCGCCTCGATCAAGAGGCTCAGGATTTGGCCGCGCGACGGATCGAGGGCAAATCGGACGAACCCGTCACCCTGAGCGTTTTCCAAGGCCGCGACGGTGCTCAGATATCGAGCCGGAGGCTGCCGGTTGAGCGCCTTCAGCACTCCTTCTTCGGTATCGTACTGCAGATACCGACCGCCAGACATAACGTTGAACGCCCCGACGCGGATGACACTCTGCTCTGAACGTTCGCCGGCGGGGTTGCTGACGACGGCCTGGTACTTCGAAACCTTGCCCGTCTCCACCATCTCTTCGAGCATCGTCACCCACAGCGCGCGAAGCTCGGCGATCTGGGGGAGCGATTCGCTGTCGGCGAGGGGCTCGACGACCTTCTTGCGCCCCGGGTACTCCGAGCTCACCAGCGAAGAGTCGAGTTGGGCGGCGGTGTCGCCCGCGACCTGGCGGACGACACCGAAGAGCTCGCCCATCGTACCGAGCCGCTCGCGAAGGGTGACTTCGAGCTCGGTCAGTCTCCGTTCGTTATCCTGGAAGGCCTCCTCCAGATTGACACTGCGCTGCTCGGCTTCTTTGAGCTCGCGCTGGGCCTTCGCTAACAGAGCGGCCTGCTTGTCGCGCGCCGCCTTGAACTCGGCTTCCCGCTTTTTCAGCTCGGCTCGCTCGGCCGTATAGCCCTGTTTGACCTGCTTGACGAGCGCATCCAGCGATACGGGCTTGTCTTGAGCCTGCGCGACCAGCGGAGCCACGCTGGCGGTCAGCAGAACGATCATCGAGACGCGAATTGCGGACATCACGGGGTCACCTCGGAGCGGGTGGATTCGGTCGCCGGAAGGACCGGGATCCGGAACAGGTCAGGCGCAGACTGCTTGCGAGCAATCTTGAAGCCTTGTCGGACGGAGCTCGCGTACTCGGCAGGAAGCGGCGCCCACTGCCGGGTACGGTTGTCCCACGCGCCGATTTCGTCGCCGCCTCGGGTCCGATAAATCAGGGCAATTCGGCCAATTCGCAGGAAGTCTACGTCGCGCCCGGGTGTTCCATCCGTCGCCGAGAGACGCCCTTGATAGGACTCGATGGTGCGTCCGTAGTCGTTTTCCACCTGGTAGGCTTCCATGATCAGGCGGAACTTCTCAGCCTCGCTGACATTGGGGCGGTCCATGAGCACACGCAGTCGAGCAACGCGACCTTCGCGCTCCTCGATGAGGAAAGGAACGTCGAGCTTGATGAACTCGTCGAGCTTTTCGATCATCTCGAGCATCAGCGGAGTGACCCCGCGGCTCACGAAGGTTGCACTATCGATCTGGCTTTGGAGCTTCGCTTTCTGCTCCTCTTGGGCGTTTACGAGCTTTTGAACCTGCTCGTTGTATTCTTTGATCGAAGCGATCTGCTCTTGAATCGAGCGGTATCGGCCGAGCATTTCAGAGGTCGCATCGTCGAGTTTCTCGACACGTTTCTGCGATTGCGCCGCCGCCTCGTTCATCCGAAGAACTAGGCGTATAGCCTCATCAAGGTCACTGGCCTGGGTGATGCGGACGGGAAGCGCGGAAATGACCACACTGGCGACAGCCACACCGAGACAACTAGGAATTCGTCTAGGAAAGGATCTCATCGTATTCAACGCTGCCGGACGCTGCCATGCGGGTGTCACGGCCAGGTCATGTGTGTTACCGAATTCTTCCCAGTAGTCAACACGGTCAGTATAGGGCGACGGAGTCGGGTTTTCGCTGAAATGTGCGCCAAAGCGTATTCTAGAACCCGGCCGTCGGCTCCGGTATGGGGCGTACGCAAAGGGGCCCAACCGTACCGCTATGACCCATGAAAGGTCCTCTGGGGCATCAAAGCGAAACCGAACAGCGTGTTCCGTGGTCACGATCGCGTGGGGCACCGTTTGAATTGTCGCAACGGTCAGTCGCTGGAATCGCGAATTTTAAGAGCACCGATCGGAACATGAATTATGCAGCTGATGTTGCTATCTTGTTGTTGTCGTCACTTTGAATTCGACAGCTAGGTGAACCGTTCCGGCGGCCGCCCCAAACGCTAGGAGATGAAAATGCGGAAGACTTTAGCAATGATCACAGTCGTTGGCTCGATGGCCCTCTTTGCGTGCACGCACGTGACGCCCGGCTCCACCTACACCAAGGACATCGACCCCAATGAGCCGAACGTGATGACCGACTCGCGCGTTGCCAAGCGCGGCTCTGCTCTGAGCCGCGGCGTGACGGTCATTCCTATGCGCCGCCTGAAGTCCAGCGGCGAAGCCACCACCCCCGAGGCGATGGAGAAGATCTCGCCGATCGTCCAGACGGAAGGCCAGTAGCCAGGCGTCCGCCGTTGAATCGGGGCCTGCGAGGTGCTACCGGCCTTCAATCGTGGAAGGTTGCGTGCACCTCTTCGGGCACCTCGACGATGTCGATGTTGATTGGCTTGCCACCCACGGCGAACTGACGCTGCTGCGCGACGGGCAGACGCTCGTTGGTGCAGGATCCCAACCGAATGCGGTGTTCGTCGTCTTGGACGGACAGGTTGCGGTCTGGCTCGACCAACGAGAGGTCGCTCGTCTTCACGCCGGCGAAATCGTCGCGGCCATGTCCATGCTGCAGGCTCGACCCGCGTCGGTGAGCGTCCTTTCGTTCGGCCGCACTCGGGTCCTCGAAGTCGCAAACCACATCCTGGAAGAACAATTCACGGCCGACCCGGCGTTCGCAGCTCGATTCCTGCGCGGCGTTGCGACTTCACTCGCCGACCGAGTGCAGCGGTTGCTGGTCGTACCGGTCGAAGGGCAACCGTCGCCCGCCCAGCTCGAAACGGCGCAAGTCGCATACCAGCGCTTCCGCAAGCTGATCGAAAGGGCGTGCTAAACTTGCTGTCAGGGCCCGCTTGGGGCCACTCTCCCTGAGTGGACGATATCATCACCATCGACTGTGAGTACCTCGGCCAGAAGCAGTTCGCGGCGGCCTACATGATCGTCGACGGCGATCGGGCGGCATTCGTAGACAATTGCACCTACCAAGCCGTCCCCAAGCTCCTGGCCGCCCTCGAAGACCGGGGTCTGACACCAGAGCAGGTCGAATACGTCATCATCACACACGTGCACCTCGATCACGCGGGCGGGACCTCAGCGCTCATGAAGGCGTGTCCCAACGCCAAGGTGCTGGCGCATCCCCGCGCCGCAAAGCACGTGATCGACCCCGCCAAGCTGGTCGCGAGCGCGAGCGCGGTCTACGGCGAGGCCCGCTTCACCGAGCTGTATGGGACCATCGAGCCCGTGCCCGAAGACCGCGTCCAAGTCATGGACGACAACTCAGTCACGCACCTCGGCTCACGGCGGCTTCGTTTTCTCCACACCCGCGGCCACGCCAATCACCACTTTTGCATCGTCGATGACACGACGAACAGCGTCTTCACGGGCGACGCCTTCGGGCTGCACTACCCGTATTTCGGGACGCGGGGCATTTTCGCGCTCCCTTCGACCAGTCCGACCGACTTCGACGGCCCGCTCGCGCGCGAGTCGATCGACCGCATCGTCGCCGAGAGACCTGATCGCGTCCTTCCTACCCACTTCGGCGAAGTGACCGAGGTCGAGGAACGAGGCGCCCTAATGATTCGTCACCTGCATTTTCACGAATCGGTGATGGTGGACGCCGAACAGACCGACCTGCCGGATGACAAGTTGACCGCCTACTGTGAAGGGCGCCTTCGCGACTACTACACGGCGCTGATCAATCAGCAGGGCGACCTCGGCGAGTACAAAGAAACCTGGAAGCTGCTGGAGCTCGACCTCGACCTCAACGCCCAAGGCCTGGCCTTCGCGGCCAACAAGCGCCGCAAGAAGTCACGAGAAGCGGATCACTAGCTCCGCTCGCGTACTGCGCCCCAGAGCGCTCCGAGGTATCACAACCCTCGGCGCAAAGGGCTGGGTCGACAGCTCGCAGGTTGCGGTCAGCCGTTCCGAATGCGGGCGGCTTCGTGGGCTCACGCTTCGAACCAGGGGGGCGTCGGAAGCTCTTTGGCCTTTAAAAACTCGGGATTGAAGATCTTGCTCTGGTACCGCTGGCCGAGGTCGCAGAGCACCGTCACGATCGTGTGCCCGGGGCCCATCTGGCGAGCCAATCGAACCGCGCCGACGACGTTGAGCGCCGCTGACCCTCCGAGCACCAGCCCTTCGGTCAAGACCAGTTCGTAGAGCATATGCAGCATGTCGGCGTCCGAGATTTGGAACGCCTCATCGACCTCGAGCCCCTCCAAGTTGGCCGTGATTCGGCCCTGGCCGATGCCCTCGGTGATCGAGCTGCCTTCGGACTTGAGTTCGCCGTGCTTGTAGTAGTGGTAGAGGGCGGCCCCCATGGGGTCGGCGAGGCCGATCTTGATGTCCGGGCTCCTCGACTTGAGATAGTGCGCCACCCCCGCGAGCGTTCCTCCGGAGCCGACCGCGCAGATGAACGCATCGACCTGCCCCTCCGTCTGCCGCCAAATCTCCGGCCCCGTCGTTTCGATGTGGGCTTGCCGATTGGCGACGTTGTCGAATTGGTTGGCCCAGATCGCCCCGTTGTCGAGCTTCTCATTGAGTTCCTGCGCCAATCGGCCCGAATACTTGATGTAGTTGTTCTCGTCGCGGTAGGGCACGGCTTTGACTTGGATCAGTTCGGCCCCCGCGATCCGAACCGCGGCCTTCTTCTCTTCGCTCTGGCTCTCCGGCATGACGATGATGGTCTTAAAACCCATCGCGCTTCCGACCATGGCCAACCCGATGCCCGTATTGCCCGCCGTGCCCTCGACGATCGTCCCCCCCGGTTGGAGCGCGCCCCGGGCGACCGCATCCTTGACGATGAAGAGGGCCGCCCGGTCCTTTACGGATTGACCAGGATTCATGAACTCGGCCTTACCGAGGATATTGCAGCCCGTCTCTTCCGAGACCTTTCGGAGCCGAATGAGGGGTGTGTTCCCAATCGCGTCGACGACGCCGTCTCGATAGTCCATTCTCAATACAAGCCTTCCACGGAGAGATAACGTTCGCCGGTATCGTAGCCGTAAGTCAAAACTCGTGAATTCGGAGGTAGGCGGGGCAGCCACTGCTCGACGGCCGCCAGCGATGCCCCGGTCGACGGCCCGACCAGCAGCCCTTCCTCTCTCGCAGCTCGGCGCGTCATCTCGAATGCGTCGCTTTCGCTGACGGTCGCTACGGCGTCGACCAGCGCCCGGTCTAAGGTGCGCGGCACGAAGCCCGGCCCGATGCCCATCAGACGATGACTGCCCGCCTCTCCGCCGCTCAAAACGGCCGAACGCTGCGGCTCCACGGCGACCACCTGAAGCTCGGGCCACCTCTTCTTGAGCACGCGAGCCAGCCCCGTAATGTGCCCGCCGGTACCAACGCCGGTGATCAACGCATCGAGCCCCTCTGGAAAGTCTTCAAGGACTTCCGCGGCGCTGGTTCGCTCATGAACGCCGGGGTTGGCAGGATTGTCGAATTGCCGGGGCATCCACGCCTTGGGATTCTCACGGGCAAGCTCCTCTGCCCTGGCGATCGCGCCCACCATGCCTTGGTGACGCGGTGTCAGTTCAAATCGAGCCCCGTAGGCGGCCAGGAGCCGGCGTCGTTCCACGCTCATGGACTCGGGCATGACCAAGAGCAAATCGTACCCCTTGACGGCCGAAACCATCGCCAGTCCGATGCCGGTGTTGCCGGACGTCGGCTCGATGATGACGCCGCCCGGAATGAGCGCCCCAGCGACCTCGGCGGCCTCGACCATGGCGACCGCGATACGATCCTTGATGCTGCCGCCGGGATTTGCGGACTCGAGTTTAAGCCAGACCTCGCTGTCGGCGAACAGCCGGTGCATCCGAACATGAGGCGTTCGCCCCACCATCTCTAAAACCGAATTGACGCGCACGTGCGACCTCTAAATGTGAAACTCTAGGCCGTCACCGACCTCTTCCGAGTGACGTACCCGAACTTCGCTCTTGTTGTAGACCACGGAGTTCGGCGGCACCGACGACGTCACGAACGCGTTGCCGCCGATGACCGTTCCTCGACCGACCCGGGTATCACCGCCGAGCACCGTGGCGTTCGCGTAAATGATGACGTCGTCCTCGATCGTCGGGTGCCGTTGCTTGTGAGCGAGCTCCTTTTTGACGCTGAGCGCTCCGAGGGTCACGCCCTGATAGACCTTGACCCGCTCACCGATCATGGCCGTCTCACCGATCACGATACCGGTCGCGTGGTCGACGAAGAACGGGCATCCCAAATGGGCGCCGGGGTGGATGTCGCAGCCCGAACGCTCGTGGGCGTACTCCGCTATCAAGCGGGGCACCACCGGCACTCCATGGCGGTAGAGTTGATGAGCGACCCGATGGGCGCAGATCGCGAGGAAGCCAGGGTAGGCCAGAATGACCTCGTCGGCCGACTCGGCCGCCGGGTCACCGTCGGCGATGAACTGGGCATCGTCGGTCAGGCAGTCACCCACGTCAGGAAGCCGAGAGAAGAAGGAGTCGATAACGCCGCGGGCTCTCGCATCTTCGATGCCGACCGCAGCCAACAGCTCGGTCAGGTCGGCTTCGACCCGCGCCGCCACCGCCAGCAGCTCGGCACGAGCGAATGGCGTTTCCACGAAGTGGGGAAATAGCAGCCCCAGGCAGCCGTGGAGCACTCGCTCGGCCTGCCGAGGCTTGATGTTTTCGTAACAGTAGGTGGGACGTTTGGCGATCAGTCGGTCAACGAGTTCTGTCCGCACTAGAAACGAGGAACACGGCACGCTGGCCTTGCCAACCGCTCGTTCCCCATACTTGCAGGGGATTCACGGCGGAATCAGTCGAGCTTCTGCTTTGCGAGCTTCGCGAGCGGAACCTCGGGGCGCGCCCCGTAGTGGCCGATGACCTCACCGGCCGCGATCGACCCCAATCGCCCCGATTCGGCCGGCGAACGGCCTTGCGTGTATCCGTACAGGAAGCCGGCCGCGTACAGGTCGCCGGCGCCCGTAGTGTCGATGACTCGCTCCACGGGTTCAGCTGGGACCTCGAAGCGCCCTTCGGGCGCGAAGACGACCGAGCCGGCCGCTCCGCGGGTCAGCGCGGCCACTTCGACCTGGCTTCGAACACGCTCCGACGCCTGTTCGAAGTCGTCGGTTTGGTACAATGAGAGGATCTCGGATTCGTTGGCGAAGAGGATGTCGACATGACCGTCGACGAGGTCGAGGAAAGAATCGCGGTGCCGTTCCACGCAAAAGGCGTCCGATAGACTGAGGGCGACTTTGCGGTCGGCCTCATGGGCGAGGTCGCAGGCCTTGACGAAGGCCTCCTTCGCGCGCGGAGGGTCCCAAAGGTACCCCTCAAGGTAGGTGACCTTGCTATTGCGGATGAGGTCTTCTTCGATGTCCTCGGGGCCGAGGTCGACGCAAGCGCCCAGATAGGTATTCATCGTACGCTGGGCATCAGGCGTAACCAAGATCAGACACCGCGCGGTCGGCTTACTCCGGGCGGCCGGATTGGTGTGGTACTCGACGCCGATCGCACGAATGTCGTGGATGAACACCTCTCCCAGCTCGTCGTCGGCGACCTTGCCGATGTACACGCCGCGACCGCCCAGCGACGCGATGCCGGCCATCGTGTTGCCCGCCGACCCGCCCGAGCTCTCGGTACCAGGGGGCATGAGCGAATAGAGGTGAGTTGCGGCATCCAGGTCGAGCAGAGTCATCGCTCCCTTCCGGAGGCCCTGCTCTTCCAAAAAGGCGTCGTCCGACTGCGCGATCACGTCGACAATCGCGTTGCCGATTCCGCACACGTCATACAGTTGCCCGGTCATCCGTTCCCTCGTTGACTGGTAAGCATCGTCCGCCCTTCCCGCAGACGACTACGCAGGTCAATCGTTTGCTCGGGGCGCGGCCTAGGCTTGTATCGAGGCTAGGCGCCGCATCGCCTCGATGATGTTCTCTTCCTGCGGCACCTGATGCCGCTCGAGGCTCCACGCCAATCCGATGCCGGGGGTCGCCGCGCCCGCGAGAAGCTGAGGCGGGGCCTCCAGATAGTAAAAGCAGTCTTCGTTGACAACGCGGATCAGGTGCTCGCCGAAGTTGGTGATTTCCGTGTCTTCGTTGACCTGAAGAAACCGCCCCGTCTTCTTGACGGACTCCACGATCGCCGCCCGATCGAACGGAATCAATGACCGCAGATCGATCACTTCGCAGTCGATGCCTTCCTCGGCGAGCTTTTCGGCGGCCGACTTGCACAACGGCGCGGTTCGACCGTAGCTGACCACCGTAAGGTCGCGCCCCGGCCGCAAGGTCTTCGCGACGCCGAGCGGGATCTCGAAATCGGGGAGTTCGGGCCAGCGCGGCGTCCACTCGGTCCGGGCCGCCCCTACCGGCGCGTCGATCAGCTTCGAGAGCTCCCGATGGTCGGCCGGTTCTCCTGGAATCTTCTCCCGGCCCTGCGGTCGAATCAGTGCCTTGGGATAGAGGAACATGACCGGATTGGGGTCTTTGATCGCGGATATCAACAGCCCGTACGCGTCGAGAGGTGTCGACGGCAACACGACCTTCCACCCGTGGATGTGGGTCATCATCGCGTCGAAAGAGTGCGAGTGATACAGCGATCCGTGGATACCGGAGCCCACCGGGGTCATCACCACGATCGGCACCGGGTACTGCCCGTTGCTCGACCACAGCGAGTTCCCGGCCAACTTCAGGAGGTCGATGGTGTTGAAGACATAGTCGCAGAACTGGATCTCGGCGACGCATCGGGAGCCCGCCATCGCGAGACCCATGGCCGTTCCGATGATGCCTCGCTCATCCAATGGAGAGTTCCAGGCCGTGGTTAGACCCTGGGTACACGTGAACACGCCCCCCAACGGTGGGCCCACGTCCTCGCCAAAAATGTCGGTCACGCCGAGCTTGGTCTCGCCGACGTGAAGAGCCATCCGAATGGCTTGCGCGATATTGGCCATGGTTTCCTCTCAGGCGTACGTGTGGTCGTAGATCGAGTCGGGAGACGGCTCGGGCTCTTCGACGGCCTGGTTGCGTGCCTCGAGTGCCTCTCGTGCGTAAGCCGCCTTGATCTCGTGGGCTTGGTCGGTCGTCAGCCATCCTCGCTCGATCAACTTGGCCTCGAAGTCCAAGAGGCAGTCGGGTTCGTTGTCGATCCGAGCCCCGCCCGATGACGACGAGTGACCATGCAGCCGAGAAGTGATCGCCTCCAGCACGAAGGGCTTCCGCTCCTTTCGGATGTAAGCCATGACCTCCGATAGCGCGCTCCAGCTGCCATGCGGGTCATTGCCGTCGATCACGTCCCATCGAATGCCGAACGGCTCACCGCGACGAGCGATGAACTCGCACCCCTGAACCTCTTCGTGCGAGGTCGAGATGCCCCACTTGTTGTTGATGATGATGATGAGCATGGGGAGCTCCCGCCCCGGCCGGCTCGACCAGTTGAGGCAGGTCGCGAAGTCGCCCTCGGCCGTGCCCGCGTCGCCGCCGTTGACGATCGTGAGCCCTTCCCCACCGTGGCGAAGCTGAGCGAGGGCGGTGCCGGGAGCGACGGAGTACTGGGTCTCGATCGTCGATGTGCTGGGCACGATGTTCCACTCGCGCCGACAAACGTGATTGACGAAGTTTCGGCCTCCCGTGAAGGGGTCGGTCGCCCGGCTGGCCATTTGGCGAACAAAGTCGATCATCTCACCGCCCATACCTAAAACGATGGCCGAGCTCCGATAGTGCAGGTGTAGGTAATCGTAGGCGGGTCCCTGGCCTTTCTTGACGAGCAGGCCCAAAGGAACGTTGAACGCCTCCTCGCCGGGGCCACCAATCCAGAAAAACCCGTCCGCCGACTTGGACATCTTGATCAGCCGTTCTTCGAGGGCTCGAGCCTTAGCCATCAGCCGATATACACCCAGCTCGTCCATTGGCTGGACCTGCCCTCGGTACGCCTGAGGTACGCCCCGTAGCTCGTTCATCGTGCCGGCCCTCTAGCACGCTTTACTGGTCATCGCAGCGACAGGTTTGTGCGGGCACGGGGTTGTAGGGTACTGAGCGCTGATGAAACATTCTCACCTGTTCTGGGGGCTCGTCGGGATGGCCCTTATCGCAGGCGCCTGCACCGCTAGTCGGCCTTCCGGCCGGGAAGAGCGTGCGAACGCGACCGGAACCGCCGGTTCGAAGGCGAACGCGGACTCGACGGTGTCCTCGAGCAGGAGTGTTCGTCCCGCGGAGACAAGCATCGCACTCGACTGGCGATCACCCCGCGCGGTCCGCGAGACCTGCAAGGCCCGCATCGAACGGATCGAGGCCCTCCGCAAAGCCGTGACCTCGGTGGACCCGAGCCGTGCTTTGATGACCGATGACCTGATGCGTCGAGAGATCGACCGGGTCCGTGGCGCGGCGGGTCTCCTCGGGTCGGTCCACCCGGACGTCGGCGTCCAAGACGCCGCCGAACAGTGTGAGCGGGACCTCGAGGCGCTCGGGGCCGAAATACGGCTCGACCGGGCCGTCTACGAAGCGCTCGCCGCCACGGAGCGCTCGAAGATCGACCGATGGGCAGAACGGAGCCTCGACAAGACCTTGCGTGATTTCAAGCGCGCGGGGGTCGACCGCGACGAGGCCACCCGAGCCAAGCTGAAGAAGCTCTCCGACGACATCATTCGGGTCGGCCAGGAATTCTCGAGGGCCATTCGAGAGGATGTGCGCTCGATTCGCGTGCAGCCCGCCGCGCTCGACGGCCTGCCGGCTGATTTCATCGCCAGCCATCCGCCCGACACGGATGGACGTGTGACCATCACCACCAGCTACCCCGACTTTTTCCCCGTGCAGCGCTACGCAAAGCGCGAATCGGTCCGCCGAGACCTCTATCTTCAGTATCTGAATCGCGGGTACCCGGCCAATGATCAATACCTGGCGGAGCTGCTTCAGCTCCGCCGTGAGTACGCTCATACGCTCGGATATCCCACCTGGGCCGACTACGACGCGGCCGACAAAATGGCCAAGACGTCGGCTCGCATCGCCGACTTCATCGGTGAGCTGGAGTCGATCGCAGGACCTCGAAACGAACGCGATCTCCAGGTGTTGCTCGCACGCAAGCGCAAGGACGACCCGGGCGCGAAGCACGTTCAGGTTTGGGACCGCTTCTACTACGTCGACCGGGTCCGCGCGGAAGAATACGACTTTGACGCGCAGTCGGTCCGCCCCTACTTCGAGTTCGAGCGGGTCACCGCGGGCCTCCTGAGCCTGTACGGCGAACTGTTCGACGTGCGGTTCGAGACCGACCCCGAAGCTCCGGTCTGGCATCCCTCGGTCAAAGCATACCGGCTCTACAGCGGAGACGAGCTGATCGGCCGCTTCTATCTCGACATGCACCCGCGCCCCGGCAAGTACGGCCACGCCGCGATGTTCCCCATACAGACAGGGGTCCGAAGGACCGCCGGTCGAGACGGACAGCTCGCCATCGCGTCCCTAGTCTGCAACTTCCCAGACCCGGGCAAGACCTCGCCGGCCCTGATGGAGCACCAGCAGGTCGTCACCTATTTCCACGAGTTCGGGCACCTGGTGCACCATCTGTTGGCCAACGGAAGCCCTTGGGTCACCTTGGGCGGCATTTCCACCGAATGGGATTTCGTCGAGGCGCCTTCACAGCTGCTCGAAGAGTGGGCGTGGGACCCGACCGTCCTCGCTCGTTTCGCTCACCACATCGAGACGAACGAACCGATTCCGGCCTCGATGGTGGAGCGAATGCGCAGATCGTCGGAGTTTGGAAAGGGCATCCACGTGCAGCGCCAGCTCTACTACACCGCGCTGTCGTTCTACCTGTACACCGCCGACCCGAGCTCCCTCGACCTTTCGGCCTTCGAGCGCGAGACGATGAAAAAGTACAGCCCGTTCCCCTATCCGCCCGGCACCCACGGCTACGCGAGTTTCGGGCACCTGAGCGGGTATACTTCCGCCTACTATACCTACCAGTGGAGCCTGGTCCTGGCGAAAGACATCTTCACCCGATTCGACGCGGAGGGCCTCCTGAGCCCCAAAACCGCCCGCGACTACCGTCAGGCCATCCTTATGCCGGGGGGCTCGAAAGACGCCGCCGCGCTGGTGGGAGACTTTCTCGGCCGGCCGAGCACGATCGACGCATATCGCGCCTGGCTTGACCGATGAGCGACTTTTCCCAGCCCCACAGCGTGACTACACTCGTCCTCGATGAAGACCAAGCGCACTGACGACTGGATGGAACAAGCCGAAAAGCTCGGCCAGCACCTGGCCCAAGGTCTCGAAGCCTTCGGGGACCGGGTCGCGAAGGCGATCGAGGCCATCGAGACCAAGGTCGGCCCCCAGCTTCGTAAGGCCGCCGAGGGCCTCAATCTCGACGACCAGCGACCTCCCGCCGGCCATGCCGGCGCGGTCGAAAACGTCGGCGTCGGTGACGTGTTCGAGCTCGAGCGCGACCTCTACATGCGACTTGGAGCGCTACCGGGAGTCGCAGCCACCGACCTGATCGACACCGTTCACCTCAGCAGCGGCCAGGTCCGTCAGTTTCCCCGCGGCACGATCGTGGTCGCGGTCGATGCGACCCTCGTCGTGAAAAACGACGACCCCCCTTCGACGTCTGCCTGACCCTCTTCGACTCGCTCCAATGGAACTGCGCCAGCCGGATTGCGGCTAGCGCGCATGGGGATCGACGAACGCGCCCGCGTAGTGTACCTTGCAGTAGACCTCGGCCGTGATGGTCGATGATGGTCACGAAGGTAACGATGAAACCCGTCGATGCGCCCGTTTTGCCCAGTACGCCCGATGCTTCGGCTTGCGTGGCCAGCGACGATCTTGCCGGCGCCCTTTCGTCAGCGCTCGAGCGGGCTTCTTTGCTCGAATGGAAACTCGAGCAGGTCACCCTGCGCGAGAAAGACCTCTGGTTGCGTCTCGAGGCCGAACGCAACGGCCTCGCGTCGGCGCAGCAGCGGGTGGTCGACCTGTCCGCTCGCGTCCACGAAGCCGAGATGGCGTTGGCCGACGCCCACCGCGCCAACGCCGCTCTCACCGCTCGCCTGGCCGATGCCGAACAGCACCGGGCTGACTCCGCCCGCTCCGCCGAGCCCGAGACGGTCGCGGTAGCTCGAGCCTGGCGCGCCGCCGAGCAGCGGGCCACGCAAAAAGAGGCCGAGCTACGAGAGGCGCGCGCTCGCTTGGAGGTCCTCGAACACGCGCAGGTCCGCTTTCACGCGCGCCTTTACGAGTGGCAGCGACAAACCGCGACCGAGCAACCCGACCTCGATCTGGCCGAGTTGATCGCCGAGCTGCGGGCGGAAGTGCTTCGGCTCACTCATGCCAATCAGCGGCTGCGGGCGCAGCGAGCGCCCGACCGCGAGCCGGCGGAAACCGACGAGGCCGCGGGGTCGACCGTCGACGCGGGGTCCGACCCGCGCTCAGCAGCCCCGCCGTCGACCGCCCCCGTCGTCGCCACCTCGGCGGTCGCCATCGCGGCGGTCTCCACCCCGGTCCGGTCAGCGCGGTATTGCCCCGGCTCAGCGGCCGCCGAGCGCTTGTGGTCGCCGGACCCGGAGGCCCGTCGGCAGGCGGCCGAAGCTCTGCTGCGGCTAAACTCGCCCATCGGAAGGCAGGCGGTGTTAACCGCCTTGGCCACCGCCTCGGCGCCCGATGAGTTGGTGTTCCTGCTGACCCGCCTCGCCCGAAACGGCGGCATCGATTCCAGCGTGGACTTGAGCCGGTTCCTCGAACATTCGGACGCCGCGGTGCGGGCGGCGGCGGTCGACGCGGTCGAGCTTGGCCCGGTCCTCGACCGCGCGTGCCAAGACATCGACCCCTTCGTTCGCCGCCGAGCCCTCATTCGGTTGTCGAACCTCGATGCGCAGAGCGCCCGGACGACGCTTACCCAAGCGCTCAAGGACGCCGACCCGGGGGTCCGTCGAACGGCGTGTGCGGCTCTGGCTCGGCAGGCCCGCGGCGCCGAAGTGAGCGCCCTGCTGGCTGCGGCCGACGATCCCGACGCGGGGGTTCGGGCCGCCGCGATCCGGGCGCTGCCACTCGAACTCCGCCGCCAACTCGCGACCGTCGTGGTCGCCGACCCGAATCAACGCCGAGCCGCTCTGAGCGCCATCCGGGCCCAGCGACGCGCGCGCGGCGCCCTGGAGACGTCCCAGAATGCAAGGTGAGTACACCCGCAAGCGTTTTCTCGAGGTCCTAGACCTCGATGACGCCGTTCTTCGGGAGCTGGAGAGCCGCGAACCGCTCGCCGCCCGCGGAGGTCCGCGCGAGACGTACAGTGTGTCCGAGCTCTCCGCGTACCGAGAAGCGCTCGACCGGTTCCCCGACGAGCAGCCGCTTCGGCGACAGCTCTTCTTGAATTTCAAGGGCGGCACCGGCAAGACCAGCCTGTCCGTCAGCTACGCGTTTCGGTTGGCCGAGATGGGCCATCAGGTCTTGCTGATCGACCTCGACTCGCAGGGTCACGCGTCGAAGTGCGTCGGCGTCGAGGGCGAGTCCTGTCCGCATACGCTCTATGATGTTCTGATCAAGAAGATGCCGCTCGAGCAGGTCCGGGTCGAGACGGGGCTCGCGGAGCTTCATCTGGTGCCTTCGAACCTCCGAATGGCGACGATCGACCTCAACCTGATGCCCTTGGCGAGCCGGGAGTATCGGTTGCGGCGCGCGCTCGCGGCGGTGGCCGACCAGTACGAGTACGTCATCATGGACGCGCCGCCCGCCTTCGGGCTGCTCAACCTGAACGCGATCATGGCCGCCGATGACCTGATTGTGCCGGTGCTGCCCGACTTCCTGTCGTTCCACGGCTTGCGCCTGTTGTTCGAGACGCTCGACGAGATCGAGGAAGATCTCCAGCACCGGATGGACCGGATCTGGGTGGTCATCAACCAGTTCAACCCCACCACGAATATCGCCCGCGAGGCCAAGGCCGCCCTCGAAGAGCACTACGCCGAGTATCTGTTGCCCACGTTGGTGCGCCAGAGCACGCGCTTCGCGCAGGCGTCCAGCTCCGGACAACCGATCTTCCTGTTCGACCCGACGAGCAAAGGGGCCGAAGATGTCCAGGCGGTGATCGACGTCTGCCAACGCACGATCCGAATCACCGAGGAGAAGGCGTCATGAAGTCCTCATTCGATGCGAATGTCTCCCGGCGGAAACCTCGCACCCGCTTGGGGACGATGCTCGCCGACCTGCCGGCGACCGCCGCCGACGATGATGTCGAGCGGCCCGAGGCGGCCGATGTCGAGCCAAGCCCGCCCCCGGCGGCCCCCGCGGGGCGAAAACGGGGACGCAAACGGAAGCAGAGCGCCAGCACCAGCCCATCCCCGGCGCCCGATGGCCATCCGTCCGAGCCGACGCCGGAGCCGACGCCGGAGCCGACGCCCGACCAGAGTTCCGCTCGACCGACCGAAGCTC
>CAZFIV010000013.1:30754-116179 GCA_964519665.1 uncultured Myxococcales bacterium
CAAATCCGGCGGAGTCCGCGTCTACCGGGCCTGTCGGGTTCGCGGGCATCGTGCCCGATCCGTCGCCCGAAGCTCCAAATCCGGCGGAGTCCGCGTCTACCGGGCCTGTCGGGTTCGCGGGCATCGTGCCAGATCCATCGCCCGAAGCGGGCACGTCGCCGTCGCCCCCAACCGTCGCCCGTTCCGAGAATCGCCCCCGCGGTGACATCAAGGCCGGAGCCGAAGCCCGTCCCGAGGCCGAGGAAGGCCCGAAACCGCAGGTGGAGGCTCCGGCGGGCACCGGGGCCGGCACCCCGGCGACCTCGGAAGCGGGTCTGCAGACCGACGCTGCAACCCCCAATGGAACGTGGGCCGGCACCCGGGTGACCCCGGAAGCCGGCGCGCACGCTGACTCCGCAACCCCTCGTGGAACCTGGGCCGGCACCCAGGCGACCCCGGAAGCCGGCGGGCACGCTGACTCCGCAACTCCTCGTGGAACCTGGGCCGGCACCCAGGCGACCCCGGAAGCCGGCGGGCACGCTGACTCCGCAACTCTTCGTGGAACCTGGGCCGGCACCCGGGTGACCCCGGAAGCCGGCGGGCACGCTGACTCCGCAACTCCTCGTGGAACCTGGGCCGGCACCCAGGCCGCTCCTAAGGGCGGCCTCGCCCGCACCGACGACGGCGTCGCCGAAGCCCGGGAGCGCCTGGCGCGCCTTCGCGCACGGCTGGACGCGTCCGCGGATCGCTGGAAGGCGGCGCCGCCAGCGGCGACCGCCTCCCGCGTCCGCGAGACTGTGAGTCATCTTCGGACCAGACTCGAAGACGGCGAGACGGAGCGCCGCCGACTCCTGGCCGCCCTCAGCGCCGCGGAACAGGCCCAGGCCGAGGCCCACCGCACCCACCAGCAGGCGGAAGACGCCCGCCAACGAGCGGAGGCCCTCGCGCAAGAACGCGCGGAGGTCGCCGATGCGGCCCTGGCCGAATCGGAAGCCCTCGCCGAAGAACGCGACGGGGCCTTCGCCCGCATCTCGGAGCTGCACGAGATCAACGAACAGCAGGCCGCGCTCCTCGAGGAGATGGAGCTCAAGCTGCGGCAGCAGGCCGAAGCGCTGACTGCGTCCGTGGGGCAGGCGGAAGCGCTCCGCACGACGCTCGATGCGACCCAAGCGGATCTCGACGTCGCCCTTCGGGAGGTCGACGACTTCGCCCACATTCGCCAATCGCTCGAAGCCGAAGTCCAGCGCCTCAAGGAAGAGCTGGCTCGCGCCAATCAAGCGAAGGACGCCCTGGTCGAAATCCAGAAGTTGGTCGACGGCGTGGGGTGACCGGCGCTCTATCCGCCGTCAAGCTCGGCGATGTGCCGAAGAACCTCGGCGACCACCGGGCTCGGGGCCGGTCGTCGGTTCAGGTAACGACCGCGAATCGTTCGGAAAGCTCGCGCCAACCGATCGTGTCGCCGGCGCAGGTATGGCCCCAGCCATACATCGAGGGAGGACCACGCCATCCCGCCCCTCTCCGCCGCCAGGGTGTAAAATATTCGCCCGCCATCGAAGACCAGCGTCTCCGCATCCAAACGCCATCCGATCTTCGCTAGATGAGCCCGGACTGCGACGTCATCCCGGTTGGGCTGGACCACAACCCGGCGAATGTTCAGGTGGTCCAGCCGGTCCGAAGCGAGAATCGTGATCACCGATTGCCCCCCGAGGCCGGCGACGACCGCCGTGTCGGCGTCTCCGGGGTCGAGCGGCGCCAACCCGACTCCGAGCCGGACCGCGACCCGGTCGTCGAGACCCGATTCGGCCACCCAGCGACGAGCACCGACCAGGGGCCCCTGCGCACAGTCGACCGCGACCGCCCGCGACGCCCATCCCGCGCGAACCATCGCCACCGGAAGGTGGGCGTGGTCCGTCCCGATGTCGGCCAGGCCCGCTTCGGTGCGGGCGAGGTAGGCCGCCATGGCCAGCCGAGGGCTGAGCCGCGGGAGCGCGAGGTTCGGCGCGTCGTGCGCCGCCTCGGCGGCCCTCGCGACCACCGGCAGACCGTCTTCGGGCCAGGGCCAGCTCATCCCGGTTCACTTTGGCACAGCACGAGGAGACGCGCGATCGTGAGCCGGCCTTTCGAAATCGGGGAACAAGGACGCCTAACCGGAATGTCGCTCCGCGTGATCCCTACCAGAAATGCGCGGATCATCGTCGAATGACATCCACCGGGAAGATCTGCCGCGTCCGGTTGTCGATTCTGACCTGCACATCTCGGCGGGTCCTCCGATTGAGCCCGTCACCGCGCATGAAAGTTAGGATGCTCCACCCCGCAGTCGGGGAATTCTCCTTTCCGCTCGATCCCGGCGGCCAGGCCGTGCTCGGGCGGCGCGGGGCGGACGTCGAGATCACCTGGGACCGTAGAATCTCCCGGCGCCACGCCCGAATCTGGGCGGATGGAACCAGACTCTTCTACGAGGACCTCGGGAGCCGAAACGGCTCGTTCATCGGGAGTGACCGACTATCGAGCACGGTGGAGCTGAATCCCGGCATGAGCGTCCTACTGGGTGAGACAGCCCTGCTCGTTCCAGACCTGACGGAGCAGCTCGACCTGGCAGACACGGAGCAGACCCATGAAGCGCCCGCGGTCAAGGTGAGCGTGCCCTTGCCGCCCTGTGGGACGGACGATCTTCCGGCGACCACCGTCAGCCAAGACCTGTCGCTGCTCCAGCCGACCGAAGACATGCCGGCGGAAGCGGCGGCGCCGAAACCGGCCGAAGACTACGCCGCTTGCGCCCAGCGCCGATATCCTCGCTTGGTCGGCAACCGACTAGCGAAAGCGGTCCTTCATCATCGAGAGGAGCTGCGCCAGCTCTGGGTTCACGATATCTCAAAGGGCGGCGTGTTCATCGAAACGGCGGAGCCTCCGCCGGCCGGCACCCGCCTGGAAGTCCAGCTCGAAACGCCTGACGGTACCCTGTCTCTGCATGGTCAAGTCGTGCACATCGTCGACGAAGCCTCCGCCCTCCAATACAGCATGCCCACAGGGGTGGGCCTACAGTTCGTGGACCTCAACGCGGAGAATAGGCGGGCCATCCAGGAGTACGTCGATGGGTTGCGTCTGCAGCTGTGCTCCGAACTCGTGAGTTCGGGGTCCATCAGCAGCGACCAGCTCGAGACCATGCTTCAGCGCACCCGCACGTTTCTTTCGGCGGCCGAAAGCGACGAGCTCTATCGAGCCGTAGGACTCGAGGCGACGGCGGCCACCTCGGCGATCGAAAAGCGCGTCAAAGAGCTGCAGAACGACATCACCCAGGCATCGCTGGCGGCGGCACCGCCCCAGCAAGCTCGCCTTCAGGCGGCGCAAGGGGTCCTCAAGCGGGTCGGCCGGCTGCTCACGAATGAGCAGTCCCGTCTCGAGTACGACTTCCGCCACGGCTACATCCGTGCCAAGGAACGCCTGGCCGCTGCGCACGCCGGTACCGGTCCGTCGCTGCCGGTCCTGCGGCAGATCTGGATGCGCGTGTCTCAGGAACGGGTCGACCAGGCCGCCCTGCTGACGCGCCGGGCGTTCGCGGCTCGACAGGCCAAACGGTGGGACGACGCGATTCAGTTCGCCAAGCAGGCCCTCAAGCTGAACCCGTTCTTCGAGGAGCTCGAAAAGACGCTGGAAGCCTGGGAGCTCAGCGCGCAGGCCGACCTCAGCCCGACGTACACCCGGCGTTCCTCCTCGCAGCCCCCCGCTCCGGCCCGCAGCCGAAGCGCGGTGCGGTCATGACGCCGAAGCCCCAGGGTCGAACCGGTAGCCCGTGCCGCGAACGGTGAGAAGATGCCGGGGCTGCTCGGGGTCGTCTTCCAGCTTGGAACGAAGCTGCGCGATGAAGTTATCGACCGTGCGCTTCGAGCCGCGGTGTTCGATCCCCCACACCTGCTTGAGCAGCTCCTCACGCTTGAGGACCCGCACTGGGTTATCGATGAAGAACTTGAGAAGTTCGAACTCGAGATGGGTCAGCCGAACCGGCTGGGCCCCCTTTTCGACGGTTCGGGTAGCCAGGTTCACTTCGATTTCGCCGAACCGGAAACACGGCTGGGATTCATTGGCGACGACCGTCGGGCTCGGTGATGGGCTGGACCGCCGCAAGACCGCGTGCAGCCGCGCCATGAGCTCGGCCAGCGCGAACGGCTTGGTCACGTAATCGTCGGCGCCCAAACGGAGCGCGGCGACCTTGTCGTATTCGCCCTCTCGGGCCGACAGCACCACCACCGGCGTCCCAATGCCTCGTCCGCGGATCTCGCCTAAGATCGACAAGCCGTCTCGGTGGGGCAAGCTGATGTCCAAAATGATCAGGTCGGGCGGCTCGTCGAGAATGCGCTGCAGAGCCATATCGCCGTCATGAATGACCTCGGGCGTATAGCCTTCCAATCGAGTGTTGAGGGCAAGACCCGTTGCAATCGCCTCGTCGTCTTCGACGATGAAAATCCTCGTCCCGTGGTCGCTCACTCGACGCGCTCCCGTCGCAGCCGAAGCTTGAACTCAGCCCCCTGCCCCAGCTTTGACTTCACTTCCGCTCGACCCCGATGGGCGGTCATGATCGCTCGGACGATCGCGAGCCCTAGCCCGCTGCCGCTCTTCCTTTGGTCGACCGCCGCCTGGCCCCGTTCGAATCGCTCGAAGATCATTCGCTGCTCGTCCCGAGGGATGCCGAGACCGTTGTCACGAACGACCAGCTCCGCTTCCCGATCGGTCCCGCTGACCTTGAGCGAAATCCTGCGCTGCCCGGGTTCGGTGTATTTCCAAGCGTTTAACAATAGGTTCGTCACCGCGAGCCCCAACGCCGACCGGTCGCCCTGGACGTAAACCGACTCGTCGAGCTCGGTCTGCACCGGGGTCGGGTCGGTCAATGTGCTGGCGTTGAACGCTTGTATCGCTTCTTCAGCCACCTCCGCCAGCTTCATCGATTTGAAGTCAAGGGCTCGTCGGCCAGTTTCGATTCGCGATAATTCGATGACCCGGTCGACCAACCCCTCCAGTCGACCGACCTCCCGGCGCAGCAACTCGATGCACTTTCGTTTCTCGTCGGGGTCCCGGATCCGATCCGACTGAAGAGTCTCAATGAACATTCGGATGGACGTCAGCGGAGTGCGAAGCTCGTGCGACACCGTGGACACGAAGTCGTTTTGAACGCGAGCCAGCGACGCCCCCCGGCTCACGAAGATGGAGCCCAAGATGTAGCCCGTCAGCGAGGTCGTGCAAAACGCCAGCGTCAGCACCCCGGCCACGACGTTGAACGAGCCGCTGCCGACCGCCAGCAGCACGATGCCCACGGCCAACATCAAGACCGTAGGCACCAAGGTGGCGAGCATCAGAATGACCTGGGCCCGCCGCAACAACACGCTCGCAGGCGCTCGAAACCGAAAAACCACCCGTCCTCTCCTTGGCCGGCGCGAACGCACCGGCTTTGGACGTGTTATCGGTCCGGTAGGAACGAAGGCAAGCGATCGAGGACAGCGCGGTAGCCGACGGTCAACGAAGCGAATAGACTGCCCATCCGATGTCGAAGGACTCGCTCAACATCACCGATAACCGAACCGGGAAGACGTACGAAGTTCCCATCGAGAACGGCGCGATCCGGGCGATGGACCTGCGACAGATCAAGACCGATGATAACGACTTCGGCCTGCTGTCGTACGACCCCGGGTACAGCAACACGGCTCCGTGCAAGAGCGCCATCACTTACATCGACGGCGCCAACGGCATTCTCCGATACCGGGGGTACCGCATCGAAGAACTCGCTGAGCGCAGCTCGTTCCTCGAGACCGCCTACTTGCTGGTGAAAGGCGTCTTGCCGCACCCCGAACGCTTGAAGATGTGGCGGCACAACATCACCGTCCACACGATGGTTCACGAGAACATCAAGAAGTTTCTCGACGGTTTCCGGCACGACGCCCACCCGATGGGCATGCTGGTGAGTACCATCGGCGCCCTGTCGACCTTCTATCCGGAAGCCAACCAGGTGTTCGACCGAGAGAACCGGCGGCTTCAGATCCGCCGGCTCCTGGGAAAGACCCCGACCATCGCGGCCTTCTGTTATCGACGCAGTCGTGGCCTTCCGTACAACTACCCCGACAACGACCTGAGCTACACCGGCAACTTCCTGTCGATGATGTTCAAGATGTCGGAGCGCAAGTACCGCCCCGACCCGGTCATCGAGCGCGCCCTCGACGTCCTGTTCATCCTGCACGCGGACCACGAGCAGAACTGTTCTACGAGCGCGATGCGCAACGTGGGCTCTTCGAGGGTCGACCCGTACAGCGCCGCCGCCGCGGCCACCGCCGCGCTCTACGGACCTCTACACGGGGCGGCCAACGAGGCCGTGCTGCGGATGTTGCACGAGATCGGTCACGTCGACAACGTGCCCGCTTACGTCAAGCGCGCAAAAACGGGCGAAGGGCGCCTGATGGGCTTCGGGCACCGCGTGTACAAGAACTACGACCCTCGGGCTCGGATCATCAAAGACCTGGCTCACCAAGTTCTCGAGATTACGGGCAAGGGTGCCGAGCTCGACATCGCGCTCGAGCTGGAGCGTATCGCGCTCGAAGACGACTATTTCGTGACCCGCCGGTTGTATCCGAATATCGATTTTTACTCGGGCATCATCTACAAGGCGCTTCGTATTCCGACGGTCATGTTTCCCGTGATGTTCGCGATTCCACGGATGGCCGGCTGGCTCGCGCACTGGCGGGAGTTCATCCAAGACTCCGAGCAACGCATCGCACGGCCTCGGCAGGTGTACGTCGGCGAGCTCGACCGCGAATACGAGCCCACACACCGTCGGCCCCAGACCGCAGACCTGGAGGAAACGGCCGTTTCCGAGCGGATCTGAGGCGGCCGGCCAAAGATGGGCGGGCTGCCGCCGACGGATCTACGGGCGTCTCCTGGCCTGACTGGTTATCAGCGACCCGACACCGGGCGCGGTAGCCCTTAAACCGCCGGATTTGCGCCGGATTTGTGCCGAATTTGTGCCGAAACCGGACACGGATGGCTTCGGATCGCGGACTGACGCCGTTCGCAGAACTGTCACGACGTTTGTCCTTTACATCCCCCGAACCTCGTTTACTTTCGCCCACCGCTGGTAGTGGATTCGGCGCCGGTTTGTGGGGGCCCCGGGCTCTCGCCGTCGACCGCTTCTCTGTAGTGCCACGAGGTAATGCGATGATCGACCTCTCCAAGACCCGGAACATCGGGATCTCCGCTCACATCGATAGTGGGAAGACCACCCTGACCGAGCGTATCCTGTTCTACACGAACCGCGTTCACGCAATTCACGAAGTGAAGGGCAAAGACGGTGTCGGCGCGAAGATGGACTCGATGGAGCTCGAGCGGGAGCGCGGCATCACCATCGCCTCGGCGGCAACCCATACCGAATGGGCGGGCCACCACATCAACATCATTGATACTCCCGGGCACGTCGACTTCACCATCGAAGTCGAACGGTCGCTCCGGGTCCTCGACGGCGCGGTGCTGGTTCTCTGCGGCGTCGCGGGCGTTCAGAGCCAGTCGTTCACCGTCGACCGGCAGATGAACCGCTACGGCGTTCCTCGGATCGCGTTCGTCAACAAATGCGACCGCGTCGGGGCCAACCCGGTTCGGGTTCGCGACCAGCTGCGCGAGAAGCTGAACCACAACGCCGTCTTGATGCAGATTCCGATCGGCCTCGAAGACAAGCTGGCCGGCGTCGTCGACCTGGTCCGGATGAAGGCGCTGTACAACGACGGCCCCAACGGCGAAACGATCGTCGAAAAAGACATTCCCGCCGAGCTGGCCGACGACGCGCAGCAGTACCGCGACGAGATGCTCGACGCGGTCTCGATGTTCTCGGAAGAGCTGATGGAAGCGATGCTCGAAGAGAACGTCACGGAAGAGCTCATCTACTCGGCGATTCGCAAGGGCACCCTCGACATGAAGCTGGTCCCGGTCTTCATGGGCTCGGCCTATAAGAACCGAGGCGTTCAACCGCTCCTCGACGCGGTGACCCACTATTTGCCGGCGCCCGACGAGGTCGTGAACGAAGCGATCGACCTCACCAAAGAGGGCGAAGACCACAAGATCAAGATGAGCTACAAGCCCGATGACCCGCTCGCGATGCTCGCGTTCAAGCTGGAAGACGGGCGGTACGGTCAGCTGACCTACATGCGGTTGTACCAGGGCACGGTCAAGAAAGACGACTTCATCGTCAACACTCGCAGCGGCAAGAAGACCAAGGTCGCCCGCCTGGTCCGCATGCACTCCGACGAGATGGAAGACATCACCGAGGCGTCGGGCGGCGACATCGTCGCCACCTTCGGTATCGACTGCTACTCCGGCGACACGTTCACCGACGGCAAGCTCAAGATCGCGATGACGTCGATCCACGTGCCCGACGCGGTGATTTCGCTCTCGATCAAACCCGTCGACTCGAAGTCCGAGCAAAACCTCTCGAAGGCGCTCAATCGCTTCACCAAGGAAGACCCGACTTTCCGGGCCGGCGTCGACGCCGAGAGCGGCGAGACGGTCATCTCGGGCATGGGCGAGCTTCAGCTCGACGTCTACATCGAGCGGATGCGCCGCGAGTACAACTGCCGGGTCGAGGTATCGCCGCCCCAGGTCGCGTACCGCGAAACGATCACCGCGCCGGCGAAGTTCGACTACACCCACAAGAAACAGACCGGTGGTTCCGGTCAGTACGGCAAGATCGTGGGCACCATGACCCCGAGCGACGACGGCGAGTTCACGTTCGAAGAGACGGTCGTTGGCGGTAACGTTCCGCGGCAATTCATCCCCTCGGTTGAAAAGGGTTTCAAGTCGATGGTCGAGAAGGGCCCGCGCCTCGGCTTCCCCGTCGTGGGGGTCAAAGTCGTCCTCGAAGACGGCGCATATCACGCCGTCGACTCGTCGGACGTCGCCTTTCAGGAGGCCGCCCGCGGCGCTTGGCGGGAGACCTTCACCAAAGCGAAACCTCGCGTGCTCGAACCGGTCATGAAGGTTACCGTTGAAGGTCCTTCGGACTTCGCCGGGTCGGTCATCTCGACGATCAACCAGCGGCGAGGCACGGTGCTCGGCTCGCAAGAAGACGAGGGCATCACTCGGATCGACGCCGAGGTGCCGCTGGCCGAAATGTTCGGCTATGCTACCACCTTGCGGTCTTCGACCCAGGGTAAGGCGGAGTTCACCATGGAGTTCTCGAAGTACTCGCTGGTACCGAACTCGATCGAAGAAGAGCTCGTCGCAAAAGCCCAGGAAGCCAAAGAAGGGGCGAAGGCTGGCAAGAAGAAATAAGGAGAGCCGCCAATGTTCCGCAAAGAAGTCAACGCACAGAGTCCGCTCCGGATCCTCGAACGATCCATTCATGGCGGTTTGGGCCGCGGTAACCTCGGGGTAGTAATGGCTCGGGCCGGCGTCGGTAAGACGGCGTTCCTCGTACAAGTCGGCCTCGATGACCTCTTGCGAGAACGTGATGTCCTCCATATTGGCATCGGCCAGAACTTGGACCACATCCAGTCCTGGTACGATGCCCTCTTCGACGACCTCGCCCGGGACACGAACCTCGAAGACCGGGAGCAAGTCAAAGCGAGCGTGGCCAAGCGGAGGGTCATTCAAGCGTTTACTGAACGCGAGTTTTCGATCGAGAAGGTGGAACGGGCGGTGGCTCTCTACGGCGAGCACCTCGAAATGAAGCCCTCCGCCATCTTGGTCGACGGCTACATTTGGGAAGACCGACCCATCGTCAAGGTCGCCGCCGACCTCGGCGCCCTCCGGGCTATGGCGAGCCGGATGAACGCCGAACTCTGGCTCACCGCGCAGACGCACCGAGAACTGGTGCCCCATCACCCGACCAAGATCCCGGAACCCTGCGCCCCATTCGAAGAGCTGGTCGACGTCGCGGTCTACCTCGAACCGCACGGCCACCTGGTCTCGGTTCGACTGCTCAAAGACCACGACAACGACAAGGTCGCCGAGACCCACCTCGAGCTCGAACCGGACACCATGCAACTGGTCACCGACCAGGCGGCGACGAACCCTACTCCGCTGCCCCCCTCGGCCCACACGCTCCTATCGGGGGCGGCTAACGGCGCCGAAGCCGAGTTCGGGGCCATGGCCGAAACGTGGGGATTGGCCGAAATCAACTTCTCTTTCTCGGGGCGCACGACCGCTCGCGACCGAGGGGTCGTGGAGTTGACCGAAGCCGAGCTCAAGCAAGGCGAAGTCAACTCCGCCTACATCGAGGCCAAGCTCCATCGCCAGTTCCCCAACACCCCGACCTTCCGAAAGATGCTCCAGACCATCTGGCACCAGGTGGTCACGTCCGGTCAGGTGTTCGTGATCGGTCTGATCCAAGACGACGGCACGGTTCGCGGCGGCACCGGGTGGGCGGCCGAGCTCGCTCGTCACTTTGGCAAACCGGTCCATGTGTTCGACCAGGAGAAGAACGCTTGGTTCACGTGGTCCGAAGGCAAATGGATAGCCGAAGAAGCGCCGACCGTTCAGCGCAGCCGGTTCACAGGCACCGGCACCCGATTCCTTTCCGACGAAGGCAAGCTCGCGATCCGCAAGCTATTCGAGCGCAGCTTCGGCACGCCCCCCACCACTGCGTGACCGCGCGCGCCTTTCGCGCTGACGCGCCGAGTCGAGCACGGTCGCCATCGACCGTGCTCGGAGCGGTGGACGGTTTCTCGGCCGCCGCCGTCAACCTTCGATGTATCGCTTGATATCGGCGGGCGTCGGGACGCCACCCGGGAAGGGCTCGCCGTTGATGTAGAACGCTGGAGTTCCTCCAACACCGGCTTCCATACCCTGTGCCATATCCTTGCGCACGAACTCTTGCGTCACCGGATCCTTGATGCACGCCTGGTATTCCTCCATGTCGAGGCCGACATTCTGGGCGTGCGCTTGCAGCTTCGCGGCGCTGAGCTGCTGCGGGGCGGCGAAGACCGCGTCATGGAAGGGCCAGAATTTGCCCTGCAGGTTGGCGCATTGCGCCGCGATCGCGGTCGGCATCGCATTGCGGTGCATGTTCAGCGGGAAGTGCATGAACACGATCTTCACGTCGTTCGGATAGGCACTGACGATCGCCTCGACGCCGCTCACGGCGCGAGCGCAGAAGGGGCACTCGAAGTCCGAGAATTCGACGATCGTGACCTTCGCGTCGGGCTTGCCCTTCGAGGGTCGGCCGGAAAGGTCGAACTTGGCCGTCTCGATGTCGGCGCGGGGCAGCATCAGCTTCATGCCGTTGTCGGCCTTCAGCTTTTCGAACACCTGGGCCATCGTCTCTTGCCGTTTCTGCTGCGTCAGGAAGGCCTTGATGCGGGGCGCCAGAGGCTCGAAGGGCTGGTTGGCGAGCCGAGGATTGGACGCATGAAACTGCTTCACTTCGGCGTCGGTGACCTCGACATCTCCCGCTTGGGCGTCGAGGTACTCCTTTTCACTTTGCCCCTTCTCGGCGGCCGCCTTCTTGAGGAACATCTCGATCACCTTTTGATCGATGCTCTGGCGCTCGAGGTTGTAGAGGTCCGTTTGGTACTTGTTACGGAGTCGGCGAAAGTCGCCGGCCTTCTCGGCGACCAAGTCGCCGTAGGTCAGCTGCCCGCCGTCCCACGAGGCGACGACGGTGTCGGCTGGGAGCCGACCCGGCCCCTGTTGTGCCGATGTCGAGGTCACAACGGGTTGGGGGGCGGGCGATGATGACTGCTTGGTCTCGGTGGTCTTGGTGCCGGACTCGGTGCCGTTCGCGCACGCGATGAGCCCACACCCGACCATGGCCAGAATGCCTTGACGGAACATGGGTTGGGCCTTGGCACGGGTGAGCCGTGAGGGCCAAGGCTTTTTGATGCCCCCGGTGGTCCATCAACAGCGCTATCCCTGCTGATTTCTTGTATGTATCGCCCATGCGCTGGGTGCTCTCCATCCTGTTCTGGGTCTTCTTCGCCGTCTCCTGCCTGCTCTGTTTGATCGTCGCGGTCTTGATATGGTTGACGACGGGGTGGTTCGATCGTCAGCGGCGGATCAACCACATGTTCAGCTGCTGGTGGGCGTCGCTGTACGCGAGCGTCTACCCGGGATGGACGGTGCGGGTCACGGGCCGCGAGTTCATCCAGCGCGACCGCGCCTACGTCATCATCGCCAACCACACCTCGATGGCGGACATCGTCCTGCTGTTCTGTCTGTTCCGCCAGTTCAAGTGGGTCAGCAAGTCATCGGTCTTCAACTACCCGATCCTCGGCTGGAATATGCGCATCTGCAAGTACATCCCGCTGGTTCGCGGCGACAAGGACAGCATCGCCCAGATGATGAAGACCTGCGAGGACTGGCTGAACAACCGGATGTCGATTGTGATGTTCCCCGAGGGTACCCGGTCGAAGACCGGACGCCTCAAGGACTTCAAGCATGGCGCCTTCACGCTCGCCCACAACACGTCATGCGACATCATTCCGGTTGCCATCCACGGCGGACATCGACTGATCCCCAAGCATGGGTCGACGTTCGCGACCCGAGCCGAGCTGTGGGTGGAAATCTTGCCGCCGATTCTCCTGAAAGCTCAGACGGTCGAGGAGCTAGCGGACGTCAGCCGAGAAACGATCCGCCGGGCTCTGGCCGCCGATCCGTCCGAGCCCGAGCACACAGAGGCGATAGCCGCCCATGCCTGACGAGCCAGTGGTGCTCCTGCACGGGTTCGCGGGCGCGCCTGCGGCCTGGGACGCCGTGATCGCCGCTTGGCCGTCACCCCCGCCTCGATTCATCGCACCCGCCCTGCCGGGTCACGGCCCTCTTCAAGCCCGCCCAGGCGGCGGGTTTGCCGACGCCGTCGATGCCCTCCTCGACACGCTGCCGCCGGGTCGCCGTCACATCGTCGGCTACAGCTTGGGAGGGCGGATGGGTCTGGGCCTGGCCGCCCGCGCGCCCCGACGGTGCGTGTCACTGACCCTCATCGGCGTTAACCCGGGTCTCGACGACGACGCTCGCGCCGCGCGCCGAGTCCAGGACGAAGCTTGGGCGCAGCGTCTCGAGGCCGAAGGGCTCTCCGCCTTCTTCGACGCGTGGTCCCGTCTGCCGCTCTTTCGCACGCAGTCCGGCCTGCCGGACCCGATCCGCAAGGCTCAGGACGTATGGCGACGTGATCTCGACCCCGTGCAGCTGGCATTGGCCATGCGCCAGTTGAGCCTCGCAGGCATGCCCGACTACCGCCCGTTTCTCGAGCACACCTCGATCCCCTGCCAGCAGGTCGTCGGGGCGCTCGACGAGAAGTTTCGGACGATCGCCGAAGACATCCATCGCCGGACAGCGAACGATCATCGCGTCGTGCGCTTGGATGTCATTCCCGACGCGGGTCACAACGTGACCTTGGAACAGCCGGCGGCCCTCGCCCAGACGGTCGACCAATTCTTCCGCTCCTTGCGCTCCTTCCGTTCCCACCGCTAGGCCGGCGGCGACCGTCCCTGACGCCGTTGGCGCTGCCGCCAGACTTCCGACAGCGCGACCGCCGCCGCGTTGGAGACGTTGAGGCTGTCGACCTGGCCGGTCCCGGGAAGGGACACCACATGCGACACCGTCTCCCGAACCGCCGAGCTGAGGCCCGACGCTTCGTTGCCGAGCACCACGACGGTCGGACCTCCCAGCGGTAGATCGTACAGACGCTGCCTCGCCGATGCATCGAGCCCGACGACCCCGTATCCCACACCTCGCAACAATCCGAGGGCATCGGCGAGGTCCCTCACCGCCACCCGATCGACGAACTCGACGCCCCCCTCGGCGGTTCGAAAAGCCGCTCCGGTCCATCGCCCTTCGCGCTCATTGCGCAGGATGGCCTGCGCGCCAAAATGGGCCGCCGACCGCGCGATCGCCCCCAGGTTGTGGGGGTTTTGAACGTCATCGAGGGCGAGAAGACAGGGGGCGGCGGTCACCCGTTCCACCCAGTAGCGCAAGCTGGCACGAGGCGGCCTGGCGAGGATGCAGATGCCTTCGTGGTGCCGACTGGCCGCGAACGCGGCCACCTCATCGAACGACACGACCTTGTAGGCGATCCTACGCGCGGCGGCGTCGCGAAGGAGGTCGCGGTAATCATCCACCCGGCCGTCTTCGACGTAGACGCGAACCACGGCCTCCGCGCGCTGCGCGAAGGCTGCTCGAACCGCGTTCGCCCCGTAAACTTTGTCTTCTTCCGAGCGGGCCACCGTCGACCATCCTGGATGAACGAACCGGAGCTGTCATCCCGAGAGACTTGTCGCGGACCGCCGAACCGATCAACAACACCGGCGTGCGAGCCGACTGGCATCGATTGGTCACCCGGCTGAAAGACCGCGGAATTCACAGTCCGAACGTCGAGCGGCTGCGTCATCACCTCAGCACCGAGGAGCAGCACGAACAGCTCGAGACCGAGATGCGGTCCGAGATCGCCCGCGCGCTCGGGCGAGCCGAGGCGAAGGTCCTCGCGGCGCTGGTAGCGCTCGAGCTCGCCGACGACGACGTCAAGCTCGCGGGCGACGACGCGGTTCGTCGAAGCGAAGCTCTCGAGGCCCGAGAGCAGCGCAGACGGGAGGCTCTCGAAGCGAGGACCGACTACAAGATCCATCGGGAAGCGGTCGGCATCCGACGCAACGCGCAGCTCGACCAGCTGTTTCCGGTTCCTCCGCCCCGCCGGGGCTGAGCAAGTCGGAATCGACGCCGTCGGCCAGAACGGGGGGCCTCGTCCTCGCTTGCCTGTCGCGAAGCGTTCGGCTACGCGGAGGCGATGGCACGACAACGGGCGGTCCTCATCACCGGGGCGAACGGAGAGATGGGTCACGGCCTCATCACGCGATTGGCGGAGCGAAACGAGCATCCGATCGTGGCCCTCGACCTGACGTCGATAGATCCTGCGCTGCATGACAAGTGCGCTCACGTCGTGGCGGGCGACATCCTCGATGCTCGTCTTCTCGAAAGACTGGTCGGCGAGTTCGAGGTGCACACCGTCTTCCACCTCGCCGCGCTCCTTTCGACCCGCGCCGAGTTCAGTCCCGAGACCGCCCACGAGGTCAACGTTCAGGGCACCTTGAATCTTCTCCGGATGGCCACCTTGCAGGCGAAGTCGCACGGCGAGCCGGTCAAGTTCCTCTTCCCGAGCTCGATCGCGGCGTACGGCTTGCCCAATCTAGAGACGAAAGCCACCCATCCTCGCGTCGCTGAATCGCAATTCAACCTGCCTACGACGATGTACGGCTGCAACAAGCTGTACTGCGAACACCTCGGCTTCTACTACAGCCGGCACTACAAACGCCTCGCGGTCGAAGAAGACAAAAAGGGCGTCGACTTTCGCTCCATCCGTTTTCCAGGCCTGATCAGCGCCTTCACCGTTCCCCACGGCGGAACGTCCGACTACGCGCCAGAGATGATCCACGCCGCCGCCCAGAACAAGCCGTACGCTTGCTTCGTGCGGCCCGACACCCGAATTTCGTTCATGGCCATGCCCGATGCCATCGACGCTCTTCTGCAACTCATGGACGCGGAGCGCGGCGCGTTGACCAGCCACGTCTACAACATCACCGCCTTCGCACCGCCAGCTGTCGAGTTCGCCGAGCTTACGCGAGCGGCCTTTCCCGATGCACAGATCACCTTCGAGCCGGATCCGCGCCGCCAAGACATCGTCGACTCGTGGCCGGCCGACGTAGACGACTCGCTCGCTCGGAAAGACTGGGATTTTGCGCCTCGTTTCGATCTTCGTCGGACCTTCGATGAATATTTAGTCCCGCATGTACGGGCGCGGTACGCGCAGTGACTTCCTTAATGTAAACCCGACACTAACGACAAACCTGCTTGCCCAGCCGCAACGCAGCCGGTACACCCGGTTCGCCACGAGCAAAGCGCAAGGTCACTCATGGGCCCCGTGGCCGCAACTGAGCCGGCAAAGAAGCGCCCTGCTCGACCGCGAACGCTCAAAGAGCGCACTGCGCGGTGATGGAATAGACACCCCCTCCGCGGGGTTTACATCCGCTGCCGTCATCACGCGCGGGCAAAAATGATACGAACCCGCAGATTCGACCTGCGGCCGAGGAGGACACGATTTGGTGACCAGAACGCGCTCTACGCTGGCCTCTAATCCGTGGACGAGTGCGAGCCTCAGCGAAAACTACGCTGAGGTGCGTCGGCAGACCGAGCTCCTCGCCGAACCGTTGGCTCCAGAAGATTTCGTCGTTCAATCGATGCCGGATGTCAGTCCGACAAAGTGGCATCTGGCCCACACGACGTGGTTCTTCGAAACGTTCCTGTTGAGCCCCTTGGAAGACGCATACCGACCCGTCGACCCTGCCTACGCGTTTCTCTTCAACTCGTACTACGAGGGCGCCGGCCCTCGTCACATGCGTTCGCAACGAGGATTGCTATCGCGCCCTACCGTCGACCAGATTTTCGCTTACCGGCGACAGATCGATGAGCGCATGCAAGCGCTCCTGGCGCGGACGTTGGGTGACCCCGACGACCCTGGCAACGTGCGGTTTCGGGTCGTCATCGGTCTGCATCACGAGCAGCAGCACCAAGAGCTGCTGCTGATGGATATCAAACACGTATTCTCGGTGAACCCAATGCTGCCGGTCTACCAGGTCGACCCGGCCACCGCCGACGGCGCCGATGTCCCGGCGCTCGCGTGGGCTGACCTGGACGGTGGCCTGGTCGAGATCGGTCATCGCGGCGCGGGTTTTGCTTTCGACAACGAGACGCCGCGACATAGCGTTTTTCTACGCCCGTTTCGCATCGCCCAGCGGCTGGTCACCAATCGCGAGTACATCGCGTTCATCGAGGACGGCGGTTACCGACGCCCGGACCTGTGGCTCGCCGATGGCTGGCACGCGGTCCAGCAGAACGAATGGACGGCACCGGAGTATTGGCAGCGAATCGATGGGCACTGGCATCAGTTCACCCTGCACGGTCTGAAGCCCGCCGACACCGCCGAGCCGGTCGTTCATGTCAGCTTTTACGAAGCGGACGCGTACGCGAGATGGCTCGGGCATCGACTTCCCACCGAGGCCGAGTGGGAGGTGCACGCGGCGACGCATCCGGTCGACGGACACTTCTTGGGTGGCGACGCCCTACATCCGCGCCCCGCTTCACAGGGGCAGACCCAGGTTTTTGGGTCGGTTTGGGAGCACACCCAAAGCCCGTACTCGCCGTACCCAGGCTTTCGTCCGCTGGACGGTACACTCGGGGAGTACAACGGCAAGTTCATGTGCAGTCAGACGGTGGTTCGAGGTGGCTCCTGCCTTACACCTCAGGGCCACGTCCGACCCACTTACCGTAATTTCTTTTATCCGCATCAACGATGGTGCGCGTTGGGCATTCGCTTAGCGAGTGACCTCGTCTAATCAGGAGAACAACTATGAACATCGAGCCGCACAACCTGAGGTTCTACGGGATCCGTGACATCGACAAGATTCCGCAGTTGCAGGCGATGAGGTCTTCGGAACGCGAAGCGATGAAAGTCGTGGCCAGCGTCCTGCCCTTCCGAACCAATAGTTACGTGGTCGAAGAGCTCATCGACTGGTCGAAGGTTCCCGACGACCCGATGTTTCAACTCACGTTCCCCCAAGTCGGCATGCTCGAACGCGCGCATTTCGAGCTGATCCGTCGAACGATCGCAAGCGGCGCCGACGCCAAGACCGTGAAGAACGTGGCCAACCAGATCCGCCTGGCCATGAATCCGCATCCCGCTGGCCAGAAATCCGCGAACGTGCCGACGCTCGATGACGAGCCGGTCGCTGGCGTACAGCGTAAGTACCGAGAGACCTGTCTGGTCTTCCCGTCGCAGGGTCAGACGTGCCACGCCTACTGCACCTTCTGTTTCCGATGGCCGCAGTTCGTGGGAATGAACGACCTGAAGTTCGCCACCGACGAGGCCCGTCGGTTCGCGACGTTCATCCGAAAAGAAAAGAGCCTGACCGACGTGCTGATCACCGGTGGCGATCCGCTGGTCATGCGAACAAAGAACGTCGCCGGCTATCTCGAGCCTTTCCTCGAGCCGGGCTTCGAACACATTCAAACGATCCGGATCGGCACCAAGTCCGTCTCCTACTGGCCGCACCGCTTCGTGACGGACAAAGACGCCGACGACCTGCTTCGGCTGTTCGAGAAGATCGTCAAGGCCGGCAAGCACCTCGCCATCATGGGCCACTACAACCACTGGGTAGAGCTCGACACCCCGGTGGCCCAGGAGGCCGTCCGCCGGATCCGAAGCACTGGCGCCAACATCCGAACCCAGTCACCGCTCATCCAGCACATCAATGATGACTCGGATATCTGGGTGAAGATGTGGGACCTCCAGGTTCGCTTGGGCTGCATTCCGTATTATATGTTCATCGAGCGGGACACTGGCGCGAACCACCACTTCGAGGTCTCGCTCGTGCGGGCGTACGAGATCTTCCAGGACGCCATCCAGCGGGTCTCGGGGCTCGGACGAACCGCTCGCGGCCCCTCGATGTCCGCCTTCCCCGGCAAAGTGGTCGTGGACGGCGTTGCGCAGGTCGGCAGTGAGAAGGTCTTCGTGCTGAGCTTCATGCAGGCGCGCGTGCCCGACTGGACCAAGCGGCCGTTCTTCGCGAAGTACGACCCCGACGCCACCTGGCTCGACGACCTCCGACCCGCCTTTGGCGCTGACAAGTTCTTCTTCGAAGACGAGCTCGCCCATATGGTTTCCCCTCCCACCAACGGCCTGATCCAGGTGGGCGGAAGCCCGGTGGGCGCAGTCCTGCACTAATCCGCCGACCCAGCGAGCCCAGCTGAGACCAGGGGCCCGGGCGCGAGTCCGCTCGCGCCCGGCCGACTTCGCTCGCGCCGTTCGCTCCGCGCTGACACTGTCGATTGATTGTTTTGCGCCCGCGGTTTCTTCGCTACAATCCGCGCCTGCCGCGCAACAATCGAGTCGCGCGGTCGCCATGCTTGTCTACTCGCGAGTAATACGGGGCCCGATGTATTTCGCAGTTGCGAATCCATTCGTCCTCGTGCGGAGTTCTGCTCGATGCCGGGCCTGATTCTGATCGTCGACGACGAAAAAGATCTCGTCAGCACTCTTGAATACAACTTTGAACGAGAGGGTTATCAGACCCGCTCGGCGCTGAACGGCGCGGAAGCGATCGAACAGGCGAAGAAAACCCCATTGCCGGATCTCGTCCTCCTCGATCTGATGCTCCCCGACACCAGCGGGACCGAGGTCTGCCGACAGCTCCGGTCCTTAGCGGAGACCAAGAATATCCCGGTTTTGATGCTGACCGCCAAGGATGATGAAATCGACCGAGTCGTCGGATTTGAGGTCGGCGCCGACGACTACGTGACCAAACCGTTCAGTGTCCGCGAGTTGATGCTGCGGGTCCGGGCCGTCCTCCGCCGTAGTCAGAGCGCACCGCCGCCGAGCGAAGAATTGGTCTTTGGCGCCCTTAGAGTGGATCCCTCGGCCCACCAAGTGTGGCACGACGGCGACGAAGTCACGCTTACGGCACTCGAGTTCAAGCTCCTGACGACCCTGCTGTCCCGAAAAGGGCGCGTTCAAACTCGAAAGCAGCTGCTGGACGACGTCTGGGGCATTCAGGCCGATGTCAGCACCCGGACCGTCGACACGCATGTGAAACGTCTGCGGCAGAAATTGGGCGAGGCCGGCGAGTACATCGAAACGCTGCGTGGCGTGGGCTATCGTTTCCGCCTGCATGCCGAATAAGAAGCCGATGACGCGCCGGTCCGGGGTTCGCGGAAAGGTCTTCGTCGCCTCCCTTGGGCTCCTGCTGGTCGTAGGGGCGCTGGTCGGCGTCTACCTCGAGAGCCTGCTGCGCGGTTTCCTACGAGAACGTCTTCAATCCGATCTGCTCGGTCACGCCCGTACGGTCGCCGAGACCCTCGACCTCAACGAGGCCCGGAGTCCGTCGCAGCGGCAAGCGCTGGTCATGCGATTGAGCGCTGCCAGCGGCTATCGCATCACTCTGATCGACCGCCAGGGTACGACCCTCGCCGACTCCGCGGTCGCCCCCGGTGCGCTGGACAAGACGCCGAACCACTCGGAGCAAACCGAGGTGATCGAGGCGTGGGAACGAGGGGTCGGCTTTTCGAGCCGCACCAGCGCGACCGAAAACCGGTCTTTGCTGTACGCGGCCTACGTTCACGGGCCCACGATCGTCCGAGCTTCGACCCCCTTGGAGGCGGTCCATCAGGTGATGAACAGCCTTCGGTTCGCGCTCATGGGCGCCGCGATGGTGGGGCTGGTCGTCGCGGCCATCATGAGCCTGCTATCTGCTCATCTGTTGACCCGAGAGCTCCGCAAGCTCGTTGGCCACGCGCGGGCCCTCGCTCGCGGCGAGCGTTCGGATCTGCCGTGGTATTCGACAGAGGAGCTGGGGCGACTGGCCGGCTCGTTCACCAAGCTCGCCGGGCAGCTCGCGCAGACGATGGACACCCTGGCCATCGAACGGACGCGGTTCCGCATCGTGCTCGACAGCATGAGCGAGGCCGTGCTGACCGTCGACAGCGCGCTTCGAATCAATCTCGTCAATCCGTCCTGCGTTTCGATCCTCGGGCTCGACCACGAGCCTCGAGGCAAGCTGCTGACCGAGGCGCTCGACCTGCCAGACCTCGTCGAGTTGGCCAACCGAGGGCGAGATGAAACGGCCTCGGGGGAGGTCCAGATCGGCAAGCGCACGGTGGCCGCCCGGGCGACCCCTCTCGCCACGTCCGCGGGGGCGGTCGTGGTCATGCACGACGTCACCGAAATGCGTCGGCTCGAGATCATCCGCAAAGACTTCGTGGCCAACGTGTCCCACGAGCTTCGGACGCCGGTTAGCATCGTCCGCGCGAACGCCGAGACCCTGCTCGACGGCGCCCTCGACGACCCCGAACGCGCTCGATTCTTCATCGAGGCCCTGTACCGAAACGCCGACCGACTGTCGCGGATCATCGCCGACCTCCTCGACCTTTCGCAGATCGAGGCTGGGCAGTTCCAGCTGTCGATGCGAGGACTCTCGGTGCAGGAAGCGTTCGAACGAACGATCGAGAGCCTTCAGGCCCGCGCCGACTCCCGGCGCATCAGCTTGGAGGTCCTGCTCGACCAAGATCTTCAGGTGGTTGCCGACCGAAAAGCCCTCGACCAGATCCTCCGCAACCTGGTGGAAAACGGCATCAAGTACACGCCGGAGGGCGGACGCGTACGCCTGCACGCCCGTCGGCTCGACGACAGGATCCGGGTCGAAGTCGAAGACGACGGACAAGGCATCCCCAAGGAGCACTGGAACCGGATCTTCGAGCGGTTTTATCGGGTCGATACCGGGCGAAGCCGCGAGATGGGAGGCACTGGCCTGGGCTTGGCGATCGTCAAGCACCTCGTGGAGAGCATGAACGGAACGGTGGGCGTGGAAGCCGGCGAGCCCGGCGGCGCTCGGTTCTGGATCTTGCTGCCACGGTCCCGCCTCGAAGACATCAAGGCGGCCTGAGCCGCCAACCGTGCCCCCTCATCGTGGGCGGGGCGGTCGATTGCCATTGTCCATGTCGGACACGATCATCCAGGGCCCGCCGCCTTCCCGCCGAAGCGTGAGCGTAAACTTGCCGATGGCGGGCTCGCCCTCCGCCAGCGCGAAGCCGCCAAGAATGTAGGCGATCGAGCCTTCGACTTCGAACGCGAAGGCGCGCAGGATGAGCGGCCCGCCGGCTCCTTCGTACGCCTTTCGGATCGCCGCGCGACCTTGGACGGGGGGCCGCCCGTTCTGAAGAACATATCCTCGCTCGTCGAACAGCTCGGCCAAGGCCGCCGCGTCGCGTTGGCGCCAGGCGTCCTCATACTCGCGCAGCACTCGTGCCAGCGGGCTCGGAAGCTCGATCGAACGGTCTGGCGCAGCGAGAACCGACGGCTGAGGATGAGCGCAGTGGAGCGTTACGCAGAACATCATGGGGGCCAGGAGGAACCGAATCAGGTTGGGCATGGCCGCACGATAGAGGCGTTATCTAACGGATATGTCACAGGCCGAGGGGAGCTGACTTCGGCAGCGGCTGCCTAAAAGGCCAGGACCGCGCCTGCGCTGATCCTAAGGACTCGGTTCGCGACGGAGGCGTCCTCGATGATCGGGTCGTCGTCGAAGGTGACCCGCGTGCCCGCCCCCGACAGCTCCACCTGCTGAAACCGATAGCTCAAGTCGCCGGACACGCCGACGGAAGACCACAGCCAGTACCGGATGGAGGCCCCTGCGTACACCGAAAAGCCGAGCCCATCCGCCCCCGTAGTGGTGGGCTCCTCGCGATATCCGAGGAGCGCGCCGCCTCGAACGTCGAGCTCTACGGTGAACGTTTCGGTGACCGAAAGCTGGCTCCGGAGGCCGGCCAGGACATCTAGGCCGCCGTAGCTGAGGATGACGGAGTTCGCTCCTTGCGAATCGACGCTGAAAGTGTCGTATCCCGCTCCCACCAGCGGGACGAGCGACAATCGAGCCTTGCCAAAGGTCGCGACCTCGATCGGGTAGAAGACGTGCCCGCCGATCCCGATAAACGTCCCCGTGGGCTCATCGGGCTCCACCGGAGGCGTCACGTCGATCTCATAGGACACGAACGACACCCCGACCTCGACTCGAGCGCCGAATCCGAGCGACGGCAGAAAGTACGTCACGTCGGCCTCGAATCTCGGCGAAGGGGCCAAGACGTAGTCCAGGCCGGTCGCCGCGCCATCTACGGACACTGCATACGACGAGCCCACTTGTGAACCGAAGCCGACCCGGAGGCGAAAGCGTCGATCTTCGCTCCGCTGTGGGGCGACCGGTCCACGACCGGATGCCGGCGACCGGGTCCTCTTCGCTTCGCTCACCGAGGGCATGACCTGGGCTTCTCGCGAAACCTCCGACGACGGCGCGGACCGCCGCGCCTGACGATCTTCTCGCCGGTCGCGCTGCGCCTCCGCAACCCCATCCTTGGCGGCCGTCGATCGGCCCTCGACGATGAACGCGGCAAAGCGGCGGCCGATCCGAACACCCACTCGACGGGCGTTTTGACCTCGCCGGTATCGCCCGCGGATGCGCTTGGCGATCCGACCCTGACCACGACCATCGACGTCGACGAGCCTCGCCGTCACGATGTAGGCCTTTGGGCTTCGCTCGACTCGAACGGTGACCAGGTACCGGGCACCGACCGCTCGGGCCACCGCCGGATCGGTCGTCGTACGCCCGACCGCTTTCGCGCGGGCCCGGTACCGTCGACCAGCCACTGCGAGAACCCCTACCTCGTTGAGCCCGGACGCCACGCCTTGGGTGAGCTCCGCCGGCCCGGCGCTCGCGGGACCGGCGGCCGGGGCCACGGCGACCCGAATGAGCCCTCGGGTCTGGGCGCGGGCCGTCCTTCCGTCCGCCAGGAGCAGCAACGAGAACACGGCGAGCGCGGCCCGCCAGGGCCACTTCGAGGCTGCGCATCGGCGATACAAGGCCCGGGGAGCCAATCGCGCCGGCCGCGGTCGGTCAACGGCCGACCACCGACATCGGCCCGCTTCAGCTACCGAACAGACGAGACAGGAACCGGTTGCGGGCCTTTTGCTCCGCCGGATCCGACTTCGGCTCGGGCGCCGGGCGTCGGGCCAGGCCGGGCTCGACCCGTCGCGGTACCGGCCCTGCTCGGGTCCTTCGGGCCGCGGCGTCGGGGCTCGGGTCGGCGGCCGATGCGCCTTCGTCGTTCACCCGAGCCGACCGCCGCCGGGATGTCGACGACCGGCGACCGCGACGTTTGGGCTGCGACTCAGCCGGAACCGCCGACTCGGCGGGGCTGTCGGTTGCTGCGCGGTCTGACGGTTCGTCTGGGTCGGCCGCCGCTGCCCCGACGGCGTCCTCGGAATCGTCGTCGCCGGTGAGCTCGATGACCTCATCGGCGTAGGGAAGGTCTTCCGGTTCATCGATCACTCGAGCTTCGGGTTCGTACGTGGCCCCGGGGTTGCCGCCCGCCCTCAAGGCGGCGTCGCTTCCGGCGGCGACCCCCGGCCTCGGTTCTCCGGAGGGCGACGGCGGCTGGTCGAGCGCAGCCGCCGCTTCCGGGTCCATGGCCTCCGCCTCGACATCGAACCCGAAGGGATCGGCCGGTGACTGATCGAGCGCGGCTGCCGCTTCCGCATCCATCGCCTCCGCCTCGACATCGAACCCGAGGGGATCGGTCGCCGGCGGATCGAGCGCGGCCGCCGCTTCCGCATCCATCGCCTCCGCCTCGACGTCGAACCCGAGGGGATCGGTCGGCAGAACTGGCGCGACGACCGGGGCCTTCGCGCCACGGGCAGCGAGTCGAGCCTTGCGGGCCGCCTTCAGCTGCTCGAGCAGCTCTGGGGACGGACGTCCGGTAAAGGTCGTGCCCTTCTCTCGGAGCTGCTTCCGCTCCACGGGTTTGATCTGACCGACGCTGGGTGCCACTTCGGCCGCCACCTCGTCGGCCGAGACCGCGGGTTCTTCAGCCGCTTGGGCTTCGGCCTGATCGCCGGCCGGCACCTCCGCCGCTTCGATGCCCTCACCGCCGCGCTTGCGCTTGCGCCGCCGTTTCTTGCGCCCGTTGACCTCTTCGTCGGCGTCGAACAGCTCGGGCTGAACCGCCTGACCGTTGACGTTGGCCGAGGCCGCCGCGCGTTCGCGCTCCTTGCGCTTCTTGCGTTTCTTCTTGCGGCGCTCCCGTTCGCGCAGGCGCTCCTCGCGGGGTGGCAGGCGTTCGGTGATCTCCGCCAAAACCGCCCCCATCGAAAGGAAGACGACCTCGTCCTTGCCGCGGTCGATGTCGGGACGAGCAATGACGACGATGGCGCAGTTGAACTCTCGCTCCAGCGACAAAAGGGCGTTCCGCTTTTGGTTCAGAAGGTACTCGGCGGTCTCCCGGTGGGTGGTCACCCGAGCTTCTCCGACCCCGCCTTGGGCAAGGCGAGCCTCGAGTCGCCGCAACAAGCTCAGCGAGTGGGACTCAGCCGTCCGAACCCACCCGGTGCCATCGCAAACGGTGCACCGGCGCTGAAACGCTCGCCGCATCCCTTGCCGAATCCGCTGCCGAGTGAATACGCACAGGCCCTTCGAATTGATGCGCGAGATTTTCCAGCGCGCTTTGTCTTCTTTGGCGGCTTCCGCCAGCACGTTCTCGACCGCCCGCTTGTTGCGGCTCTCTTCCATGTCGATGAAGTCTGCGACCACAATCCCGCCAAGGTCGCGGAGCTTGAGCTGGCGGGCGATGGCCTCGGCGGCCTCGCAGTTGGTTTTGAAGACCGTCTCTTCGTGGTCGCGTTCGGACGTCATCCGCCCAGAGTTGACGTCGATGGCCACCAGGGCCTCCGTCTCATCGATAACGATCGACCCGCCGCTGGCCAGGGAGACCCGCCGCTCGAAGGTCGCCTCGATCTGCTCTTCAACGTGGTAGTAGGCAAAAATCGGAATCGGGTTTTGGTAGTGATGCAGGCGCTCGACGTCTTCGGGCATCACCTTTTCGAAATAGGCGACCGCCGCTTCGTACTCGCCCGCATCGTCGATCCAAACCTCATCGATCTCGTCGTTGAAGTAGTCGCGAAGGGTCCTCGCGATGAGATCGGGCTCGGCGTGGATGATCGACGGTGCGCGCGCGATCGACGCCGACTTCATCACTTTTTGGTAGTGGGCGTGAAGGACGTCGAGGTCTTTCTGGATTCCGATACGGGTCTGGTTGAGCCCGGCCGTTCGGACGATGAAGCCGCATCCCGCGGGCTTTTTCACCCGCGAAACCATCGACTTTAGGCGGCGGCGAAGCTTTTCGTCCTCGATTTTTCGAGAGACGCCCTGCGCGTCGCTGCCGGGCATCAACACCGTGTATCGCCCCGCCAACGACAGATAGGTCGTCAGGGTCGCGCCCTTGTCACCCACGGCGTCCTTGGCGACCTGGACGACGATGTCTTGCCCGCGCTTCATGACGTCCTGAATACGAGGACGGTCGGCGCCCGGCTTCTTGTGGTACGCCAGCGGAGAAATCTCGCTGAACGGCAAGAAGCCTTGCTTGTGGGCGCCGAAGTCGACGAACGCGGCCTCGAGAGACCCTTCGACGTTGTGAACGACGCCCTTGTAGATGTTTCCTTTAATGGTACTGGTTTCGGCTGCCTCGATGTCGAGTTCGATGAGGTCACCGTCCTCGACGATCGCGATCCGAAGCTCGTTTCGAGCCGTCGCGTTGATGAGCATGCGCGTGGTCATGGGAAGCTGGTCTCCGCGAGCTTCGAGCGCGGATCGCGAGCACGGGCCATCGTGCGGTTCGGGCTAGGTTCAGACCTTCGCTGGTGGGCGCCAGGGTGGTGACCGAGGAAGGGGCGGCCTCGACCAGGGCGCTCGACGAGCCAGGGGCATTGAACGGTAACCGGGCCATTCGAAAGCCGGTCCGGCGGTCAACGATGCGTAGGTCGCTCACGCAACCACCTCGCCGTCGACCGTGCGAGTCAGCGGAGTGCGGGGTCGGCCCGACGCGACGACGGGAACGCTGACTTCGCGTTCGCGTTGAGTACGTCGTTGGCGAGGCCGGACTTCGGTCACTCGAAGCTCCTGCGCGCGCCTTCTGCGCGCGGTTTTGAGGCGTGAGCACCCCTGGCGAGGTGTCTCGGGGATAGGCCCCGACCGCGGTGCGTCACGCCCAATTCGTTTTTAACATACATCGAGACGTCCCCCCTGACCATCGTCATGCCCTTAGTCTCGCTTCTGAGGTCGACGGTGGAACATCGTTGACCACCTGGGTCGGTCCCCTTACCCGTCGGAGACCATGCGAGTGGAAGACCTGTCGGAAGGCTTGGCCTTCGATGATGTGCTTCTGAAACCGGGTTACTCGGAAACCCTACCTAAGGACGTCGACGTCCGCACTCGATTTACCCGGACGATTCGACTGAACATCCCCCTTGCCTCGGCCGCGATGGACACCGTGACTGAGGCGCGGCTGGCCATCGCCCTCGCCCAGCTGGGCGGGATCGGCGTGATTCACAAGAACATGCCCGTCGAGCGGCAGGCGGCGGAAGTCCGGAAGGTCAAACGGTTCGAGTCCGCCGTGATCGCCGAGCCGATCACCGTGCGCCCCGATGCGCCCCTGCAGGTGGCTCAAGCGCTGGTCGAAGAACACGGCTTCAGCTCTTTTCCGGTGGTCGACGGGGGGCTCCTGGTCGGCATTCTGACCGGCCGGGACATGCGGGCCAGTCGAGACGACAACACCCTGATCCGAGACCTGATGACGCCGGACCCCGTGACCGTGCTCGAAGGCACCTCGTCGGATGACGCCCGCGGCGTGATGCATCGCCACCGCAAGGAAACCCTTCCGATCGTCAACGGTCAGGGGCAGCTGGTCGGGCTCATCACCCTGAAAGACATCGAAAAGCGCGCTCGGCGCCCCTACGCCAACACGGATGAGCTCGGCCGACTCCTGGTGGCCGCCGCCATCGGCGTCGGTCCCGACCGCGAAGCGCGCGCCGAGGCCCTCGCCAAGGCCCAGGTCGACGCGTTGGTCGTCGACACGGCCCACGGACACAGCAAAGGCGTCATCGAGAGCGTGAAGCGCCTCAAAGAGCGCTTCCCCGATCTGCAGATCGTGGCGGGGAATGTGGCCACCGCCGAGGGCACCGAAGCCCTGGTCGAGGCGGGCGCGGACGCCGTCAAGGTCGGCATTGGGCCTGGGTCTATCTGCACGACCCGAATCGTGGCCGGGGTAGGCGTTCCTCAGATTTCGGCGATCGCCGATTGCCGAACCGCCGCCGAATCTCACGGGGTCCCCCTCATTGGCGACGGTGGGATCAAGTACTCGGGCGATGTGGTCAAAGCGATCGCCGCCGGTGCGAACTGCGTCATGGTCGGCTCGCTGCTCGCCGGGGTGACCGAATCTCCGGGCGAGGTCGTCCTGTTCGAGGGGCGAGCCTTCAAGGCGTACCGCGGAATGGGTTCGCTGGGCGCCATGCAGCAGGGTTCGGCGGACCGATACGCTCAGGCCGGCGTCGCGAGCCCCAAGCTGGTTCCGGAAGGCATCGAGGGCCGCGTTCCATTCAAGGGGCCCCTTGAAGAAACGGTTTGGCAGCTCGTGGGGGGGCTTCGCGCCGGAATGGGCTACGTTGGCGCGGCCCGCATCGATGAGCTCCAAAAGAAGGCACAGTTCGTCCGGATCTCCTCAGCGGGGCTGAAGGAGTCCCACGTACACGACGTGGTGGTGACCAAGGAGTCGCCGAACTACACTCGGTAGCCCGGAGCTTGAAGCTCCGAAGCCGCAAGCTCGATTTCACCGTCGAAGACGTGTCGCGCACCACCGGTGATGGTCACCTGGCCAAGGCTCGCCCCCGGGCCGGAGTCTTCGGTCGGACGGCCTTCGACGGTCACCGAGAGCGGGCCGCCGGGTAGGTCGACCCACACCGGACCCGCCGACACCAAGCCATCGCGAAGGACGACCGCGGCCGCGGCTGCCGCGCCGGTGCCGCACGCCTGCGTTATCCCTGAACCCCGCTCGAAGACCACCAACTTCACCCGCGCCCCTTCCAAGGACGCGAAACCGACGTTGACGCGCTCCGGGAACGACGGATGCCGTTCGAGGGATGCACCGTAGCGCTCCGCCAACGCCCGCAGGTCGATGCCCGCCGCGAACGGGGCGAGCACCAGATGCGGATTTCCGAGCGAGACGGCGGTGGCACGAAACTCGGTGTCGTCGACCGGGGCCCGCACCGAGTCCTCGATCAGGACCGCCTCACCCATCGAGACGCGAACCTGACCGTCGGATTGCAGCCACCCTTCCCGGAGGCCGGCGTCGGTATCGACGACCACGTGGTGCCGCCCTAAGCCCTCGAGGTGATGACGAACGATACAGCGAAGACCGTTGCCGCACATCTCGGCCACGGTCCCATCGGCGTTGAACACGTGCATTCGAACGGCCGCCTCGGGGTGGCGGGGGGGTAACAGCGTCAGGACGCCGTCAGCGCCGATGCCCAGCCGCCGGTCACACATCCGGGCGGCCGCTTCGGCGCACACCCAATGGTGCGCGCCGTCGATGACGACAAAGTCGTTCGCGAGACCTTCGTATTTGGCGAAGCTGACTCTTGGCACGTTCTCCATCACACGGCACGGTGACCGTTGGAGTCAAAGGTCGGCGGCGGTACCCTTTTTTCATGACGTCTCTGTCCCGCGGCCTCGCGTACTTGTCCTTGGTCGGCGCGTTCGCCCTCGTCGGCTGCGACTTTCTCGAAGATAAGCCCGCATCGACCCTCGTCGCCGCCCTGGTCGTTCGCACCCCGAGCGTTTCAGTGCCCGATCGCATCGAGATCGCGACCGAAACATCGGCGACGGTCTTTGTGGCCCTGCTCGCAAATCCGGAGTCGACCCCCGACCCGGTCGGCGACGCGTCCGTCCAGATCTTGTTTGATGGAAGGGCGGTATCCGTCCCCCCATTGACGCCGAGCGCCGGCACCTACGCCCAAAGCTCCCTGACCGACGGTTCGCTCACCTACGTCGATGGGGCCGACTACCTCGTCGAAGCCCGGATCGATGGCATCGCCTTTGGCGGTACCGTCGAGGCGCCTCCCACGTTGACTCCGGGCGCGCTTATGCTGAGCCCCAGCCCGACGATGGCCGTTGCGGGCCTTCCTGACGTGATGGTCCATCCGGCGATGACCGAGCTGAACATCTCGTGGCTGCAGTCGTTCGGTCGGTATTCGTACGTCACCGTTTTTCGGGCCGATCCGAACAACCCTAACAACCCCGAGGTGATGTTCGATAATCAACCCTCCGATACTTCGGATATCCTCGAATTCACCAGCGGGGAGCCCCGCACCAGCCAACGAATTCCTGCCGAGACGTTTGCCGACGATGGGCTCTATGCGGTCACCTTGGTGACCATGGACATCTCCGACGACCTCCTATCGGACACCTTTGACGGCTCTCCGATCCTCGTAGGGTCCGGCACCGCCGTGTTGTTGGCGGTAGGCGAGATTTAGCCATGCATCGCGCACCCATTGTCTTCGACCTCGACGGCACGCTCGTCGATTCTCTTCAAGACATCGCGGCTGCGCTGAACGCCGTTCTGTCCCATCTTCATTGTACACAACATCCAGTCGACACCGTCCGAACCATGATCGGTGGCGGGGCCCGAAAGCTCCTCGAGCGCGGACTCGGCCCGTCGAACGGTCACAAGCTCGACGAGGCCATGGACCGGTTTCGTATCGAGTACCGAGCCCGTCTGCTGGACAACACGCGGCTGTACCCGGGCATCGAAGCCGTGCTCGCCCACCTGCGTCACGAGGGGCGAACGTGGTCGATCGCCACCAACAAGCCCGCCGAGTTCACCGGCGAGCTGATCGAGGGACTCGACCTGTACCGCCTGGGGCTCACGAGTTGGGCGAGCGGCGACGAGGTCCCGGCCAAGAAGCCAGCCCCCGACGTCTTGGTGCTCGCAGCCGAGCGGGGAGGTTACCGCGCAACCGAGCCCCGAGCCATGACCTACGTCGGCGACATGCCGGTCGACGTCGAGTGTGGCCGCCGTTTCGGTTGCCCGACGGTCGGTGTTTCGTGGGGCTTCGATCCCGAGGGAACCCAGCAAGCCGAGCCGGACTTCGTCGTCCACAACGCCGACGAGCTCCTCAGCGTTCTGCGGTTCAGGAAAACCAACCCGAACGCTCGGGGCTAGCTGCCCCGACGAAGGGTCAGCTTCGTGTCCGCCGTCAAATCAGCTGGCCCTTGTTCGCGTCTTGGGCGGAGGCTACCGTTCGCCGCAGAATGACCGGGCGCACCGGCTCGGCTTCCAAAGGAGCGCACATGAAACGTCTCGCGACTGCGGCCGTATTGGCCGTTGCAACCCTCGTCGGCGTTGAAGAAGCCCACGCGCACAACCGCGCGCAGGGCGTCGGCCTCGGGGTGGCGGCCGGCGTGAACCTGGCTGACGCCGACAACATCGACCTCGATACCAGCTTTTCCTGGGGCTTTTTCGTTGATATCCCGCTGATCGAAACCTTTTACATCACGCCCGCCGCCACGCTTTACCAAATCGACAATGGCGATGGCGAGTCTCAGTCGATCACTGACATCGACCTCAACTTCAAGTTTATCGTACCCGTCGGCGCTCTGTCGTTCGGCATCGGGGGCACTTTCGGTTTGACCACGGGCCTCGGCGACTATCAGCCGCATTACGGCGGGCTCGGGTACGTCGGCTTCAACATCGTCTCGAACCTCGACCTGTTCGCGATGGTTCAGTACAAACGGCTCACCACCAACAACGACCTGCCGGACTACAACAACATCCACATCTACGGTGGGACGATGTTCCGGTTTTAGACCGCCCCTCGGATTCAGAGACGTCAGCGAAGACAAGAGAATGTCTCGGCCCACGTGCGGTCCAAACGCCTCATGAACGAGGCGTTGTGACCGCATAATGGAAAAATCCATGCCCAAAAGTACAGATTTAGCGCATATCGCCGCCATTCTCGTACACAATCCGGGATGACGTGCTCAAGGTTCTGATCGCTGACGACGACAAGACGAATCTGTATCTGGTTCAGGTCTTCTGCCAAGACCTTGAAAACGTTGACCTTCGTTTTGCTGGCGACGGAAAAGAAGCGCTCGATATCCTCCGTTCGGAGGAGGTCGACGTTTTGGTCACCGACCTTCGGATGCCCGTGGTGTCGGGCGACGAGCTATTGACCACGGTCAAGCGGCTATTTCCCCACATCCCGGTGGTCATCATGACCAGCTTCGGGTCGGTCGAGGGCGCCGTCGACTACGTTCAGCGCGGTGCCGATGACTACCTGATGAAGCCGCTGAAAAAGGCGGTGTTTCTGCAACGCCTCGAACGGGTGATGACCCAGGTGATCCTCTCCAAGGAGGTGCAGCAGCAGAACGTCGGACCGCCGGCGACCACCCAGCTCCTCGGCACCAGCGATTCGATGCTCGCCCTGAAGCGCCAATTGCCCACCCTAGCGCAGACCGACGCTTCGGTCGTCATCTACGGCGAATCCGGAACCGGCAAGGAAGTCGTGGCCCACATCATCCACCAGATGTCTCCGCGGGCCGATCAGCCCTTCGTGACGGTCAACTGCGGGGCATTGCCGGAGAACCTGCTGGAGTCCGAGCTGTTCGGGTACAGACAGGGCGCGTTTACCGACGCGCGAGCTGATAACCCGGGCCTCGTCGATTCGGCCGACGGGGGGACCCTATTCCTCGACGAGATCGGCGAGATCTCATTGAGCGTCCAGGTCAAGCTCCTGCGCTTTTTGGAACTCAAAGAGTACAAGCCGGTGGGCTCACCGAAGTCCAGGATCGCCGACGTCCGGATCATCGCCGCGACCAACCGTGATCTTCGGCGCGCGGTCGAGGAAAAGAGTTTCCGGGAAGACCTCTACTACCGACTGAATGTCGTCCCCGTTCGCCTCTCCCCGCTGCGGGAACGGGGTAGCGATATCTCGCTTCTGGCTCGCAGCTTCCTGGCACGGTTCAACCAGCAGTTCGGAAAGTCGGTTCGCATCAGCACTGAAGGATACCGCAAGCTTGAAAGCTATCCGTGGCCCGGCAACATTCGGGAGCTCGAAAACAAACTCGAGCAGCTCGTGGTCATGGCTCGGGACGGCGAACTGGGCCCCGACGAGATCGACGTCGGCGACTCGAGCCTGGTGCATCACCCATCCGTGCCGCCGATGCCCACCAGCCGTTCGGTAGGGACTTTTCAAACTGAAAAGCAGGCTTTGCTCCGGCGCTTTGAGCGCGAGTACGTCACTGCGGTGCTCGAAGAGGAGCGAGGCCACGTCACCAATGCGGCCAAACGCGCCGGCTTGGACCGCAAGAACCTCTGGCAGTTGATGAAGCGACACAACCTACGGGCGGAGACCTTTAAGAAGCGCGCATAGCATGGTTGGCTGAACCCGGTATGGACTCAACCGAGAGCCGAGTGGTGTACGTAAATGTGCCCCCGGACGAAGCGCCCGATCTCGCCCGCGTTCTCATCGACCGCCGCGTCGCGGCGTGCGTGAACCTGGTCACGAGCGTTCGCTCCATCTACCGATGGCAGGGTCAAGTGCAGGACGACGCCGAAACGTTGATGATCATCAAAACGTCGGCCGACCGAATCGGGCCGCTCAAGGCGGCCATAGTCGAACTCCACAGCTACGACGTTCCCGAGTTCCTGGTGCTGCCGGTCGTCGCTGGCTACGACCCGTACGAAGCGTGGGTGCGCGAGCAAACCCGCCCCCTCGCCCCCAATCCGCCCGTCGGCGACTGACGCGGAAATGAAGCGTCTGTTGGTCGCGGCGGATGACCGCGAATTCGCTACGTCGCTGGCCACCGACCTGGAGGCCAGCGCGACTTCGAACCCCGGACGCTGGGAGGTCGCGAAAGCGCGAACCGGGCTCGAGGCGTTCCTCCTGCTCGATCGCGGAGAGCTTCCCTTCGACGCGCTCGTCGTCGACCTCCCGCTTCCCGACCAAGGGGCTTTGGCCTTCATGAATCGGGTTCGGAGCATCGAAGCCGGCCGAGATTTGCCGACGTATCTCCTGGTCGAGCACGACCTGCAGCGCCCCGACAGCGGCTTGTCCCGCCTGGCCGCCGAGGCGCCGGTCACCACCCAGCTGCTCAGCAAGCCGGTGGCGTTCGAAACCCTGCGCGGGCATCTCGACCGGCTGACCGCCCCCCTGCGGATCCTGCTCGCCGAAGGACAAGATGAGCTGCGCGCCCGATACACCCGCCTGCTCAAACGCGCGGGATACCAGGTCGAAGCGCTGGCGACGGGCCGCGAAGCGGTCGAACGTCAACCTCGCCTGCGACCGGCGGCGGTCGTGGCAAGTCTCCGGCTACCGGACGTGTCGGGTTATGAGGTTTTCGAGCAGATCCGAAGGGCAGCGGTCGAACCGACGAGCAAGGTGATCTTGTACGGCCCCTTCGCCGACCTTCCGACCGGAGCGCCCGGCGGCGCGGCCCGTAGTTCATCATCCCCTCGGCGACCCGACCTGTTCCTCCCGACGCCCTTTGACGATGCACTGCTCGTCGACCGAGTCGACGGGCTTCTCGGCCGGCGCCGGATCCTTCGGCGAATGCCGGCGGCGGACCTCACCAGCGAAGCACCAACCCTCGAAACACCCGAACTCGACCCGTCCGCAGGTGTGGAGGCGAGGGAACGCTCGGAGCGACGTCGCCATCCCCGAGTTCCCTGCCGGATCCAAGTATGGGTTCAAGGGGAAGGTCGACAATTCAAGGGTGAAACATTCAATGTATCGCCGGGCGGGGTCTTCCTGTTCGTCGACCAGCTCGTTCCGGTCGGGACCAACCTCGAGCTCCTCCTCGATCTGCACGATGGAGAACCGGCCGTCCGAGCGCAGGCGCAGGTCACCCGGGTCGCGCCGAACGGGCCGGGGTCGATCCCTCGCCAGGGGTCGCCGCAGCCGGAGACCGTGCGCCCGGGCATCGGGGCCAGGTTTCTGTTGATGGATCCAGGCGATATTGACCGACTGCGCAGCTACCTCGCCGGCTACGGCCGACGGTAGGCTCTCACCACGTCATGACCCGTTCCGACCTACTGCTGCTGACCGTGCTGGGCATCGGCCTCGTCCGGTGTCCGTCGACGGCCGATGTCGACCTCGATGCGCCAGCGGAGGCCTCGCGGTCCGAGGGCAGCCCAACCGGTCTCGCCGGACCGGCAGCCGGTTGGACGATCCGCCGCGGCCCCATGGCCGTCGCCAACCACCCTGCCGGCGGGCGTCTGTTCGTGTTCTCGGGCCAGGCCAGCCTCGACCGTTCTCTGCCCGGGGTCGTCGAAGACGCGGCGGGGCGAGGTCCGGCTTTCGGACTCCTCAGCGGCTACTTCGCGCCCCGGTTGCTGGCGGACAACACCACCACCGCCGCCGATCTTCAGGTCGTCGGCGATGACCTGCGAGTGGAAATGCGCGGATTGAGTCTTCGGGCTTTGGCCCCCCGCGAAGGCCGGTTGCCGCTGGTGCTCCGTGGCGGGGGGACCCTCGCTTTTGCCGCCGACCGCACGGAGATTCAGGGATTGTTCAACCGGCGGCCGTCCTTCGCGCTGGTGGTGAGCGCGGGGGCCCCACCGAGCTATCGGGGCTTTCGCGCCGACACGCTCCTGATTCGCACCCGGACCGAGCAACGGTACGTGCTGGAGACCGACTGCGATCGACTGTTGCTCGTTCACCCCCTGCCGCGTGGCTCTACCAGCGTGTTCTTGCTGCATGTCGGACCGCGACCACCGCCCGTGAACCCGGTATTCATGCCCGCGGAGCCGATTCCGCCCGAGATCCTCACCGAGCAGAGCCGCTGTGCGTCAACGGCGACCAGCACCCTGACCATCGCGATGCCTTGACGGACTCGTCCAGCAGCCGGGATTCTTCGGCAATGTTCGACGCGTTTGCCGAAATTTTTCGAACCGAGCTCGACGGTATCGAGGCCGCCGGCCTGACCAAACGGGAGCGGCTGATCTCCACCCCCCAGGGCGCGGCCATCCGCACCGAGCCGGGCGGCGAAGTCATCAACTTCTGCGCGAATAACTATCTCGGGTTGTCCAGCCACCCCGAAGTCGTCGCCGCGGCTCACAAGACCCTCGACGAGTTCGGCTTCGGCATGTCTTCCGTTCGCTTCATCTGCGGCACTCAGACCATTCACGACGAGCTCGAGAAAGCGATCACGCGCTTCTTGGGGCAGGAAGACACGATTCTCTACCCCAGCGGCTTCGACGCCAACGGAGGCCTCTTCGAGACCGTCCTGACCGCCGAGGACGCGGTCATCTCCGACCAACTCAATCACGCGTCGATCATCGACGGCATCCGACTGTGCAAGGCCGAACGACACCGGTATCCGAACGGCGACATGAACGGCCTCGAGGACGCCCTCAAGGCCAGTCAAAACAAACGCATGCGCCTGATCGCGACCGACGGCGTCTTTTCGATGGACGGCTGCTACGCCAAGCTCGACGAGATCTGCGACCTCGCCGACAAGTACAACGCAATGGTGATGATGGACGAGTGCCACGCCACCGGGTTCGTCGGTCGCACCGGCCGCGGCACCCACGAGAAGTACGACGTCATGGGCCGAGTCGACATCATCACGGGCACCCTCGGCAAGGCCCTCGGAGGCGCGTCCGGAGGCTTCACGTCGGCGCGAAAGCCGATCGTCGAGCTCCTGCGTCAACGCTCGCGACCATACCTGTTTTCCAACACGATCGCGCCCCCCATCGTCGGCGCCTCCCTCGCGGTGCTGGCGATGCTCGAGTCCACCACCGAGCGCCGAGACCGCCTGGAGCGAAACACGGTCCGCTTCCGCGAGGGGATGGTCAAGCTCGGCTACAACATCCCCGCGGGCGATCACCCGATCACCCCGGTGATGCTCGGCGACGCTCGCCTCGCCGCCACCATCGCCGATGACCTGCTGGCCGAAGGCATCTACGTCATCGGCTTTTCGTATCCGGTGGTTCCGAAGGGCCAGGCCCGCATCCGCGTCCAGCTGTCGGCAGCCCACGAGGCCGAGCACATCGACCGCGCCCTCGCCGCCTTCGAAAAGGTCGGACGCGCCCACGGCGTCATCGGTTAGTTCGATTCATCCGTCGCCGCGAAGTCTAACTGCGAAGTGTTATAATCGTCCTCATCACCCGCGCTCCATCATTCTGCCGTAGGCTCGGCCGCGGTGGTCGACCCAATGAGTGCGCGCCGCTTTCGGCGCGACCTGGCCAGCGGGGGAGGATACTTCGATACTCGAAGCGTCTCTCGCGAGATGACGGACGCCTTGCAGCGGCTCGGCATCTCCCGAACCGACCTCGCGGATGTTGCCGGTGCAGATCAGGTCATCCGTGGCCGGGCCGAGTTCGGGGCCCTGTTTCGCCTCCTCGACGGACAGGAAGGCGGCCGGCGAGGCGAGCTTCAGCTGCGGACAGAAGCCGGCGACCTGACCGAAGCCGGCCGGATCTACGAGCAGCTGAGGACAGCTATCGACGCTCAACGGGAACGGATGGCTCAGGAGGGCGCCCGCCGATTCCGGGACGATCCGGTGCTCCAACGGATCGCCGCTGGTCGGGGTGCCCTGGGCCTCGGCGACCGGGGCGAAGCGGTGCGAAGGGTGCAGCAGGCCCTGAAGGATCTCGGGTACGGCCTCCTGGTGACCGGCCGCTTCGACGACGCCACGGAGGCGGTGGTCGAGCGCTTTCAACGTGAGCATGGCCTGGCGGTCGACGGATGGTTGGGCCCCGAAACGCTGGGGGCCCTGACCGCCGTCTCGGGCCCCCCGGGGCAGGCCCGCACCCGCCGCGCCGATTACGACGCGCTCTTCGAGGACCGCCGTCTCGACGTCACGATCGCCATCGGACACACCGACGGGCAGTCGGCGGCGGCCACGCAGGAGGCCATGGTCGTCCGTCTGGAGGCCGCGGGCTTTGCTCGGGTCACGGAGGCCGACCGAAGCCGGCTGGGGCTCGACGGCGAGCGCTTCGATCCTCACGCCGAGTACTTCGTCCGATCGTTTCGCGACCCCGATTCCGGCGAGACGGTCGACACGGTCGTTCGCCTGATCTCCGCCCACGATGACCCTGTCGTCGCCCGGGCCTCTTTCGAGCAAGCTCTCGCCCAGGACGAAGTCGTCATGTACTTCGGAGACACCGCGGGCGGGCGAGGCCCTGACTTCGATGGTCCATCGTCCGACGCCGGCGACTTTGTGATGAATCCGTCGGCGCCGGGTCCCGGGGTCGGCGTTGACCGACGGCCGAATGGGTTCGCGACGCTTCAACGACCAGAGTATCAGCTTCTCATGATCGACAGCGCCGAGGCGGAGGCGCTCCTGCCCGCGATCCGGGCGCCCGGCGTCCCTGGACGGACCCACGATCGAACCGATGCGATCCTGACCACCGCCGGAGCGGTGGCGGCTGCCCATCCCGACCACGCCGTCCGCTTTCTGGAGGGCTTCGAGGGCCGAGAATCCAACAACGTCATGCTGGCCGCTCAAGATCGCATCGATATGGACGCGAGGGCCGAGGCTGGCCTCCCGGCGCGGGAGGTGTCGCGCTACTACGACAGCGGATTCCTGTCGAACCGAGCCCGGGTCTCGACGCCGGACCGCAAAGCGCGCCCCTCCGAAGGGGCGCCGACCGAGGGCGACCTACCGAACCACCAGGATGCTCGACTCGCCGCCCTGCCGGCCCGGGTTCAAGAAGAGCTGGATCGCCGAGTTCAGTCCGCCCCCACCGCGACCGTCGCCGCAGCCTACCGGCAGCTCGCCGGCGGTCCGGGCTTCGCTCGGCTTCCCTCGAGGACCCAGCTCCGGGCGCTGCAAGCTCTGGATCGTGCACCATCCGATGTCGCTTATCGGGCGGACCTGATCGCGATCGTCGAGAGCGACGGGTTCGCGAGTTTGTCGCCGGCCGACCAAGACCGGGCGCTCACCGAACTGTCGGCTCACGCCCACGATGCCGAGGTCCGAGCGGCCCTTCGATCGCTGGTCACCTCCGCCGACCCGGCGGTGCGCACGGATCTCCTCCGGGTGTTGTCGGCTCCCCGTTTTGCTCGCGTCCGGCGGAGCGAACGGGCCCTCGTGTGGGAGGCCCTGGCCGCTCGGGCCGATGCGCCCGAGGGTCGACGGGCGATCGCACAGATGGCGTCCTCCGATCGCTCGTCGGTGCGCGACGATCTGTTTACGCTTTTGGTCGACGAACGCTTTCGCGCTCTTCCGGAGACCGTCCAGACCGAAGCGTTGCTGGCCACCGCGGCCCACGGGCGCGCCCGAAAGCGGCGCACGGTTCGACAGTTGGTGCAAACCGTTGGCTTTTCTCAGCTGGACGCGGACGAGCAGACCCAGCTCCTTCGCCTCGCGGGCGGCCATAGCGAACGACTGGCCAAGCCGGCGCAAAAGGCCCTGCGGCGGATCCTGGGACGCCACCGACGAGCCACCACCGCCGAGCAACTTCGAACGCTTTTCAGATCGGACTGGGCTCCCGCCCTCATCGCCCCAACCGCCGACGAGTTCGATCGAGCCGCTCTTTACACGCTGTCGAGAGAACGGACGATCCCGAACTACGAGTTCAAGGCCGGCGGTCGGCAGGACGCCATTCAATATCGCCTCACCATCGAAGGACATACCATCGACATCTTCGTACCTGCACGCGGCAGCTCGTCGGCCGGCCGTCTGCACCGCGCGCGGGAAATCGCTCGCGCGATCGCCCGAATGCCACCGTACGCGCGTGGCCAGTTGAAGGTGGTCAATATGAATCCCGACCGCAATCCGGCCGACGAACGCTGGGAAGAAGCGTTCGACATGCCCGACCTCCGTTCGTTTGCCAGCGTCAACGCCGACGGCACGCTCAACCTCTATCCGGTCGACCGCCGTCGCCCGGTGATCGACTCGGCCGAGTTCGCGGCCTACCTCACCCACGAAGCCGGTCATATCCGTTCCCAGGCCGAGTGGGGTCGCGACGAGCACTCGAGCCGCTGGGCGGCTTGGCGCGACGCGATGGCGTCCGACCGAATATCTGTCTCCGCCTACGCGAAGCGGTCCATCCACGAGGACTTTGCCGAGACGTATCTGCTGTATGAGGCGGTGCGAGGAACGCCTCAAGAGGCCGAGGTCCGCCGCCTGCTACCCGCCCGCTTTCGATTGATCGACCAGCTCGTAGGCCGCTCGTAACGGGCTCTGACCGGCCCAGGACATCGAGAGGTTCTTTCGCAAGTGGCTCCGCCGATTGCCGCACCCCTTCACGGCCGAGGACCGCAAGGCGGATTTCAGGTACGAGCTGTCGATCATCCAGCACCCACTCCCCTCAGGAGGGCCTGGAACGCCTGCGAAAAGGAACTCGAAAAGATCGTGGCGCAGGCCCGACTTGCGGCCTGATCCGACTGTTGGCTAGCACGCGATGACGGCAGGCCCCGGCGGTGGGCCGGAGCGCCCAAAGTCGGCTTCTTTGTCACACTTCGCTCGAGCACGTCTCCTAGCTTCCATCTATAGCGATGATGCCTTCCACCTATGCGCCAACGGCCGCTTTCTCTTTGATCCGCTGAGCATCCGGACCTAGTTTGTCACCATCGGAAGACGGGGTCATCAGTCCCCGTCAATCCCCATTGCGGAACACGTTCGGCACCGCGCCGGGGGCGGATATCTACAACCTTTACCCATCAGGGAGATGGACCAGTGCGCAAACCTACATCCTTTCTGTTGACCATCGCGACGGCTACGACCCTTTCGGTGACCGCCATCGCATCCGATGACCGTACGATCGTCGGAACTCGCGGCGACGATACGATCATCGGAACCGACGACGACGACACCATTCGTGGCCGCGGAGGCAATGACATCATCGACGGCCGAGGCGGCAATGATGACATTCGCGGCGGCCGCGACAACGACACCGTGCACGGCGGGAGCGGAGACGACGAGATCCGCGGCAACCGCGGAGAAGACAACTTGTCCGGCGGCGCGGGCGTCGACACCATTTTCGGTGGCCAGGATTCCGACACCATCAACGGCAACGGCGGTCCTGACGAACTGTCCGGCGGCCGCGACGCCGACGTATTCGTCTTCGACGGCGACGCCTTCGACGGCTCGGACGTGTCGGCGCCGGGCCGACAGATCGTTGGCAACGAGGACTCGATCGTCGACTTCGCCTTTGAAGACAAGTTCGCCTTCAACGCGGCCGACTTCGAGGTGCGGGGGGCGCCTGCGTTCGAAAGCCTCGACGCCAATGCTCCGGACGCCTCGATCCGTGACGGAGCCAACATCATCGTTCTCTTGAACGCGGATAACGACGATGATCCGACCACGCCCTTCTTGGCCGGCACGGCGGCCAATCAGATCGCTGAACTGGTCAACCGACCAGGTCCTGGGTTCTTCGTGTACTTCAACTCCAACCTTCAGCTCAACCGGCTCGTCTATTCAACGGATCTGAGCACCGCCAAGGCGGACCTCAAGATCGTGGCCCGGTTGACGAAACGCACCGGGAACCGGGCGATCAACGCCCTCGCCCTCTTCACGGCGGACAACTTCGTCTTCATCGGCGACGAGCTCCAAGGGGACGACGACGACAACGCACTCAAGGGCTTCGGCGGTGCGGACACCATCGACGCGGCAGCCGGCAACGACGAACTCCGAGCTCGCGGGGCGAGCGATGCGCTCACCGGTGGTCCCGGCGCGGATCGCTTCGTGGTCGAAGGCCAGCCCTTCGACGGAGTCGATGTCTCCGCTCCTGGTCGACAGATCGTAGGCAACGAAGACTTCATCTCGGATTATGAAATCGGGACCGATCGGTTCGTGCTGAACGCCAACGACTTCGAAGTGAGTCAGGCGCTCACTTTCGTCAGCGTCGATGCCAGCGCTCCGGGCGCCACGATTCGCGACGGCGCGAACGTCATCGTGCTCATCAACGCGGACAATGACGGTGACCCGGCCACCCCCTTCCTGGCGGGAACCGCGGCCAATCAGATCGCCGAACTCGTGAGCCAGCCGGGCCCCGGCTTCTTCCTCTACTTCAACTCGAACCTTCAGCTGAATCGTTTGGTCTACTCGACCGACCTCAGCGATGCATCGGCCGACCTGAAGATCATCAACCGGCTAACGAACCTGGTCGGTGCCGACGCCATCAACGCCCTTTCGACCTTCTCGGCGGCTGACTTCGCCTTCGAAGGCGAAACGCTGTTCGGCGACGAGAACGACAACGCGCTGACCGGCGCGGGTGCTGAAGACAACCTCGACGGAGAAGGCGGCAACGACGAGCTTCGGGGCCGAGGGGCGAGTGACCAGCTCACCGGTGGCGCTGGGGCCGACAGGTTCGTGGTTGAAGGCGAGCCCTTTGACGGCGCCGACGTCTCGGCGCCCGGTCGGCAGATCGTCGGCAACGAAGACTTCATCTCCGACTACGAGATCGGCACGGACCGGGTGGTGATCGAGGCCGCCGACTTTGGAATCGATTCGACCCTCAAGTTTGCGAGCCTCAACGCGAACCTCGGCGGCGTGGTTCCGGCCGGCACGAACGTAGTCGTGCTGCTCAACGCGGACAACGACAACAACCCCGATACCCCCTTCCTGGCCGGCACGGCCGCCAACCAGCTGGCGCCGCTGGTCAGCGAGCCGGGCCCCGGCTTCTTCCTGTACTTCAACTCGAACCTGCAGCTGAATCGCCTGGTCTACTCGACCGACCTCAGCGATGCCACGGCTGACCTCAAGATCGTCAACCGGCTGACCAACCTGCTCGGTCAAGACGCCATCGACGCTCTGGTGAAGTTCTCCGCCGCAGACTTCGAACTGCGCTAACCAGGTGCGCCCGGGGCGGCGCCCCCATCGCCGCCCCGGGCCGCGGCCACTTCACGCCGAGTGGGTTCATCAAGGTCTTCGAACCCTCACTTCTCGCGCTCCTTCCGTTCGAGCTCGGCCACGCGCCGGGCGAGCACCTGTGCGCGGGCGGCCTCCGCGTCGGCGCGGGCGGCCTCCGCGTCGGCACGGACGGATTCGGATTCCGCGCGCTCGCCTCCGGTCGGCAGAGGCTGACCACGCTCGTCAAACCACCGCAGCATCGGTCGTCGGACCTGAAGCAAGAGGGTCTCGACAACGCCCGTTTACGCAATCCGGCCCCATCTTCGAAATCAGAACATCGTCGCTGCTCGGTCGAAAGCCGTTTTGCTTCACCACGCATGACCGAGGGTCGCGCGGCAACACGAACCGCCTAACTGAACCAGCCCTTGATTCGCCCGAAGAAGCCTCTTTTCTCATCTGCTTGGTCGGAGGAATCCGGTTCGGCTCCTTCGGAGACCGGCTCGCCTTCGCGGGCCGAGAACTGCTCTTGGTCAAGCTGCGGATCGATCGGCAGCGGAGGTCGAGGCCCTGCTTCCCACGGGTCGATCGCTTCGGGAGCGACGTTCGCGGGCGCCTCAGCCCCGGCCGACGGATCATCGAACTTGGGAAACGACGGCAAGTCGACCTGCAAGTCTACGGCCGGATCCGGCCGCTCGGCCGAGGTGGCGGCCGCCGGAGCCGGTGCCTTTGGCGCCGGCACAGCCGGTGCCTTTGGCGCCGGCACAGCCGGCAGCGGTACCGAGAGGTCGTCGGCCAGCCCCGGCGGCGGCGGACCGGGCTCCGGCGTCAACCAATCGCCGTCTTCGGATTCGAAGCCCAACGAAACCGCGGGCGTCTTCCGCGGTTTCGATCCGGGGTCTTCGGCGATCGACTCGAGCGTCTTGGGGTTTCGTTCCCCGGTGGTCAGCGCGCTCCTCAACAGCAGGGCGGGGTCGACGCGCGTACGAACGGTCGGCGAATCGACCGTCGCCTCGACGACCGGCGGCGTCGGCTCAGAAGGGACGGCCCCTAGCACCCGATGGTCGGTCCGGGTCACGTCGTCCGGTGGAGGCACGATGTTCCGGGCGTCGAGAAGCGTTGCGTCGACGTCGGGGTCGTACACGTCGACCGGTCGCGTCGGTTCGGCTTGCCGGCTCAGGTCGAACGGCGCCACGTTGACCAAGGTGACCTCGTCGACCTCCTGAGCCTCCTGAGCCTCGGCGTCCCCGGCGAGCTCGACCTCGGACGCGTCATCCGTGTGCCACCCATCGCGCGGAACGACGTCCATGACCGTGTCGTGCGCGGCGAGATTGAAGTTCGAGGCCGCGGGCCGCCGACCGGCGAGTCGTTCCTGGGCGGACTCACGTCGCTGCACATCTTCGACCCGCACGTCGAGAAAGGTATCGTGAGGGGCGGCTTCTCGCGGGGCGTCGTTGGGGCTCGGCGTGTTCGGCGGTTCCGTTTCGTCCCGCGCTTCGGCGACCGGGTCCACCGGGGGCGGCGCATCGACGACCCGCACGGAAGGTTCCGCGAGCACCGCAGGTGCGACTTCGAATGGCTCACCCACCGGACCAAACGGCTCGCCCACCGGACCGAAAGGCTCACCCACCGGACCGAAAGGCTCACCCACCGGACCGAAAGGCTCGCCCGCCCGATCGAACGGGTCGGACGGAGCCCGGATGGGTGCGGCCTGGGGCGCGGATGAATCGTTCACCACCGGACGGATCCCTGCTGAACCGTCGGCCACCGCCGAAGAGGACTCTCGCGGGCTGGCCTGTTCGAGACGGGAGGCCAGCGATGGGTGTCCCAGCAGAGGCGATCCATCGGCGGCCTCGGCCGCGAGCACCTCCAGGGCCTCGGCCACCTCGGCCATCGAAGCCGGCCGCGCGGAGGGGTCCAAAGCGGTCATCCGGTCGAGCAGGCGGTCGACTTCCGGATGTTCGCCGAGCCCGATCGCCCGGAGCGTCACGCCGTAGCTGGCGATGTCGCCCGACATCGTCGCCGGCGTCGAACGGTCGAGCTCCGGCGCGCGAAACGCGGACCATTTGAACGGCGCCCAGCCCCCCGCTTCATCCGGCACCCGCAGGCGGGCGTGGACTCCGCTCAGAGGAAAATCCAACACGGTGGGGCGGCCGTCCCGACTCACGCGGATCGTGTCGGGTTGTAGGTCTCCATGCGGAATGCCGGTCACCGGCTTGCCGCCGGGCCCCAGGTGCACCGCCTCGTGCGCGACCCGGAGCGCGACTGCGACCCGATGCGCCACGCGGAGGCGGGCGGCTCGAGCCAACCCGCTGGTCGGGAGTCCGGCCGACCATTCATCGAGGGTGTCACCCTCCGAGCGTTCGATCGCAAAGACGAAGGTCAGCCCGTCACGGAGCCGCACGGGGTGCGTTTCGACGATCGCCGCCAGGGGCGGATGGTCCAGCGCTGCGATCGCCCGGTGCGTTCTCATAACCGTCCGGCGAACCGCCTCGGCTTCATCGTCGACCGGGAAGACCACCTTGAAGAACACCGGTCCAGTCCTCGGGCTGCGCGCCTTGTACAGCCATCCGGTTCGCGTGATCGACAGGAACTCGGTCACGGTGAAGGGCCCTAGACTCCGGCCGACCAGCGTCGTCGGCTGGTCCCGCAGCTGGGTGAGCTCGACGTCGGCGACGATGACATCTTCGGGCGAGGAAGCGGACGCTGCGGTCACCGCGCCCGTTCCGTTCGCGGGCAACAGACCTTCGACGTACGACTGCAGCTTCTTCAGCGACGGACCCAATTCGTCCCCAGGACGTACTTCGGCCGGGGGACGATGGAGCATCGCGCCGAGCGGCATGGGCAGCTCGGACGGCTCGGGCAAGGGTGCCCGCTCGACGAGCACCGGAATGACCGGAACCCCCCTCGTCAACGCGGTCTCGAGCTCTATCCGCACGATGTCCGTCTCGTCGTCGATCCGTCGTTGGCCCATCCGTGGCCATGACCCATGGCGGCTGCTGATCCAGTCGTTTCCGATCACCGCAATCGCGACTGCAACCCGGTCGAGCGCCGCCTCGACGGCTTGCCGCAAGTCCGAACGCTGCCGATCTTCGTGAATGTCCATCAGCACCCGCTGCGGGCCAAACGTCTTCGCGAGGTGGGCGTAGATACGGCCCGTGACCTCGGCGCTGTCTTCTCGACGATAGGAGATGAAGATGCGGTCCATGCCGACCTGATCGTCGTCGAGAAACCGGTCATTGTCACCCAGGGTTCCGGATTCGGGTGACCCGGCGACTACAAGTCACTGTCGCCCGTGACCCGGAAGACCTCCTCGTACGTCGTGACGCCCTGCGCAAGCTTCCGGATGGCGCCTTGTCGAAGCGGGACCATGCCATCGAGCTGCGCGACCTTCCCGATCTCCTTGGCGTCGGACCGCTCCGCCACCATCCGCCGAATCTTGGGTGATACGTCGAGCATCTCGAACACTCCGGTTCGACCGAACAGGCCGGTATTCCTACAGCGCACACAGCCCTCCCCCTTTTTGACCGGGAGTTTGCGCTTTTCTCCGGGTTCGACCGGAATGCCGAGAGCAACGATCTGCTCGTCGGTCAGGAAGATCTCGGTCGCGCACTCTTGGCATACCTTCCGCACCAGCCGCTGGGCCACGATGCCGGTGAGCACCGAGCCGAGCAGGAAGGGCTCGACGCCGAGGTCGAGAAGGCGCGACACGGACGCCGCAGTGTCGTTGGTGTGCAGAGTCGAGAACACGAGATGCCCCGTCAATGCTGATTGCACAGTCATCACCGATGTCTCGGGATCCCGGATCTCTCCGACCATGATGATGTCGGGGTCTTGGCGCAAAATCGTGCGGAGGGCCCTGGCAAACGTTACGTCGATCTTGGTCTGGACCGCGACCTGATTGAGGGGCTCGTACACCATCTCGATCGGATCTTCGATGGTCACGATGTTCACGTCCGGCTTGGCCAGGTATTTGAGCGTCGAATACAGCGTTGTCGTCTTGCCGCTTCCCGTGGGGCCGGTGACCAGCACCAGTCCGTTCGGCTGAGTGATCCACTGCTCGTACATTTCACGCTCTTTTTGCGTGAAGCCGAGATCGACGACGTCGGCCAGCAAGACTTGCGGGTCGAAGATTCGAACGACGACCTTCTCGCCGAATGCCACCGGCAACGACGAGACTCGAAGCTCGATCTCGCGTTCACCGCGCTGGGTCTTGATACGACCGTCTTGAGGACGCCGCTTCTCGGCGATGTCCATTCGGGCCAAGATCTTGATGCGAGCGACGAAGGCGGGATGCACCGCGGCGGGAATCTCGCCGATGTCGTGGAGGATGCCGTCGATCCGGAGCCGGAGCTTCGAGATCTCCCGTTTGGGCTCGATGTGGATATCGCTCGCGCGATTGTCGAACGCCGCGTTCAACAGATATTCGACCGCGGCGACGATCTTCTGGTCACCGGGATCGATCTCGTCAGAGCTGCGCACGCGAACCAGCTGCTCGAGGTTCTGCAGCTTTGCGCCCGCACTCACGTCGGCCGCCGCACCCGAGACGGCCTGCCGAAACCCGTAGACGTTGTTGATGATGTTGACGATGTCCTTCTTCGAGGAGACGACCGCGGCCACCTCACGGCTGGTGGCTCGCGAGAATTCTTCCAGGGCGTGGGTATCGAACGGGTCCGCGATCGCCACGGTCAGGGTGTTGCCCCGCATGCCGATCGGCAGCATCACGTGGCGACGAGCGAAGCCTTTCGGGAGAGCTTTGGTGATAAGCCCCATATCGAGCTCGAGCGGGTCGATTTTTTTGTATGGGCTGTTGGTCGCCTGGGCGAGCAGCTGGGCGAGGATATCCTCGTCGATCGTCCGGCCTGGCGCCTCGGGGTGGGGCAACTTGGCGGTGTCGACGAGTTCGGTGGGCGAGACATTGTAGTCCTTGCGCTTGAGCCCCTGGGGCCCGAACCGGTCCCTGAGAAAACGAGCCCGGAGGGAGTCTTTCTTCGCCAGAAGGTCGCGGCGAGTATTCTCGTCGATCGCCTCGGCTTCGATCAGCATGTCGAGCAGCGCCTCGAACGTGAGGCGAGTGAGCGGAGGCGGACTTCCAGGGGCTCGGCGGGGTTGCGTTCGCATCCCCCGGCCGCTGTCGCGGGTGACCATACGGTCATGCTATCGGCCGACCGGTCCCCCGAAAACGCCGTTGTGTCGGAAAAAGCGGCCCGGCGCCGCCGAGACCGCGAAACCGAGCAAGGTTGCGCCGGTCAGCGGAGCTCCAGAGTCCGATCCTGAGGCGTGCGCAGACCGGACCGAACCCCTTCCGCGACACCGTCGCGCACCGCATCGCCGATCGAGGCCCCGATGATGTCGGCCAGGGTCGGCGCCGGTTCGGGCGGGTAGATCAAGAGCGGATCCTCGACGTCGGCATACGCGGCGCTCGAAGTCTGAACCGGTGCGTCGCCTCGCGCCTTCGCGAGCAGCACGGCCTTCTTGGCGGCGACGTACAAGCCACCCAGCTCGTCGACGAGGTCGGCGTCGAGGGCCGCCCGGCCGGTCATGATGCGTCCGTCAGCCAGCTTTCGCACCTGGCCGACGGGCTGCCCGCGGCGCTCGGCGGTGAGGGTCAGGAATTGATCGTAGATGTCGTCGACGACCGCCTGGAACTGCTGGTCGTCGGCGGGGGTCGATTCGCGGAATGGGTTGCCCATGTCTTTGAGCGGGCCCGACTTGTAGGTGCGAATGCGGATCCGAAGCAGATCGGCCAACCCTTGAAGGTCGGGCGTCTGCACGATCACCCCAATGGAGCCGGTGAGCGTACCCGGTTCGGCGAAGATCCAGTCGGAGCCCAGGGCGACCCAGAACCCACCGGAGGCAGCGAGGCTCCCCATCGACGCCACTACCGGTTTCGACTTCGAGGCCTCCCGCAGGGCGGTGTAGATCTCTTGCGACGGCGCCACACCACCGCCGGGAGACTCGATGCGGACCACGATCGCCACGATGTCGTCGCGTTGGGCGAACCGGCGAATGTTCTCCACGACCTCTTTGCTCTCGACGATCTCGCCGCTGACCTCGACCACGCCTACCCGCTCGCCGCGGGCGAACAGGGTCGTGGTGTCCTGCTGGGACAGGGTCGCGCAGGTCACGCAGCTTCCGCCCAGCAGGGAGCCGATCAAGAGCGCAACAAGGAACGTGGCGGTCGAGCTTCGCTGCGGAGGAGGCCGCATCGGCGGCATCATGTAAGGCGCGCCCTCCCTCGGGTATGGGGGCGGCGGCGACTGGGGCGGGGGCCCCGAAGGAGGTACCGGGGGTGCCGGTGGGGGAGGCGGCTCCGCGGGCGGTTGCATCTGCAGGGGCCATAGCCCATGCGTTTCAGCGGGTCCAGCGGTGACTCTTCGCCCCCGCGCCCCCTCGCGGCAAAGGTGTTCGGTCGCAATCGAACGAGGTCTTTTGAACCGAAGCGCGACCTGTTACGACCGTGACGAATGAGCCTTGGATCCCGCCGGTTGGATGCCCAGCAGGGCCTTCGCGCAGCGACGGTGGTCGGTGTCGTGCGCGACGGCGATCAGCAGCGCGCGGCGCGCATCTCCCGAGGATTGCTCCAGGCGGGCCTTCCCTCGGTCGAAATCACCGCCACGACGCCCGGCGCGTTCGAAATCGTCGAAGAACTCGCGATCGCCTATCCCAGCGCCGTCCTCGGCGTGGGCACCATTCGTACCGTCGAGCAGCTGGCGGCCGCGGCCGGCCGCGGCGCCCGGTTCGTAGTGTCACCCCATACCGACCTCCGCCTCATCGACGCTGCCCATGACCTCGACCTCGCGGTCATTCCGGGTGCCCTCACGCCGACCGAGATCGTCACCGCGAGCGATGCGGGCGCCGATTTCGTGAAGATCTTCCCGATTTCCTCGATGGGCGGTACCGCCTATCTACGCTCGCTGATGGGGCCGCTCCCTCAGGTCAGCTATTGGGTCTCCGGACAGGTCGGCCTGGCCGAGGTCGGCGATTATCTGCGGGCCGGCGCCGAGCTGATCGGCTTGACGGCAGCGCTGACCGCGGACCTGCCGACCGACACTGACGCCGATTTCGACGCTGCCGTTCGAAGTCGCGCCCTCGCCGCCCTGAAGGCCGTCGTCGATTTTCGCGATGGCGCCGCTCTCCTCACCGTCGTTGTCGGCGACCGGCGCATCGAGCTGGGCTTGAAAGCCATCCGCCGGGTTCCCGGAAACGAGCACACCCGATTGGAGGCCTTGGTTCCGGGCCGCCGCGGCCACGCGATCTGGTTGCGGGTGTTGCTCGGTTCGGCCGGCTTACCTCCCGACGCCCAGGTTCGGCTGGTTTCGCTCGACGGCTTCGAACGGGTTGTTTCGGCCCGCGCGCTATACGACGGCGGGCTTCTTCACTACGCGACGGACGGCCATCCCCTCGGACGGGACCAGGGGGGCCCGCTTCGGCTGTACATCGTTCACGGCAACGACCACTGCGACAACATCAAGGCGCTGGACCGAATCGAAACCATCCTCTCCGCCTGAGCATGGGTCCGACCACGGCCCACCGAACGTCCGCTACCACCTCGCCTACCGCGAACCGGAGGCTATGGAAGGTGCTCGGCGGCTCTCCAGAGGTGACGGCGACGATTCCGCTCCGGCCGCGGTCGTCTGGCTCGCCAAACAACGATGACGGTACTCGAGCGCGGATCGGCTGCCGACGGGTCTCGGTGATAGACATCCCGCCCGCACATGATTCTTTCGGGTTTCCGGTCCTTCAAAAAGGGAGCCTTCCGGGTCACAACTCGGCCCGCCGAGCAATCACGCTCGCTGAGAGACCCTTGTGATGGCTATCCGTTTCAATTTTGTTGCCCCCTGGAGAGCCTGCCTGGGCGCGTTGACGGCGCTGACCGCGCTCTCGACATCCCCGGCGCAGGCACAGTCGACCGATGACCCGGGATCAGCGCTGGTCGTGAACCTCCGTGGCGAAAAGCGGTCGACGTCCCGGCTGCTGAGTCGACGAGTTCGCCGACAATTGGCGGACTTGTCCGGGCCCCTCAAGTCATCCGTCAGATGGCGACGGTCTCTTCGGAGCCTCTACCCAACCCGAAACGAACGCTACCGAGCCAGCGCAATGGCACGGGCCGCCCGCGAGGTGGGCGCCGACTACGTACTGGATATGGAGGTCCCGAAACGCCTGGATGACGGACCGTGGCGCCTGAAGGTCCGAATCATCCGAAGCGACCAGGACGTCATCATCGTCCAGGAACAATTCCCCTACGACGACGAGCGAACGAAGGCCATCGAACTCGCACAGCGCGTCGTGGAGGTGGCGAAAGCCGCCCTCGAGCGCCAGGGCGCCCTTTCAGAGCCCGAGAGCGCTTCCCGATCGCCCTCTCGGCAAGACCTGGCGGGCGAACCCGACCTGGATCGGTCGGAGCCGGCGAGCGGGGTCGCTGGTGCTCCAGCCCAACCAGGCGGACCGCCCGATACGAGCGGGCGCCCACCCGCTCTGCCGTCCGGCGTCGCCGACTCGGCGGCCGTCGCGCCCCTGGCTGTCCCGCCGCCGGACACCCTCCAGTTTTATACGCCGGATATGGTGCCACCCACGCAGCCTCGGGCGACGATCGACCTCAGCACGCTTCCGACGTCGCGACCGAAACCGCGCTTGCTCCACATAACGGTAGCCTTCGGAAGCGGACTGTTCCGCGACTACTCGGTGAGCGCCGACGCCGTTCCGAACTCGTCGATCGGTTATCAGGTTTCCCCGGCTCCGTTCTTTCGCGGGATGCTTCAGCTCATTGTACCTTCGGTCGGCCTCGGCCTGTCGGCGGACGTCGGCTTTCGAACGCTGAACTACACCGTCGAATCACTCGATGGGCCGGACGAAGAGCTTCCAGGGCAGCTGTTCGACTTCGACGTCAACCTCGTCTATCGGTGGCGGACGCCCCGACTCGACATCATCCCAAAGGTCGGCGCCCGCATCGGGGTGACCGCGGTGGACCGCCAAGAGGGTTTCGGGGACATTCCGGCGGCCACTTCGATCGCGGCCGTCGGCGGCTGCGACCTCCTCGTGAGAGGGCAAGGCTGGGACATTCGCGCCGGCGGCGACTTTGGCTGGACGTTGTCCTATGACGAGCGACCGCGGACCACTGGACAGAACGGCGCCGGGCCCGCGTTCGCGGCCCGCGCGGGCGCCACCGTGTGGCTGAACGACCAGATCGGCATCGGCATCGATGCGATCTTCTCCGGGGAGTTCTTAAACTTCGAAGGCCAGCCGACCCGTTTCGTGCCCGAGGACGAGGTGGCCGGGCTCACCGACGCGCAGGTGACGATCCTCGACTTCCGGGCGACGGGCGGGGCCCGATTGCGCATATGAGCGTTCTACGACAGCGCCTTGACGAGCACCAACAGAGCCAGAATCACCGCGAAAACCGCGCTTACCAAGGGAAGGTAATCACGGACCAGCGAGCGAGCGGGCCGCTGCCGGGCTTCGCTGCGACGACTCGGCTTGGGGCCGATTCGGGTCGGGATGTAGCGCTGCGGTTCGATATCGTCTTTATCGACACCCTCCGATGAGCCATCCCGGCGAGCCGGCCCTCGTTCAACCATGGAGCCTCGGGCGCCGACGAGCTCGCGTAACGGCGCCGGACGCGCACCGTCCGCGGTCGGTTGATCCTCCGGCGCGAACGGAAGGGTCTCGTCGGGTGGTGGCAACGCTCGGCGGGGCTTCGGCTTGGCGAACACCCTCGCGTCGGAGCCAAAGGGTGAGACCTGCTGGACGACGACCGAGCGCTCGGGCCCTGGTGGAGGCTCGGTCGACCGGATCACACTGGGGACCGGCCCCTCGGCCCGGGGGCGACCCGGCTCCGGGCCGAGGTCCTGAGCGGGACGAGCGACCGGATCTGCCCCGCCCCGTACGTCACCGACCTCGAGCCACTCGGCCTGCACACTCCGCGCTCGCGGCGCCGCGCCTGCGGCCGGCGCGGCGCGCCGGGTCGTTGCGAACTGGCGGTCGAGGGTCTGCTCCGCAGTGACGCCATCATAGAGATCCATCGGCCCCGTCGGGCCCTCGATGCCGGACCTCCCAAGGCCGCCGGGTGAAGCATCGGTCGGACCCGCTTGACCGACGGCGACCATCGGGCCGGTCGTGCGCTCCGGCATCTGACCCGTCGACGCTTCGAGTCCATCGGCGGCGCGCTTCGCCTTCTCGGCCGCCACCAAGGCGCGCATCGCTTGCTGGCGAGGGTCGTCAGGGTCGTCGATCAGAGTGGCGTCATGCCCCTTCCCGGCCAGACGCTCATCGTGATCGTCATCGTCGAATCCGCGATTGGGGGAAGGGCTCATGGTTCCTGAGCTAGGGAAGCACGGACTCTCGGTTTTGCAAGCGGTAACGCGCATCGGTCCCGATTGACCGGCAAGGGCAGCCCGACGATGATGCGGCCTTCCCGATGAGCTGGGATCTGCCGCCTGACGCGGTCGGCGAAACCGTCGACTCTACCCGTTCTACTTCCAAGGACGATCAAGATGCCCGGGCCGCCGAAGGACGTCTGCGGGCGGTGTACCCTCGCGATCTGCGGGCGATCATCGATCTCGCGCAAGAACGAGTGGTGCTCGGCCGACTCCCCGATGACCTCACCTCCCCCCCGGTCGTTCATCCCACGGTCTCGCGAGCCCACTTCATGGTCGAATGGGACCCGGGCTTGCAAACGCACGTCGGCAAAGACCTAAACAGCCGCAACGGGACTTGGGTCAATGGCCAACCGGCTGGGCTCGGATGGCACCCCCTCGCGCCGGGCTCGGTCGTTCGCATCGGGGACGTCCTGTTCATCTACGAAGACGGCCATACCCTTCAGCAACCCGAGGCAAGCGAGGTTTCGCTCACCAACGTGCCGGGCGATAGCATCGTCATCCGTCGGTTGCGCGCCCAGCTGGCCCGGGCGGCGACGGATATCTCGCCGGCCTTGGTGACCGGCGAGACAGGCACCGGCAAAGAAAAAATCGCCTACGAGCTGCACCGCCTCAGTGGGCGGCAAGGCGAATTCGTCGCGATCAACTGCGCCGCGCTCGGCGAGCATCTGATCGAGAGTCAGCTGTTCGGGCACCTCAAAGGCGCGTTCACCGGCGCGACCGCCGACCAACCCGGTCTCTTTCGAACCGCCGAGGGGGGGACCCTGTTTCTCGACGAGATCGGAGAGATGCCGCTGGCGTTGCAACCCAAGCTGCTGCGGGCGATCCAGGAGCGAGAGGTCCGCGCGGTCGGGGCTCACCGCAACATCAAGGTGGATGTCCGGGTCGTCGCGGCGACGCACCGAGATCTCGCCGTCCGGGCCCACGGGGGTGACTTCCGCCAAGACCTGTACGCCCGCTTGGCGCTCTGGGAGATCTACGTGCCCCCGATCCGCAGCCGGAGAAGCGATATCCTCTACTGGCTTCATCTCCTGCACGCTGAGTGGCAGAAAGAACGAACCCACGACCAGCCCAAGCCGATCGAGTTGCACCCGAGCGCCGCCGAGGCCCTATTGCTGGCCGATTGGCCGGAGAACTTGCGGGGCCTGAACCGGCTCGTCCACGACCTGTCGACGCAACCGCGGCGGGGCCCGCTGCGCGCCGAGCACCTTCCCGACTGGATCCACGCCCCGGTTCCCCGGGTGCGACCGGGAGATCGACGATGAGCGGAGCTCGGTATCTGGTGGCCCGGGGCACTCGAACCGCGTTGAGGTTAGCCCTGCCCGCCTTCGGGCGGCTCATCGTGGGTTCAGCCCGAGGGGTCGACATCCGTCTCCAAGAACCGGGGGTCGCGCCGGAGCACCTCGAGCTGTTCCTCGACCACGGCATCGGAATGCGGACCGGCCAGCCGAAAACGGTGGTCCTCCCATTCGAAGGCAGCGCGCCGCAAGACGAACTGGAGGCCCAGCTCAACCAAACCGTCGAACTGAATTTGGGCGATCGGGTCCGCCTCGGAAAGGTCGAGATCGCGTTCACCTTCGGAATCGAAGACTCCCGCGCCCACCGGATCTGGACCCGGGCCTACCTCGAGCACCAGATTCAGGCGGCCCTGTGGGATGGCGGCGACGACCCTCGGTTGGTGGTGACCGTCATCCAGTTTCCGGTCGACATCCAGGATGACGATCTGGAGGGCCCGCTCTTCGACCGATTAGGGGCCCAAGACATCGTCGCTGCGCTCGGCGACGGCTGCTTCGCGGTGCTCGTGATGGGCGTGCGGTCGGCGGAAGCCGAGCATCTGTCTCGCACCCTCGCCCGAACGTTGGGTCGGCAGGGTTACTCGGTCAACGTCGGGTTGGCCTATCCGAGCGACGCCGACGACCCGAGCGAGCTCATCGAGATCGCCACGCGGCGCTTGATGTCCATCGAGGCCGTCGATCATAAGCAAGCGATCTTGACGTCCGAAGATCCCGACACCCAGAAGGTCTTCGCGCTCGTAGAACGGGTCGCGAAGAGCCCCGCCCATATCCTGATCCTTGGCGAGACCGGCACCGGCAAAGAGATCGTCGCCGAAGCGGTGCATGCCGCTTCTCCGATCGCTGATCGACACCTGCTGCGGGTTCGGGGCAGCGAGTTGACCGAAGCCGCCCTCGAGTCCCGCGACGGCCCATGGGCGCGCGCCGCCGGCGGTCTGCTGTTCATCGACGAGATCACGGGTCTACCCCCGCGCGTACAAGTAGTGCTCGGGCAACTGCTCGACGACGAGCGGACCGAGCCGGAGCGCCGGGTTCGGATCCTCGCCACGACCAATCTCGACCTGCAGGAACTCACGAAGCAGGGCCGCTTTCGCACCGACCTCTACTACCGGCTCAACCAGCTCCCATTGCAGCTGCCGCCCCTGCGCCGGCGCCAGGCCGACATTCTCCCGTTGGCTCGCCAGTTCGTTCAGGACGCCGCCGACGCCCTTTGCCGCCCTGCCCCGAAGCTCACCAAGCCGGCCGAAGCGCAGCTTCTGGCCTATGGCTGGCCCGGCAACATTAGAGAGCTCCGCAACGTGATGGAGCGGGCGGTCTTGACGTGCAGCGGCGACACCCTGGGCACCGACCTGCTGCCTCCCGAGATCGCGGGCCCCGCTGGGCCACGCCCCGCCATGGACGAAGTCCCTACCGGCGGTGACCAACCGAAGAGCCTCCGAGCCGAGATGGCCGCCCTGGAGCGAAAGCGAATCCTCGAAGCGCTCGAAAAATACCCGACCCAGACCGACGCCGCGAAGGCGCTCGACATTCCGCTTCGGACCTTCCTCAACCGCCTCGACGCGCTCGGCATCCCGCGCGCTCGCAAACCGGCCAAGAGCAAGTAGTCGGGCTGGTTCCGGCTTCGCCGGGGCGAGCTACTCGCGGACTAACGGAACGTAGGCTACGGGCATGTCGGCCGTCAGCTCGACGACTCGTGGCGCAAAGCCGGCCTTGAAGACCCGAACTCGACGAACCCCGTCGTTGGAGACCGAAATGGCAACCGGGGTCTTGCCGAGAAACGTGCCGGTTTCCGCATCCTCGACGAAGGCCTCGGGCGGCTGCGAGCGAACATCGACCGTCGGATCGACGATCGGAATGATGGCCGGCCGCTGAGGGGGCGCTTTCGGCGACGAGCGCGCGACCAGAAGCAGCACCGCGATCATGAGCACAAACGGCACCGTCGCCAGGAGAAAATAGGACCGGGGTCGAGTAATACGCGTGACGACCCGAGCTTCACCGTACACCGCCCGGGGCGCGCTGCCGGACGCTCGGTGGGCTCGCTCGGGCCCCCGCACCGCGGCGGCGTCGTCCAACGCCGGCGGCGGATCCGTTGGGGCCGCATCGAGGTCGCTGAGTGGGTCGCGCAGCGGCGACGATCGCACCCGGGGCGCCTCTTCGACCGATGGCACCGCCTCATCCGGCAAGCTTCTCTGCGCTCCTACGAGTGCATCGCTCAGTGAGGCGCCGGGTACGGCATTCGGTGCAGCGACCCGCATCCCGCCGCTGCGCGGGTTGGATCTCGCATTCATGGCCCGCTTGAGAGCCTCGGGCCACTTGGTGGCTGCGTCCTCGGTGGCGTCCGCGCTCGAGTCGGACCCCTGGGCCGCCACGGGGTCGCCGTCCGGTCCTAAGTCAGGTCCGAAGTCCGGCGCGAAGTCCGGTGCGGAGTCGGGTCCGGGGTCCGGCGCCGTGAGGTCCGAGCCTTCCCGGGGTTTCGGCCGGATCACCGTCGAGCTGCTCAGCTTGGCCAGGGGGTCGTCAGCCGGAACCGGCGGCCCGCCGTCACGAGCGGGCACGAGGGGGAGCCTGCCGGCCGGCGGAGCCGCGGGCGGCCCGTCTTTCGGCTCGATGCGAGCCGTCTCGGCGTTGAGGGCGTGTTGTCCGAGGGTCGCGAACTGGTCGTCGAAGCTGTCCTCGGCGGCATGCGGCAGGTAAGCGGCGTGCACCCCCGAGCTGAACGGTTCAGTCTGCTCGAAAGCGTCGAGCGGCCTCGGCCGAACCGGAAGGTCGCGCCGGGTCTCGCTGTCGACGACCCCAACGGTCTCCTCGTCGATGATCGGGGGCGCCGCGTCGCCGGGGGGCCAATCGCTGTCTTCGGGGACTCCGGCCAGCGACCCGCCCGCGATCTGCGTGGCTTCCGACAGGATGTCCTCGGCTCGAAGCGAAGCCGACGCCTCCCCCGCCGAGTCCTGGGCGCGCGGAGGCGGCATCGTTTCGACCTTGGCGATCAGGTCGACAACCTCTGAGAGGTGGGGCCGATCGTCCGGCCGGAACGCGAGACATCGCCGGATCAACGCTTGGATCTCGGCGCGCCCGGGCATCGACGGCAGCGGCAGGTCCGGCAGCTCCCCCCTGAGCTTCTGCCGGACGACGTCGCTGAGCCGGGCGGACCGATAAGCCCGCTGTCCCGACAGGAGCTCGTACAGAATCTCGCCGACGGCGAATACGTCGGTCGCCCAGGATGGGGGCGGGTTTTGAGCGATCTGTTCGGGAGCCATGTACGCCGGTGTCCCTAACATCGTTTGAGTCGCCGTCTGGTGGTGCCCGGCGTTCGGTCCTGCCACCTTGGCAATGCCGAAATCGACCACCTTGAGTTGAGGAACGACGTCGGGGGTCGGCCGGGGATCGGAGGCGAGCAGCAGATTGTCGGGCTTCAAGTCTCGGTGGATCACGCCCGCGCGGTGGGCGGCTTCAACCGCATCGACCAGCTGCTGGGCGATGCCGAAGGCTTGCGTCCAGGGCAGCGGCTCGCCCCCGCGAAGGCTGTCCACACTCGGCCCGGCGATGTGCTCCATGACCAGCGCCACCCGACGAGGGCGCGGCTGGTCGACGAAGTCGATGATGTCGACGATGTTCGGGTGGCGGATGTCGTTGACCACCCGCGCCTCGGTCAGCATTCGCTGCACGACCTTCGGATTGTTGACGAGGTCGGCGTGAAGCACCTTGATGGCCGCGGGGCGCCCCAGCCGGGCGTGCTGGCCGAAATAGACGTGGCTGGTCGAGCCGGCCCCAATCAATCGAATGAGGCGGTAGCCGCCCAGGATTTCACCGAGCGGAACCCCTACCTGTGCTGAAGAATGGGATAACGGCTGGTCTGACGCCACGGTCCAGGACCCCGAACATGACATTGGACAGGACCGAGGCCAGGATCAAGTGTTGGGACCGGAGTCTCGACAGGGCGTTGATAAGCCCCATCGAAGAGGCAGAGTCTTGGCGCTGAGGGCCACCCAATCTCGGGTTTCAAGTACCCCCGCAAAGCCACCCCGACCGTTCAGCCCGTTTGTTGCGGAAGGCGCTCGTACAGCGCGACCGAGTCCCCGTGGTAGGTGGTGCGCGTCGTCTCCTGGTAGCCGCACTTGATCGCGACGCGGATCGAAGCGGCGTTCGCGAGGCCGATCAAACAGGCGGTGCGAACCTCTCCCCACTCGGCGTCGCCCCACTGATGAACGGCGGTCACCGCTTCGGTGGCATAGCCACGACCGTGCGACCATGGCGACAGAACCCAGCCCGCCTCCGGCGTATCGCCGAGCGGAGGTTCAAGATCGCGATGAAAGTTCGCAAACCCGACCTCGCCAACAAATCGACCGGTGTCCCTGGTTTCCACCAGCCAGTAGCCGTACCCGAGGAGTGCCCAGAGTCCTGCGTACTTCAGGAGCCGGCCCCAGGCCTCTTCGGCAGAGCTGGGTTGGCCCCCGATGTGGTGGACGACCTCCGGATCGCGCCATAACTCCGCCACCGACGCGAGATCTTCAACGCGGTGTCCGCGCAGTCTCAGCCGCTCGGTGTGAAGGACCGGAGCGTCCGAGACCTCGCCGATCGTTGTTCGACCCATCTGCTTGTGCTCTACCTGCGGCGCGTCGCGACGAGAAGCTCGTCTGAGCCCATCAGGAATTCGAGCCTCAAGGGACTGTTTCGAACAGATCTTGACGGCCGATGTACAGAACTGACTTGGCCATATCGAAGGCACGCTCCTTGCTTGAATCGGCCGATATGCTGCACCCAGCCCGAAATCTGACCTTTCTTGTGCCGGCGCTGCTGATCGTCGGTTGCGGTTCGGACAACCCGAGTCAGAGTGGGAGCGAGCCGGACGTCATCGCGTCATCACTGACTCGCGAGCTGAACCCTCAACCCACTTCACAGCAGCTCCAAGCCCTCGCCGAGGGCAACCACGCGCTGACCCTCGATCTTTATCGAGAAACGGCCAGCGACGACGGCAATTACATGATCTCGACTCTGTCGATTCGGACCGCCTTCGCGATGGTGTACGCCGGGGCCCGGAATACGACGGCCGATGAAATGGTGTCGGTGCTTCGCTTCGACCCCGACCAAGCCCGCCTACACGAGGCGATGAACGCCCTCGACCTCGCGCTGCAAAGTCGACAGCTCGAAGCCGACCAAGCCAACGGGCTCGATCCGCTCGAACTTCGACAAGCCAACGCTTTTTGGGGCCGGGTGGGCTTTCCGTGGCGCCCGAGCTACCTGGACGTTTTGGCCGTCAACTACGGCGCCGCCGTTCGACCGCTCGATTTCGCGGCCGCCCCCGAACCGTCGCGGATGATCATCAACGACTGGGTCGAGCAACAGACCAACGACCGGATCCAAGACCTCTTGCCCGACGGCTCGATCGGTACCGACACGGTCGCCGTTCTGACCAATGCCGTGTACTTCAAGGCGCCGTGGGTCACCCCCTTCGACCCGTTCTTCACCCGAACGGGCACCTTCAACCGCGTCGACGGCACCGCCGCCGACGTCGACTATATGACTCAGCTTGAAAACCTTCCCTATGCTTCGGGACCTTCGTGGCAGGCGGTCGAGCTGCCCTACCGAGGCGGCGAGCTGTCGATGGTGCTTCTGATCCCCGACCCGGGAGCCTTTGCGACCTTTGACGCAGCCCTCACCGCCGAGCAAGTCACGAGCGCCGTCGAGAATCTACAGGTCACGCAGGTTGACCTCACCCTGCCCAAGTTCGAGTTCGAGACCGACTTCATCTTGAGCGCGGCCCTCAAGAGTCTCGGGATGACGGCTGCGTTCAGCGGCGGCGCAGACCTCACCGGCATGGTCGAAGGCGGCGGACTTAAGATCGATGAGGCCTACCACAAGACTTTTGTCGCCGTTGACGAGTATGGCACCGAAGCCGCGGCGGCGACGGCGGTGGTCATCGTCAAGACCAGCGCGCCGACCCCCGAAGTGACGCTGACGCTCGATCGACCCTTCTACTTCTTGATCCGCGACCGGCAGACCGACGTGTGGCTGTTCTTCGGTCGCGTGATGGATCCGTCGGCGTCGTAGAGCGCCGATTCACTTGGAGCGTGCTGTTGTCGCGCCGGAATCGACCCGTCGGGTCGTCGCGTGAGGAGGGCGCGTATCGGGAATACGCAACCGACGAAAGCCGAAGGCGGCGCGGCGAGCAGACGGGGTGAGAACCAGCGACAATAGTGCGATCCAAGTGAATCGGCGCTCTAGAGGTCCTCGATCCGGGTCACTGGCGACGTCGGAGCAGGAATGCGAACTCGGAAGCAGCTCTCGTGGCCCGCTCGCGCTCGTACGCGTTCTCTACTTTCGCGGCGAGGTCGGTGAGAATCTCGAGGATGATGCCTGGTTCGAAGCCCATCATTTCGGCGAGGGTCATGGCGACCATAACCTCCGGCTTGGTGACCTCGCCGTCGGCCAGGATCATCCGCACCATGAGCCAAATGATGCGGGTCCGCGAGTCATGGCTCGTCGGCATCGCGACGGTTCCGTTCCTCACATCGTTCTTCAGATTATGGAGATCCGCCTGAGAGATCCCTAGGTCGGTCATGACCTCGGCCAACCAATTGAGCTCCGACTGGTCTACGCCATCCGCGGCGGCGACCTCGTAGAGGCAGTAGAATGTGAACTTGCGGAAAGTGGCTTGTTCTCGGTCGAGGGCCTTCCGTAGCTCCGATTTGAAGATCCCGAACATATCCCGCCTTTCACTCCATGGGTGGCAATGACCCCTACCCACCACTCTATCAGGAACAAACGAGCCGCGGGAAGGTTCCGCGAGACGGAACGGACACCGGCCTCGGTATTCCGGGGCCCCGTCGTCAAGCATTGACGTGAACCGGAATGCCGAGGGCTCGAACGCGCTCGGCGAAGGCTTCGAGCCATTCGATGGGCAGCGGCCGCAGGCGAGGGGCCTCGGGCTGATGACTCGGGCGAGCGATGCCATACAACTGAACCCCACGAAGGGGCACGCGGTCTTCGACCAAGCCGGCCACCGCGGCCACGTACGCACCGAGCTCCTCGGCGGACGGTGGATCACCGTCGAGCGCAAACAGACACGTCTGGATGTACGTCGGAATCAGCGCCGCGACCGCGCGCAGGCGGTCGATGTGGACTTCGGGCGAGCCGCCCACGGAGTTCACTTTGGCCATGCCTTCCGGCGTTGCGCGGTCGAGCTTGAACCAAAGCTCGCCGTTCATCGTGGCCAACTTTCGCACTGCGTCTTGCACATCAGGGCGGTGGGTCATCGAGCCATTGGTAATCATGACCACTTTGACGACCCCGAGCAGGTCGAACTGCCGCAACTGCCGTTCGATGCAATCCATCACGGGTCGCAACTGAGCCGAGGTCGTCGGTTCCCCGTTCCCCGCCAACGCGATGTCGTTCAGCCGGCGAAAGGCCTCGGGTACGTTGACGGGAAGGAAGTCGCCGTGAACCACCTGCTCGAGGAGGTCCCCGAGCTCGTCTTCGAGCACCGCGACGTCGATCAAGGGCCCTTTGCCGCGGACGAGGCCAGGGACCTGACAGTAAATGCAGCGCCAATTGCAGGCGTTGTTCGGATTCAGGTTCACGCCGACCGACAGCCCACCCGCGCGCCGAGAAACAACAGGATAGACGTACCTGCGGCCGGCCCGGTCGCGGTCATGATCGACGATCGTAAGCTGGCTCATCCGCTCATCGTACACCCGACGCCCGCCTCGCACCCGGAATCCGTGATGCCAAACAGTCTCTAGAGCGCCGATTCACTCGGATCGCACTATTGTCGCTGGTTCTCACCCCGTCTGCTCGCCGCGCCGCCTTCGGCTTTCGTCGGTTGCGTATTCCCGATACGCGCCCTCCTCACGCGACGACCCGACGGGCCGATTCCGGCGCGACAACAGCACGCTCCAAGTGAATCGGCGCTCTAGGGTTTCCTCCCGGACCAATGGCGGCCAATAAAACGCCGATGAAGACGACGGCCTCGAGTATGGTGTCCAGCCCCATGCGCTTCTTCGCTCGCTATATCCTGCCCGCCCTCACCGTGATCGCCCTGCTAGTCATGTATTTCGGCGTGCCCATCGTGTCCCGGCTCCTGGCGGATGCCAGCAGCGGCGGCATTATCGGCTCGGGGGTCGACGTATTGGTGCAGACGCCCGCGCCGACCGCCGGGGGCTCCTTGGCACTCGAAGTCTCCGCCCGGGGCGGCACGCGGACCGGGGTCCGGCGGGTCCTGGTCTCGGAGAAGTCGACCGGTACCGTACTGGCCGACGTCAAAGGCCGGGGCGCGACTTGGGGGCGGACGATGTACGGGAACGGCGCCGGACAAGATTCGGTCTACGCAACCTTCACCGCGCCGGACGACGCTGATTCGGTCCGACTTCACATCGTCGTCGACTACGTCATCGCGAAGACCAGCGGTGCGATGAGCTTCTTCAACGTGGACCGACGAGACCATGTCGACCTCGAGATCCAGCTGGTCGGCCCGGGCGAGCGATGGGTTCGGATGTGTTTGTACTGGCTTGGACCCGTGCTGTCGCTGGCCGCCTGGTTCCTCGTCCTGAGCTTCGCCTTCCGGGCCTGGGACCACATCTCAGCGGTTGCCGTCGATGACGGCAACTTCATGACTCCGCTGAGTTTCCTCGCCTTGGGGGGGCTCGTCGGCTACTGGACCTCGGTGCGGCCAGTCATGGACGTGCTCGGCCTGCACTCGGAGTGGACGACCGCGTTGGGTACGCTGGTTTGGATCTTCGTTCCCTGGTTCTTGGTTGGGCGGTCTCGCAGGTCGTCGTAACGACGGCGGGGATCTATTCGAAGCGCTTTCTTGCCGCTTCATGCAACCCGATCGGCTCGGCAATCGGAGTGGGGTCTGAGGTGACTCTCATGACTCTCAAACGAACCATTGTCGCGGCCCTCGCCGCATGCACCCTGGCGAGCCCGGCGCTCGCCGCCGACCACACCGATTCGCCGAGCGTGACCAACGACCCAGCGGCGGACATCTCCGATGTCTATGCATGGGTGAGCCCGGACAACACCCGGGTGAATCTGATCATGAACATCGTCGCCACCGCGGCGTTCTCGGACCAAACCCAATACGTCTTGCACCTGGAGAGCTCGGCCGGCTTCGGCATGTCGGGCACCGAAACGATCATCTTGTGTCGATTCGACGTAGCCCAGACCATCGAGTGCTGGGCCGGAGACGACGTCTACGTGACCGGCGATGCCTCGACGACCTCCGGTTTGGCCAACGCCGACGAGTCGTTCCGAGTATTCGCCGGGCCTCGCAACGACCCGTTCTTCTTCAACATCAGCGGCTTTCGAAACACCATCGACGCGGTCCGCACCGCGGCACCGAATCTGACCTTCGACAGCGATGGATGCCCAGCCTTGGATCAGGCCACCGCCCAGACCTTGGCCGGATTTCTGTCGACCGAGCCCGACGGCAGCCCTGCGGTCGACGACTTCTCGGGGCGAACCGTCCTCTCCATCGCCATCTCAATCGACCGTGACCTGGTGGATGGCGGCGGAAACACGCTCGCCGTTTGGGGCAGCACCCGCCGCTGAAGTTCGACCTGCATCCGGACAAGAAGGAAGACTCTCAATGAAACGAATCTTGACGACTCTCGCGATCATCTCTTTGGGCGCCGCCGCGTGCGGCGACGACGACGAGCAGACCGAAAACCCAGCCCGCCCCGCGCTCGGCAGCTTGATCGACCGAAACGGTCGGGCTGGGGTCACGACGACGCTCATCACGGTGCTCGGCGACGAGGCCCCGCGGGGGGCGGCTCGCGACGCTTACAACCAAACCGAGCCCACCGGGTGGTCGGCGCCGGTCATCGTGGACGATATTCGAGCGAACTTGGCGGTGTACGACTCGCTCGACGCCGTGTGCGGAAACCAATTCATCGCCGACGCCGACCCGAACAATCGGTACCTCGGATTGGCGAATGCACTGGCCGACGATCGCATCTTCGTGAACCTCGATGGCTCTACCTGCGACCAGTACCTGGCGGTGGAACTCGACGCCACCGGCGTGGCCGCGAACAACGACTGCGGGGGCCGTCGCCCCCCTTACGACGTCATCGACGTGACGTACTCGGCGTTTGCCGTGGGCGGAGTCTCCGGGGTCGAAGACGGGATCGCGACCGATGTCGACGCAGTCCAGAGCTCCAACAGCTTTCCATTTCTGGCCGCTCCTTGAGGCGCAATCATGAAATCGGCAATGGCGAATTCGGCAAAAGGAAGGGTTGCCTGGCTCTTGCTCGGATGGAGCGTGGCGTGCAGCCCGCAAGACTCGGCGCCTTCGTCGTCGAACGAAGACGAAGCGGACATGCCGCCGGTGGCGGAGCTTCAAATGCCGGAAGGACCGACGACTTCGGCGGCTATCGTGCTCGCGAACCTGGACTCGGCCGTGAACGCGGCCGAGGTGGCCTACGCTCGGCGAACACGGGTCGAGGAAGCGAGTGAACTGGTGAGACAGCGGTTGGCGCGGTTTCGGATCACCAACAACCTGGAAGACTTGGACCGGGCGACCGAGGTGGCCGACGCATTGCCTCGGACCGCCGCGGCGGCTCAAGTTCGCGCCCAGGTCTTTTCGACCCGGCACTTGTTCGCGGAGGCCGCCGACGAGCTCGATGCGGCCGAGTCGATGGGTGCCCCGGCGCCCGACTTGGCTCGGGCGAGAGCCGCCATCGACTTGGCTCGCGGGCGTCCGCAGGACGCCCTCGACCGGCTCGAGGCGACCGGCGACCGGTTCGACGCCGCATTCCTGCGAGCGTCGGCCCTCGCCGACCTGGGACGCTTCATGGAGGCCGAGGCGGCCTACGTCCGCGCGCTCGAGTCCTATCCGGACGTGTCTCCAATCCCGGTGGCCGAGCTGCAGTTCCGTCGAGGCGTCATGTGGTCGGAAAAGGCGGGTTTCCCGAATCTCGGCCAGCAGGCCTATCTATCGGGGCTGCAGGCTTTGAGTGCACATGTGACGATGACCGTGCACGCAGCCGAGGTGTGGGCCGAGACCGGGCAACTCGATCGGGCGATCGACGCGTTGCGCGCCCTCGACCCGGCCAGCGACGAGCCCGAGCTGGCGGCCGCGCTGGGTGAGCTCCTCGTCACTCGCGGAGACCGCGACCAAGGCCTCCGATACCTGGCCCTCGCCCGACAACGATACGAAACTCGATTGTCGCGTCATCGCGAAGCCTATTTGGACCACGGGTCTGAGTTCTTTCGCGGCCCGGGGGAAGACCCTAGGCGGGCGGTGGCGCTCGCCACCGAAAACCTAGCGCTTCGGCCTACCGAGCGGGCATATCTGCTCGCCCTGGAGGCGGCGGTCGCCTTTGGCGACGACAACTTGGCCTGCCGCTGGATCGGAGAGCTGGACCCCGAGGTGCTCACGATTCGGGACCTGAGGGAGCTGGTCCAGGAACTCGAACCAGGCTGCTGACCTCGACTCTCCTCGCCCCTCCCGAGCTCTCCGCCTCCCGCCGCTGCGGTTCCGTTTGCGCCTCCCGAGGCCCTCGGGACCATTCGGAAGCCCTTCGACCAGGACGTCTCGTCACGCAGGCCGGAGCGCGGTATATCCGGGCGGTAGCGATGAGTCGGGAGACGAGCGATGCGAACGACCGGCACTGGGTCGAGCGGGCCCGACGAGGAGATCGAGATGCCATGGGCGCCCTGTACGACCGACATGCGGGTGCGATGCTGGCCTTGGCCCTTCGATGGTGTCCGGATCGGGCTTCGGCAGAAGACCTCGTGCAGGACGTGTTCGTGGAGGCTTGGCGCAAGATCCGCGCCTATGATCCAACCCGCGGCTCGGTGCGCAGCTGGCTGATCACCACACTGCGCAGTCGGTCCCTGGATCGCCGTCGGAGTCTGGCCCGGTCCCGGGAAGACCTTGTCGACGCCCGCGCAGACGGAGTAACGTCTCCGGCAGCCCACTCGGGCGAGCGAGCTGACCTGACCGCTCGGCTGGCCGGTCTGGGAGAGGCCCAACAGCAGGTGATCCGATTGGCCTACTTCGAGGGTTGGACCATGCAGGAAATCGCCGACCAGCTCGGCCAACCTATTGGAACGGTTAAAGCTCGATTATCCCGGGCACTCGCACGGCTCCGCGCGCAAATGACGGAGGATGGGCCATGAGCAGCGACAACTCGGAACGTCTGCTCGAGTACGCCCTGGGCGAACTGTCGGCCGCCGAGGCCGAACAGGTCGAAGAAGCGACTCGGTCGAATCCGGCTTTGGCCGAGGCGCTGAGGGCCATTTCCGAGGGCTTGGATGCCCTGACCGCGGACCCACCGGGCCCATCGGTGGGCCCATCAGGTCGGCAACGGTTGATGGACGCCATATCGGGAACCAACCGATTCATGCCCTTCGTGGATGAGTTGGCCGACCTCTTCGACATGACGGTCGACGCTGTGATGGAAGTATTGTCAGCCACCCAACGGGTCACCGAGTGGGCTTCGGTGGGCGTGCCCGGCGTGCGGGCTCATCACTTTCAGGCGGGACCGAGGCTGGCCGGAGCCGACACGGGCCTGGTGTTCTTCGAGGCGGGCGCTCGTTTTCCTCACCACGTCCATCACGGTCGGGAGCTGACCTATGTTTTGCAAGGCACTTTTCACTTCTCGACCGGCGAAGTACTCCGCCCTGGCGACCGAATCCTCCTCGACGGCAGCGAGCACGAGGTTTGGGCGGGCGAATCGGAAGACGTCATCTACGCCGTCTTTCACCATGGCCTGACCGTAAAAGGTTCGTCGTGACCGGAGTTTAAGCCACCGCCGAGCACCACGGTTCACGTTCACGTACCACGGCTGCCGCCGTTGAACGCCTGCTACGGCAAGAAAAAAAATTCGCCATGAAAGACTCCTCACCCTTCCGCGAAGTCCTTAGATCACTGCCTGGCTATTCCGTGCTGCGGCGTATCTATCGTGTCGGCACGACGCGGGAGCCCTGGGCGCGAGTGGTCATGAATCGTGAAAAGCGCTCCATGATCCAGGAATTGCAAGTGCAGCCGGGCAGCGAGCCCAGCGAGCGAAGACGGGTGGGCGCGATTCACTCGCGCCCGGGACCCGATGACCTGCAAGTGACAACGCGCAGCGAGCCCAGCGAGCGAAGACGGGTGGGCGCGATTCACTCGCGCCCGGGACCCGATGACCCCCCTCCGGCCAACCTGAGAACTCTCGAGATCTCCGGCACCTCGTGGCGCACGTTTCCTTTCCGAAGCTACAAAAGTGTTCACTATCCGGATTTCGACATTTGTGCGAACTCGCTGGATGAGTCGTTCGACCTGATCATCGCCGAACAGGTCTTCGAACACCTACTCCGGCCGTATCGAGCCGGCCAGAACGTGTACCAGATGCTTGATCCGGGTGGTTACTTCCTCATCACCACCCAATTTCTCATGCGTCTCGAGAACAGTCCCGTTGACTGCTCACGATGGACCGAAACCGGCCTCAAGTACTTCTTGGCCGAATGTGGGTTTGATCTGCACGAAATCCGTACGGGTTCGTGGGGCAACCGGGCATGTGCGCTCGCAAATCTTGTTGGCTCGCCCTCGTATCGACCCGGGGTTCACTCGCTCAAGAATGAACCCGATTTCCCGGTCGCGGTTTGGGCTCTGGCCCGGCGTGCTCGCTGAACGCGTCCGCCCATTGGCCGGGATTCGGTCCAAGGACGAGACGCAGAGTGCAATGCGCCATTACGGCTCATGGACCAGCGGTCTTCGTCACGGGAGTTGGCACTGCTAGGCCCGTCCCGTAGCCACGAATCGAGCCTCAGCCACCGCCTTGACGGTTCAGCCGCCGCGCCCCGATGTTCAACCTATCGCGCCCCGATGCTCGGCCCATCAAGCCCTTGCGGCCGCTTCTGGTGGTCGGGGCGCGGATCCTCGGCTCGTTCGCCGAGGCTGTACCGGATAGCGATGCTCGGCGCGGACCTCGAGCTCCACCAAGGCGCGACCGCATCGCTTGGCTCGACGGGGCGCGCGGCGTCCTCATCGTGTTCGTGGTGGCCTACCACGTGTGCCTGGAGCTCCTGCGAGCCGGCCTCATGCCCGAGAGCCATGTCGCATGGCAGCTGGTACGCCTCGGGGGTTACTTACGAATGCCCGCCTTCTTCCTGTGTGCGGGCATAACTTCCGGGTTCATTATCGCGCGTCCGTTCGGACGATTCGTCGACCGAAAGCTGCGCAGCATTCTGTACCCGTACGTGGTTTGGGCCACTTTGACGATCACCATTCGCGAGTCCATCGCCCGCATGAGCGGCGGCACGACCGGCTGGGGAGTCACGGATTTCCTGACCGGGCACATCGCGCAATATTGGTTTCTGCATACTCTCTTCGTGTCGCTGATCCTCGCTTGGGTAGGCGTCCGGCGAGCGGGCGCGCGAAATTGGTTTCTGATCACCGCGGCGGTCGCCATCGCCACCGACCTGCCCACCGTGAGCGACCACCTTCCGCTGTGGCTGCGCACGACGTCGCAGAACCTTCCGTTCGTGGCGCTCGGAATCCTGGTGACGCCTCATTCGTATCCTGGACGCCTCCCGACCGGCTGGCGGCGAGGGCTGGCCCTGCTCATCGCGGTGGCAATCTACGCATGGTGCGGTCCGCTCGCTGATGCGAAGGTTCCGGGCGCAAAGTTCGTCGCCGGGGTCGCCGGGGCCGCGATCGTCGTCTTTGCGCTGTCGTGGCTCTACGATTCGGCGCGACCATCGGGATGGACGGAACGACTCACGTTCGCGTTGCGGTGGATCGGTCAGCGGTCCTTGGAAATCTACGTTGCGCACGAGCTGTTGACGCGACCTTGGCGCCGCATCGTTGTATGGTGGGGGACCGACGTCTTGGTCCTGAGTATCCTGGCCGGCATCGTAGTGGCGGTCAGCGTCTCGATTCTTCTCGCCGAGGCGGTGAGGCGGCGGGGATGGTCCTTCATTTACCGCTACCCATGGCCCATCGTCTCAGATAAACAAGAAACTCATCACCTTGAAGACGCCGATGGTCAGCAACCCGGCGGCCGGTACGGTGACGATCCACGCCAACACGATGCGCCCCAAGACGGCGAAATCGAGCTTGCCTCCTTCGCGGAAGCCCGTCCCTACGATGGCACCGGTGGCCGCATGGGTGGAGCTGACCGGTAGCCCCAGCAGCGACGCACCGACGACGGTACTGGCCGCCGAGAAGTCGACGCTGAAGCCCTTGAAGTTGTCCAGCTGGGTGACCTTCTCACTGAGCGTCTTGATGACTCGGTGCCCCAACAACCCGATGCCCAACGCGATGCCTGCGCCACCGAGGATCAGGATCCAGAGCGGGACGCCGACGTTTTTCACCATCTCTTCGGTGGGAAGCTCCCCATGCGACTGCACCACCAAGTACACCGCGAACACTGGACTGATGGCGTTGGCGACGTCGTTCGCTCCGTGCGCGAAGGCCACGTAGCTCGACGTGCCCACCTGAAGCCGTCGAAAGATCAGCTCGGCCGATTCACGGCTGTCCTGCATCTGCAGGGTGACGCTTCTCAGCAGCCCCTGACTGACCAACGTCGCGTACGGAAGCAAGATCCCCAAGAAAAGTCCGTACTCCCAAACACTCGCCGGCCGAAACGCGGAAAGCGTCGAACCCTTCATCAATATGAGGACGAAGACCGCGATGGTGATCGAGAGTACGTAGGGCAAGTAGAACCGGACGCGGTCCATCACCCGTTTGTCTGTCCCCAAGATGCCGACCTGGATGAAGCTGTAGAGCGAATAGGAAAGCGCACCCGCCAGAAACGGCGAGATGAACCACGAGATGACGATCGCGGTCAGAATGCCCCAGTCCACCGCGTCCACGCCTCCGGCCACCACGCTGACGCCGATCAGGCTCCCCACGATCGAGTGACTCGAGCTTACGGGCAGGCCCGTGAGCGTTGAAACGAGAACGAACAATCCGGCCGCGAGCAGCACCGAGAACATGGCCACGGTATAGGTCACGGAGTCCGAAAACTCGCTAGGATTGAGAACGCCGGTGACCAGCTTCGCCGACACGTGGCCGCCGATCATCACGGCGCCCAACAGATTCATGAGGCCGGCGATCAAGACCGCCTGTCTCATGGTGATCGCTTTCGCGCCAACCGCCGACGCGAACGAGTTGGCTACGTCGTTGGCGCCGTTGTTGAAAGCCATGAACAACGCTCCGAGCGAAGCGAGGACGAGAATCAGCGTGAAGTCCATGCGGGCTGTGTATGCCATTCCAGAAATGCGGCCCAGCAGTGGACCACACACCTACACTTCGGCTCATTACGCCGACGTCGGCGGCGACCCCGACGTGGCTGCGGCCCTCACTTCTTGGGGGCCGCGATGAACGTGACGTCATCGACTCCAGTGTTGCCGTCGCTCGGGTCAAAGGCGACGAACCGAGCCCGATAGGCCCCAGGTTCGTCGATGGCGATTTCGGCTCGGAATCGATTTCGCTGGCCGCCGTACTCGGCCGGCACCCGGGCGACCTCTTTGCCGTCCCGGTACACGAACACGACGAAGCGCATCTGCTCCGAGTTCCACAATCCGCCAGGCTCGAGCGGGCAGCCACACATCATGACCACATTGGCGAGCAGCTCCACCCGGCCCGGAGCCCGGACGACCTCGTGCGCTACCGGCTGGATCACGTCGACGGCGAATCCCGGGAGCTCCAGCTCGATGGCGTCGCCTCCGGTCACGTGCAGCCCCGGGGCGATCCATACCGTCGTGCTCACCTCGGCCATCGCTTGCGGCTGTCCCAACGGCCCCTGGGCCGTGATACGCACCTGGCGCGGTTCATCGAGATCGAGGGTCGTCGCGAAGGCCGCCGCCTCCGGCGTCGAGCGGGCCGCCCGCCGCAGCAACTCGGCTTTCATCAATCGCTGCGTATCCCCGGTCGTTCCGTGGGTGACCCCCTGAGCCAGGATCTGCCCGGTGGCGGCGTCGCTGACGATGATCCTCACGCCCCCCATGCTGGTTCCAACGTACTTCGCGCCCTTCGCGATCGCCCGGACCTTGAGTTCGGTCGGTTCAGCATGAACGGAGGCGGTGACGCACGCCGAAAGAAGGACGGCCAGCGGGGCGACAGTGGTTCTCAGCGTAGGTCTCATTTCGATGGTCCTCATTTGGGTGGAGAGTGGATGTCCGCGACCCGATGTGGCGCGGCACCAATGGACGGCCAAGCGCGCACTTTACCAGGTTTCGGTCCCACTGGCCGCGCGTCGCCGCGGCCGCGTAGGCCGAATCGAGGAACGCCAGCAGGGCTGCGTCCGGATTTGGAGCCGTTCGCACGGCAGCGTAAGGGAGCACGAACTCATGCAGGTCTTTATGGAAGTAGGCCGCTTCGGGCTGCACCGGCTCCTCGGAAAAGCCGTTGGGGCTGGGGTAAGCGTAGCAGTAGAACATCGCCTCGTCGACACCGTTGCCGCCCGGCCAGAACCCGGTCGAGGACACCTCGTGGCTGTACGCCTCCTGGGTGACGATGTCGGGTAGGTTGGGAATCCCACCCGGATGACGCGGCGCCGTCGCCCAGAGAAGCGCGTGACCGCGGAGTCGAAGGAACCCCAGAACAGGTGTGCCGGGCTGACCTTGCCGATGAAGCCGGTTCGGAAATGCGAAAACACCCGCTCGATGCGCACCAGGGCCTGGTGAAAGCGACGAACCGCCTCGGCGTCGTAGGGCCGGGGGCCGTATCCTGAACGAAGGGGACAGGGTGGGGGATCTCGTTGGGCGTCCCGTGCATGGTCGCCTGACCGCCCACCTCGGTGATGGCCCCTTTGAGTCGGCTCCAGAAGTCGGCGACCGACATCGGCTCGAGCTTGACCTGCCCGGTGCGACCCCCGGCCGCGTGCACGTCGAGCACCTCATTGTAGAAGTCGAAGTCGATGCAGATGGAGCGGCGACCGTCGGGTACCGGCCCCGTCGTGAGCCCCCGCGGCGTCACATACAGCGTCGCGTGCCACGAGTGGTTGAGCCAAGGCGTATGGCAGAGCCGGTACTTCCCGACCGCTCGCGTCCAAAGGTGCAGGGCAGCGCACGTCACCCACTGACCTCTCCGGGCGCATCATCTAGGCGTGGGAGCTGCCCGGACAGAAGGCACCGATTCCGCCTCAACGCGTCGTTCGGTGCTTGTAGCCCACATGGCGCCTTACTCATCATGACCTCATGCGCTCGTCGACTCGACATGTGATCTCGTTCCTTTTGATCCTGTACTTTGGTGTCGGCTGTTATCAATACAGCTATCATCGTCGTTCACCGGCAGGTAAGAGCCGAGTCCCGATCGACGAGAACGTTCCTCAGTCGAAAACTATGTTTGTCTATTTTTGGGGCCTATCCGGCGGCAAGGAGTACACGCCCGACCCCGTCCGTTGCGACAACAAGGGCGCCGGCCGAGTCGTCACCGAAATCCCCCCTTACGCCCCTTTTCTTTGGATCCTGACGTTGGGGATCGTCATGCCCGCCGAACTCACCATTTACTGTAATACCGAAGAAGCTCCCGGCAGCATGTAGAGAGGTCATCATGACAGAGCCACTGGTCACCGACGTCACTGGCACGTCTTTCGTTAATTGGCATCGAACGCGTGATGTGGGAGGCCCGGTCGGCGCCGTCCGAACGCCGCACAACTTGTGGGTGGACGGCACCTCGCAAGCCGACCGCCCCTTCTTGCCCGGCCTGCACGGCTTGCGGCGCATCATTGAAGATGCGGCCGCAGGCGGCCAAGTCGTTCGGGCGATCGGGTCTGGCTGGGGCTTGTCGAATTCCGGCTACTCGCGCGACGTCATGGTCAACACGACCCGTCTCACCAAGTGGGCGATCGGCTTCCAGACCGACCACTTTCTCGAACCCCACGTCACTCGAGAACAACGCGATCGCCTCGTGTGGGCGCAATGTGGGCTGCAGATCAAGAACATCAACGCTTATCTCGAAGCACGCCGCCTGTCATTGCGCACATCCGGCGCCAGCAACGGTCAGACCATCGCGGGGGCGTGTTCGACCGGAACCCACGGCGCCGCGATCCGCGTGGGCTCCCTTCACGATACGGTCGTGGGGCTTCACTTACTAGGGCCACCGGGCCGATCGATCTGGCTCGAGCCGGCGCGCCGGCCGTTCGCGACCGCCGCCTTTGCATCGCACCTCGATGCCGAGCTCCGGCGCGACGACGCGCTCTTCGATGCAGCGCTGGTCAGCTTCGGAAGCTTCGGCGTAGTGCACGCGGTGATGTTCGAGGTCGACCCGATCTACACCTTGGCGCTCCATATCCGGAATATCGACGCCGACCGCGCCGGGCCGATTCTCTCGAATCTCGACCTGAGCGGTCTCGGTCTGCCGGCCGGCGAGCCCTACCATATCGAAGTCGTCATCAACCCGTACCGGCTCGGGGCTGGCGAGCGCGGAGCATACGTTCGCACTTACTATCGCAACGATGACGTCATCGACCCGCTTCCGCCTCGGAATCCTCGGGAGGTTCGAACGATTCAAAGCGCCGACTTGGTTTCGCTCGTGTCCATCCTCGCCGACGTGGTCCCCGAGGCCGTGCCGGGCATCGTGACCGATATGCTTCGAGATGAGTTCAAAGAGACGCCGCCGGATGGCATCGTGCGGACGCACGGTCAGCACTTTGGCGATTCGAGCCTGGTCGGTCCCGGCCTCAGCGCCGAGCTCGGCTTGCCCCTCGATCACGCCAACGCGGCCGCCAATATCGTCGTCGCCGCGGCCCTCGAGGCCAAGTTTGCCGGCGTCATGGCGTTTCGTTTCGTAAAGGCCTCGCGGGCGAGTCTAGCGTTTACGAAGTTCGAACCGATCACGTGTACGCTCGAGCTCCCGGGCATCGATTCGCATCGCAACCGAGACTTCCTGCAGAAGGTCTTCGATCGGCTGCAAGAGGCCCATATTCCTCATACGTACCACTGGGGCCAAGCGTTGGCGGAGCGACCGGATTGGATCGTGAACGCCTTCGGCCCTGCCCGCCAGGCGTGGCTCGACGCCCGGGCGGCCTGGCTGGGGGATGCCGGTGACCGCCTGTTTTCCACCGACTTCCTTCGTCGGCTGGGGCTCGCCTTTGCAAGACCGTGAGCGGTTCGGGGCCGTCGGCAAGCTGGCCTGTCCAGCGTCGCGGGCATCGGTTCGGTTCTTCCGAGCGAGGGCGGTCTTCGGGAGGCCTTAGGGGTTCGAGGTGATGTACTTCTCTTGGAGCTTCTCGATGACCTCGGTGGTCTTGACCGTCTCGACCTCGGCGTTGATCTCATCGGTCACCTCTTCGAACTTCTTGATGGTCGGTGGCCCCGCGACCAACGGGGGCGTCTCGCCTTCGGCCTTGGTGAGGTCGAGCGCGCCGTTGCCGGTCATGGTCACCAGCCACCGGCCCTCGGTCAGTTTGCCCCGATAGATACTCTGGCCGCGCTGAATGCTCTCATCATCCCAGTCCACGTCGACGAGCTCGGGATCGATGGCGACGCCTTCGGCCGGCGGCGTCTTGTCGCCGTATACTCGACGGATGAGAAGTCGGTCATCGATGACCAGGTAGTCGACAAACACTTCGTCCCGCGGGTCGAGGTCGGTCGGGATGCGCTTGACGACCCCTTCGACCGAGCGCACGAGCAGATTGACCTCGCCTCCTTTGACCTCGATCTCGGTCACGATGGTCTTCTTCATCGCGCTTTCATACCGAGTCCGCAGCTTTTCGTGCGCCTCGACCACCTCTGAGAGCTTTTCGCGGTAGATTCCCTCGACGACCTGATTGCGCCCCATGCTGTAGACCGCGGTCACCGCGGCGCCGATGGCGATCAGACCCGTCAGGGCGAACAGGCGGACAAAGAGACGAACGATGGCATCCATGGCGAGCATGATGCCAACGCCGACGGATTTCAGCTAGTGCGGCCGTCTGATCGTTGCGCGGGCTCCACTCGGGGTCTCGAACCAAACGTTCAAGGACCGTCGGGTTGGGGACCGTCGCCGGCCGTCCGACGCGAGGTCATACCGGACCCCGGCGTGCCCCCCTCATCCGCCCGCCGCCTAACTAGGGTTTACCGAGACTGCGACCATCGCACTGTGAGGACCGCTCCCTCACGACCACCGTTGGGCGTTCCCGCCCTGAGCACCGCGAGTGTCGCCGGCAGCGGTGGTGCTCACGACTTGGGCGGGAGCGGCTCCGTCTCAGCCGGCAGGCGACGAGTATCTCGAACCGCAAGGGCGCGGCCGAAACTTCGCATGACGTACAAGTGCACCAGAGCCTGGGTGAGATTGTAGACGAACCAGGGCAGCGCGGGTCGGAAGTCATGGATCGCGGCCATGATCCCCTTTCGGTTGAGGACCTCCCGGAATTCAAGCCGACCGTTGCTCGCGTCGGGATTGACGCGGGCAAGCCAGCCGCCGGTGATCCGAAACAGCTGACGGTCGGGCTCGGAACGCTCGGGCGCATACGACAGCTCCAGCAGGCATAGCCGTGGAAATCTGAGAAGAAAGCGCACGACATGGCCGTCCGTGACGCTGCAGGTCAGCAGCGGCCACATGAAGCTCGGCAGCCACCGCATGTATTCGACGGCCACCCACTCGGCCCGGCGCCCGGCCGGCAGGGGAAGGCGCTGGACCGAGCGCACGGTCTTCATCTCGGTCAAGCGACGCGCATCCTTTTGCTTGATTACGGCCCGCGGATTGGGCAACGCCCGCCCGCTTTCATCGACCGACCGCCTCAGGGCCTCTTCGAACGAAAGCGCGTCGGTTCGCAACCACGCCTGCAACGGGTTGTCGCGCGGAATCAGCGAGTATCGCAAGCTCTCGATCAACGGTCCGACCAGCTCGCTCGATGAACCCGTGATCGTCGAGATCCACAGCTTCGAGAAGCCAGGAGACACGAACGGAACCCCCATCATCGGACGCCGCAGGCCCAGATGCCGAGCGGTTCGTTCCAAGAGCTGTCGGTAGGTCAGGATCTCGGGGCCGCCGATCTCGAACGCTTCGCCGTAGGTCTGGGGGCGTCCCAAGCAGTAGCGGACGGCCCGCACTACGTCTTGAATGGCGATCGGGCTGGAAGACCCCTGAGTCCACGCGGGAAGCAGCATGGCCGGCAACCGTCGGACGAGGTTCACCAGCATCGCAAATGAGGACCCGCCCGGCCCCACGATGAGGCCCGCTCTCAGCGAAGTCAGCGGGGTGCGGCGAGCCGCGAGCGTCGTTTCGACTTCGTACCGACTCTTCAGGTGCGGCGAAGGCTCGTCATGTTGGGGTAAGATCCCGCCGATATACAGAATCTGCTTTACGCCGTTCGCCTCTGCCGCGCGGGCGAAGTTGTCGGCGAGCAGTAGGTCGAGGTCGACAAAGTCGGCCTGGGTCAATCGCGCCGACGGCAGCATCGAATGGACGAGGTAAAGCGCGTAATCGACACCTTGGAGCGCCCGTTCGACGTCGCCCATCGAGAACAGATCGCAGTGGCGCCACTCGACACCGGAGTCGTCCTCCATAGCGGCTCGGGTCGGTGACCGAGTCAGGCCGATGATGTCGTAGTCCGAAGCCAAGGCTGCTATCAGCGATTGACCCACGAACCCGGTCGCGCCGGCGATCGCGACTTTGGCGCGAACCGCGTCGGCATTGGTTTGATTCGTCACCATGGTCGGACCTCATTGCGCCGAAGCCATTCGTCGGGACTCGAGCGGGCTCGGTCGCAGATCGCCTCGAGCTCTCTTGCTAAGTCGTGCTGAGGCACCCAGCCGAGCGTTCGGCGGGTATCGTTGATGTTGAACTCGAAGTGTTCGCCGGCAAAAGACACCATCCAGGGCATCACGAAGCGGCGGTGGCCCCGCCACTGAGAGAACCGCCCGAGCGCGGCGGCCCCGGCGCGGGCCACGACCCGAGGGACGCGAAAGATGGGCCTGCTGCTCCCGAGCAGGTGCATGGACGCCACGCGGTGGATGAATGCGTAGGTGACGGACCGCTCCTCGCCGACCAGGAGACGATGGACGCCCGTCTTTCCCGCATAGGCCTCGAGCGCCCGTCGAAAGGCGTCCGCCGCGTCGTCCACGTGAACGTACGTCAGGCCCCGCTCGCTTGGTCCGGGATAGAACAGCGCCTCGGAAGATCGCCGCCGCACGCGCTCGATCTGCTGAAACAAGGGGACGAGCTCGCACCACGGGCTGTACACGGCGGCGAGCACCAGCTCGACACGGGGCTGGGGAATGTCTGCGGCCTCCAGAATTCGCTCGCATCGAAGCTTGTGGGCCGGATACTGCCAGGCTCCGAGACGGGGGCTCTCGGGGGTCTGTGCACGTCCAGGCTCGGTCGGGGCCATCGCCGCCATGCTGGAGGCGTAAACGAAAGGCACCCCCGACGGCAGGCGCGGGCCGGCTTGCTCCAAAAAGTACTCGAGGCCCCGTTCGACCGCTTCGTACCGGGGGTCGGGCTCGTTCTTGAAGTCATAGTAGGCGACCAAATCGATGACCCCAGCCAGCCTCTCGATGTCAGGGCCCAATCTCTCGAAGAGATCGTCGATATGGTCGGGGCGCCCCATGTCGAGCTGATGCGACTCTTCGTTGGCCGGCGCCGTCGGCAGGTCGGGCAGAGGCGCTTGGTCGACGCAGATCAGCCGGTACTGCGGCGCGAGGGCCGTCCGAAGCGCTGTACCGATGAAGCCGGCCGCGCCGAGAATGAGGACCGACGCGTTCATGTCGCACTGGGGACCAGGTACCGAGAGAACCGGCCGAGGACGCGGTCGGCCGTATCGGGAAACAACGAGAACAGAAGCGCCGCGGCTCGGTTCATCGCCCCCGGAACGACCTGAGCAAACGCCCGTTCATAACATTGCTCGACCGCCCGACCGACGGCATCGGCCGACATGGGCGGTAAGGTGCTGGACAGATTCGCGGTCATTTGGGTGGCCGTGTAGCCCGGCATCACGACGCCGAGCGCGACCCCGGTGTTGCGGTACTCCAGCCGAAGACCCCGAATGAGGGCCGTCAACGCCGCCTTCGACGCCGAGTAGCTCGAGTTGCCGGGAAACGGCACGATCGACGTCAAGGAGCCCACCACGACCGCCTTGCCGTGGCCTCGCTCGGCCATGCGAGGGAGAAACCTCAGCAGGACCTCGGCCGGGGCGAGGTAATTGACCCGCAGCTCGCGCTCGAGGAGCGCGGTCGTCGTCTGTTCGAACGCTCGGTCATTCGATACGGCGGCGTTGAGCACCAGGCCATCCGGGGTGCCATACGACCGGTCGACCTCGTCGATGCACGCCCGTACGCTGTCGGGGTCGCCCAGATCCGCGACGAGGGGTTCGGCGATACCGCCCGCCGCCGTGATTTCCCGGCATCGGGCCTCCAAGGCGCTCTCCCCTCGCGCGACCAGGAGGATGCGGCGTCGGGGAGAAGCCAGCCGACGGGCCGCCGCCGCGCCGATACCTCTCGAGGCTCCGGTGATCAAAATGGTCTCTAGCGCGGCGTCCACGTCGGGCGTTTAGGGATCGCGGAGAGCGTTTTCCAGTCCTGGAGCGGAGGTTGACCGCAACCGGAGTACTTGCCCTACGGGGGGCACCGCCGTAAACCTCGACCCGAGACACTATGACCAATCCTTTCCAGCCAGATCGCCGTCGGGTCCTGGTGACCGGTGCCACGGGGTTCGTGGGCTCGCGTCTCTACCCGGCCCTCGAGGGCCGCCACGAGGTTTTCGGCGCCACCCGTTCGGTCAGCCGAGCGCGCCAGCGGTGGCCGGCCCGAAGTTGGGTCAGCCTCGACGTCGACAACACGGAGGGCCTTCCGCGGGCCCTCGAAGGCATCGACGTCGTCTATTACCTGGTCCACGGCATGGCCGAGAAAGGCGACTACGAGGCGCGCGAGCGCAAAGCCGCCCAAGACTTCGTGGACGCCGCCTCGAAAGCCGGCGTCGGTCGGATCGTTTACCTCGGCGGGGTGGCGCCGTCGGGTCCGCTGTCACCGCACCTGCGGAGCCGGATCGTGACGGGTGAGATCCTTCGAGCCGGACCGGTCAGCTGTATCGAGCTGCGGGCGGGCATGATCATCGGCGCGGGCAGTGAGAGCTGGCGAATGGTGCGCGACCTCAGCGCTCGACTCCCCGTCATGGTGCTCCCGAGATGGCTCAAGACCCGGTCGCAGCCGGTGTCGATCCGCGATGTGCTGGCCGCGCTGGTCAGGGCGGCCGATCTGAGCGACGACCAAACAGGCTGCTACTCGGTGCCCGGCCCGGAGATCTTGTCCGCCAAGGAGATCATCCTGAGGGTCTCGCAGCTGCGCGGGTACCGACCGCGAACCATCGACGTTCCGCTGGTCACGCCCCGGTTGTCCAGCTTTTGGATCGAGTGGGTCACCCGAGCGGATCGTCGGGTCGCCCGCGAGCTGGTCGAAGGCCTCCGCTCCGACCTGGTCGCCACCGAGCCCCCTTTTTGGACCCACATGCCCGAGCATCAGCTCCAGAGCTTTGACGAAGCCGCGCGCGAGGCCATGGCCGAGGACCAGGCCACGCTTTCGTTGGCCGAGCGCACGTTCGAGCGTTTGGTCCGGACGGTGGCGCGTCGGAGCTGACCGGTCACCGAAGAGCGCTTGTTCAGCAAGCGGCAACCTCACACCCGTTATGCTCTGCGATGCGAGCGACCGCCCATCGAAGCTTGGCCTCGGGCTGTCGAAGCGCCAGCCGCAAGGTGCTCGGGACTCCGAAGACCGTTCCCGGGATGCATTTTAGCCCCTCCTGGTCCGCCAATCGCTTCGAGAGAGCGACATCGTCGACCCCCGACGGAAGTCGCAGTAAGACGAACAGGCCGCCAGTAGGCCGCCGCATCCAAAGCCGACCCTCGGCGTCGACCGCCTCGACGACGGCCGCCGCCCGGCTTCGGAGCGTGCGGCGAATGCCCGGTAGCCATTGCCCTTCCGCCCGAAGCCCAGCCAACGCCGCCCATTGCCCAGGAAGGTTCGGATGCGTCGACGTCGCGTCCTGCTGTCGACGAATGCCGTCGATCCACTCGGGCGAACCCACGGCCCATCCGATCCGCAACCCTGGTAGCGCCAGCCGCTTGGATGCCGCGTCCACGAGCAGGGCCCGATCGGGGCACCGGTCGACGAACCACTCGGGGGTCACCGAAGCGTCGCCGTAGATCAGCCGGCCGTAGACACCATCGACCAGAAGCCACGCGTCGTTCTGCTCTGCGCCCTGGGCGATCGTCTCGGCTGTCTCGGGCCCCAAGACGAGGCCGGAAGGGTTGCCAGGCGTGTTGACTACGATGACCTTGGCGCCGAGGCACGCTTGCCGAAGCGCCGGCAAGTCCGGTTGCCCGTCCGGACCCTCGGGTACGATCCGCGCGAGGCCGCCGAACAACCGAATCTGGTCCAGGTAGGTCGGCCAATACGGCGCACACACCACCACTTGGTCCCCGGGGTCTACGACCGCTCCCAAGGCGAAGTACGACGCCTCTTTGCCGCCCCCGGTGGCCACCGCCGCCGGCGGCGAAGGACCGACGCCCCCGCCGTGGGCGGCGATGATCGCCTCGAGAAGCTCGGGTTCGCCACCGGGCCGCCCGTAGCCCACCGAGACCTCCAAGGCGCGGTGCGCCGCCTCGATGGCCTCGGGGGGCGGTGCCCAGTCTGGACTTCCCGCCCCCAGATCGATCGATTCTCGGCCGGGCGCGACCGGCACCGACACCCGCGCCGCTTCACTGGTCGGAGACCGGCCCACGCCGTCGAGCCGCCGAGACAATGGCCGGGTCATGCCAACGTCCGCCCCTGCCCCTCCAAGATCGGCTGAAGCCCAGCCACGAGCCGGGTCAGGTCATCCTCGGTCAGCGCTTGATCCTTGTCGCACAGGGCCGCGTCCGGGTCGGGATGGCACTCCACAATCAGCCCATCGGCCCCCGCGGCGGCCGCCGCGAGCGCGAGCGGCACGACCAACGAACGAATGCCCGCGGCGTGGGAAGGATCCACGATGACCGGAAGATGGGTCCGCTGCTTGAGAACGGGGACCGCGGCGACGTCGAGCGTCGCTCGAGTGGACGTCTCAAAGGTTCGAATCCCCCGCTCACATAGGACAACCTGCTGATTCCCCCCGGCCAGGACGTACTCCGCGGCATGCAGGAGCTCGCTGATCGACGCACTCATCCCTCGTTTGAGAAGAATCGGTCGGTCGATTCGCCCCAGCGCCCGCAGGAGCTCGAAGTTCTGCATATTGCGGGCGCCCACCTGCAGCACATCGGCCCGATCGGCGATGGCATCGACGTCCCGGGCCTGCAGGATTTCCGTTACGACCGGAAGCCCGTGGCGACGCCCCGCTTCGACGAGCATGTCGACACCGGGCATCCCCAATCCTTGAAACGAGTAGGTCGACGTCCGGGGTTTAAACGCGCCCCCTCGCAACATCGCGCCGCCCGCCTGCTGCACGATCCGCGCGGATCGCTCGATCTGCTCGGCGGATTCGACCGCGCACGGTCCGGCGATGAGCACAAAACTGGGTCCCCCGATCGGAATGCCGGCCATCGTGTGGGTTCGATCGACACCGAATTCGGCGCGACTCACGAGCGGAAGCGAGCTCTTCTTGGGGGCCGATGCGGGCCGGGGACCGACCGCAGCCATCGGAGACCGTCGAACCGAGTCTTTTCGATCTGCGGCCCGATGGGGGTAGGAGCCCAGCACCATGAGCTGGCGAGCGGCGCCTCGAACCCCGACCAGGGCTGCGTGAACGTTCTCGTCTTCGGCGTGCCCGTCGATATCGACGAGAAAGCCGTACTGCCCCGGCCGTCGAGGCAACATGAGGCTGACCAGACCGTTGAGGTTGACTTCGTGCTCAGCGAAAGCGCCCAAGCACCGGGCGAGCGAACCCGGGCTGTGATCGGCCACCAACCGCAGGGTGGTTCGAGCGCGCACCCCGGGCGGGACCGGCTCGGGGTCGCGCGCGAGCAATAGGAAGCGGGTGCGATTGTCCGGATGATCCGAGACGTCGTCCCGCAAGATGTGCAGCCCATGCGCTTCGGCGGCTTCGGGCGAACATACGGCGGCGAGACTCGGGTCCGATCGGGCGGCCACCGCCTGCGCAGCCCCGGCCGTGTCCCAAAGCTCCTGGGTGGTGAGACCAAGCTCATCGGTGAGCGTTTGCCGACACTGTCGAAGCGCGACCGGGTGCGAGGCAACGGTCCGAATGTCGGCGAGCTCGGTCTCCGGCAGCCCAGCCAGCGCGTGCCGGACATCCCACAGCTCCTCGTCGACGATGTGCGCCTGCCCGTCCATCAGCAGCGCATGCACCGGCGCGATACCGCCGACGATCGAGTTCTCTACCGGCACCAGCGCGTACTCGACCTCTCGGTTTCGGAGCGCGTGCAAGACGTCATCGAAGGTTGCCTTGCCGACCATACGGGCGGTCACCCCTCGAAGGGCCATCAGCTCCCGGCCCGCGAGGTCGCCATGAGCCCCGCCCGTCCCCTGGTACGCGACCCTCGGCTGGTCGGGCGACGGCACCCGCCACGCACTCTCTTGCTCTCGTCGCGACCAGCCCAACACCTCGCGTAGGATCCGGCCGACGGCATGGGGATTGATGTCGACGTCCGCCGCCAACTCCGCCCATCGGGCCTGGATGGCGTGTTCCCGACCTGCGTCCCGAATCGGGGCGTCCGAGCTCCGTTTGAGATCCGCGACCGCCTTGACGGCCTCCAGTCGGCGCCGCAGCGCCCGGAGCAGGTCGTGGTCAGCGTCGTCGATCTTTGCCCGGAGCTCATCCAGGGACGCGGTGATTGATGGTTCTGCTTCGGTAGTCATGTTCTTCCTTTCGATCTCGGCACCGTGCCGACTCGCGCGAGGAAGAACAGTAGTGAAGCCGACCTCCGCTCGCGCGAGGGCCGGTGAGAATCGACTCCTAGGGAGTCAGCGGTCCGCTCGAGGACCCCGGCCCTGATATGCAACCCGTCCGGCGGCGCCGAACGGGCGGCTAAACATAGACGCAGCGATAGACGCAGCGATAGACGCAGCGATAGACGCGGCGATAAATTCAGCAACGAGTGCGGCGGCAGGCTGCGGGTGGCGGTCGGCTCGGGGCAACGCGGCTAGGACAACCGTCGGCGAACAATATGTCAAGGGGGCGGCGGCCAAGATTCTCCCTTGTTCCTCGGAGCCGAAGCGAAAGCGCGGGTTCGGGGTGGATTGACGATCCGGCGGGCGTGGGAGCCGTTTCCCAGGCCGGCGACCACCCCGAAACGGCTTGCCCACGAGCCAGGCGGGCTTTGTCGGCGACCTACGAGGCCGCGCGGCGTCGGCGAAGCGTGAGCGCGGGCTGCTGGCAGGTCAGACGGCGCTGAGGATAGAAGTCGCGCAGGGTGGGTTCGTCGGTCTGTTCGAGATGCCGAGCGACCCGCCGGGCAACGTCGAGGTTGAGCTCGAGGCCGTGAGCGCTGAGGTCCCCGGAGAGCTTTGGCCAGCAGCGTTCCAACCGAGCCAAGGTCGATAGGTAAGCGCCGCGCCAGATCTGAGCGTAGGAACGATGGTCCATCGGATTGTCGGCGAGCAGGTGGCGCTGGCGATTAGAGGGGATGAAGGAGTAGACGCCGACTTCGGGATGCCGTCGCAGCACCCACTTCCTTGCGTTCGCAAACCGAGTAAACGACATCGTCCGAACGTTCTGGTCGACGTGGTAGAAAAGGCTGCGATCGACATGAGCGCCCGGTTGGCTGGCGACGTGCGGCAGGAAGGGGTCGACGATGAGCACCAAGGTCGCGCCACGTTCGATCGCCTCCGACATGTTGGACGTGCGGGTCACCGCGCCGTCCTCGAAGAACCGATCGCCGATCTTCACCGGACTGAACACCGGATTGAAACTGGCGGAAGCCTGCACTGCTTTACTGATCGTAGTCTTCGGTGCGTCTTTGGAACCGAACAACGTATGGTGGCGCGAGTCGAGGTCGGTGGCGCCGATGTAGAGCTCGCGATCCAGCTGGTCGAACTGGTTCGTCGCGCCAGGCCGTTCGAAGTTTTCGCGCAGATACAGCTCGAGAGCGGCCGTCGTGAATGGGGGCGCCCACAGCCCCCGGTATTCGGAGGCCAGCACATCCGAATCCGCGCGCCGTCGTCCCCATAGGGCGCCCACCGCCCGGGCGCTGGTCGAGAAAGCCCGCAAGATCCGCTTGCGCGCCAGACCAAGAATGTAGCTGGGGCTCTGAACGAGCTTGAGATCGACGGCCGGCATTCGGGTGCCCGGGTCGCCGGCGATCGCCGCCATAATCTCGTCGGTCGAGTATCCGACCGCCAACAGGCTCGATACGACCGCCCCGGCGCTGATCCCGAAGTACAGGTCCATCTCGTTGAGCGCGCCTTCCGGCAGGCAATCTTGCAAGCACTTGAGGACGCCGAGCTCGAAGAAGATACCGGTCGTTCCGCCACCGCACAGGCACAACGCCTTCTTACCGACCCGTCGATGACGGATAGCTTCGGACACACCCGCCAAAACACGGCGAAAGAAACCTTCCTCGCCCGAACGGGCCCGCCAAGCAAGCCGGATACCGTGCGCACCGAGCGTGAGCAGCCAGGGTTCGAGCGCCTTGCTATCTTCGCCGCAGATCAACAGACCGATTCGATGAAAGCCGTACCGAAGCTCGACATCGTCGGCGTGATCGAGCTCGGCGATCAAATTCTCGACGGCCCGCCGTCGCTCATCGAAAGAGTGACGACTTCCGTTCGGCAAGAGCTCGATGAGGACGAAGCTGACATACTCGCGCCCGAGGCGCTCCCGCACCCTGGACACGTCCATCTCGTGAACGAGCTCGAGCACCACGCCGTCGAGCTCCACCGACAGCACGCGGTCAGCATAGGCCGCCGAGTCGACGCCGAGGTGCGCGACGAATGCCTCAAGGGCATCTTCCTCCAGACTGAAATAAATTATCCGTAGCGCCTTCATACCACCCGTCACATCGCATTGCCTCGCATGCCGCCAGGATGCAATCCTCGAGCGACATGTAGGACGAACCCGAGGCCCAGGTCGACAGAAACGGCGTACGTCTGCTTTTCCGGAACGACATCGGCGATGCCGAGACCGACGCCCTAACTCCGCGCAAGGATAGTTGGCTCTTCGGCGCTCGACTCGACGCACGGTGGCGGGCTCATCTACTGGCCGACATCGCGATGGTGCAGCGGCCATTCATCTTGACTTTCATCTTTCCTTTGCAGGCGAGAGCGCTCGTGTGTCTGGCCGCGACCCCCGCCTCTAAGGGCTAGTGTCCCGGTTGGGTGCGGCACCAAGCCGCGGACGGAGGTCGACCTGCCGACCCGGGTCGGGCACCTACGGGCTTTCGTCCTGGCGTCTTGGCTCTGCGACGTTCTGCAACCCCGCCTGCCCACGATGACTTTTCGGCCTTGTTCGCGCTGCAGAGCCACTTGCGCCGTCGACAATGAACGTCGACCGTTCGACTAACTATCTTTTCGACGGAATATCCCGTCATGAGGACCATCGAATTAGTTTGGCGTTGTGGCGATTCATTGTCGTTTGACCCCCAACGGATACTGAGGACGTGAGCCCAAACTTGCTCGCATGGATACGATAAATTTTTTGTGAGTATCGGCCCGGCCGGGAACCGTTTGGTTACCCGCCCCCAAAGGGGTGAGCGGAGCTCCTACTACGACCGCCCAGAGCGCCGATTCACTTGGAGCGTGCTGTTGTCGCGCCGGAATCGGCCCGTCGGG
>CAZFIV010000014.1:0-106399 GCA_964519665.1 uncultured Myxococcales bacterium
CCAGCACGGAATCGCGAATGAACTCGAGCGTTTGAGGCGCAGCCTCGCTAACCCTCGGCCAGCACCTGGCGGGCGATGACGATGCGCTGAACCTCGCTTGTCCCCTCGTAGATCATCGTGACCCGCACGTCGCGAAAGTACCGTTCGACCGCGAGCCGGGTATCGAGCGCGTCCGCTCCAACGACTTCCAGCGCGCGGTGGGTGGCTCGATTGGCAGCCTCGGTCGCGAACATCTTGGCCATCGAGGCCTCCTTCGTGAAGGGCACGCCCCGGTCTTTGAGATCCGCGGCCCGCATGACCAGCAACCGCGCGGCTTCGAGCTCGGTCGACATCTCGGCGAGGCGAGTCCGCACCGACGCTCGCGCCGCCACGTGGGGGTGTTCGGCCACATACTCGAGCGCCGCGTTCAACGCCGCCGTGCCAATTCCGACCGCCTGCGCCCCGATCCCGATCCGACCACCGTCGAGCGCTCGCATCGCGATTCTAAAGCCTACGCCTTCCTCGCCGACGCGGTTTTCGGCGGGTACTTCGACGTCTTCCAGGTTGATGGTCACGGTGCTCGAAGCTCGGATTCCCATCTTCTCTTCGTGTCGTCCGACCGAGAAGCCGGGCATCGTGGGCTCGACGAGAAACGCCGAGATGCCTTTGGCACCGGCCTGGGGATCGGTCTTCGCCATGACCAGCATGACCCCGGCCCGATCACCGCTGGTGATCCAGCACTTGCTGCCGTTCAAGACGTACCGGTCGCCTTTGCGAACGGCCGTGGCCCTCAGGCTCGACGCATCCGACCCGGCGCCGGGCTCCGACAGGGCGAACGACCCCGCGGTCAAGCTGCCATCGCCTAGGCGAGGAATGTAACGCTGCTGCAGCGCCTCGCTGCCCCAGGCGCGGATCGCGTCGCCCACCATGTTGGTCACGGCCATCGTGACCGACGTGGCCGCGCACGCTCTCGCCATTTCGATCATCGCCAGCGCGTACGCTACGGACCCAAGGCCACTGCCGCCGCCCTCAACGGGGACGAGCATGGTCAGGAAACCATGCCGGGCCAGGGCCCGCATCTGCTCCAGTGGAAATCGCTGCTCGCGGTCGTAGACAGCCGAGCGGGGCGCCAACTCCTCGTTGGCGACCTGGCGAGCGAGGGTCTGCAGCTTTCGCTGAGAAACGTCGAGGGCGAAGTCCATGGTGCCCTTCATCGTGCGCCGTCGCATCGCGGGGGGCAAGACGTAGCGGTGGTGGGTGGCGGTCGGTCGGGGTCAGCCCGGTTCCCAGGTCGGCTTTCGCTTGTCGAGGAAGGCCCGCATGCCCTCCTTCTGGTCGGCCGTCGAGAAGCACAGCGCGAAAACCTCTTGCTCGTAGGCTGCCGCACGCTCGAGGTCGGCCTCGGCGGCCACTCGTGTGGATCCTTTGGCCATCGCGATGGCCCGAGGGGCGTTCCGGGTGATCGACACCGCAATTTCATCGACCCGGGCTCGCAGCTGTTCGGGGGCCACGACTTCGTTCACCAGACCGAGTCGGCGAGCTTCATCGGCCTTGACGGGAGCGCCGGTGTAGATCATCTGGCGAGCGGCGGCGGGACCGATCCGACGCGGCAACCGGATGGTGCCCCCAAACCCTGGCAGCACCCCGATCGTGACCTCGGGCAGGCCGAACACCGCCTTATCGCTGGCAATGGTGAAATCGCAGGCGAGAATCAGTTCGCATCCTCCGCCGAGCGCATAACCCTGAACCTCCGCGATTGTGGGCTGGGGCAGCCCCTCGAGCAGGAGCAGCGTCTCGTGACCCAGTCGACTAAACGAACGCGCCTGCAGGGGGGACAAATCGACCATCGCCGCAATGTCGGCGCCGGCCACGAAAGCCTTCTCGCCACTGCCGGCCAGAACCACGACCCGGGTTTGGTTGTCGATCGCTCGCAGCGCCGACCGAAGCTCCAGAAGCGTCGGCTCGTTCAGAGCGTTGAGGACTTTCGGGCGATCGATGGTCACCCGAGTAACGCCGTCCGCAGACGTCTCGACTCGAAGATTCTCGTACTCAGCCATGGACGGAGGGTCCACTGGATGCAAGCTCGGCGCAACCAAAGCCGCCCCCGCGTTTTCCGGCAGGGGCGATGCTACCAGCGGCCGCTCAACTCGTCTTGCGCCTGGTCGAGATGCCGGCGGAGCGCGTCGCGGTCCAGCGCCCCCCCGCGTCGAACCGCTCGAATCAGCTCATCGAGCAGCCGGTCGCGACCGAGCAGAGTGCGCACTACCGGCCACAGCTCTTCTTCGTCGGCTTCGGCGTCGATAAGCATTCTCGCCGTTTGAACACGTTGCAAATCATGTTGCACGAGCAGGTCGCGCTGATTCACGGCGCGAAGGACTTCCAAGAACTTGGCGAAGCCTTCGACCGTCTCGCGGAAGCCCACCAGGTCACGAATCGATCGTTCGTACGCGTTGAGCGCGATCCGGAACTTGGAGAGCTCTCGCTTGTCGGCGGGTCGCAAGTACCTGTACGCCTCGTGACAAGTGAACTCTTCGACCCGCACCATCAACGCGTGCCGCACCGATAGGGCCTGAAGAGCCGTGCATCGCTGCAGCTTGGCGTTCAACCGGCCCACGTCGTAGGAGAAGTCGACCAGGGTCGCGCGAAGGACCAGCCCACGTTCGGTCGCATCGATGTACCGAGGCAGAATACTCGACAACACCTCGGTCGTGAACGGTTGCACCAACGTGGCCACGACCGCCTCGAGGCCATGCGTGCACTTGGCCTTGAGCTCCTGCAGCTCGGCCAAAAGCAGCCAGCGATCGGTCACGACCTGGGGATTCTTCAAACGCTGCCCGAACGCGACAAAGTCCGTCTGGAGCATCTCGGCCAGCTGGTGAACCCCCTCGAAGGCCGACCCGGTACTCGTCGTGCCGTCGACGATTTGGTCGATCTCTCGTTCGCGCTTATCTCGCAAGGGAGTCACCGGCGCGTCCTCGACCAGGTTCGCCAGCGCGGCCTCGAAGTCGTCGGCATCGGGTGCGTCTTCCCGAATGACTCCATCGAGCGGAAACAGCTCTTTGAGGCGAGCCCCCGCCTGTCCTACGGCCACCAAGAGCTGCCTGACATGCGGAGCGAGCGCGTTCCAGGTGCGGAGATCGTGGGCTTCCGTTTCGAGGACCTCGTAGGGAGAAAGGTCCAAGGCGTCGGCCACCTTCAGCGCTTCGTCGCAAATGACCACGGCCCGAAAAATGCGGGCGCGCAGGCTGACGCTCGTGATCTTCTCGAGCGCGCGCGAAGCCTTCGGGCCGAGCAGCTCGGACGCCGGTATCTTCGGGCCGGTCTTGGTCACACTAGCCTACTCGGCTCAATATCGCGCACTTCGACTCAGCCGGACCTCATCGAAGCTTCCGTCCAGCCGGTGTCGAGCCCCCGACACCTGATCGCGTTCGGCGCCGACCCATACTGGCGACGACGCCGTCCAGGTCAGGGGGCCGGGCACTGAAACCCGAGAGTCTCCGTCGATGAAGACCTCGATCCCCTCGGTCGCTTGGACGGTCGCGGCCACGTGAGTCCACCGGTTCACCGGTAAGCCGTCGGCCGCGGTTGCGGTGGCCACCACCTGCCCCTGATCGAGGACCTCGACCACGACCTCGCCCGAGTCGAGGGCCAGCAGGCGGAGGCCGTCGGTGGGGCTCGACGCGTCGATATCGCTGATCAGGACCGTCCGCCCGGTGCCATCGAGCGCCGGCCCGTCTCGACGGACGGTGAGCTCAAGGGTCGCCTCGGGCGGGGGCGGCATGGTCCGCCCGGTGTCGAGGCCGCCAAAAGTCGCGCTGTCGTCCGACTCATAGGCCTGATCGAGCTCGAAACGAGACGTCGCGAGACGATACGACCCGAACAGCTGCGCCGCACCTCCCGCCCCGCAGGCGTGCTCCAGCGGGTCGGTTCCGTCGAACGTCATCCCCACGACGCAGTCGGGGTCTTTGGCGAGTGGAAACCAATAGAACGGTTCAAATCGGACCGACGCTGACCGAGCCTCGTCGACGGTAAGTCGACAGTTCGATTCCGGGTCGGTTCCCGCGCATTCGCCTCCCCACTCGAGAAAACCGCTGTCGGAATTCGGCACCGCGATCAGCTCCAGCATCGTCTCCGGTGCGAACCGACGTGTGCAGGTCGATGTGCAGTCGATCCCATCCGGACCAAAGGTCACTCGGCCGCCCCCGTCGCCCAGACTCGTGATCGTCACTGGAAATGTGAGCCCGTCGAACCGGGGCGATACGGTCCGATCTCGGTCCATCACCACGACGCACGGCTCCGGGCGGGACGGGCAGCCGCCTCCCGTCCATCCCTCGAACGTCGAGCCCTCCTCTGGCGTCGCGGTCAGCGTGACAACCGTCTCCGGCGCATAGCTCTCGAAACAATTCGACCCGCAGTTGATGCCCCGGGGGTCGGACGTGACGGTGCCTGCCCCCGGGCCGGTGTTCGGACCGATCGTCAGACCCGGAGCGAGAAATCGCGCTTGCACGGTGCGAGCGCGCGATACGACGACGCTGCACGACGGTGATTCTCCATCGCTGGAACAATCCCGCTGCCATCGCTCGAAATCATAGCCCTCATCAGGCTCCGCGGTGAACACGACGGTCACGTCGCGATCGAAGTCGGCTTCGCACGTCGGACCGCAGTCGATGCCGGGGGGCATCGACGTGATCCGACCACGCCCGGAACCTGCCTTTCGGGCCCTGACCGGAAACGCGATGGCTTCGAAGGTCGCGCTGACCTCACGCGGTGAATCCATCGTGACCGTGCACTGCTCCGACTGTACGCCCGCACAGTCACCGCCCCATTCCACGAATCCTCCTCGCGCCAGGGGGATAGCGGCCAGGGTCACCGTCGTGCCGGTCAGAAAATCTCTCTCGCAGGCCATGCCGCAGTTGATCCCCGTCGGTTCGGACCGAACGACCCCGAAGTCCGACACGGTCAGGTTCAAACCGAAGGAAATCTTGCAAGTCACATCCACGGGGTCACAGCTCTGTCCGTCGGGACAGAGCGTGAGGCCTTCGTAGGCGTTTCCCAGCCCGTTGCAAGACTCCACGCCATCGCCACCGCCGCGCACACAGCGACGGCTGCCCGGCCTGCAGACGGACTGGACTTCCAGACTCAACGGCACGTCGTTGGGCCCGTCTGAGGTCGGAACGACAACTCCGGACGACATTTGAAAGCCGTCCTTATCTGCGTTCACGACGTAGCTTATCGTGAAACGAACACCATTGATCTCGAAGCGTCCGTCAGGGTCCGTCAAGACCGTCTGCGTCGGGGGGACGGTCGAGACCACCGCGCCTTCGATGGGCGCTCCGGTCGAATCGATCACCCGACCGGTGATGGAGGTCGTCTGCTCCGCATCCTCGACCTCGCTGCACCCGAGTAGAAGGAGCGCCATTAGGGCTCCGGAAGCTCCACGAATCATGACCAGATCTGAGCACTTCTCGCCTCACAAAGGGAGTCCGGGGATGCGGCCCCCACCCCTGACGCGTGCGCACCCCGTTGGACGGGCGTTGGGGTTTCGGAACGAAGCAGTCAGAGAATTCGGGCCAGCATCGCCTCGGTGTAGACGCGAATCGCATCCACGAAACCGTCCGCGTCGTCGATCGGCAGCTCCACCGGGGCGCTCCACGCGGGGCCTCGGAGCTTGGCGACGAACCGTTCGCAACGGAGCAAACCCACGTCGAGCTGACCGAGCACCATCAGCCCTGGCAGCCGCTGGATTTTACTCTTTCCGGCCGTCTTCAGGAGGAAATCAAAGAAATTTACGGTGTCGACGTAGCGATCTTCCCGGGCATCGACCATGTACACCAACCCATCGAGGCCGACGAACAGGCCCTTGGCACGTACGTCGGCCTTTTCTGGCCCGTGCCATTCGTAAAACTCGACCTCGACCGAGCGTTGGTCGTCGGGGTCGGGACCCCCGGCGCGCGTCTCGAGGACCGCCATCCGCTGGGGCCCGAGCGCGGTCATGCTGAAGGTGGCGCTGCGCCCCTCGAGCCCGAGCTGAGCCAAACGCTCGGTCTTGCCCACGGCCGGTGGCCCCGCCAGAATAACCTTGAGAACCAGTACGTCCCGCCTGAGGTCGACGAAGGCCATTGGGCGGCAGCATACCCCAGCTCAGGGGAGCGCTACAGCTGGGCTACGTAATCCAGATAGCAGCCCAGGGCGACGTCACCTCGAGCCTGGACGGTCGGAAGCGAACGAGGCCGTAGATAGGCGTAAACGCTCAGGTGCCCGCTGGACGCCGCGCAGGTGAGGGCGTATTCGCCGTCGCAGGTTACGTTTACGTCAGCGCCGGCTTCCACCAGGGTCCGGACGATCGGCAGCCGGCCGGCGGTTGCCGCGAGCATCAACGCAGTACCGCCGTCCACGTCCCGGCGATCGACGTTCGCCCCGCCCTCGAGCAGCCGCGCCACGACAGTCTCGTGACCGTGCACCACCGCCTCTTCCAATGCAGTAAATCCAGTACCCGCATCGACCGTAGCGCCCGCGGCGAGCAGCTGTTCGACCACCTTGACATGCCCATAGGCGGCGGCACCGACCAGCGGCGGCGTGTCGTTGTGGTCGTACCCATCCGGGTCCGCCCCCGCACGCAAGAGTACATCCACCACCTCGACGTGCCCGCAGACCGAAGCGGCAAGCAAGGGCCCAGCATCGATCAGGAGATCGTCCGAGCTATCGAGCAGTTGCTCGGCTCGCTCTTCACACTCGAACTCGATGTCGGGCGGCGCAGACCGGCCAGCGCGCAACAATTCCTGCGCCATCGCGGTCGCCCGCGCCCATTGGAGGGCATCGTTGAGCTCCGAGGCATATAGAGGCTCACTCAAGCCGAAGAGTGGGTCGGTCCTCACGTCGAGGCGGGCCCCTTTCCGGACCAGCAACTCGGCCACCCGCGGCTGCCCCGTTCGGGCCGCGACGATGAGCGGCGTCTCCCCGCCAGCGTTGCGCGCGTTGACGGGCACGCCTGCGTCCAAGCAAGCCGAAATGACGTCTGCGTCGCCCTCAGCGGCCGCATCAAAGAATTGTTGAAAGGTGAACGCTCGCATCCGTGCTCCTGGTTCACCGCTGGACTTCGGCCCTGAACGCTACGCAATCAAGTGCAGGACGACTTTCAGACCCGCTTCTCACACTTGAACGTCTCGACGAAGCGTCCAACGAAGAGACCGGTCGCGTGGGCGTCAGCCCAGCGCCGCCCGCTTTTCTTCGACTCTCGCAACGATTTGATTTTCCAGGGAAACTCCGTCGAAGCGGCCGATCTCCTGCAGGCCTGTCGGGCTGGTGACGTTCACTTCCGTCAAATAGCCGCCAATGACGTCGATCCCGACGAGAATCAATCCGCGCCGCCGAAGCTCCGGAGCGAGGGCGGCGGCGATCTCGCGATCGCGGTCCGTCACCTGAGCTGGCTCCGCTCGCCCGCCCACGTGCATATTGGCGCGAATATCGCCGCCAGACGGTACTCGATTCACTGCACCGACCGGCTCGCCATCGAGCAATACCACGCGCTTGTCGCCAGCATCGACCGCCGCGATGAATCCCTGCACTTCGATCAGCTGCCGACCCTCGCGAGTGAGGATATCGAGCGCCGATCCCAGGTTGCGATCGTCTGGCGTCAGCATCAGGACGCCGGCCCCCCCAGCGCCGGTTAGGGGCTTGACCACGGCTTTGCCGTGCTCCGCAATGAACGATTTCGCTCGACCGCGATCCGCGGTGATCAGGGTCGGAGGCATCAGTTCGGGCCAATACAGGGCGGAGAGCTTCTCGTTGTAGTCGCGCAGGGCCTGCGGGTCGTTGACGAGCACGGTCTTCGAACGGTCCACCCGGTCCAGGATGTAGGTGTACATCAAGAACTCGACGTCGAAAGGCGGGTCCTTTCGCATGAATACCGCATCAGTGTCGCTCAACCGGACATCTTCGATCGACCCGAGCGAGTAGAAGCTCTCCCCCCGCTGCACCTGGATCGGTCGGGCGCCAACCACCCACGGGTCGCCGGCGCGCAACTCCAACTGCCGAGGATGCGCATACAGCATTCGATGTCCCCGGCTCTGCGCGGCGAGCATCAGTACAAACGTGGAGTCCGCGTTGATATCGATGGCCGCGATCGGGTCCATTAGGAAGACGAAGGTCATGCCCATGAACGCCCCTTTACGCGGCGAGCGCGCCGCGTCAACCGCGCCCACGGATACGCCGCGGTTGCCGCCCACGGCAAAGTCTGAGATGGATGGGACGTGGCTTCGCTTCTGGAGCGTTGGCTCGACCAGCTCGAAAGCGCCAGCGCTCTCATCGAGAGTCGAACGGCAACCGCACAACGGCTCGAGGGATGGATTCCGTGGCTAGAAGCGGCCATGGGCAACGACGAATCCGCGCGGGCCGAGCTGATGCGAATCGTCGCGCTTGATGCTCGGAATCTCGCCCAAGAGGGCCGGCCCGCATCGACCGTCATCACCCAGCCTCTCTTGTTGAGCACCGCCTGGCCGGAGTTTTCCGAATCCGCGCTCGAGCTCAGCCATCTGTTGGTTCGCGTGGCCGCCGATGCGCACGCATTGGGCAACGCCGAGGTGAAAGACGCTCGCCAGCGGATCCTTCTCGCGAGGCACAGCCCAATCGTGCCCACCCCGGTCGGATGGCTGGGCTACTTGATCGGCCCCATGGTTCCGGACGTGATCGACGGCGTCTTCGGCCGGCTCCTTCAGGCGGCCGCTACGACGGCCGCCGCCGAGGTCGCGGTCGATGTATCGGGTGCCGAAGGCCCCAACCCTCTTTTCGTCCGGACTCTGGAAGGCTTCGCCGAAGCGGATACCGGGTCGGTCCTTCGGTTGACCGTAACCGGGGTCGACGGAACCGAGCTCACCCAAGAGCTCGCCCGCCGAAGCGTGCCGTTGCACCGCGTATCGGTCGCCGCCCTCGAGGATTGGCTGGCCGGTCCGTCCGTTAATCAAAGTTAACAATCGCCAGCATTGTTTCGGCGCGCCCAGCCAAAGCGCCAACTTCTCATCCCTATGCTCATCACCATGACCACGGCGGGCCCGAACGGCCGCCGACTTGAGGAGAAAACGATGGGTATGCTGAATACGATGAAATCGAACAAGGGCTGGATGATCGCTGGGGCGCTAGTCGGTGTGATGGCGGTCGCCGGAACGGCGACCGCCCAAGGGGGTTTTGGCCGGGGCCGCGGCTTTCCGATGATGCGCGTGTTGCGCCACCTCAACCTGACCGAAGAGCAAGAGGTCCAGGCCGTCCGCATGCGCCGCGCGATGCGTGAGCACCGAAAGGCATCGCGGGTGCGTATGGAAGCGGCGCTCGAGGCGGTCAAGGTCGAGCTCGCGAAGCCTAACCCTGACCCGCAGGTCCTCCGTCGAGCCGTCGATGACGCCGCCGAACAGATGAAGAGCGGGATGCACAAGGCGGTCGACCAGTTCCTGAAGCTGCACTCGACCTTCGACGAGGAGCAGCGTGAGCAGTTGGTCCGCATCATGGACAAGGCCAAAGAACGCCATCAGCGCCAGCGTCGTCGGTTCGGCGGCGAGGAGTAAGCGAGAGAGCGACCGGGCCGCCGCGACCCAAGAGGTGAACGGCGGCCCGGAACCGTCACCCGCGGGCCGAGCGATGGACCCAACACGAGCTTCTCCGGTCCCGCGTTCCTGGTAAGGTTTGTTGTGCGGACGATCTTGGTCATCGATGACGACGAGCGAATCCGGGAACTGGTCGCGGAGTACCTGTCGACGCGCGGCTTCTCGGTCGACACCGCCCAAGACGGCGAGTCTGGCCTCGCCCGGCTCCAAGGGGCCGGCTACGACTTGGTCGTGCTCGATGTGATGATGCCGGGCAGAGATGGCTTCGAGGTGGTTCGCGAGATTCGACGAGATTCTCGGGTCCCGATCATCATGCTCACCGCTCGCGGTGACGAAACCGATCGCATCGTAGGCCTGGAGCTCGGCGCCGACGATTATCTACCCAAACCCTTTAACCCCCGCGAGCTTCTGGCCCGAATTCAAGCCGTCTTGCGCCGTTCGGATGAACCCATCGCCGCGACGGCTCGGCTCGCCGCTGGCCCCCTCACAGTCGACCTCGACCGTCGGCTCGTCGAGCTTCAAGGGACCCCCATCGACCTGACGACAACCGAATTCGAGCTCCTGCGGACATTGGTGGCCCACGCCGGACGGGTGATCTCGCGCGAACGCTTGATGGAGCTGGCCCGGGGCGAAGACTTCGCCTCCTTCGACCGCTCGGTCGATGTCCACATCAGTCACATTCGACGCAAGCTCGGCGACGACCCTAAGAAGCCGACCTTCGTCAAGACGGTTCGAGGGGTGGGCTACACCATTCCGAGGGATCCGACATGAATCTGAGCCTGCGCTTGACCTTGCTGCTGTCGATAGTGGTCACGGTGACATTATTCGTGGTGTGGGCGACCACTCGACGGGCCGTCCTCCCTCCGTTCGCGAAGGCGGTGCTCCACGCCCATCTCGATCAGGTCTCGTTTCTCGCCGACGCCCTCGAAGACGATCGAGATGCGTTCGAGCTCGCGGAAGATATGTACCTTCGAGCCACGTTGCACGACCGACCACCCCGAGTGGTGTCGAACCACCGGCGAAGACGTCGCGGATGTCATCGGCTAATCCATCGCCTTCGAACGATGTACGTCTGTCGAGGTCCCACCGGACCCGTCGCGGTCGAGACCGAATCGGGCTGGCTCTTGGTGACCCGCGACCTCGAGTTCGACTTTCCGGAGCGAAGATTCGAGCTGTCGCTGCTGGTGGTTGCCTTGGTGATCTTTGGCCTCAGCGGGTTGGTCGCGCGCTGGACCCTGCGCCCGATTCGCACCTCGGTCCGGGCTATGGAGCGTATGGCATCAGGGGACCTTTCGTTTCGGCTGCCCGAGAGCGGCCCTCGGGAGGGGGTCGACATGGCGCGAGCCTTTAACGCGTTGGCCGACCGGATCGAAGTCCTGCTGCGGGCCGAGCGCGAACTGATGGCCGGCATCAGCCATGAGCTACGAACGCCGCTGACTCGGCTCCGCCTAGAGATAGAGCTACTGCGCGACGCGTCGGTGCCTCCACCTCGGCTAGACGCGATGGAGGCCGACCTGCAGGAAGCCGACGAACTGATCAGCGAGCTACTCGATCTGTCACGTCTGTCGATCGGCACTCGGGGGCTCGAAATGGCCGACGTGAACCTGACCGAGGTGGTGGCCGAAGCCGTCGAACGGACCCCGCTGACCGACCACCCGCTGACCGTCAGCGGACAGAGCAGTCCGGTCCGGGGTGACCGAAGCCGTCTGGTGCGGGTCGTGAGAAACCTTCTGAGCAACGCGGGCAAATACGCCCCTTCCGGGACGGAGGTGCAGGTCTTCCTGCAAGGGACGAGTGTCTCCGTACGCGACCGAGGACCCGGCGTACCAGAGAGCGACCTCGACCGCCTGTTCGAGCCATTCTATCGGGGACAGCGAAAAGCGGGGACCGGGGGCCTAGGACTCGGATTGATGATCGCCCGTCAGGTCGTCACCCTTCACGGCGGCACGATCTCGGCGACGAATCACCCCGACGGCGGTCTAATGGTCCGGTTCGAGCTTCCTCTTCGGCCGAAGTGAAGCGACCGCCGCTTTTTCCTGGTCGCCAAACCTGCGATGCTCGAAGCCCATGCTGGGCGATTGGTTCAAAGAGCGGCTGGGGTACGACCGGGTCGATACCGCCTTCGCGATGATGGACACCGGCGGTCGCGTATACGACGACTGGGGTTTTAGTCCGCAGCACAGCAGGAGCTTCGGAACCTTCGCTTACACCATGTATCGGTACTTCCGGCCCGAGATCCGCGGTATCGATCGGCTACCAGCGGGTCGAGTGCTACTGATTGCCAATCACTCGGGTCAGCTGCCCTTCGACGGCTTGGTGATCAGCGCGGCCTGCCTCCTGGACGCCCAACCACCGCGGTGGGTTCGACCCATGATGGAGCGATGGGTCGCAACTCTCCCGTTCGTCAACGTGTTCTTTTCCCGAGCGGGCGCGGTCGTCGGCGACCCCGTGAACTGTAGAAATCTCCTGGAGCGCGACCAGACCATCTTGGTCTTCCCGGAAGGGGCTCGCGGCAGCGGCAAACCCTGGTCGAAGCGCTATCAGCTTCAGACGTTCGGGCGGGGCTTCATGCGACTCGCTCTACAGACTCGAACTCCGATCGTACCGGTGGCCGTCGTCGGCGCCGAAGAGTCGATCATCAGCGTCACCGACCTGGGGCCGCTCGCGGCCCGGCTCGGGGTCCCGTATATTCCCGTGCCGGCGCTGTTGCCGGTTCTGGGGCCGCTGTCGTTGTTCCCGTTGCCGACCAAGTTCTACGTTGACTTCGGCGACCCGTTGACCTTCGAGGGCCCATTCGACGACGAAGACGAAGCGATCGACGCCAAGGTCTCCGTCGTACGCGACACCATCGATCGAATGCTCCAAGAGCGGCTCGCGGCCCGGACCTCGCTCTTTTGAGAAGACATCATGGCTGAATCGAGGGCGATCATCACCGGTATCGCAGGAGGACTTGCCCAACTGGCAGGTCGAGAGCTGCACGAGCGGGGTTTCGAAATCGTTGGTGTCGATTACCGCCCGCTGTCCGACGACTTGGGCTATCCGGCCCTGACCTACCAGGCGAACTACAACAAGACTCGGATCGAGGACATCTTTCGACGGCATCCGCCGACCCACGTTGTCCATCTCGGCCGCGTCGGCAACCTCAAGGCCCTGCCGAATAAGCGCTTCGATCTCAACGTCATCGGCAGCCGAAAGGTCATGGACCTTTCCATCCGCTACGGTGCCCGTCGATTGGTGGTCTTGAGCACGTTCCATATCTACGGCGCGCATCCGGCCAACCACATTCCGATCTACGAAGACGAACCGTTGCGGGCCGGGGTCGACTTCCCGCAGATCGCCGACGCCATACAGCTCGATAACCAAGCCATCACGTGGGTGTATCAGCATCCTGAGCTCAAGACTGCGGTTTTGCGCCCCACCAACGTGGTCGGGCCCCGCATCCAGAACGCGATAAGCCAGTTCCTGCGGAGCAAGCGCATCCCGGTGATCATGGGCTTCGACCCGATGACTCAGTTCGTCCACCAGTCCGACCTCGTCGACGCGATCGTTGGCATGTCGGTCGGGGAGGCCACCGGTGTCTTCAATGTGGCCGGACCATACCCGGTCCCATGGCGGACGGCGGTTGATGCCACCGGCGCGACCAAAATACCTGTCCCCTCAGCGGCCGCGATCGGGTACCTCCGCCTGACCGGATTGGTTTCTCGAGCCCTGCCGCCCTATCTCGTGAACTTCTTCAAATATCCGTGCGTGATCTCCGACGACAAGATCCGCAAGACGTTGCACTGGGAGCCCCAGGTACCGCCAGAAAAAGCCGTCGTCGATACCCGCCACGGGACCGGCTGAGCGTTCGCCTCGATTATAGCGTCCCGAACAATCGGTCGCCGGCGTCGCCCAGACCGGGAAGAATGTATCCCTTTTCATTGAGTCGGTCGTCGACTCTGGCCGTGAACACCGAAACGTCCGGGTGCGCACGCTCCATTGTCTTGATGCCTTCGGGGGCGGCGAGCAGACAGACGAAGCGAACCGATGCTGGCCCCGTCCGTTTCACCCGGTCGATCGCCGCTACCGCCGAGTTTCCGGTGGCCAACATCGGGTCGAGTATGATGGCGCTCCGTCCCCCCATAGCCGGGGGCATCTTGAAATAGTACTCGATCGCCTCGAGGGTCTCGGGGTCTCGATAAAGACCGACGTGGCCGACTGTCGCTCCCGGTAGGACCCGCAGCATCCCGTCGAGCAGGCCGTTTCCGGCCCGCAGGATCGAAACGAGAACGAGCGCGGATTCGTCGATGGTGGGGGCATCCATGGTCATCAACGGCGTCTCGATTCGCCGCGAAGCCGTCGGGAGGTCTCGAGTGACCTCGTACGCCAGGAGCATACTGATTTCGGCCAACAAGGCCCGAAACGTAAACGTGGGCGTGTCTTTGGCTCGAAGCAGGGTCAGTTTGTGCTGAACCAGCGGGTGAAGAATCTCCTGAACGTCCGCCATCCGGTCGACAGTTAACTCGATCGCGGAGGACGCCGGCAAGAACAGAGCTTCCGAAGCCCGCCGGAGGCCTCCCCCCACCGCTCAGCTTGGAGGCTGCCACCATGGGCCGGCGCCACGCTCGGAGCGGACTAGGGGACGTCAGCCAGCGCCGTCGTCAGCGCGAGGCCCGACCCTTCTTCTCGCGCTCGAGCTGTTCTTTGTACGCTACCGAGTATCGGGTCCACGGGCGCGCCTCGAGCCGGCGCCGTTCGATGGGCTCGTCTGTGCCCTCACATATGCCGTAGCTGCCGTCCTCGAACTTCTTGAGCGCGTAGTCGATCTCGCGAAGCAGCTTCACTTCTTTGTCGAGGAGCCGCATGTTGAATGCTTCTTCGGTGGCGCGATTGGCCTGATCCATCTCTTCGATCAGGTCTTCTTCGTCTACCCGCGCCGAGTGCGCGCGGGCTCGAATGCGCTCACTGACCTCGTCGCGCAGTTCTTCGAGCCGCTCCTTGAACTTCGAGAGTTCTTTCTTGGAAAGCGGTTTCTCGTCTTTAGTACGACGTGTTTTCGTTGCCATTCCGCGTACCTTCCAACCCGGGATCGAGCCCGTGAGCATTCGCCGGGAAGTGGGGGTTGATAACACCAAACAGGTGCCCGTGCTAGCCCGGTTGAACCTGAACATTAGCACAGATGTCGCGAGCGATCGACCCGGTGTTGTCCCGAGGCACGTTCGACGTTCTTATCACCTCTGACAAACCCCATTGTGCTTCTGTTCTCGTCGTCATTGCCGTCCAAGGGTCCGTCTACGACCGCGCCCTTTGCGGGCGGCAGGGGTAACATTGCCCCGCTCGAAGCCTATTCCGTCGATTTTGACGTTATCGGGCGTCAACTTGACGAGTTGAGCCTTCAGGATGAACAACAGGACTCTCTATGACCGCTTGGACCCTCGATGCGCTGGGCTGGCGTTCCGACCTGGAGGTCGAGCGTGAGCGCGCAGCGACGGGTCTCACGGTGGGAAGGGTTGCGATCGAATACGGGGGGCTTTACCGCGTGCTTCTCCCCAGCTCGAGCACCACCGAGCTCGAAGAATTAACCGCCTCCCTGCCCGGCAAGTGGCGATTGGCCATGCCTCTCGATGTACCCGCCGTGGGGGACTGGGTGGGGCTTCGCGCGTCGGGCGATGGCTGGTCGATCGAGTACCGTTTCGAACGGCGCACGCAGTTCGTCCGACAAGCGTCGGGACGCCGCACCCAACCTCAGGTGGTTGGCGCCAACGTTGACATCGTTTTTATCGTCACCGCCCTCGACGACGACTTCAGCCCTCGAAGGGTCGAGCGATACATGACCGCGATCCTCGACGGCGGTGCGCAGCCGGTCGTGGTCCTGAGCAAGGCCGACCTTTGCCACGACCTCAACGCGACGGTCGACCGACTTCAGGAGATCTCGGTGACCGCGCCGGTGATCCCGGTGAGCGCGCTCCGGTCGGAGGGCATCGACCGCCTCGGTGAACACCTGGCATCGGGGCGGACCGCCGCCTTTACGGGCTCGTCGGGAGTCGGAAAGAGCACGCTGGTCAACACGCTGGTCGGCCGCGACGTGCAGCGCACACAGAGCGTGCGGCTCAGCGACAGCAAAGGTCGCCACACGACCACCCATCGGGAGCTGATTCCTCTCGCGCCCGACCGCGGCTTATTGATCGACACCCCGGGCATGCGAGAGCTCCAGCTGTGGACCTCGCAAGACAGCGTCGAGCGGGCGTTCGATGATGTGCGGGCTCTCGCCGAATCCTGCCGCTTCAACGACTGCCGCCACGATGGCGAGCCCGGATGCGGGGTCGACGCCGCCGTCGCTCGCGGCGAGCTGAGCGCCGACCGCAAGGCGAGTTACCTGAAGCTGGTCCGAGAGCAAGCGGAACATCAGGCGAAGGCGAACCTCGCCGAGCTTCGAGTTGCCAAAAGGCGATTCCGACCATCGCCTAAGAAGCTCGGTCCGAAACACCGGGTCTGAGCGACTCCCGGCCCGCGGCGCCTACTGCCCGGGTGCTCTCGTCGACCTCCGGGCTGCGCGGAGAAGGAAAAGCGAGCAACCGCAACGCAGACGCGATGACGACGACGATCAACACCGCGCGCACGAGCCGCGGACCGTAGCCCACCGCCAGTCGAGTCCCCCACCAGGCCCCCAGGGTCGACCCCGCCGCGAGTGCCAGCGCCGGGCCCCACTGGACAAGATCATGAGCCAGGTAAACGACCAGTGCCGGAACGGTGAACGCAGCGACCATCAGCGACTTGAGGCCGTTCGCCATCACGAGGTCCTGCCCGTTCAACAACACGAGGCCGGTCAACAAAAAGAGCCCCACCCCCGCCTGCAGAAAGCCGCCATAAACGCCGATCAAAACGAAGACCACCAGCTCGACCGCGAGAGGCACAGCTCGTTTCTGCAGTTCTTCGTTCAACCAGCGCTTAGGCTGCACGAGCAGGAGCGCGAGCATGACGAGCATCGCAACCGCGATCACTTGGCGAAAACGCGCCTCGTCGAGCGCGAGCGCCAACAGCGCGCCCAGCGGGGCGCCGAGACAGGCAGCGAGAAGACTCGGCCAGGACCGTCGCAAGGAAAGCTTTCCCGCCCTCGCAAACCGTAGTGCAGCCACCACCGACTGCACGAACACACCGATCCGATTGGTCGCGTTGGCGGTCGCGGCGGGCAACCCGAGAAAGATGAGCGCCGGGATCGTCATCAGAGACCCGCCCCCGGCCACGGTGTTGATCGCCCCCGCGAAGAAACCAACGCCGACCAATATGAGCCCGCGTTCGTAAGCGCCGTCCACTCGGCGTACGATACTGGCCCGCGCCCTCGGTTCAAACCGCGGCCGACACCGCCTCCGGCTCGAGCCCGAACACCGACAGGCCCTCCCGAAGAACGCGCGCCGCGTCTTCGCGAATGACTTCTCCGTGGGCCATGAGGATATGCTCCGTCGGCCAGGCGACGATCGTCCGCAGATCGGATTTCATTTGCTCCCGGTCCTTGACCAGGAACCGGATCAGACGGGGCACCGCCGGCCGCTTCCAACAGCCCTCAGCCCAGTACACGAAGCGACTGAACACGCCCTCGGCCCGATGGACGTTCATGAATAGGTCAGTCGTGATCAGGGTCCGGGAAGGACGATGAAAGAAGACGGTTTCCCAGAACGCCGGTACCGCCCGCAGGGCGACTTGGTGCAGGTCATCCTTCCAATCCGGAGGTGCTTGTTCGTCGAGCATCGCCGTAAACGCGACATCCTTACGCTTAGCGGACAGTCCCGGCGCCCCGTACACGTGCGCATCGGGATAGCGGTCCGCGGCCGCCTGGAGATGCATATGGTGAAATAGATTGGGCGCTACGATGTAGCGGACGGGCCCGATCGCCGCCAGCTGCTCGGCCAGCGGTTCAGAGATCGGAATGGGCGAGTGGAGCCAGAGGTCGCCCGTGCGCAAGCGAACCACGGTCATACGGCCCGGGAAGTGGATGCCCATCGCGAACATGTCGTGATCAGCGATCCAGAGGTCGGCATCGAATGCTTCGAGAGTCATGCCTATCTAGTAAAGTGACTTGACCAAATGGTCAAGTTTCTTGACTAAATGGACCGCCGTACATATGTCTCCAACGTGCGAGACTCCGAGGCGTTCCGCCGTCAGCTCGAGCTTTCGAAGCAGAACGTCGGCCACCTGTTGATTCGCGTCGCCCGCTTGTTCAATGAGGCGGCCATCGAGCGGTTCCAGCTTGAATCGGGCTACCAAGAGGTGCGGGCAGCCCATATGGCCGTATTTCCTCATCTCGATCTCGACGGCACGCGCATGACGGAGCTCGCCCGGCGAATGGGCGTGACGAAGCAGGCCGTTTCTCAGATCGTAGACGAGTTAGAGCGGATGGGCGTCGTCGAGCGCCGCCCGGATCCCGACGATGGTCGCGCAAAGCGGGTGACGTTCACCGACACCGGACGCGACGCGATGCTGGCTGGCCTCGAAGTGATCAAGTCAGTCGAGCGTGACGTGTTGCAGCACCTCTCGGAGCCGCACCGACGCCGCCTTTTTGACGACTTGACCATGGTCGGCGAAGCCCTAGACCGCTTGAAACAGCCCGACCGGTCTACCTGAGGTGAGGAATCGGCCCGCGGAGCGAGACGAATCGTTAGCTCTTTCCCTTGTCGAGGCGCTTCTTTTTGCGAGCGATCTTTCGTTCCAGCTTCTTCATGAGCGTGTCGAAGTCGTTGTTGGCCAACTGCCGCTTGAAGACGCCGCGATAGTGATTGGCGATGCTCACGCCCTCGATGGAGACATCGAAGACCTTGGGGCGGTCGTCGACGAAGAAGTGCAGCGGCACGTTCTCTCGACTCCCGGTGATCAGCCGCATCTTGACTTCGGTGCCCGCTGGCGTCTCGGCCGTACCTTTGAACTCGAGGCGCTCCTTGCCGCTGAAGCGGTCTATCTGGCCGAGATAGTTCGAAGCCAACAGCTCCTTGAAGGTCGTGACGAATCGGGCTCGCTGCTTGGTGTCAAGCTTGCGCCAGTAGACCCCGAGGCTTCGCTGCGACATCTTCTCCCAGTCGAAGGCTCGGTCCGAAACTTCTCGCAGCTTGGCCCATCGGGCCGCGCGTTGCTCACGCCCCTGCAGTTTAGGATCCTTGAGGATGACCAGCGCCGCGTCGACGCTCTCCCGGACCAGCTTGGACGCTGGTTCAGGGTCGGCCGCCGCTGCCGGGTTCGCCCCGGCACCAGCCAAGAAAAAAGCGGCGGCAAGGACAGAGATAAGGGTCACTTTCATTGCTTCGATCCTCGTCCGGGATACAACGGCGAGTCACCGTCTGGAAGGGTCCCGGTCACCTTGGCCAGCTGGGCCAGCGCGATGTTCAAGCGATAGACGGCCTTCAATTGCGCCGTCTTCAACAGAACGTAGTTCGTGACCGCGTCGGCCACGTCACGCGACGGCCCGAGACCAACCCCGTAGTTGGCCGACGCTCGGACCAACCACTGTTTTGTGAGCGGGATCGTCTCTTCGAGCTGGGCGATGTCTGCGCGGGCCCGAACCACTTCCTGATAAACCTGGTTAACTTCTGCTGGAATCCCCTGTTCGGCCCATTTCAGCAAGCCCGTAAGCTTGATCGCGTCGGCGCGCACCTCGTTGGCGCGCTGGCCCGCCATATCCCATTGAATATCCCATTGCGCCCCGATCAGCGCCGCCGGCACGAAATGACCGAGAGGGTCGAAAACGTACCGGCTCTGAATCAAATCGCGGCCTGGCGTGTACGCGGCGGTGACAAATCCGGCGAGAAAGATATTGGGGTAGTAGCCAGCGGATTCCGCGTCGGCGAGGCGTTCGTAGCCCAGGATGCCTTCCCGGAGCGCATCGAATTCCGCCCGATTGTTCATCGCGAGATCGATAAGGTCTTCCAGCCGGCTCGGCTTCATAGAGATCGGCTCGAGATACTCGTCCTCGGGGAGGATGATGACGCCCCGGTCGATCCCCAGGTACGCACGAAGCCCCTCGATGGCCTGCGACACACCGGCTTCGGCTTCCGTTCGACCGAGCGCCGCCAACCCCTGCGCCGACTTCACCCGAAGGATGTCCTGCTCCGATACGTCGGGAGCGCCGTCATCGAGCAGGTCTTCGGTTTGCTCCAAGGTCTTCTCTGCGATGCCGTCGAGGTCGTCCAGGAATCGAAGCACTTCGTTGGCATAGATCAGGCCTTCGTAGATCTGCGCCGCCTCGAACGCGACGTCGGCCTGGGTCATCCGAACCTGGGCCCTCTGCGCTCTGAGTCCATGGTCGGCGGCCTCCCCGCGAAGGTCGATCTTGCCGAATGTGTACAGCGGCTGCGTTGCGAGGGCCTGGCCCACGAAGGCAGCGGAGAGCTGGTCGAACTCGAAGTCGTCATACGCCGAACGCCGAGATGTCGCCCCGTTTTCGTCGACGAGGTCAGCCTGCAACGATGTCGCGATCCCCACCCGGACGCTCAGCGACGGGAATCGTGCGGCGAAGACCTGGTTCTGGAGCGCCTCGGACCGATAGATCTCGGCCCGGGCGGAAGCCACTTGCGGGTTCTGTTCGGCCGCCCGACGAACCACTTCGACGCGCGACAATGTGATGCTCGAGGTCGATTGGCCGAAGGCGACGCTCGGCACCATCGTGGCCGCTAACAGCCCGACGGCACCCGAAACGGCGATCGCAATGTTAAGGGCGTCCGACGACGCCTTCGCGGGCTCACGGGACCGCGCGCCTACAGCGCCACGGCCCGTGACCGCAACGTCAACAGCGTCTGGCGACGCCTTTTCAGGCCCACGGGACCGCGCACCTACAGCGCCACGGCCCGTGATCGCACCGCGATGAACGCGTGGTCGGCCTGGCGAAGAGCATCGCCCCGGGGCACAAGGAGCCCGCGACTCATGGGTCGGGGATGTCGTCTTCTTCGTCGAAGTCGTCGTCGTTTTCGGTATCACCAGACTTTCCCTCATCATCGCTCGAGTCGAGAGCATACTTGACGAACAGATCGATGAGGTCGACCGCCGGTTCGGTTTGCTGCACTCGATCCCCCGTCTGCAAGTTCTCATCGGCGCCACCCGGGCGGAGCAGCACAAAACTCTCCCCCAGGAGCCCGGACGTTCGAATCGACGCAATCGTGTCGACGGGCATCTTCGATTCAGCGTTTAGAGCCAGCGAAACCACCGCGTCGAAAGTATCGTTCAGCTCGATCCGTTCGACCTCACCGACCTGTACCCCAGCAACCCGAACGCTGGCGCCTTCTTTAAGGTCGCCGATGGATGCGAATTTCGCGGTCACTCGAGTCTTCGGTCCGGGAAAGAACTCGACGCCCCCGATCGACGCGGACAGGTAACCCACGGCCGCTATCCCAAAGATGACGAAGATGCCGACCGCAATCTCGTTCCGCGAGTACTCACTCATCGTTGTTCCTCACATCAAAAAAGCCGTGATGACGTAGTCGCCGGCCAGAACCATCACTGAGGTGACGACCACCGTGTTGGTGGTCGCTCGGCCGATTCCTTCGGCGCCGTGCTTCGCTTCGAAGCCTAGATAGCAGCTCATCCAGGCGATGAACGTCGCGAAAACGAAAGACTTGTAGAAGCCACCCGCGACGTCGGACCAGTCCACAGCCTCCCGAATGCTGGTCATGAAGATGCCCCCGTCGATGCCGAGAACACCGGTCCCAAAGAGATAGGCAGCGAAGATTCCCGCCAGATCGAATAAGGCCGTCAACACCGGCACGGTTAGCAAGGCAGCCAACAGGCGGGTGCTCGCGAGATACTGAATCGGGTCGACGGCCATGACCTCGAGCGCATCGATCTGCTCGGACACCCGCATCCCGGCCACGGTGGCTGCGATCGCCGAGCCCGCCCGAGCGGCGACCATCAGGGCCGCCATCACCGGCCCGAGCTCTCGGATCAGCGACAACGCGACCAGAGGTCCGAGATAGATCTCACTCCCGAACCGAACCAGCGCCACATAACCCTGCAGAACGAGCACCATGCCCGTGAAGGTCGACGTCAAGAGCACGATGCTGATCGATCGGTTACCGATGAAGCGCATGTGCGCCACGATCAGTCGAAGGCGCACCGGCGCGGCAAAGATCCGCAAGAACTGCAGAACCAAAAAGACCGCCCCCCGACCGGTCGCGCCGGTCGAGTCAATGGACCAGCGCCCGAGGGCGCCCGGCACCCGCGTCAACATCCCTAAGGCCCGCATACAGAATCAGCGTTAGAACAAGAAGCGCGCCCGCGCTCGACGCACGTGCACTTGAGGACGTATCGAGCCCCGGTCTCGATGACAACCGATCATTGCCGTCACTTCCAGAGATACCAACGAATCCCACCCGAAAGGGCCAATCCCGTGCCGATCGGGCGATCCACGGTCAGGTCGGTGGGCTGAATAGGGCCGCTGCGATTCGCGACATCGGCAGCCGCCGCATGCGCGGAAGCGCCGATCTCGAAGTAAAAAGACAGCGGGCTCGTCCGGTACGCGGTACCCGCAAACAGCTCCAGACCAACAACCCCGTAAACCCCGAGCGCCACCCGGGTGGTGCTCACGCGCTCAGGCAAGAACAGCACACTCGGACCGGCTGCCGCGTAGATTCGCCCCGGGAAGAGCGCAAGAGGGAGCGAACCATCCAGGACCAGCCGGCTGTGCCCGTACAGCGCCCGAGTGTCGAAATCCTGGTCGGCGGCATCTTCCGGAAGCGACCGCAGATCGGGATACCATCCGACCCCACCCGATAGCCGCACGGCCAGGCGATCATCCACGAAGCGCGGGCTCGTCAGCTGAAGGGTCAATCCGAACTCGTCTTGGAGCCGCTGAACGCCCACTCCCACCGACAAGCCCGCCGGCGGCAAGAGTTGGCGATCGATCTCCGGATCGTACGCGCTCGCAAGCAACGTTGCGGCAACGATGGCGCTCAGACCAGCCACACGAGTATCAACGCGACACCGACCACCAGTACCGTCGCGTAAACCTGAACGCTGCCCGACTGCAGCTTGCTGAGAAGCCGGCCGATGGCGCGTACGAGGAGGCTGCTCCCCTTCACGATGAGGCCGTCGATGATCCACATATCGATCACGGTCGCGAACAGCGACGAGAGAACCCGCAGGGGCCCGATGAGGAGCCGTTGGTAGACTTCGTCGATGAACCACTTGCCATGAAGCATGAGGTACACGAACCGACCGGAGCCCGCGGCGGTGAGCCGAACCATCGCCCGCGAGGGCCCCTGCCCATAAATCAGGTACCCGACCGAGAGCCCCAAGACGGCGAGCGCCACCGAGGCGCCCATCAACACCCACTCCACAACCTCAGAGATATGAGGGTGCTCGGACTTGACGGCCGGGGCTAGGAAGTGATCGAACCACAGGCCGTACTCAGCGCTCATGACATGCGGAATATTGAAGAAGCCCGCGACGGTCGCGAACACGGCCAGAATGATCAGGGGCGCCTTCATCGGCCAGTGCGGAGGATGTGTCGGCACCGGCGCCCCGGCCTCATCCTTGAGGCGGTACTCGCCATAGAACGTCAGGCTGATCAAGCGACTCATATACACGGCGGTAAGCCCGGCCGCCACGAAGCCGAGCGCCCACAGGGACTTGTTGTGGTACCAGGCGTAAGCAAGAATCGAATCTTTCGAAAAGAAACCAGCAAAGATCGGAATGCCCGCGAGCGCCAAGGTTGACACCACGAAGGTCCAATAGACGACGGGGAGTCGGGTTCGAAGGCCACCCATCCGCTGAATGTTCTGCTCTTCGTGAAGAGCGTGAATGACCGCGCCCGCCCCCAAGAACAGGCAGGCTTTGAAGAACGCGTGAGTGACGACGTGAAACATGGCCGCGCCGTATCCCCCCAGCCCTACCGCCAGGAACATGTACCCGAGCTGGGAAACGGTCGAGTAGGCGAGCACTTTCTTGATGTCGTCTTGGGCGAGGCCAATGGTTGCGGCGAAAAAGGCGGTGATCCCACCGACCACCGCCACGGTGTCGGCCGCGGCCGGCGCGAGGTCGAACACGAAGTAGAGGCGGCAGCACATGTATACACCGGCGGTGACCATCGTTGCGGCGTGGATGAGCGCCGATACCGGGGTTGGCCCCGCCATGGCGTCGGGCAGCCACACGTACAAAGGAATCTGGGCGCTCTTGCCGCAGGCCCCCAGGAACAAGCAGAGGCCCGCGTAGGTCAGCACGGTCTCGACGTACATCCCTCGGAACAGGCCATGCCTAACCACCGGGTCGTCGATGCCGTTGGCCAGCAGAGCCTTGAGTTCGGCGAAGTCGACAGTGCCCAGCAGGCCGAAGATGAAAAACGTCCCGAGGAGGAATCCAAAATCGCCGATCCGGTTGGTGATGAAGGCTTTTTTGCCCGCCCGGGCCTTGTCAGGGTCGGTGAACCAAAAGCCGATGAGCAAGTAGGACGCGAGCCCGACCCCTTCCCAGCCAATAAACATGACGGGAAGAGAGGCCCCCAAGACCAGGACGCTCATCGCGAAGATGAAGAAGTTGAGATACGCGAAGTACCGCCAGTGCCCGGCGTCGTGACCCATGTATTCGGTCGAGTACACGTGGATGAGAAAACCCACCCCCGTCACGACTAGCAGCAGCGCGGCGCTGAGCTGGTCGAACGATAGGGCCATCGAAACATCGAATCGACCCACATTCATCCACTGCCACAACTCGACCTCGAGCGCCGTGCCAGAGACATTCATGGTCACCGTGGCGAGCACGGTGATCAGGAAGGCGCCCAGGACTGAGCTCAGCGCGACCCCGTTGGTGGCCGAGCGCGGCATAGCAGCTCCAAACAGCCCGAGGGTCACCGCGCCCAGGAGGGGCAGGAGCGGAATCAAGACCAACGGAAGGTAGGTGGACGTCTCCATGGAGGCGGCGAGACGGTAGGCCTGGCCGGAGAACCCGTCAAGCCGCCATCCCGAGCCGGGCCCGATTGGCTCGGAATGCCCGAGTCCGCCGCCAGGACGCACCGATCCGCGTCCAACGGCCCTCGGAGGGTCGATCGCGAGTTCGCTTGCGGGGGCCGGACCCGTTGGAGTAGTACTCGTGATTGCTCGCGCGGCCAGTCCGGTACGCGGCCGCTGGCGGTCTTCGGGCCGCGGGAGGAAAGTCCGAGCTCCACAGAGCGGGGTGCTGGTTAACGGCCAGTCAAGGTGACTTGCAGGACAGTGCCACAGAAAACAGACCGCCTCTCAACCGGTCCGCCGGGGACGAGGCAAGGGCGAACCGGTGCGGTAAGAGCGCACCGCGCTCGTGGCGACACGAGCGGCACGGTAAACCCCACCTGGAGCAAGGCCGAATAGGGGCTCCGGCATCGGCTCCGCCGACGCCGCCGGCTGCTCGTCGGCAGTGAGCCCGGGTATGGCTGCTTGAGTGGCCCGGCAACGGGTCGCCTAGAGGAATGGTCGCGGCCAGGGCTTCGGCCCTGGAACAGAACTCGGCTTATCGCCGGTCTGGTCGCGCGGGCACTTATCCGCCGTTCTCGATCGGTTTCGGGTCAGCTCGAGGTGTCACGACGACTCGCCGCGCTCCTGTCTGATCAGGTCTTCGTGCACCAGGATCCGCTGGCAGGCCGGGCACGTCTCCATCGTATTGAAGTGCAGGATCTCGACGAGCTGCTGCGGGCGAACCTTCATATTGCAGCCCATGCAAGCTCCATCTCTCACCAGGGCCACGGCGATACCTTGGCGAGCCTTCCGGAGCTTTTCGTATCGCTTCACCAACGGGGGCTTCAGTCGAGCGCTCACTTCGGTCCGCCCTTTGGATGCTTTCTCCACGTCTTGCCTCAGCTCGGCCTGCTTTCGCCGAAGCGTCGCGACCTCTTTACCGACCTCCGCCTCTCGCTCGCGAAAGCTGTCGGTCTTCTGTTTGACCACCGACTCCTTCCCTTCGATGTTCATCATCATCTCGACGGTCCGCTCTTCAGCCTCTCGAACGGAGCGCTCGCCGAGCTCTAGCTCCCGCGAGAGGGCCTGGTACTCCCGTGGAGACTTGATGTCGTTGAGTCGGCCCTTCCACTTCTTGTGTTTAGAGGTCTCTTCCCGGGTATGCGCGCTGAGGTCTTCCTGCTCTTTCCTGAGCGTCTCCAGCTCGGCATTGAGCTGGCCGAGGTCGGCACGATAGGCCTCTAACTCGTCCTCCAAAGCCTTGATTTTGAGAGGGATGCGGTCGGCTCCCCGCTGAATCTCGAGCGCGGACGAGTCGATTTGCTGCAGTTCGTACAAGGCGATCAGTGTTTCACGCACGTCTGGGTCTCCCGGCGGCGCGGCAGGCCACGTCGGTTGAAGGTCGGAGGCGAGTTGTTCGATCGAAGTGTCAGCCCCAAAAACTCGAAAAGTGCGCCTCCCGGGGTGGGTGGCGCACTTTTCGAGCTCTCGGTTCGGGTTGTGTGGACGGTGGTCGGGGGGCGTTTCCGTTGCCGATGAACGGTCCCTCTATTTGGCTCAGGCTGGCATCGAAATCGCAAACCGTGCCGTTCTCCACCCACCGTGCTGGGCCCACCAGGATTCGAACCTGGGACCTATCGGTTATGAGCCGACAGCTCTAACCGCTGAGCTATGGGCCCGACGCTCCGGAGGGCAGGTCTACGCCCGGGAGCGGACGGCGTCAAGCCGACCGTTCTTGACCGCCTCCCACCCGTCCACAACCATCTGCCGAGCCAGCCGCATCGCTGCGATCATCGAGCTGGCCGACGCCACCCCCGCCCCCGCGATATCGTAGGCGGTCCCGTGGTCGACGCTGGTTCGAATGAAGGGCAAACCAAGGGTCACATTCACGGCCTTATCGAAGTCGAGCATCTTGATCGGGATGAGTGCCTGATCGTGATACATACCGATCACGACATCGAATTCACCGGCCACTGTTCGCTGATAGATCGTGTCGGCGGGATAGGGCCCGTGCGCCAAAATGCCGCCGGCCTTCGCCGCCACGATCGCGGGCTTGATGAATTTGACTTCTTCGTTCCCGAACAACCCATCTTCACCCGCGTGCGGATTGAGGCCGGCGACCGCGATCCGGGGTCGCCGACGTCCGAAATGCAGCTGAAAGGTCTCGTTCACGACCCGAATCGCGTACGTGACGAGGTCCTCCGAAAGCCGGTCCGGCACGTCGCGAAGGGGAATATGGGTGGTGATCGGAACCACCTTGAGCGACGGCCCAGCGAGCATCATGAGTGGCCGAACGCCGCCCGAAAGATCGGCCAACATATCGGTATGGCCGGCCCAATGCGCACCAGCTCGATTGATCGAGACCTTGTTGATCGGTGCGGTCACGATCGCATGTACATCCCGCGCCCATACCGCATCAAAGGCTCGACGAATGAAGGCGACCTGCGCGGTGTCCGAGGCCAGACTCGGTTGAGCCCAGCCGAAGTCCTTGGGGGTCAGCCGAGACACGCTGAGTACCGGCAACACGCTCGTGGTCTGGAACTCTACGGCCTCCGCGGGATGCTGGACTTCTACGAGTTCAACGTCGATCGCAAAGTCGCGTGCAGCCCGTCGTAGGACCCCGGCGTCGCCATACACGACCAACGCCGCATCACCGCGAACGTCGTTGACGGAAGCCGCTTTCAGGATGACCTCCGGCCCGATCCCAGCCGGATCGCCCATCGTTATCGCCAGTAGTGGGACACGTTCACTCATGGGCTCTCCTTATACTTACGGAGGATCTCGCGGACACGATTCGCGTCTCCGGCATCCGGCCGGAGCTCGATGTATCGGCGATAATGCTTAATGGCACTCTTGGGCTGGTCTTGAGCCGCGTAGGCCACCCCTAGATTGCGATGGCAGTCCGGCTCATCGGGTTCGAGGCGTAGGCACTCTTTCAAGACCCTCTCCCCGCGCGCGAAATCTCCATTGATCACGTACCGCTTTCCGAGCGTCAACATCCGCTTGGCCTTCACCGCCCGAGCCGCCTTTCGCTTCGCGGCCAGCCGCTTCTGCCGAGCGGCGGAGGTCGCCGACGGACGGGCCGGGGGCGGAGGGGGTACCTCGGCCGGCGGCTCCACCAACGCCGCCTCGAGGTCGGTCCGACCGTCACCGCCCGTCGCGGTTTTCGGTGCGGCAGTAGAATCAGGGAGCGTGAGAGCCTCCGTCCCCGCTTCCAGCGGCTCGGAGAGCGCCGGATCCACGGTCGCGTCGGCACCCGGGGCGTCCACGCTCTCGCCCGGGGAAGAGCCCACCCGACTGGAAGCTCCAAGCAGCTTGTTGGCCGCTTCACACAGCTGTTCGGATGCGGCGCGGTCCCAGAACAAATGCCTTTGCTCGTCGCACAGCTCCACCGCCGCTTCGTAGCGCTCGGCCTTCATCAGCGCCTGCAGCTCCCGGTCTGTGCGGTCGTCCCGACCCAATACCTCGTACAGGACGATGGCCGCCGCGACGGCCAGAATGATCACCACGATCATGACCAGGCCAACCGAAACGCCCCGCCGACGCACCGCCCTAGGTTCGATCAAGCTCGGTGCGGGACGCACCGCCGCCGTGGTGGGATCGACCGACGTGGCGAGGGGCGCGGGCATCCCTCGTGCGGAGCGTGGCTCCCGACCATTCCACTCGGGCCAGGGAGCTCCGCCCGGCGAAGGTACCGACACCGAAGGCGGCATTCCGGCCGTGGCCGACGCCTCATACGTAGCCTCACGGGTTCCTTCACGGTCGGACGTGCTCACTCGATGAAGATCGGAGGGCCGCTGTTCTCCGTCGCCGCGTGGTTCGCGGTAAGCGGCGGGCGTCGTGGCCGCCCGGCCGGACACGTGGCTCGATGGATGGGTTGTGCCTAAGACCGGATGAGCGCTGGCCTGCGCGCCTGGGATGGGGTCGCCGCCATGCCCTTCGGCGCTCGACCCGGCGGCCACGGCCGGCGTCGGATGCTCCACGGCCGGACGGGAAGCAGGTGGCTCCAGCGCGCTCAGCGGCGCATCGGTGACCGTCGGGGCCTGGCTGCTGTCGTAGCCCGCGACATCGGCCATCGGGGTGGTGTCGCCAAGGCCATCGAGCGGTTCGTCGGGATCGTCGGCCGCGGATGGCGGGGGCGCGACGCCCGCCGCTCTCATTTCCGCGGCTTCCTCGGGCGTGGGTCGAAAGGGCTCGTCGGCGGGCACGAACCGGAACCGAACGTGCCCCAATTCGATGAGGTCGCCCTTGCGGAGGTCGGTCATCGCGTACTCCTCGCCGTTGACGAGGATGCCGTTGGCGCTTTGGAGGTCGATGATCTTGTGAGTCCGACCGTCGAAGAGAATCTTCGCGTGGTTACGGGACACCGACCGATGCTCGACAACGATGTCGTTGTCTTCCACCCGCCCGATGATCAGCTCCGGCCGAGTCAACGCGAACGACTTTCCGGCGTAGCTGGTGCTGACGCAGATAAGTCGAGGCATCGGCGCTCTGATCTCGGGCCCAGGCTGCAGCTCGGGGGGCGCCGCCGTTGAGGCCGCGGGACGCTCGTGAGGACGAGGTGCCCGGAGGCCCCGACCGGGAAACGGCGGTAGCGTCGTGCGTGCAGCCTCGGGTCCGTCTTCGGCGAGGTCGTTGGAGGCCAGGGCCGCCGGCGACGGGATCGGCTTGGGCCGTTCGTCAGGGGGCGGCGGTAAGACATTGGGCACGCCAGCGACACTGGTGGGAACCGGTTGGTCGATAATCGTATCGTTGCCGTTGCGATCGCCGCCGGCCCTCGGAGCGCTGATCGGGGGGCTGGCTTGAGGCTGCAGCAGCTCGTCGGGAAGCTGAAAATCGGGAACGGTGCCGGCTTGCGGCCACGTGCCGGAGGATTGGTCGGGGGATGCAGCGGGTTCTGGCGCTTCGGACCGAGTCACGCTTTTTTGAAGCGCGAGGTGGTAATCACCGATCTCGACGAGATCTCCCTCCTTCACCTCGTAGGTGCCGGAGATCCGTTCACCGTTGATCTTAATCCCGTTGTAGCTGTCGAGATCCCGGATGTAGACCGCCCCGTTGGTGCGCTCGAGCCGAGCGTGCCGCCGGGACACGTTCCGCTCCATCAATCGGATCGTATTACCTTCTCGACGGCCGATGGTGAGGTCACCATCGGCCAGCGGATATACGGTCGTCTTGCCCTCGTCATCCTCGATGATGAGCTTGAAGATCGTAGCCACGCGTCCGCCTTACCCTCGGTCCTCGATCGGTGCTGGGCAACCGATTCCGGTCGATCGCCAACCGATTTCGGTCGATTGCGCTCGCAAGGACATCGGTCGTCGCCGTCCCCTTCGACCCGGGAGCGCGCGGACGGGTTCGTCCCGACTGGCGCTTCCGAAGCATTCGGATAGCATGGTGATTTCGAAGCGTAAAGCCGACGGCTACCGGGAACTCGAGCGTTCGCGAAGACGTTCGCGAAGAGTATCGAGCGCTGCCATCAGCTGATGATCAGGCCTCGGCGCATCGAGCGGTGAGTGTATAAAGGGCGCCGCCGTTTCTTGCCCCTCGACCTCCGAATCCTCCCGCCGAGGTACGACTCGGTCGGGTGTGATGCCCACGCCCGAGATTGAACGCCGACCCGGCGTGAGGTACCGAGCGACCGTCAGCTTGAGGGCGCTACCATCCTCGAGCTCGATCACGGTTTGGACCGATCCTTTGCCAAACGTCTGGGTTCCCATGATCGTGGCCCGCCGGTGGTCCTGAAGGGCGCCGGTGACGATTTCCGCCGCCGACGCCGTACCCCCGTTGACGAGTACGACCATTGGATACGGCGGCTCAGTACCCCGCGGGTGTGCGCGCTCGACGTCCAGCGTTCGACGCCGACCTTGGGTCGACACGATGACTCCTCGTCGGAGCCAGGTATCGGCGACCCGAACGGATTCTCCCACCAGGCCCCCCGGGTTGTCCCGCAAATCGAGTACGAGGCCCTTCAAGGGCCCTTCATCGTGGAGAGCAACCAGCCCTCGTTCGAGATCTCGATAGGTCCGCCGGGTAAACATTCGGATTCGTACGTATCCGATGCCGTCCGGCCAGCGACGGGTCGTGACCGATTCGACGCGAATTCGTTCACGACGCACCGGAAGCTCGTCGGTCAAGCCCTCGCGGCCGCGAACGACGGTCAGACGAACGGTCGTTCCCGCGGGACCTTTGATGCGGGCTACGGCATCCGCGAGCGATCGGCCGGCGAGCGAGCGCCCGTCCACCGCTATGATCATGTCGTCGATCCGTAAGCCCGCTTTGACCGCCGGCGAGCCCTCGTAGCGTTCGACGACCAGGACCCCGGCGGCCCTGCGGACCAGCTCTACCCCGATTCCGCCGAACTCGCCCTGTGCTTCATCTTTGGTCGCCGCGTATTGCTCGGGGTCCAAGAACGCGCTGTTCGGATCGAGATTCGCAAGCATGCCGCGGATCGAAGCGTAGATGAGGTCGTCGGTCGAAACTTCGCGGACGTAGTTGTTCTCGACGTAGTGCAGAACGCGAGCGAACACACCGAGGCTTCGGTACGCTGCGTCATCCTCATCGTCAGCGGCAGAGGCCAGCGACGACGCCGTCGCCCCTCCCGCGAAAGCCGCTCCCAAAAGGCAAAGCCGCCACAGAAACGCGCGCATGCGATCAACATACGCCAACTCGATGGGCGGCCGACGCAGATGAAGGCGATGAAAGTTGCCCAGGTGTCGTGCAGATGGCTACCGTGCGCACATGGCGAGTTTGCTGAACCCGTCGGAGCGCCGCCGGGTTCTGGTGGCCACCGCGTTCGGGTCGTCGATGGCCTTCATCGACACGACGATTGTGAACGTCGCGCTGCCCAACGTGCAGAGCGCCTTGGGAGCATCGGCGGCCGAGGCCCAGTGGGTGGTCGAGAGCTACATGATGGTGCTCGGTGCCCTGATCCTCGTGGGGGGCGCCCTCGGTGACCGCTTCGGGCAGATGCGGGTCTTCAAATACGGGGTAGCCACCTTCGCCGTGGCCTCCATCGCCTGCGGAGCCGCTCCGAACGCGACGTTCCTTATCTTTGCCCGCCTCGCTCAGGGCCTGGCCGGCGCCCTGCTCGTTCCATCTTCGCTCGCCCTGCTCGCGGCCGCTTATCCTCCCGAGGAGCGAGCGACCGCGATCGGAACCTGGTCGGCATTCGCCGCCTTGGCGACGATGCTGGGCCCGCCCGTCGGAGGGGGGATGGTCATGTTTCTCTCTTGGCGGGCGGTCTTCTATGTCAACCTCATCTTCGCCGGCGCCGCCCTGTGGTCGCTCCGACCGGTGCCGTCTTGCACTGAGCCCGATCCCACCCGCAAGCTCGACGGCATCGGCGCCTTGTTGGCGAGCCTCGGCTTGGGCGGTGTCGCATTCGGTCTCACGGAAGCTGGCCCGAACGGCCTCACCCATCCCGAAGTTCTTGTTGCGTTGGTCCTGGGCTCCCTCTGTCTGGGAGCGTTCATCGTACATGAAGCCAAGACGGACAATCCGATGATGCCTCTCAATCTGTTCGCATGTCGGGCCTTCTCGGGAGCCAACCTCGTAACCATCGGGCTGTACGCGTCGCTGTCCGGAATGTTGTTCTATCTGCCGTTCGTCGTCATGCAAGTCGATGGCAAGTCGTCTTTCGAAGCGGGCCTCTTCTTCTTTCCGATCGCGCTCGTCATCTCGTTGATGTCGAGATGGTCGGCTAGACTCGCCGACCGGGTCGGCGCGGGCACCCTGCTGTCGGTGGGGGCCGGGATCACCGGCATCGGATTCCTCGGGCTGGCCGAAACGCTCGGGTGCGGCGATCTGTGGCGATACTTGCCGCCGGCCATCATGCTCGGGGTCGGAATGGGTTTTTGCGTAGCGCCCCTCACCAGTACAGTGATGACATCGGTCCCGCCGGGCCGGACCGGAATCGCCTCCGGAGTCAACAATGCGGTCTCCCGAATTGCGCAGGGCATGGCGGTGGCCGGATTCGGCCTGCTCGTTCAGCACAGCTTCGCGGTTTCGATCGACGCGAAGATCTCCAGCCTGAGTCCCTCCGAACAGCGCGTCGTGTTGGCTCAACGTGAAAAGCTCGCCGGAGCCGAGCTTCCCGACTCGTGGAGTGAGCCGAGGCGAGAATACGTGCAGGGGCTCCTGAATGCCTCGTTCATCGACGCGACTCGAAAGGCTGGATGGATGGCGGCGTTGCTGTCGTTCGGGAGCGCCGCGGTGGCGCTGACTATGCTGGGGCGGGGATCGACGTCGCGCCCTCTCCAACCTTCACCACCAAAACGGTCAGGTTATCGGGCTTACCTTCCCGACTGATCATTCGTCGGCTGACGACGTCTCGCAGCCGACGCGTCGCCGAGGCGGCATCCCCGGCCTCGATGAGAATCTTGCCGATCTCGTCTTCGGGCAGGCGCGAGTCGAGCAAGCCGTCGGTACCAAAAAGAAAGAAATCGCCCTCGCTGACCGGCCATCGGTACGCCTGGTGCTCGAAAGTGGGCTTGCGGGTCATGCCGAGACCCTCGAGCAAGAGGCGCCCCACGCCCTGCACTTCGGTGCTCCGCAAGTGCTTTCCTTGAGCATCGAACTGCATCGTACCGGAGTCGCCGACGTTGACGATGACCGCCTCGTCGTCGTCGATCATCGCGCCGACGAACGTCGTGACCTCGCCTTTGCCGCGCTCGAGAATCGCGTCGTGCGCGCGGCGCGCAGCCCGAACGAGGGCGGCTTCGGCGTCGTCCCGGTTCGCTCGGAGAGCAGCGACCTTCTGCATCTCGTCGAAGAGCATCTCGCCCGCCACGGCCGTCGCGGCGCCCCGGGCCGTCTCGTCGGAACCTTCTCCACCGGCTTGGTCGAAGACGCCGATAAACAGTCGACCTTGTGCATCGGCGAATAAGGCGCCCCCATCCTCGTTCCAGTTCTTGTAGTTGTGCCCGCGGTGCGTGTGGAGGGCGGCATCGGCGACCGGGCTCCGCAGATTGTAGACGGTCGGCGTCTCTTTGTTGCCGGCGATCAGCCCGTACTGCGAATTGGCTTCGAGGATCGATTCGATCGGAACGTACGGAACGGCCTGCATCGGTCGCGCGGTCGATAGCGGCCGGGCTTCGGGCGTCAATCCCTTGTTCGGCTTGATCTGAATCGTTTTTTCGGAATCGCCGTGAATGACATCCTCCATCATCCGGCGGACCTCTCGGGGGTCGACCCGCTGACCCGACCGACTGAGCACCATGATCTCGCCGTCATCCGAAAGCCCGGCGACCCAGAACGGTTTGTCTTCCAAATAGAAGAAGTCCCCAATCTTGAGCGGATTGCACTGGGCGAGAAGGCGCGAATCCAGGTCTTTGGTGCTCAAACCCGAGGTCGCTCTCAAGAGCACGGTCACGCTCTTGCCCGGGTCGACCTCGCTCACCACCCCGAGGGACCAGCGCCCCGACGTTCGCGGCACTCGGGCGAGGTCGCCCACCTGATATCGGTCGACGGCCGTAATCTCTCGCGGATGGCTGAGGCTCTTGAGATCGAGCAGACGGTACTCCGGCTCGAAGTCGAGCTTTCGCTCCAGGACCGCAAGCTCCGCTTCAGTCGGCGAACCCACAACCGGAAAGGCTACCCGTGGTGTCGCCTGGCGAAAAGGCCTGGCGTCACAACTTTGAGATGATGCTCGCTTTTCTGCGGGTGCGGGGACCCGGGTGCGACCGAGCCGGCGCGCGCCGGGCTTGGCCGTTCGACCAGCCGGTCTATCGTCGCACGGAGCTACGGAACCGTCACCGCCGCGGATGGGCTCATACGGTAGTACTCGCTCAGACGCTTCGCTGCCTCTTCCGCGAGTTTCGCTCCGAGGCTCCGGAGCGCCTTGGCGCCTGCGGCCTGTTCGCCGAGCCCGTTTTCGCGGGCCGTCATGTCGATGGGACCGATCTTGGCGCCGGACCAGACATCGTAGATCACCAACTCGCCCTGCGCCTCGTGCCAAACTCGACGGCCCCGCATGCGGCTGGCGAACTGAGTGTGAAAGTCGGCCAGTACGACGAGGTCGATCGCCCCCTCCGAGGCCTCCCCCAAAGCGCGAAGGTTTTCGCGGGTCGGGCCATCGTCGAGGCTCACGAGATCTTGCTGGTCCTGGCTCAAGGTCACGGGCCTGGCTATCCCGAGCTGGCGGAGGCGCTGACCTAGGCTCTTTCGTCCGTAGGCCCCGCGCTGGTTTTCCTTGATGCTGAGAGCGAGCTGCGCGGTCTGAGGCTGAAGCTTGCGAAATGTCACCTCGACCGAGGCCAGGTTCGCCCACAGCGATGCATCAGCGCCCAGTAAAGCCTCGGCATCAATGCGGACTGCGGTCTTCGAATTGGGGTCCGGGGCGTCGGGTTGCCATTCGGCGCGCCCTCGCGCGTCGGTCTCGATGCTCGCCTCGGCCGACGGCCCCTCGAAGGATACGGGAAGGCCGGCCAGGGCCACCGGGTTCCGCCCGGGCGCCGTCCAGGTCGCGATCACCGCCACCGGCGCTTCCGGACCGCCGCCGATCCGGAGCGGCACACCTCCCTTGTACGCTGGACGGACCGTGATGGCCTCACCGAAGGCTTTGACGGCCTCCCTGATGCTCCCCAGGCTTGCTGGGGTGCACGTCGACGTGGAGACCACCAGACGGCGCTCGCAGACGAAAGCGCTGGCCCGACGGTAGGCGAGGGTCGTGGCGAGCGCAGTCAGATGCTTGGATGGATCCATGACGGGCTGGCCCGCGGCCGTGAAGGGCTGCGGATCCAGCTCGGCTAGCGCCCCGATGCCCATCTGGGCCTCCCAAGCCTCCAGGCGCTCCTGGATGAAGACCCGCTTGCCCACGAGCCTGACGTAGGCCTGGCTCTCGCCCTCGACATACCGATCGGTGGCCGTCGCCTCCGCGAAGCTCTGCAGCGATTCCGGCACCGCAACGAACGGACGGGCGTTTTCGGGCCCCAAGACCTCCGCGATCATCTTCGCATGGGCATCGACCGTGGCTTCTTCGACAGTCGGTCCCGCGCCGACCACCATCAGGTGGGTCGAAGCGTCGAACAGATCCGGCATTTCGCCATCAACCCAAGCCGGCCGCGCCGCTTGCACCATCGGATGGGTGCTGGCGCCGGTAGCATCCGTGGCGCCCGACGTACCCCCTGAAGGTTGGGGCGGTCGACTGTGCCCACAGGCAACGCCCAAGGTCAGGGCGAACAACGAAATGAGTGTGTGTCGTGTCAAAGGACCTCCAACAGCTGCTTGAGCTGAGCTTCGTTTACCGAGCGACCACCCGTGTTGCTGCGCTCTACTAGAATCCTAAAGCCTTTCCGGATGGCCGCCGGCACCTCCTCATCCCCGATTTCGGGAGCTTCGCCCGAAGGCCGAGCGAAATCGACGAGGAGCTCTTCGAAGGCCAAGCCGAGCACTTTACGGAAGGGAAGATCGTCGGGATTCCGCAGACGCAGATGTGACAACCGGTCGACGAGCGGGCCCAGCGCGGCGAAGTAGGGCTCTTCTTCGCCCGCGCGTTGCGCGACCCGGTAGGCCTTTCGAAGGAAAGTGCTCAACGAGTACAGATACAAATAACACTCAGTGGTGACCGCGGGATTGAGATCCGCGGTGGCTCGGTCGACCCGTAACACGCTCGGAACCCGACTCGTCGCGTCGTTCACCACGACCCGGTAGGTCTCTTCGACGCTGTCCCAAACGTCTCGATCGCTCTTCTCCTCCCGCTGCTTGGCGACCGCCTGCCCCAACGCCGACACCAGATGGCCGCGCGCCGCGGTCTCTTTGAGCACTCGCGGTTGGACCCCGGTGACCGCCTGTTCCGTAAACGCGCCGGCTGCCTCCGACTCGAACACGGCCAGAATGATCCCGTTCACGAGGGTGAAATCTTCGCGGGCCAAAAGAGCGGACGTGATCTGCCGACTCGTCGGATCACCGTCGGTCATCGAACGAGCCACGATGTCGTAGACCTGGATGTTGAAGTACTTGTTCTGGTTTTGAATGATCTCGTTCTGCTGGAAGACCAGCCACACCTGAACGAGGGGCATCGCAAGCGCCAAGAGGCTGAAGACGAAGATGATCAATCTGCGTTTGACGAAAAAGCGCAAAATGGCCAGTCCGAAGTCGCGGCCCTTGTCGAGAACCCGTTCGCGGTCCGGCCAGTTCTCTTGCGGAAGCGTGTAGAACGACGCCTCGTTGAAGAAGGCAACAAAAGTTCGAAACACTCGTTGGCGATCGAACATCGGGATGATGAAAGACCCCGTAAACTTGACGGCCTCCAGAGATCGAACGCGGGGGAGAGCGCGTCGTCGCGTCAACTCCGTCCGCAGCTCCTCGTTTTCCGACCGCAGACGCATGATCTCCGTATGCGCCTGCGACAAGTCCGTAGGTTCCGGAGTCGTCACACGTCCGGTTTACGTAGGAGCAGAGCTCCTGTCTATGGGTTCGGGGAGGTCTGCTCGGTTTCTGCCGACCGCTCCCTGACATCGAGCGGTCAACCGAGCCGTGGTTCGGCTGAGTATGCCTCGCGTGAAAGCCGAGATGTGGGGCGACGCCTCATCGTCGAGCGGCGAGCATTCTCGTTCAGAGTGCACGTTCGTCGAGCTCTTCCTGGTCGACCTCGTCGAGAGGCGGAGGTTCGGGCATTTCGGACTCCGGCGAACGCTCCGGTTGTTCGTCCGGCCCCCGCCTGGAATCCCTATCCTCTCCGTCCGCTCGCGATCTTTCGGCGCTATCGTCGGACCGACGGGGTCGGCGGTCCGGACGGCGGCTCGAGGCCCGATCGGCGACCGGGTCGGGCCGGGGGATGATGCGCGCCGGCTGGGGACGTCCGGTCTTCAGGTCGTGGACGACCTGCTCGAGCCTTCGGGAGGGACGATCGAGTTCCGCCCACCGACCGGCCGCGTCGAGCGCGATCAGGCCGCCCGGCGCCGGCGTCTCGCCAGGAACGGTGACTCGAAACGTACCGCTATCCCGGACGTCGATCTCTTCAAACCCGTCTCGTCCGAATTTGAAAACTCGCGCGCCGGAAGCGGTCCGGGCGGATATCCGGGAGCGACGACCTCGGCGGCGTTTCGTGATCTCCTCGATGGTCAGCTCGGTCCCCATCGCCGCCTGTTCGGCGCGGCCCGATTCGATCGTGACCTCTCGACCGAAGGGGTAAGCGGTAGGCTCATCAGTGCCGACCGACACTTCGGCGGAGTCCGCCAGAACCGCCACCGTGACGAGACCTTCTCGGACCCACACCCCATAGCCATGGCCCCTCACGTCGATGCCTTCCGAAGGGACCAGCGTTACCACGGGCTGTTTCTCTCGATAGGCGAGCAGCAATCCCTCCTCGACCTGGACGGTCATACCAGTCCCGGTTGCGCCGATGTGGACCCTCGAATCGTGGGCTACGATGATCCGGGTGCCCTTGACGGTCATTCGAGCGAACGCGTCGAGGCCCATCGCCCGAATCGTGACCGGACGAACAACGGTGTCACCGGTCTCGACAGACCGCCACCCGGAGCCCGGAGCAGTCCGCACTCGCACCTCGCCCGTCACCTCCTCGATGGTGACGATACTCGGATCGACGCCGACCGAATCACCGCTGACCAGGGGGGCCGAAGTTCCGGACGCGAGGGGACCGATGCCGAGCCCGAGAATGAGCCCGACGACGACAGGCGCCCCAATACCGGCCACTCGCATAACAACGCTCACGGGTCGACACAGTACCGACTCCGGGTCGGATCTGCCAGGCTCCGAAGGCGTGTTGAACGCTGATCGAAACGATGCGGCCCAGATCCGCTTCGGAATCGCCGGGGTCGGCCGGCACGGGAGTCGTTACGCCCGTCACTTCGCTCGTCGGGACGTGCCGGGCGCCACCGTACGCCGGGTCTGGCGTCGAGATGAAGCGCTGGGGCAAGCGTTGGCCGAAGAACTCGGCGTCGCGTACGAACGACGAGTCGAAGCCCTCTTCGAAGCCGACGACGTCGACGCCGTCATCTTGGCAGTCCCATCGGGGCTTCATCACCGGCTCGCGCTCAAGGTCGCGTCGGCCGGTAAACCCCTGCTGCTCGAAAAGCCGCTCGCGCGAACGACCCAGGAAGCGACCGAGATCATCGAGGCTTTCGAGACCCGCAAGCTCCCGCTCACCATCGGCCAAACGCTCCGCTTCGATCCCCTCGTTACGGCCGGCCAACGCGCCCTGGCGGACTTCGGACCGCTGGTGGGATTCGGATTCGAACAACGACTCGAGCCTCGCGGCCTGGCGTGGGAAGAAGACCCTGCCCTGGCGGGAGGCGGAGTGCTCGCCCAAACCGCGATTCACACCGCCGACGCGCTCCGCTTCATCACGCGACCCGAATCGGTCGAGGTCATTCACACCCTCACCGCTCGGCTCAATTACCCGGCCCACGAGGATCTGGGTCTGGCGCAACTCGCTCTTTACGGCTGCCCCCAGGCTGACGGCCGAACGGTGTTCGGCGACCTGCGGGTCAGCAAGATCGGAGCGTCTCGACATCACCGGTACGCCCTCTTCGCCCAGTCGGGCGGCGTAGAGCTCGATTTCATCGACCGCAAGGTGATCATGACCGAGGGGCGACAGCGGCGCGAAGAGCTCGTGCCCGCCCGGCCTACGGTCCCAGCGCTGGCCGCCGCCTTCGTTGACTTCTTGAAAGGTGAGGGGCCGAATCCGGTGCCTCCACGCGACGCGTTCGAATCGCTGGCCGTCATCGAGCGCGCCTATCGCGCCTCGCGAGGACTTCGGTCCTTCGCTCCTTGAGCTGGCCCCTCGACTCTACAACCCCCTTGGGCCCGTGCTGCATCTATGATCGAATGGTCCACCAGCCCCCTCGCGGAGCCATTTCGACGGGTCTACGACGAGGTGGCCAAGGCATCGCCACCCGCTTAGCCGATATATGAAGAGCCCGGGTCGCCTTTACCGAACGGGGGGCCGCAGGACGACAACGCCCGACTCATCCACCCGATAGAAATAGCGCTGGGTGAATGGGTATCGAGTGTCGTGTTCCCGGACAAAGCCGCCCGCGACGAGTTCATCGAGCGACAATGGATAACTACCGTTTTGGTAGCGATAGACTTCCAGAGCCCGGCGTAGAACTTTGATCTGGGTTTGAGCCAGACGCTCGCCCACGAAGTCCTGCCGGTAGCCGAGCTCCACGCCTCCCGCTCCCGACACCTGGATCGTCGTCGAGGCCAACAGATACGAGGTCAAAATGACGAGTCCGGCGCTCACGAGGATCCGGCCGACGATCCGGGCGGACCGAGGAAGCGACGAACGGGGCTCTATCCCGCTCGTGTCGGTCATAGACGGCGGAGGCTTGATGACCCGAACGTAGCCGGCCTGCATCAGGGTGCTTAGGGACTGGCACGTTTCGAACTCTCCCATCCGACTGAGGTCGACGATCTTCTGTACCGTGCGCCCGGCCCCAACGAGGTCGTAGACTCGTCGTTCCTCCTCTCCGACGTCCTCGGCTCCCGGATGAGAATCGACCACCGAGCTATCCCACTCGGCGGCCAACCCCGCCGCGGCCGGTAGAGCCCGCGTTCGCTCGACCAGCCACAGATTAGACGGGATGCGCTCGCGGATCGCCGGCCACTCATCGATGAACCGAATGCCGTTGAGCACGATCGTCTCGACCCGCATCGGCTCGACACCTTCCGGTGAAGGTGGTACGTCGCCCGCGTCGAACTGGTACGTACCGTCCGTCCACTCAAAGAGGCCGTAGACGGTCTCGGCCAGCTGCAGCGCGGCGAACTCTTTGAGGACTGCCGGCAGCACGTAGTTCAGGTCGAGCAGAACCTGCCCCAGCCGCTGTAGTGTCCGTAGCTGTTCGGTGTACGCCTGATCGAGCTGGGCTTGGGTGATCGCTTCAGCCCGAACCAGCAGGCTTCCCAGCATGCGATCGTGGTCTTTGGTGGCGCTCTCGCCGTGCACGACGGCGCCCTCTTGAAAGTACACCCGAACGGCGTCGAGGTCGTTTTCGAAGACCAGAACGCCCGTCTTGATCTGCTGGCCGACCAGCTGGAAAATGTCTGCAACCCCGAAGTCCCTGATCGTGCCCTTGAGAGCCATGGCGTCACCGATCGAAAGACTGCCGGATGGAGACCAAGCTAAGGATTCCCGCGACGAACAACGCAATTCCGCCGACGAGCGAACCGGGTGATCCACCGTAGAAGATAAACCAGTCGTGCACCATGACCCCGGCCCGGTAAACCCAGGCGACCATCGCAACCGCGAACGGAAAGAACAGGATGGAGCCGAGCAGCGGACGCCCTCCAAAAAACTGGCCGACGCCCGCGAACATGCTGGTCAACCGCTCCGTCCAGCGCCGACGACGTTGGTACGATCGAACCTCCCGCTCTTTTTTTGCTCGAAGGCGGGGCTCGACAGCGGCCGCCGTCACGAAGACAGAATTGCACTGGCCGCACAGGCGGCCGTAAGCGGCCCGGTCGGCGGGCGTTCCGCACTTCGGGCAGCCGGTCGAGAATCGCTTCGACCACGCACCGACCACCAAGGACGCGAGCAGCGCGATCGCCGCCGCAACACTGATCGACCAAAGTCGACCGCCACCCATTCGCATCCATAGACTCTCGGCGACTTCCCACCGCCGGTCCGGCTCGATCGCATACATTCGATTCCACAGAACGCTCATGTCGATCTCGGCTTCGAACATGGGCGTCGACTGCGCGCTCGCACCGGCCTGCCGGGTGTACGCGTCAGCGAGGCGCCGGTCGAGCTGCCGACCTTGATCGAGAAGCCGCCCGACCTCTTCGAACTTTCCTTCCTCTTCTCGAATGATCGCGAGATTCAAGACGGACTCGGCTCGGTTGGCGTCCTTTCCTCGTTCGAAGAGAGCCACCGCCGCTTCGTGCCGGCCGAGCATGAACTGAATCACGCCCCGATTGTTCAGCGCGACGGGGTCGTTCGGCCGGAACTCGAGGGCGCGCTGGTAGGCGAGGTCTGCTCCCTCTAGGTCTCCCCGGAGCCGCTTACGGCGAGCGAGGATCAGCGCGCTCGTCGCGTCCCGGCTTCGGGTGCCGGTAGAGGCCGCGAACAGGCGACGCTCGGCCGACCCCGCGAAAGCCTCGGTTATGGTGGTCGCCATATCGTCGACGAGCGACCCATGGAACGTAATGAGCGGGGCTACCGAATAGAGCGCCAGGGGGATGAGGGCCACGACCACCATCATGAACCAGCTCACCCATCGCTCGGACGACAGCTGATATCCCGTCACGATGACGAGCGCGGCGAGCGCGCCCGCTAGAAGCCCCCACCCGATCGCAACCGGGACAAGCGCTACAACCGTCAGGACAATGATGAGCTCACCCGTACCGAAAATCGACGGCACGCGTTTCGCGAGGTCGTGCGCAGGATAGCGAACGTACTTGATGAACTGCACCAGCGCGAAGACGACGACCGTCAACGCCAGCGCCAGCCCCAGCACCAACGAGACTGATGTGAGGAACGCGACCTGATTCCGAAAGCTCCCGAACTGCGCATCCAGCAGGTTTGCAAGAGCGCTGCCGATCGTCCGCAGTTGAGTCCAGTCTTTGGTCCACAGCACTCCCGCCAGCGACCAGTGGGCCGCCACCAAGTCCGGCGATAGCCGCACGGCGGCCGAGGAAAGGTCGACCGCCTCGTCGAAGTCGCCGGCGGCCAGCGCCACATCCGACTGGCGAATCAACGCCGCAGATGCCAGCAGGACGTTGGCCACCCCCGCCCGCGCCCTCATTTGCTCGAGCGCATCGCGCTCGTTCAGAAAGCGGTCGCGGTCGCCCAGGCGATAGGCTTCGACCATCTTCTCCACCTGGACTCGCAGGTCGTGTTCGGTGACCACCACCCGGGGCTTGGTGCGGTCTGGCAGCCGCAGCGGTCGCGGGCGATATCCGGGTCCGGGCACCGGCACGCCCCCGGGCTGGGCCTGTGCTTGGGCAGACTCAGGTATGGACCCGTCGGCTCGCGCAGACGAACCCTGGCGCGCCCCGTGAGGGCGCGGGCCATCGACGGCGCCAGGGCGCCCTGATCGCTCCGCCGGCGCCGAGGATCCCGGACGCATTGACCGCTCGGTGGCCGCCGAAGCTCCCGGACGCATTGACCGCTCGGTGGCCGCGGAAGCACCCGGGCGCCTTGCCCGCTCGGCGGCCGCCGACTCATCGGACGAGGACGGGCGGCCTGTCCCATCGTCTTCGCTATCTTCAGGTGGGGGAAGAGGTTCGTCCGGGTCGACCACCGGGACGGCACGGTCATCGACGACAATCAGGGCATCGCGCCCGTCTGGAGCCGATTGTGCCACCGCGTGGGGCCGACCACCTGCGGGCCCGATCAGGCCTCCCGCGGCAAAAACGACCACACCGATGAGCCACCTCGGTCCGATGGTTCGACGAAGGGTCACGTCGGGAATGACTAGCAGAGGTCCGTCCAGCTCGCCACACAGCGCTGGTCCACCTGCATCACGAACGGCAGGTGGGCTATTTTACAGAAATCTCGCTCGCTAAAACCGAGCCGGTCGCGGCTGGTCGAGCGTGTCGTTGAGCAGTTCCGCATAGTGTTCACTGACGACGAAGGCGACCAGGTCTCGAAGCGGCCTCCACTGCCGCAGCGCCCGTACCCGGTCTTCCGGCGCCCCGAGCGGCTCGGCCAATGTGCGCGGCTCGCCCCGATACAGAGCATCGAGTGCGGTGGCTGGCGCCCCGGCCATCACAACGCCGAATCGGTCAGCGGTCTGATAGGCGCCTCGGATCCAAGTCGAGATCGGCAGATCGCCCGGACTCAATGCCCTGACCGCCTCCTCGGCCGCGGCGCGGGGGGTTGGGTCCAGCCGGGCCCGAAGCAGGTCGATCCCGGGGCGGTACGTCTGGGGCAGCGATTCTCGGAATCGGGGCTCGATGGCCGCCGCGGCCAGGGTGACGAAGTGCCGCCGGGCTATGCCTTGAGTACCGCTGATCACCAAAAACCCGAGCTCGAGCAGCATAGCGGCGCGCGCCAGATGGAAACGCAACTCATCGGGGGTCCCATCTTCAGCCAACGCTTCGCCCACCACCAAGGTGCTCGGATCGCCGGGCTCGAGCTCCACGGAAGCTCCGCCCTCCCGGTCGACGACGACTATGAATGGGAAATGAACGACCGCCCTCACGGCCTCCGCTACGTCGGCCAGTCTCGGGTCCTCATGCGCGGACCGTCGCGGACCCGTGGGCCGCTCGACCGACGGCAGAACACCCGCCAACGCCGGGGCGGTCAGGCGCATCAGGTCACCGAGCGGCGTTCGAACAGCCTCCGTCCGAAGGCGCTCGAAGAAGGCGGGATCGGCGGGTCGATGGGATGGCCACGGATGTCGCAGGGCCGGCTCGTTTTCGATCCAGTGGAGGACCGCTCTGGGCCCTACGCCTCCCTGATCGGGCAATACCGCCGCTAGCGCGTGAAGCAGCGCCGCATCGCCTGGGTCCTCCACCAGGAGGCTTCGGTACAGCGCTACCGCCTTGGGTCCGCCGACGCCGTTGCGCTGATAGGCGGAGGCCAGCAGCCATCGGGTCGCCCGAGCCTGCGGGAGCCAGGCCACCAACGCTTCGAGGGCGAGCTCGACGCGAGGCACGATGAGGGCCGAGGCCGGCAGATCGGCCATGACCGCCCGCATGCGGACCGTATCCGCGGGCTCGGACAAATCGGAGGGCACGCCGAGAGCGCGGGTCAGGTCTTCGATGAAAGGCTCGAGCAGCGCCCGAGGCTGGTTGGGGGTCCAACCCTCAGGTACTGCTTCAGCCAGGACGGCCAACGCTTCCCCAGCTCGGGAGGCATCGAAGCAAGCCGCCGCGAGAGCGATCCGCTGGTCGCGGGGCAACGGTCCCAGCGCGTCGATACCGCCGATGCGGTCCGCGATGCGAAGAAGTCCGCTGCGGTCATCTTGTTCCCTGTAGAAGGCGTACAAGGACAGAAGAAGGTCGGGGTCATCGCCGGCCCGAGCCTCCAAAGCAGCTGCCAATACCAAGCCTCGACGGCGGTCACCAAGCCGACGGGCCAGCTCGAACGCCTGCTCTTGAAGATCATGGGCGTCTTCAGGTTCGAGCGCCTCGATCGCTTGCGCGGCGAGCGCGTCGAGGAGAAACGGAGAATCGCCGAGGTCGCGCAGGACGTCGAGCCGGAGCTGCCGGGCCTCGGGGTCCGGCGCCAGGCGAAGCGCCCGCGCGACCGCGAGGAGCGCCCGGCCGGGGTCTTGGACGCCCCGTGCCTGCCGCGCTTCCGCCAAGTGGAGCTGAAGCAGGGCCGGCGCATCCAGGGTCGGGTCCAACAGAGCCTTGTAGTCTGAAAACCACCGCCTCGGGCCTCGTCGGCTCGGCAGGCGCTCCGCCAATTCGGCCAGGCCGGCGGCCGCCTCCCGGTGCGTGGGGTCTTGAAGTTTGGCGCGCGCGAACGCCGCCATTGCGGCGGCTCGATCCCCGCGCGACATCTTGATCCGCGCGATAGCCAGTTCGAGCGTCGGTGGTGCCCACGGTGGCCCCCCGAGGTCACGGAGGCGCCCTAGCGCGTCGACCGCCCCTTGCGCGTCGCCCTCTCGAAGATCGAGGCGAGCCCGCTCCGTCCAGGCCATGACGTCATCCGGGCAGGCTTCGATGGCTTGATTGAACAACTCGCGAGCCCCGCCAAAATCGGGCGGCGTCGCTTCCAGCCGACGCTGTCCTGCCGTCACCAAGGCGGCGGCCCGGACCGGGCGCGGACCGGTGGGGGCGGGCCACAGGCCGGACGCGGAGGCCGAAAAGGACGCGGTGTCGGGCAGCGACCGTGCCACGGAAGGATTCGAGGGGGGCACGTCTCCGCCGACGGAGGCGATCGGTTCGGAGTCGACGTCGATCTGCTGGACGATGTCTTCCGGGTCGATCGTGAGGGCCCACGCGGCGTCCGGCGTTGGCTCGGCGTGCCCGTTCGGCGAGTTGGGCAGCGCGCTGATCGCCTCCGCCCGCGCTTCGGGAGTGGAACCAGCAGCGACGGCCCATAGGCCGGGCTCGACTTGATCCACTTCGAGTTCGCGTACGCCGACATGCCGAGTCGCGGCCCCGACGGTCGCGACGGAGCCCGTGGGCCGATGATGCCCGTTGGTTGATCCGATACCGTCTTCGGCGATCGCCAGGGCTCGGACCTGCCGCGCATCGTCGAAACGTCCCAGCGCATTTTCGAGCACCCGAGCCCGAGCGTTCCGATACCGACCACGCGTGGCCCCTGCGGCAAGTGCCTCGATGGTGGTCCCCAGCGCCTGCTCCAGCGCATCGGCGGGAAGGCGACGGCTCGGACCGCCGGCGGAGGCGGTTCGATCGACGAGCTCGTCCAAGCCCGCGTCGTCGAGATTCAAGGATCGAATCGCTTCCGTCCAGATCTCGAGCTCCGTGGCCAAATCATCGAGTCGGGCCGCGCTTCGGGCCGCGGTTTTCAGGAACGCGAGTCGCGCCGAGGTCATGCCGTCGGCAAAGGCTTGATCTGCCGCCTGCCGAGCGTGGGCGAGGGCTTTGATCTCGTCTCCGAGGGATTTGGCGAGGTGAATGGCCGACCAACGGAGGCTCAAGAGGTCGGGCTGGACCCGTATCGCCGCCTCGAAGGCGGCCAGAGCCCCTCGACGATCAGCCAATGCGTCGCGACGGAGCTCGGCGGCGCGGGCGAGATGAGCGGCTGCCTGTGCATCCCGCGAGGCGCCAGCGGCTCTCACCCACAAGCGAGCTTCGGCCGCGAAATCCTCTTCGGACGAATACAGACGCGAAAGATGGTCGAGCAAAGCTCGCGGCACTTCGTTTTGCCGAAACGCTCTTTCGACGGCGTCCTCGAGGACCCGGAGCGCCTCCGCGACGTCGTCCATCCGCTCCAGCACGGCAGCCCGATCGATCAATGCCCGCAGCCCTCTCTGCGGATCCGAACTGGCCGCCGCTAACCGGGCGAGCGCCGCCTGCTGGATGTCAAGGCGCCCGATCACCGCGGCCTGCGACGCGAGGGCGTCGAGCACGTCGACCGAATTCGGTTGGCGATGAAACGCTTCGTCGAACAGCTGCAACGCTTCCTGCGGCTGTCTCAACATGCCGTGCATCAGTCGAGCCTGGGTTACGAGGAGGGTAACCCGCTCGGTCTCGGACAAGTTCTCCGAATCGAGTCGATGCCGGATATGGTCGGCTAGCTCCGTCCACCGTTCCGCCTGATACAGCAGCTCCTGGAGTCGCACCGCCTCGTCTCGTTGACCGGGTTGACACTCGTAGGCCGCTTGAAGAGGGGCGATCGCCTTTTCGCTTCGTCCGATCTGTTCCCAGACCCGGGCCGCCTCGCGCAGCAATTCGGCCCGTTCCACTGGATCGGTGCGACTATCGGCTCGACGTTGGAGGCGCTCCGCGAGCGACTCGGAGGGCCCAGCCGCTTCGACGGCTTCGTCGAGCAGGCCTTCGGGTACTTCTTCGGGGTCAAGCAATCGTGCTTCCTCGAGCGCCTTGACCGCGTCGGCAGGGCGATCGACGCTCCGGTAGGCCTGCGCCAACTTGACCAAGACCTCGGCGCGGGCCGATTCCCCCGCTTGCCCGTGCCCCCGGAGCATCGCCTCGGCTCTCTGGAGAGCCTCGAGCGCCTCCTCCGCAGCGTCGCGGTCGAGCAGAAGCATCCCGAGGGCCCGATAGGCTTCCACCCGATCCGCAAATTCGGCGTCTGGCGCAGCCTCGAGGGCTTCGACGGCCCCCCGTAAAGTGAACTCTGCCGCGTCGAGGTCGCCGGACGCCCACTCCGCGGCCGCCAACAAGACCAGCGCCCGCTGCTGCTGAGTCCCGGCCGGCAAAGACTGGGCGTGAAGTCGAAGCGCCTCTACGCGCAGGCGAGCTTGCCCCAACTCTTTCGCCAAGTGGGCGAGATCGAGCAGAGGAGAATCGAGCATCGTCTCCTTCGACCGCGGCCCACCATACACCGGCGCCGAGACCACATCGTCGGGCATCGCTTGCTGAGAATCTGAGAACCACCCCTGAACCAGCCGAAGCGCAGACCGCAGCGCAGCCACCGCACGGTCGTTCGCCGGCGCGTGCTTCAAGAGGAGCCTCGTGGCAGCCAGGCGATTCCGGATCTGATCGATCGGGGTGGTATGAAGCGCATCGGTCAACAGGACGACCGCCAACTCGTCCCACCGGCGATGCCGGACCAAGAGCTGCTTGAGCCGCGTGGTCACCAACGCCGCTCCGGGCACCACTTCGGATACCCGCCGGAGCGTCTCGATCGCCGTATCGACGCGACCGGCACGTTCGAGGGACTCAGCCTTCGCCATCGACACCCTCAGCCACGGGTGACTGCCCGCCGGCACCCTTCCGAGAACGGCATCGAGCAGATGCTCCGCGGCGACCAGGTCGCCCGACTTCGCGAGCGCCGACGCCGCCACCGCGCCTCGTTCCGGGTCTGGGTCGGCCTCGTACGCTTCGACGAACAACGACGCCGCACCGACTTCGTCGTGCAGGTGACTCCGGAGAATCTCGGCCCGCTCCGCGCACACTGCCGCGCGGTCAGCTCCATCCCGCATCGCGGCCAACCGCGCGAGCTCCGCGTCGAGGCTCATCCAGCGTCCGTGACGCCGCAGGAAGTCGAGCAACTCTTCCTGCAGGGCGGCAGGGGAGTCCGCCACCTGGATGGCCCGCCGCAGCAACTGTTCGGCTCGATCTGGCTCCTCGAGACGCCGTTCGGCGAGGTCGGCCGCTTCCACGAGTCGGACCGCACGGTCGCGATCGTTGTCCGCGTCGTCGGCGGCTTCGAGAAGCGCCTCGAGCAACCCCGGGGCGTCGTCGAGCTCCCGCGAAAGTCGAACCCGGGCCGCCCGGGCTCGCGCCCCGTCGTCCGGAGTCGACACCTCTCGGACCACCTTCGACCAGGCCGTCAACGCTCCTTCCTTATCGCCTCCCATCTCCGCGAGCTCTGCTCCGGCGATCCGGAGACGTCGAGCCGCCGGCCCGCCGCCGAGCCGCTCCGCCACCGCGAGCATTCGCCGGGCGGCCAAGTCTGGGCCGAGCGACTTCAGGTTGTCGATGAAGCGAACGAGCAGACGATCATCCTCAGGGAGCTCGCGGTGGAGCCCCTCTTCGATCACTGTGGCCGCCTCGTCTGCTCGGTCGAGGCCCCGCAATAGCTCCGCGAGGGCCAACCGCAAATGCGACCCGGCGCCTTTCGGCAGCTCCCCGAGCCCCTGCGAGAGCAGTCGGACGCGCTCCTCCGCGAGCCCCAGCGGCGCGAGGAGGCCGACGGCCTCGCCCAAGACACTCTCTACGGCCGGATCGTGGCGGGGTAGAAGGGACACCGCGCGCTCCGCTAGGTGTCCTGCTCGCTCCGCGTCCTCGGCCTCCACCGCCAAGCGGGCGGCGTGGAGCAGGCGCTCGGCCCGTTCGGACGGAGTGCCCTCGACATCGGCTTCGGCCCATGCCTCGAGTCGGTCCATGACGGACTCGGTCGCGCCTTCTTGCTCGGCGAGACGCACCAACGACTCGTGCGCCCGTCCGGAGCTCGGGGACCTAGCGATCGCCCGGTCGAGGGCCGACTTCGCGCCTTCCCGGTCATCCAGCCACAGGCGAAGCTCCGAGAGCGTGACCCACTGTTCGGGCGTCCCCTCCGCTTCCGCGAGAGCCGCCGCGTGAGCCTCCGCCGCGCACCAGTCGCCGAGTTCGTCGTGCAGTGAAAGGAGCCGTCGCCGCAGCTCGAGCGCCTCGCTGCGATCGACCACATCGGGCAACGCAGCCTCGAGCAGCTCGACGACAACCTCGGCGTCCGCACCCTCCGCTTCCTTCATCGTCGCCAGCGCCTGGCGCCAACGCGACTTCTGCTGAGGGTCTCCTCGATGGTCGGCCGCGACCAAACGCTCCAGCGCTAGCGCTCGGACGCCGCCCTCGGCGCCGAGGTTTTCAACCAGCAACTGCGCCGCTCGGTCGCGGTCGACCTTGGCGGCCTCCTCGTCGGTGAGCACTCGGCGAGCCACCACCAAAGCGCGACTGGTCCGGCCGACGGCGTGGAGGATCACCGCCTGTTCCAGCATCAACGAAGCGGCCACTTCCGCGGAGGGCGCGCCGGCGATCGCGTCATCGACCAAAGCCAAACGAGCGTCGTAGTCGGGGTCGTTGCTAAGGACCGCGATCAACCGACGACGAACTCGATGGGCGGCGGCCGCGTCGTCCGCGGACTCCCAAAGCTGCAAGGCGGTGGTCAGATCATCGCGTCGCCGAGCCAGATCAGCGGCAGGTTCGACGGCCGGTTCAGGGGTCGCGCCGAGAAGCTCGAAGGCGGCCGCCCGCGCCTCCAACGGAAGGCCGTCCAAGGACCCGCGAACGGCCCGGGCCGCCTGGCTGGGGTCTTCTTTGAGTTCTCGCTCCGCTCGCGACAGAAACAGCTCGGGCCCCAACACTCGGGCGGCGCTCGCGAAGCGACCGCTCGACCAGTACAGGTTCTCGAGCTCCGCTCTCGCCGAGGTATGCTCCGGGTCCGCCTTCAATGCTTGGAGCAGGTCGGCCTCCGCCGCCTCCTCGCGGCCCCGCATCCGCTCGAGCAACCCTGCTTTCGCAAGGAGGTCGGCGCGTCCTTTTCCGTCCTGCTGCTCGGCCAAGACCCGAGCCCCCCGAACCTGCAGATCGACGTCTCCACCGCGCTCCGCCGCCTCGACGGCCTCGTCCAACAGCTGGGGGTCGACGTTCGCCAGTTCGGTCAGTCGACCCTGCGACAAGAGGAGCTCCCGTAGCATCCAACGCGCCTGGGGGTGCGTGGATTGCCGCTCCAACGCCATGCGCAGCGCATACTCGGACGCATCGAGATCATCGTCGTCTTGGTGCAGCTCCGCGGCCTTCACCCATAGCTCGGTGCATTCCACGACTGCGCTCGGTACCTCACGCAGTCGGTCGACCAAGGTGAGAACAGCGGGCAGCAGCGCTTCCGGAGGCCCGTCGCGTTCGACCATGTCGACCGTGCCTCGGAGCTGATCCACGCCCAGCACGTCCGCGATCTCTTGGTATCGCCCCGCTTGGGCCCAAAGGGCCGTTAGGCCCTCCCGCGCTCGTTCCTGGCCCGGATCGGCCTCGAGAGCCTGCCGGTATAGGGCCTCGATCCGGCGAGCGGATTCCGGCGTTTCGAGCGCCGAGGGCGTTTCGAGCGCCTCGTCGACCAGCTGGATCAGCAGACCGGCCCGCTGCGCACCCTCCGACAGCTGCGCGAGCGCTTCGGTCACCCTCCAGCCGACGGTCGCATCGCCAACCGCATCCGCTTGCGCTCGCAGGTCTTCTAGGGTGGCTGGCCCCAACACTCGACCGATGTCCGTGTAGCGATTCTGGGCCTCGAAGAGCCGCGAGAGGGCCCCCCGCGCCTCATCGTGGCCAGGTTCGGCCTCCAAAACGGCTCGAAAGAAGGTTTCGGCTTGTTCGGCGGCATCCGACCCGTCCTCGTTGGTTTCCCACTGAACCAGCCACCGTCGGGCGAGAGCCAGATGCAAACCGTGTCGCTCCTCGGGCGTGGCGGTCCGTCCGAGCTGGTCGGTCAAGAGCTCGACGAGGCGAGGATCATCATCGGAAGCCTGGGCGGCCAACGCGTCGGTAACCTCGAGCCATAGCTCCGACCGCTCGGCTGGAGAATGGGCTCCCACCCACGCTGCCGCCGCGCGAAAGGCCTGTTCACGACCGCCGGCTTGCTCGGTGAGCAACCGATGGACCGGGCCGGTCAGCGCCGCCGGGCCCATCACCGCAGCGAGGTCCTCGAAGCGCTCCTCCGCGAGCCATTGCGCGGTAAGCTTCTGTCGCGCCGACCGACAGGAAGGGTCGGCATCGAGGGCTGCCAGCAGCTCTCGCTCCGCGGCGGCGGAATCCTGCTGCCGAGCCAGGATCGACTCGGCAACGACAGTGAGCGCCTCGGCCCGCTCGGCCCCCGTCAATTGGAGCGCCTGCAACCGAAGTGCGTCGCAGTAACCGGCGTGGTCCTCGATCTTCTCGAAATACGCCAACAGCCGCTCGATGGCCTCATCGGCGCCATTGCCCTCGGAAGCGATGCTCCTCAGGCGTTCGACCCCTTTGTCGGCCGTCGAAGGATCCGTCAGCTCGAGGTCGGCCAACGCGAGCCTCGCCTTCGCCTGCGCCGACGGGTCAGGCGCCAAGTGTTCGACCACCGCCGCCAACAGACCGCGGCGAGCATCGGGGGACAGCTCTTCAATCCGCTCCGACTTGATATCGAGGAGCGCTTCGAGTCCGAGCGCGTCGGCGAGATCACTGAAGCGCTCCTGCGAGACCAGCAGCTGCCGCAGCCGCTGGCGCGCCCGAAGATGTTCGGGCGCTATCCGCAGCGCCGAGCGGTACGCGGATTCAGCGGCTGACATCTCGAGACGATGCTCGGCGAAGACGTCGCCGGCTCGAGTGTACAGCTCGGCCATAATGCCGAGATCGTTCGTGCGATGTAACAGAGCCTCGATCAACCGCAGGTGGCTATCCCAAGCCTCGAGGCGCCTTGTGAGCACCAGGCCCTTCGACAAGACCGCAACCAAGACATCGCCGACCGGTTCCCGCTCCAGCCAGCGTGCCGCGAAGACCGATGAGCCACGGACAGCCGCCTTGGTCAGCTCGAAAGGAAGCCGACGCAAGTCGACATAGGCGTTCAGCAACTCTTCGGTCGACGCCGAAAAGTCGTGCGCGTGCTGGTCGAACAGCATCGCGCGCCGAAGACGAATCCGACCTCGATGCGCCTTGTCGACCGGGTCTTCCGAGCCCGAATGCCGCTCCAGAAGCTCGGCCAATACGGCAAGCTCGTCATCGGGCCGCCCGAGAGCCTGCGTATAGGCTGCGGCCGCCTCGAGGGGCGCCTTGAGATGCGGAGCCGCCCCGGATGCCCGCCGAACGAGACCCAGCGCGCGCTCCACGGCCGGACGGTCGTAGTCTGGTCCGCTGTCGGCCGGCGCATCGGCATCGCGAGCGGCCGAGGTCATTCGAGCCACTGGCACGAGAAGGTCCGCCGCCTCGGTCAGCAGCTCGGCGACCAGGGCCGGGTCCCGAGCCAGGCCGGCTTCTTCGATCAACGCTTCGGCGAGAGCTTCGTGATCGCCGGATGCTCGCAGCAGCCCGAGTCGCATCGTCCGGGCCCGCGCCAGCGTTGGATCGGCCCGAACCGCCGCCTGCAGTCGGCTGAGCGCCATGACCGAGTCGTTCAGTTTCTCGGCGTGAACCCGAGCCGCATCGAGGAGCAGGTGCGCCTTTTCGCGGGGCAGACCCCCGAGGTCGGCGCGATCTGCGCGATCCGCCAGCAAGGACGCTTGCTCTGCGTACTGGCCGAGGGCCCCGAGAAGGTCCGTCAGGCGAGCGTCGACCGCGCCGGCCACCTCGCTGCCATCGGGGGCGAGGGTCCGGGCGCGGCGCAGGGCCCCGAGTGCATCTCGGCTCCGTCCGAGCCGGTCCGTTTCGATCTCGGCGCGCTGAAGCAGCAGCTTCGCCGCTTGTTCCGGCGAAGCTGACGCGGCGCGCCGCCCCAGCACCTCGACCAGCAGGCCCGGATCATCCGATTTGCGGGCCTCGCTCTCGAGCCGTGTCAACGCAGCTTCCAGCCACGCGGACCGGGCTCCGGGCGCGGTCGCCGCCATCACCGCGCGGTCGTGCGCGGAGGCCTCGGAGGGGCGCCCCGCGGCCACGAAAGTCGCCGCCGCACGACCGTGAGTCTCAACGGACGAAAGGCCACGACTGTCCGCTAGCTGCGCCGCCCGCGCGAATGCATCCGCGGCGACATCGAACAGCCCTGCCCCTTGCGCTACCTGACCGAGACGCTCGGCGAGCGCTAGGGCATCGGGCTGCTCATGCAGAGCTTCTTGCAATACCTGCACCGCGCGCGCGGCTTCGCCGCCCGCCTCGAGAACTTCCGACTGCTCGAGGCGGATCTTGACTCGATCATCGGCATCGAGCGCGATGTTCGCTCGGCGGCCCAAGACCTCGGCTAATGCGACGGGGTCGCCGCGCCGCTCGGCCAGGCGCTCTTGAATCTCGAAGGCGGCGGTGAACAGGAGCGAATCGGCCGAACCTTCGCCGAGCAACCCGAGCGCTTCGTCGACGTCGCGGCCCGCCTGTTCATCGCGTCCTAACCGCATGGCGATCCGGGCGGCATCGAGCATCCGCTCCGCTCGTTCGCCAGGCGGAGCGGAGGCGACCCGACCGCGTTGTCGCTCGAGATCGAGCAACGCTTCCAAACGTTGGGATCCCGCCAGCGCTTTCGCCAATCGGGCCGCGATGTGGCGCCCTTCAACGCTCGCTACAGGCACCAGCTGTCGTGCTTCGGTGAGGCTGGCGACAACGCCGTCGTAGTCTCGTTGTTTTTCTGCGACGTCCGCTCGATCGAGCAGTGCCGTGAGCCGCTCGTCAGGAGGAAGCTCGTCTGAGAGAGGCTCGTCGACCGGCTCGGCGCCGGCAAGCCCTGCGTCTTCACCGTCGGCGGAGGAACGCGCTAGCCGCTCTTCCGCGTAGCGACGCGCTTGCTCGAGGTGCCCCAAGCGCATCGCGAGCTTGGTTGCGAGCACCAGGGCACCCGGCGGCGCGTCGGGCGCCTCCAAAGCCGTTTGAACCGCCGCCAGAGCGTCCGAATCACGCCCTACTCGGGCCAGCATCTCGGCCCGCTCGGTCAGCGCATCGGAGCGCGCCGACGACGTATCGGCCGCGGCCGCAACCCGAGCCAGCGCCAAGGCTAGCCGCTCCGGATCGTCCTTCGCGCGATACAGCCGAACCAGCGCTAACAGAGCGCTCGACGGAGCCGCCCCGGTCGCCACCGCTTCCTCGTAGGCACGAGCGGCATCGGCGTGCCGCTCGGCAGACTCCAGGGCCTCGGCCTTCGCGACCCACAGCCGGGCTCGCTCCTCGGGAGCATCATCGAGCATCATCCGCCGGTCGAGCGCATCGAGGCGGTCGCTCGCGTTCACCGACGCAGCGACCAGGACGTCGAGCAAGGCGCGATGTCCAGGGCATGCCGACAGGGCGGCCATAACGGCCCTCCGAACCGTTGCTCGAGCCTCGATTTCGGCGCTCAGCGCATCGACTTGCGTGCGGAAGAGAGCCGCGGCGTCGTCGCACCGTCCGTCCGCGACCGCCCGGTTGCCCTGCAGTCCGACGAGCCGAGCATGTTCGAGGCGCTCGCCCCGGTCGGCGTGGAGTTGGCCGAGCGCCTCCAGAGTTTCGAGATCTTCGGGCGCCACACGATGCGCGGCCCGGAGATGTTCGAGCGCCTCATCCGACCGACCGCCCGCCGCGGAGCACCGGGCGGCCGCGTGCCGCAAAACGAGGACCGCGGCGGCCTCATCGACTTCCGCGGTGATCCATCGATGCTCGGCTCGCCCGACGACCTCCGCTTCGATGTCCGCCCGGCCCAGTCGACGGGCGGCCGTCGCCATTGAAGCGAGCGGGGTGAGTCGGTCCGGCACCAGGTCAGCGGCGCGTCGATAGTATTCGAGGGCTCGTTCAGGGGCATCGGAAAGCCACAGCTCGCCGACCCGAAGGGTAAAGTCCGCGGCTCGACGCATCTGGCCATCCGCTTCCGAGCGCTCGACCAGCGCCTGCAGCAGCTGGGTCGACTCTTCGCGGGCACCCTCGGCGGCCGCGGTGAGGGCGAGCCCTTCGAGCGCACCGGCGTGAGAGGGAGCGAGCTTGACCGCACGTTCGAATTCCCGCCTCGCCTGAGGCAAGTCGTGCAGGTCGTCTCGAAGAAGCTCCGCCGCCGTCAGGTGTGCTTCTACGCGGGCACTCACGCTTTGACTCAGATGTGCCAACCGGCGTGCAGCCCGGACCGCGGCCGGGACACGCCCGAGCGGCGGCAGGACCGAAACCAAGCCCGTGAGGGCCTGTACATCATCGACGCGAAGGGCGATCGTCTCTTCGAGCAGTCGCGCCCGCTCCTCCGAAGGCGCGATCTCCGCCGCTGTGCGGAGCGCCAGCCCGGCCAGCCGGCGCTCGGTCGTCGCCCGGAGGGCGCGACCCGCTTTGGTGAGGCGGCTCCTTTGGTCCTCGAAACGCCCCTCCGCCGCCGCCACGGACGCCAGCGCCAACTGGGCACGCCCCGCGATCTCGGTCGGGGCATCCGCAAGCCGATCGGCCAGGTCGGCGACCTCCGGGTGGAGGCTCGGCAGAGCGACCCCGAGACCGAGAACCGTGCTGACGACCGCGATATCTTCCGGGTCGAGATTCGCAGCCAGATTGCGGAAGACGACCTCCGCCCGGGGGCCGACGAAGTCATCGTCACCCAACGCACTCAACCCAGCGCCGTCTTCTCGGACCAGCGCCGAGGTCACGGTCGATTCCGTCGTCGCCTGGGCCTGCCGGTCGGGCCGAAGGCTGTCGTCAATCTCACGGACGTCACCGACGGCGATCCGCACAAAACCGGCCGCGGTCACACTCATTCCCAGCAGGGGAACGTCTTCGTGCTGAGGCACCTTCCAGCCATGGACCGGCATCACCGCCCACAGAAAGGTATCGATCGGGTCGAGCGCGAAACCGCTCGCGCCGACCCGCCTGAAGGACCGTTGAGAGGCCGGCCCCAGCCTCTCGAGGGCGCGGCGACCGGCTGACATCAACGCCCCCACCAGCCGGCGCGGTACGACCTCGACGTGCCCGACCACCGACGGCGAAAGCACGTAGCCCCGAAGCGAACGATGAGGACCGTTACCGATCGTCAAACGCGCCGACATATCTGCCCGCCGCACCCCATCCCAAACACCAGCTTCGAAGACGAGATGCTGGCCCTCGACATCGAGCCGCAGGTCGTCCAGCAGCGTGCCGTCGAGCGCTTCGTTGATCGCGCGCGCGATCAAGTCGAGGCGGATATCGAGTACGAGACCCTTCAGACGAGTCGAATGGTGTTGAAGACGCTCCACACCCCCCTCGATTTCGAGGGGGCTCGCGACCTCCGCCAAAGCGAGGTCAAGGGCTCGGATGACCACTCCGTCCGCAACGGCACGCTCTCGGACCGTCAGGGTAACGGGGGCTTCGCCTTCGATGGCGCCGAACGCGAGCCCCAACGGATTGGCCGCCGAGCGCCCGTCCGGCCGCTCGTTCATGAGTTCTAGGCATCACACGGGCCCGATTTTAGAGCAAGATCCCGGAGGCCCCACCGCCCTTCCTATGTCGACTATAGGACGCCGGCTATTTGCGAGGACGTTCGTCCACAGTATCATCGGAAGTACCCTAGGCATGGCGTTACCGCGAAACGACCCCCTTCTCGGAAAGACCATTGCCGGTCGCTTGGAGCTGCTGGAGCTGCTGGGTACCGGCGCCATGGGCAAAGTTTACCGAGCCAAGCACCTGGGCCTCGATAAGGAGGTCGCCATCAAGGTCCTGCAATCTCAGATGCTCGAAGGGGCCATGCCCGCCCGACGTTTCAAGGCCGAGGCGAGAGCGGCTTCACGCCTTGACCACCCCAACAGCGTAAGCGTCTTCGACTTCGGAGAAGACGAAGGGCTCCTGTATCTGGCGATGGAGTACCTACGGGGGCACGACTTGCAAGTCATCCTGCGCGAATCGAAACGCCTCGACAACCACCGAAGCGCCCGCATCATGGCTCAAGTGGCGTCGGCCCTGGCCGCCGCTCACGACGCGGGGGTTATTCATCGCGACATCAAGCCCGGCAACATCATGCTTGTCGATCGCGAAACGGAAGACGGAATCACCCGCGACTTCGTCAAAGTATGCGACTTCGGGCTGGCCAAGATTCTCGACCCCGGCCCCGAGGCGTCCCAGGGCCCGCTGACCCGGCAAGGCGCGGTGTTCGGAACGCCCGCGTACATGTCCCCAGAACAGGCGCAGGGACTGCTCGTGGACGCCCGGACCGACCTCTATTCGTGCGGCGCGGTGCTGTACAAGATGTTGGCCGGTCACAGCCCATTTCGAGCCGAGTCCGCGACTGTGGTGCTCCTGAAACATATTCAAGATCCGGTGCCAAGCCTTCGCGACACAGTCCCCGGGGTCGACCCCCGTCTCGAGAGGATCGTCCGTCGCTGCCTCGAGAAAGCCCCGTCCGACCGCTTTGGTTCCGCGCGGGCGCTGCGCGACGCGCTTCAAGAGGTCATCGACGACCCCGACCACAGAGCCCTCAGCCAGGACCGCAACTCAGCGCGGCCGGCCCTCGGTGCCGGCGCCGAATCCGGATCCGCCGCCGAGGCCGCCGGTGGTCGGGCGAACGAGCAAGCGGCCCGGGCCCCGTCCACAGTCCACCCCGAGGCGCTCGACCCGACGCTGCTGATGACCGTTTCCAGCGACGCGGCGGAACCGCCGGCCCCGGAAGAAACCGCTCGACTGATGGCCACCTTTGCGCCGGTCGACATGACTCTCGAAGCCTCGCGAGAGGTCGAACCGCGGAGCCCAGGCGCCCCGCTCTGGACCTGGATTCCCGGCGCGCTGGCGCTGCTGCTCGCAGGAGCACTTCTCGTCTACCTGGTGTTGGGACCTCGATGATGAATAGCCCGAAATGGTTGATCTGGCCGACTCCCCTCGCGCTCGGACTGGTGCTCGGTTGCCTTGGACCTCCCGAAGAGGACTCGGTGGCTCTCGCCGACCTCCTTGGCGACCCCGAGTCCGCCCCCTTCGTCGAAGAGCTTCCGGACTATCCAGAGCGGGCGGTGCACTTCACTCGGTCGGCGGTCCGACTGCGTGCCTTCGCCGAAGGCGCGCCCGTATGGTTCTGGGAGGTCGACGGCGATAACAGCAACCTGATCGCGCCCGCGTACGCGATCGTCGATGCCAACGGCGAACGGCTCCAACAGCCGATCGTCGACGTCCTTCCCGGCGACCCCGGCTACACCCCATGGTGGCGGATCATCGAGTATCGGGTGACCGAACTTTGGAACCAGGAGGTCTTCACTTCGAGGGCCGCGATCGACGCCGGAGCTCGCGAAGGGATCCTAGAGGGGCCTTTCGCCACCGTAAACATCCTCAACGCCCCGGTCTGCGATCCGAATCTGACGATCGACGACGGCGACACGGTCACCGTGCGCACCTCGCAGATCTGGTTTAGAGGAGCCCGAGCGCACTGGATCGCGTTCAACCAGAGTCTAACGCTGCCGGTCACGGAACGCACGATGCCGGTCAAGCCGCTGTATCGTCTTCAGCGTATCGACGAGTCGCTCCCCCTCGACGAGTTCCGAACCGGCGTCGACCGCAACGGCGACGGCATCCTCGATGCATCGAATAACATCTTCGCCGTCAACTTCGGGTCCGAGGGCTACACCCCCTTGTGGAACGTCGTCGAGATCCGAACCACTGCGGACTACCGCTCCTTCGACTCCCAGCCGGTCCCCACCACCGTAGACCTGTCGGCTGAGAGCCAATTCCTGGTCGATGGGGAGCTCATTCTACCGGCGCTAAGCATGACCGAATTCCCCGAGCAGCTCGTCAACTGCCCGATTCAGAGCATGAAAGGACAATTTCCATGACCCAAGGCCTCCCAATGGTGGCGGTCCTCATTGTGGGCACGTCAATGAGCATTGGCTGTCTCGATGCGATCGATCCGCTCGACCCGCAGGTCGGCGCGGCCCTCTCGCCACGGTGCGCCAACGAGGATTCTGACCCCGACAACGACGTTTCCTTCGCACGCGACCTGCTTCCGGTATTCCTGGGCGAAGCCGACGACGTCGGGTGTAGCTGCCATCTTTCGGGGACGGCCGACTCGATCGGGTTCGATGAATCGGGCCTCGACCTGTCCAGCTACCGCGGTCTGCGGGCTGGCGGCGTCAATAGCTTGACCAGCATCGTCGTGCCCGATGCCCCCTGTGACAGTATCCTGTGGCAGAAGGTCAGCCCAGGGCCCCCTTTCGGGAGCCGGATGCCGTTCGACGGACCACCCTTTCTGTCCGATGAAACCCGCCAATTGATCTCCGACTGGATCGCCGAAGGTGCCCGTGACAACTAAGAAGATTATACTGTGGATATTGATGACGGCCGGCCTGGCTTCGGCCTGCGTCACCGGACTATCCGCGCGCCGGGGCGGTCTACCGGAAGAAGAGGTTGCCAAGCTACCGCCGCCGATCGCTGACGCGTACCAGGTGTTCGCTCAGAAGTGCTCCCGCTGCCACACGCTGGCCCGTCCCCTGTCCGCGAGCATCGACGACATGGCGCACTGGGAACGTTACGTCGGCCGGATGCGACGCCAGGCCGGCTCCGGAATCTCGCCGGCCGAAGGTGACAAAATCCTGTCCTTCCTTCGCTACTACGTCGAGCAAAAGACCGCCGGCGCCAAAGACACCGACCAGGAGCTCCCATGAAAAGGCCGGCGCTACTGGTGGCTACGGCGATCGTCGCCTCGAGTGCCATCGCCTTCGCGCTCGACGTGGATCGGAATTTCGCCGGGTCGGCACAGCTGGACTACCTTGCCGTGCCCACCACACCCCGCGCCCGCGAGTTCACGTTCGACGGGTTCACGACCGAGCTGGCCGTCAAGCTCGCCGTCGACTTTTCGGAAGATGTCTCGGCGAGCATCAAGATCTGCTACGGGTGCCATGGCTTCGAGACAAACATGGCCCATGTCGACCTCCGGATCGCCGACCAGCTCAATATTCGGGTAGGCCGGTTCAATCCTTCGTTCGGCGATTTTCCAGTCCGGCACGACCCCGCCAACCACCGAGCCAACTCCAAACCGCTACCGTACGACATGGGCCGAATGCTCCGCCTGCGAGAATGGAACTTGAGCATACTACCGGCCCCCTACGTCGACAACGGTCTGCAGATCAGCGGGACGCAGTGGTTCGGCTCCCGAACCCAGCTCGACTACGCGGCGTACGTGGTCAGCGGCTTCAAGGGCAACGATGATGCGCTGGATTTCGACTTCGTGCAGTCGAGGTCGGGGGCGCTCTACTACGTCGACAACAACTCAGAGCCAGCGTTCGGGGGGCGCATCGGCCTGACGGTCAGCCCATCGACGTATTCGAGCATCACGTTGGGGGCCTCGGGGATGTACGGACACTATGACCCCAGCGGCGAGCTGGCGTACTTCATCGGCGGCGCAGACCTCTATATCCGACTCGATGCTCTAGTCCTCCGGGCCGAGTACCTGATCCGTCGGACCGAATTCGCCCTCGGCAGCAATCCCGAGGAACGCTTTCGATTCGAGTTTACCGACCCGGACCGAAACTTCTTCATCAAGGACGGCTTCTACGCGGAGATCGAGTATCCGTTCACGGACTGGCTGGAGGCGTTTTATCGGTTCGATGGGATGCGACGTACCGGCAACGTCGCGCGAACCTCGCCGCTGTCCGACGTATCCGGCATACTGAGGCATACGGCCGGCGCCAACTTTTTGCTAAGACGCGGCGTCCGCATCAAGCTGTCGGGCGAATTCTGGGACTTCTCGGACTTTGACGACGAGATTGCGGTCCACGCCGGGGTCGTCGCGAATTTTTAGCAGGCCAGAGCAGTGACTGATGGTCGTCACCCACCCGCGGGCCCAGAGTGCGTTGCCGTCCACCGCTGTCCCACTTCCGCTTCCCACCATCGTTGGCCGCCGTTACGCATCGTTACGCAAGAGCACACCACAACCCTTGTTTACCGGGCGCCGTCTTGCGAGAGCCTCGGCCTCGAGTGCTACGTTTTTCTTTATGAACTATCGCACCCTCGCCATCGCCCTCCTGTCCACCTCGATCGGGGTCGCCGTCGTGAACGCGACCTCGGCGATCTCCGCCTTGCGCTTCGAGGCTCCCGCCATGACCGTCGACGTCCCTCCCGGTTCGGTCAAAGCGACGGTCGCCGAAGTGGTCGACACCCCGCGTGGTCAAGTTGTCTTGCTTGAAACGAACGCTCAGCACGACGCCCTTCCGATCTGGGTTGGAAGCGCCGAAGCTCGCGCCATCGCGCGAGCCCACCATGGCGTTCATACCGTTCGGCCGATGACCCATGACCTCTTCGCCACTTCTCTGGACGACCTCGACGTGAAAATCGCCTACGTCCGCGTCGACCGCCTTCGAAGCGATGGCGTGTACATCGGTACCGTGGTTCTCGTGTCTGGCTCGGAGGTCCGCGAGATCGACGCTCGGCCATCCGACGCCATCTCGCTCGCGCTCCGCACCGACGCTCCGATCTACGTCGACCAGGATCTCGCGCCACATTTCGTGAACCTGGGGACAGAGTAAATCACCGCCAGCGACGTCGGTTTGCGGGATTCGTGACCGCGGTCTATAACCGCGGACCTGGATACCCTCGACACCAACCTCGCGAAACGCGTTCAGCAGGCGATGAGCGCCGAGCTCCGGCGTTCGATGCAGGGCCTTCGTCTGCCCAAAAACCCGCGTCCCTTCTTCATGTCCTACCTGCTCCATCATATGGTGGGACTCGACGTGTGGGGACGTTACGGCGCGGTTTTCAACACCGAGCCCATTCGCGGCTGTGACCTGTACGTCGAGTGCCGGGTCGGCTCGTACCGACTCGATCAAACGGTGGACGGAGGCCTCAGTCACGACCAAGAAGACCGCGAGTCATTCAATTGGTTGGTTGGCCCCCAAGACCTCAACCCATCCGCGGTTCGGTACGCTTTCTGGAAGCTGAGCCAGCTCAAGTACCAGGAGGCTCTTCAGGACTACTACGATAAGCGCAAGATCCTGGTCGATCAACGGCTCAAGGCGACCGCGGCGTCCCTCAGCCGTGAGGATCGGGTGCTTCGCAATCGCGAACTGGCGCTCCGGAAGTTCTCGACGCAACGCTGGGAATCCTTCGTTCGCGATGCTTCGAGTCTATTCTCAAAATACAAAAAGCTCGTCGACCCGTACGTTCGCATTCGCGGCATCAGCAAGGTCCGAATCTTCGTCAACTCCGAAGGCAGCCGCTTCATCAGCCAGGAGTCCTTCTATGAGGTCGTGATCAACGCGTGGTACTTGACCAGCGAAGGGGTCTACCTCAGCGCCTCCCGTCACTTTCACGCTCGTTTGGCCTCCGACCTCCCCAAGCTGAGTACAGTCGAAGCCACCATCGACGGGATGGCGACGGACCTCTCGAGCCTAGCGCGCGCCAAACCGCTCGAGCCGTACGCGGGCCCGGCTCTCCTCGGCGGTCTGGCAACCGGACTGCTCTTTCACGAAGCGCTCGGGCATCGGCTCGAGGGTGAGCGGATGGTCTCCCGTAGCGAGGGCCAGACTTTTGCACGCAAGGTCGGTCAACGTATCCTGCCGGAACAGGTCGACCTCATCGATGACCCCACGCTGGCCGAATGGGAAGGCCAACCGCTGTATGGTCACTACGAAATCGACGACGAAGGCGTTCCCTCTCAACGCGTCGAGCTCGTCAGAAAAGGCGTATTGCGCAACTTCCTCATGAGCCGCGCGTGTGTGCCGGGCTTCAAGAGGTCGAATGGACACGGCCGGCACGAGCGGTTTCAGGATCCGATGGCACGGATGGCGAACCTGATCGTGTTGGCCGAGGACCGCCACGAATGGGGGAATCTGAAGGATATGATGCTCGCCGAGGTTCGACGCCGAAATCTCCCCCACGGGATCATCGTTCGACGCGTGTCGAGCGGCGAGACCCGCACCGACCAGTACGAGTTCCAAGCGTTCAAAGGGGTACCGACCGAGGTCTATGCGGTCGACCCGACCACCGGACGTGAGAATCGGGTTCGCGACGTGACCTTCATCGGAACCCCGCTGGCCGCTCTGCAGCGGATCCGGGCCTTCGGCCAGGCGTACGAGGTCGACAACTCGTACTGCTACGCCGAATCGGGCTCGGTTCCGGTCAGCACGATCGCGCCCGCGATGGTCGTCGACGAGCTCGAGCTACAACGATCGTCGACCCGCCTGTATCGCTCGCCGGTGCTCAAGATCCCGCCGATGAAGTGAATCGAACCACTACGGTCGAGCCAGCCCGGCGCGATCGGACGCCCTCGTGCTCGCGGGAGTCACTCCGGCCCGCCGGAGTCTTCGACCATCAATCGCACCTTCGTGCCGCCATGGTCGGTCATGACCAAACTCCGCATCGGGATCCCGGTCGCGCGAACCAAGGCTAGACTCGAAACGACAAGGGCCAGCCGCCACTGGGGCGGCAGCTGTCGCCGGCGCTGCCCGATGCTCTGGTAAAGGCTTCGCAACGCCGAAGCGTCGCCGATCCGACGTCCGTACGGTGGATTGCTCGCCCACAGTCCCGATTCGCTCGGCGGCTCGAGGAAAGGAGCGCTTCGGCCCAGGGGGGCTTGCAGCCACCGAACGTCAACCCCGGCCCGGGCCGCATTGTCGCGAGCCGCAGCGACCGCGCCGGCATCGCGATCGCTGCCCACAATGACGTTGGGAGCCGGACGAGCGGCGGCCGCCGCCGCTTCGACAACGGTCTTCCACCGGCGCTCATCGAACTCTGGAGCATCCATGAAGGCGAAACGACGCAAGCGGCCGGGCGGAAGCCGGCAGGCCAGCGCCGCCGCTTCGATGCAGATGGTCCCCGCCCCGCAGAACGGGTCGACCAGGGCTGTCGTAGGGTCCCAGCCCGCGACGACCAGAAGCGCCCGCGCCAGATCCGGACGCAGAGGGGCCTTGCCGGTCGCTTGTCGATAGCCGCGCCGGTACAGCGGCTCGCCGGTGACGTCGAGCGAAACGGAACAATCGTCTCGAAGCAGGCGCACGACGACCTGCCACACGGCGTTCGGTTCGACTCGAATGCTTCGCCCCAACGCCTGGCCGAGACCGACCACCACCCGCTCAGCGATGGCCGTCGAATGGTACAGCCGGGACTTACGAGCGGTCACTCTGATCGAGATGCCGTGGGATGCATCGAGCCAGGGACGCCAGGGCAGAGCCGCGACGCCCCGCACGATGTGCTCGAATCGGGTCGCTCCAAACCGACCGAGTCGCACCCGAAGCGCGCTCGCAAGACCACTTTCGAGGGCCGCTCGATACATCAAGTCCAAATCGCCCGCAAACGCGACTCCGCCGGCCTCTTGTTTCAGGTTCAAAGCACCGAGTACCGACAACTCCTCCGCCACCCAAGGCTCCAGGCCCGGCGCGCAAGCAGCGAACAGATCGTACACGTCAGGTCACTCGCAACGTCGTCCCGAAGGAGCAAAATGGCGGCGGCGAGGGTCGGGACAGGCGTTCGGGTCGGAGCATCATCCCGCTCCGGCGGGCGCGTCGATATCCGGCTCGTAGCTCTCCAGCGTCTTCATGTACTGGGCGCGCTCGAACGCACTGGGATCGGCACAGCGAGCCTGACTGAGCATGCCGCGAAAATCGTCGACCTTGGTATAGTCGCGGCTGGCCATCCAGATCCGAAGTCCACTCTCGACGGTCCGAACATGCTCGATACCGTGCCGAAGGAGAGCTGAGCACAGGTGGATGGCGTTCGCGCCCACGAGCAAGAGCTTGAGCGCATCGTCCGCGTTGTGAATCCCGCCTGTCGCGGCGTAACAGGATGGGACCTTGCCGCTGAGGATCGAGATCCATCGGAGCGCCAGCCGAATATCATGGGGTGCGCTGGGCGTCAGGTGCGGCCGTACGCGCATCGAATCGAGGTTGATGTCGGGCTGGTAGTATCGATTGAAGAGGACGAACCCGTCGGCGCCATCCTCCGAAAAAGCGCGTAGCGAGTAACAAAGATTCGTGAAAAAGGGAGACAGCTTGAGGGCGACCGGCACCGAAATCTGGCCCCGGATCGAGCGCAGGGTCTCACGGTACTTGTCTTCCAGCGCCTCGGGGCTAACCGTTTCATCGGTGGGCACGTAGTAGAAGTTGAGCTCGACCGCGGCCGCCCCCGCTTGTTCGAGCAGGCGTGCGAAATGCGTCCAATGGTGGTGGGGCATACCGTTAAGGCTCGCGATGATCGGAATATTGGTCGCCGTCGAGGCCGCGTTGACCGCCTCGAGATAGTCGAGCGGGCTCATACTCATTCGGCCTCGCCCCCCAAATCGCGCCACCGTCTCCGCGTAGCTGCTCCCTTGGGCGAGGAAGTCGATCATCTGCCCCTGGTCCAGCATGAGCTGCTCTTCGAACAGCGAATACATGACCACCGCCGCCGCGCCCGCATCCTCGAGCCTGCGCACGCCATCGAGCGTCTGAGAGAACGGGCCCGCCCCCGCAATCAGGGGGGATCGAAGGCGCAGTCCGAGATATGTGGTGGTCAGGTCCATCTAGTTCCTCCGTGGGGCGCGCGGGGCGCGCCGATGAAGCCATGCAAGAGCGGCACCATTCGGCTCGGAAACGGCGTATCCGAGCGTTGTTACCGTGAAGTAACACATCCATCGGGATCAAACACAAGCTGAAGCGGCCATCCCTACGGACGGATCGATCGGGCCGGTATCGAATCGATGCAGGACCATGTCTATGCTCGGGGCATGGTCCTGCCGCCCCCTCCGCACCAGCAGACTGAGGGTACGACTGAGTTCTACATCGGGCGTGGGCCCGAGGTGCTCGCGTCTCGGTTCTTCTTCGCCCTGTTCTTCGGCTCGTTCATCGCCCTGATGTACCTGTTTTGGGCCTTCATCAACGATCTGATCATCGCCCTGCTGATCGCGGGCCTCAGCTATCCGATGCAACGTTGGTTGCGCCCGAAGGTGGGCAATCGCGGCTATTTGGCCGCCGGCCTGGTCACCGGGCTGATCGTCATCATCATCTCGGTTCCGACCATGTTCCTCGCTACCACGCTGTCGGTAGAGGCCGCGGCCGCCGTCGCCCCGGTCATGACCGCGGAGAAGATCAAGGACTTCCTGTTTGGTGAATCCGCTGCCGCCAAATACCTCCGCCTGGTCGCCGACACTGCGGGCGTAGAATACAATCAAGACTCGGTCCGGGCGGCGATCGTGTCCAACGCAACGAACATTGCAACTTTCATCAACGACCAAGCCAACGCTCTGGTGCAGAGCATCTTCTCCGGCGCCTTCCACTTCATTATTATCGTGGTCTTCGTCTTCTACTTCCTCCTCGACGGCCGGCGCTTCAAGCGGTTCGTGTTCAGGCTGTCGCCGCTTCCCGACGAAGAAGAGGAGCTCCTGGCGAGAAAGTTCGCCGCGGTCGGAAAGGCCACCCTCTTCGGCAACGGCATCGGGAGCTTGCTCCAGGGCATTCTTGGAGGTCTCGCCATGTGGGCGGTTGGGCTGCCCGCCCCAGTCTTATGGGGGACGGTCATGACCGTCCTCGCGTTCCTTCCCCTGGTGGGCATTTCGTTCGTGGTGATTCCGGCCACCCTCTACCTGTTGATCGACGGTCAGGTCTGGGCCGCGCTCCTGTTCTTCGCCTTCTGTGGCACGCAGGCCCTGATCATGGAGAACATCGTCAAGACGCGCCTGATCGGGACGCATATCAAGATGCACAACCTGGTGGTCTTCATGGCGATCATCGGTGGCATCGCCACATTCGGGATCATCGGCATTTTGTACGGGCCCCTGATCGTCGTTTGGTTCTTGACCATGTGCGAGCTCTATCTGGACCGATACATTCTTCGCTTCCATACCGATGAATCACGCACGGAGACACCCGCGACGTTGGATCCCGACGAACTGTAACCCTCTTTACGCAGCGGTTCCCCCTAAGTACGTCAAGCTGGCTTCCCGCTTCCAAATACGGTAGACGCGCCGGCAGGGCATTATCCTATGCGTATCGTTTACGGCGTTCACGGTTACAGCCGCGGCCATGCGTCGCGGGCGGCAACCGTCCTCAGCGAACTCGTCAAAGACCACGAGGTCATGATTTTCGCAGGACGCGATGCCGAGAAGATCCTCTCGGAAGAGTATGAGATTAACTCGGTGCCGGTCCTCGCGTACGAGTACACGGATCGCGGCAAGATCTCGGTGTTGAAGACCCTCCGAACCATCGTGCCGATCATCTCGGACCTCGCTCGCCACGGAAAGCATTTCCGAAACGTGCGAGACATGGTGCGGAGCTTCGACCCCGACATCGTGATATCCGACGCCGAGCCCTTCACGAATCACGTCGCTCGGCACCTACAGCTGCCGCTCGTGAGCTTCGACCACTTCGGCATCATGGTGCACTGTCGGGTGCCCCTGCGTTGGCAGGACCGCTTGCTCAGCACAATCGACCGGCTCGCCTACCAGGCACTCCTCGGTCGCGCCGACAAAAAGCTGATCTCGAGCTTTTATGACGCCCCACCGCGCACGCACGACGTTCAGTTGATCGGCCCGTTGTTACGCGACGAGGTCTTTCAGGTCGCCCCGTCCGACGGCAACCACCTGCTGGTGTACTTCAATAACGGCAACCACCAGGTCACGCCCGAAGTCGCCGACACCTTGCGTAAGCTAGACATCCCGATGCGGGTCTACGGCACGGCGCTGACGGGTCGCGACGGTCCCATTGAATTCCGCCCGACGAGCAATCGCGGTTTTCTGGAAGACCTCGCGAGCGCCAGGGCGGTCATCAGTACCGCCGGCAACCAGCTGGTCGGCGAGGCCGCGTACTACGGAAAGGCTCTGCTGGTGCTCCCCGAAGATACGGTCGAGCAGCGAATGAACGCGGCGGCCGTCGAGCGGCTCGGTATCGGTCAGCAGATCGCGTGGGCTGACTTCAGCCCGGCGGTCGTTCGACGGTTCCTGCGCCGCATCCCTGAATTTACGGCGCAAGCTCGCGCGGCCAGCCGAGACGGTCGAGCCGATGCCCTTCGGTTCATCCACCGGTGGGCCAAAGAGCTTTCAGCCAAGCGACAAGCCGCGCGCCGCAAGCTTCTACAGATCACGGCGTCGAGCTAAGGCCGTCCGAACGCCCGCCTACTCCCATTCAATGGTCGCGGGGGGCTTCGACGAGATGTCGTAGACGACTCGGTTGATGCCTCGAACCTCGTTGATGATCCGGTTCGACATGCGACCGAGCACTTCGTAGGGCAGCTGAGCCCAGTCCGCGGTCATTCCGTCCACCGACGTCACTGCGCGGATCGCGCACGTGTTCTCGTACGTCCGAGCGTCGCCCATGACCCCGACGGATCGGATCGGCAGCAGAACCGCGAAGGCCTGCCAAATCGCAGTGTATAGATTGGCCTCCCGGACCTCTTCGAGCACGATACGGTCAGCCTGGCGAAGAATCTCGAGCCGCTCCCGGGTCACCTCACCGAGAATGCGAATGGCAAGACCAGGCCCAGGAAAGGGCTGCCGATGGACGACCTCGTCGGGCAGACCGAGCTCTTTGCCGAGCAGTCGAACCTCGTCTTTGAAGAGCTCTCGAAGCGGTTCGACGAGCTTCAGGTTCATCCGTTCCGGCAGCCCCCCCACGTTGTGGTGGCTCTTGATCGTAGCGCTCGGCCCCTTGAACGAGACGCTCTCGATGACGTCGGGGTAGAGCGTCCCTTGCGCCAACCATCGGACGTCGCCACCGGCGACGCGCCCTGCTTCTTCAAAGACGTCGATGAAGACCCGGCCGATGGTTTTGCGCTTCTGCTCGGGGTCGATCACGCCTTCCAGCTCCGAAAGAAAGGCATCGGTCGCATCGACGTACTCGAGCCGAAGACCAAGTCGATCCCGAAAGACAGCCTGCACCTGCTCGGCTTCGCCCGCCCGCAGAACGCCATTATTCACGAACACCGGGATCAGCTGCTCTCCGATCGCCTTGTGCAGCAGCACCGCCACCACCGACGAGTCGACCCCGCCGGATAGCCCACAGATCACCTTGTCGCTACCGATGCGCTCGCGAAGCAGAGCGATCTCCCGTTCGATGAATCCGCCCATCGTCCATGACGGCTCGATGTGCGCGATCCGAAACAGGAAGTTCGCAATGATCTCGTGGCCTCGCGGCGTGTGTACGACCTCCGGGTGGAACTGGAGCCCGTACAGGTTACGCGACGGATCCGAGACCGCGGCGAAGGGGCAACTGTCGGATTTGCCGAGCACCTCGAAGTTTTCGGGGAGGCCCTCGACGGAATCACCGTGGCTCATCCACACGTGAATATGGTCGTCGGGCGTGAAGCCAAAGAGGAGGTCGTCCTCGGCGATATGCTGCACGTCCGCCCGGCCGTACTCATGGCGGTCCGCACGGACTACGCGTCCACCGAGAAGGTGACACATGAGCTGCATGCCGTAGCAGATGCCCAAGACGGGCACCCCGAGCGAAAACAAGGCGGGATCGATGCTCGGTGCGCCGTCTTCGTGAACGCTGCTCGGCCCACCGGATAGGACGAGCGCTTTGGCGCCGAAAGCGCGAATTTCGTCGAGAGACCGAGTACATGGCCAAATCTCGGAGTAAACGCGGTGTTCCCGGATCCGCCGGGCGATCAGTTGGGTGTACTGTGAGCCGAAGTCCAGGACGAGGACGCGATCCATGTCCTCTGACGAGCCCTCAATCATCCGGGGCTCGTATCACGGGGAACGGACCTTGCCGATCCAAAAGCCTTCTCCTTAGGATCGAACCAGCATGGCCATCCCCTCCGGACTTCGGGCCCTCCTTTCCCAGATGGGGCTGTTCACGGGCGGCGCCCCCAAGCAGGGCGCTCCGACCGCGGGCAAAGCCTCGGCCATGAAGGCGGAGCAGGGACCGGCCCGCGGAGAAGCGATGGGACCGGAAGGTCTCCTGCTCGCGGGGCTGGGCTACTCGTCCCGCGACCGTCGCACCGACCAGAAAAACGTCGCCGAGCGTTCGAATCTGACGCGCTTCCTGAGGGAGCAGCTTCGCGACGGTCCTGCCCTCAAGGGCAGCGACCTCGCCGCCGACGAGGGCTTGCTCAAAGAACTCGCGCGCGAGGAAAGCGCGCAGGCGCGGGCCGAGGGCGAGGCCGGCGAAGCCCGAGAGCCGGGTGCCGACCGCGAGCTGAGAGCTCAAGAGCGCCGGGAAGATGCGCGCCTGCAGGGCCAAAAAGAGGCGTCGGAGAAGGCCGAAGCCCGTGAGACCGCCGAGCCGAAGGAAGCGGAGCAGCAGCGCCAACAGGAGGAGCAAGACGAGGACGACCGCCCGGGCGCAGGCTGGGTAATGGAGGAGGCCGAGGACGAAGAGCGGGCGGCCCGGCCCGGCCTGCGCCTCGACGACGCCCTCGGCGACGCCAACCGTTGCCGCGCCCACCTCGACGATGGGCAGCGGTGCCTGCGAAAACCCGTCGCTGGCACACCATACTGCCGAGAGCACGCATTCAGTTGGTCGACACCCTCCGACATCCGGCGGCCCGGGTGAGCGCACTCCATCACACACATGTTATTGCACTTGGTTCGTCACGGACTCTCAGAATGGAACGTGGAGGGACGCGTTCAGGGGCACCTCAACAGCGATCTCACCGAGGTGGGCCGTCAGCAAGCCATCGCGACCGGGCTGGCCCTGGCGCAACGCTCCATCTCGGCCCTATACGCGAGCGACCTCGATCGCGCTCGACAGACCGCTGAGCACATCTCGCAGGCGACCGGCCTCGAGGTCCGACTCGACCCCCGGATCCGGGAGGCCAGCTTGGGCATCTTTGAGGGGCTGACCTGGCCCGAGATCGAAACCCGATACCCGGACGAGTCTCGCGCGTTGAAGGACAGCGGCGGTTACGACTACACGGTCCCCGGGGCCGAGAGCCGCGCCCAGACGCTGGAACGGGCGTTGGCGGCCTTCTCGGAGATCGCGTTACGGCACCCCGAACAGCAGGTGGTCGCGGTGACTCACGGCGGCCTGATGTCCGCGTTCCTTCGGTACGTCCTGTCGATCCCACCGAACACCCGTCCCGCGTTCAAGACGGCCAACGGCAGCATCAGCACCTTCGAACCGACAACCAACGGTTGGCGGTTACTCACATGGGGAGCCGTCGATCACCTGGCCCCATCCGGACCCGTGGCAACGCCGACCGCATGACGTCCTGCGCAGCCAGCGCAAGACACCGGTATCGTCTCGATAGTGATCCGAAATTCCGCCGCCCGGGTACTCACCACACCCGCCGAACATGTGTGCGGGGCCACTTAACGCTGCCCGCCCGGGCGCCGGCAGGGCTCATGAGATGCGATGGAAGTCTTCTCGCGGAAGACCTGTTGTATAGTCCAATCGCGGTGAAGATCAGGCGCAGCCATCCCCACCCCATGATGCCCGTGATGCGACGACGGTGCCTTCCCCCTCCGATGTCTCCTGACGAGCGGATCATCGCCGAACACCGCCTTCGAGAGCGGAAATGGAGAGGCCACATACATGCCTACCTCGCCGTCAACGGGGGCCTGCTTATGATGAATGGCTTGACCACCATCCTCTCCGGCGTCTTCGCTCCGTGGTCGTTGTTCGGTCTGTTCGGCTGGGGCATCGGATTGACCATCCACACTTTGAATCACCGACTCTGGGTTCAGCAAAACAGAACGCGCGTGCTCGCCGCGGAGGCGGCGCTGGGCATCGGCCGTGATGAACTTCATGCGCCCCTCACGCGAGGGATCGCCGCCCCGGTAAGCGCCGATGACCCGTGGCCGGCGCTGTTGGCCTCATGCAAGGAAGCCGTCGACCGCACTCAGAAGATTCTCGCCGAGGTCCATCCGGCCGCCATCAACGCCCAGACCGACCTGACAGAGGGCCTCGCTTCGGTTCGAAAGCTGGGCGCAGCCTCTGAACGCATCACGTCGGTGCTCGCTACGCTGGCGCCGGACGGGTCATCAGGGCTCGACCAACAGATCGAAGCGCTTGACTGCACGATCTCCGAGATCGAAGACGAAGGCCTCAAAGAAACGCATCTCGCCAACCGAGCGCTCCTGGTGGCCCGGAGGGCCAAGATCGACGCCCTGCGCAAGGACCGAGACCGAATGCTGGCCAAGGCGCAGGGCTTCTTGCTTACAGTCGAGAATCTTCATCTCGATGCGGCCAGATTGACCGACGCGGAATCGGCGGAAGCGTTGTCGGCGCCGATCGGCCGCCTTACGGAAGAGGTAGAGATCCTCAGTCGGGTCGACCAGGAGCTGAAGCAGCTGGCCGGTTAAAACATCGGTCAACCCTTACGACGCCGCACGCCCTCGAGCCTGACTCCGTCGCAGCCCGAGCTCGACGGCGAGCCGTTCAGCCAGTTTCACCCCGCCGATGGCTGTGGCCAAGGTGGACTGCCCCGGAAAGACCGTATCGCCCACGAGATGAAGGCCCGGAAGCACTGGCGGCGGAATCAGGTCCCGGTAGTGCGCGAGGCCAGCCCGGCGGGGAATGCCCCCTACGTATCCCGCGAAACGACCGGTGAATCGAGCGAACGTCCTCGGAGATGCTGTCAACTCATGAACGACCCGCTCATCCCATTCTGGCGCCAACCGGTGAATCCCGAGACGCATTCGCGCCTGGATTTCCGCTACCAACATCGCCTGGCCGGTCGAGTCGAGGTTTCGTAGCTCCGTCAGAGGAACGTGGGTAGACACGGTCATCGTTCGCAAGTCTTCTGGAGCGCGCCCCTCATCCGTGCCGCTGATCGAGCAAAAAAGGTGGTTCCCCTCGATGAAGGGCCGATCGGGGTCGAGGACGAGTTCGAGGTGGTGCGGCCCGGACTCGACGCCGGGCCCGGCGCGAATCACGCGATAGAGCATGACGGCGCCCCATCCATCCTCGACCTGAGCCTCCAGACGATCGAGGAACCCGTTTTTCTCACTAAGGCCGGTGAGACGACGGACGTCTTGCGGAAGGAGGTTGGCAACCACTTTTCGCACCCGACAGATGCCGCGCCGAGTCGTCACTGCCCAGTGGTCGTCCTCGCGGTCCAGCCGTTGCACCCGACATGCGAGCTCAGCGTGGCCCCCGAGCCCTTCAAAGGCCCGAAGGAGTCCCCAGGCCAGCTCACCGATACCTCCGCGCACGTGGCCGGTGCCCCGAAAGTAGTAGTCCATCGTCGCCAGCGCGAACGGCGCCTCGGCCTCGGCGGCACTGCACTGAACAGTGATCTGGCTGAGCGCGTCCAAATAGACCCGCAGAGGTCGAAAGTCCTCGAGCCCGTGCCTCCGCAGAACGTCGACCAAAGGCCGTCCGATGGTGCGCAACAGGGGCAAATAGCGGGGCACCCTGGCCGCGTGGCGGAGGAGCTCCATCGGCCCGAAGGGCGGTAGGAGCTCGGGCGACTCCATGACCGACCATAACGCGTCCGCAACCCGGGCCTGCTCCGAGAAGAACGCTCGTAAGCCATCGATGGGCGCACCTCGAATCTCGTAGAACTGTCGCTCCAGCGCCGCCCGGTCGGAGCGCGCAAACACCCTGAGCCGCGGGGCGCGCAGCTCGACGAGGGGATCCAAAAAGTCGACCTCGACCGGAACCTGATGCGCTTCGATCCAGTCGTGGAACAGCTGGCCAGGCCCGAAACCCGAAAACAGGGTCGCCCCCGACTCGAACTGATAGCCGTCGCGTTTAAATGTCGAAGCGCAGCCCCCAGGATAGTTTAGGGCTTCCAGGAGCAGGACCCGAGCCCCTCTCTCCGCGAGGCTCAGGGCGGCCCCCAAGCCACCAAAACCCGCCCCCACCACCGCCACGTCATAATCGAGGACCCGCACTGCCCTGGTCTTTAGTGGGCTTTGCGGCAAATGCCAGGACTTGAGCGACCGGCGGTCGGGATGTCGAGACGGATCAGGCCGCGCGGTCGGAGTCCTTCAAGTCGAGGAGCTCGGATGGAGACCCATCGTGGTCCAAGACCGGATTAATCGGACGACGTTCACGCTTCCTAGGGGTTCCATCCGCTTCGGCTCGGAAGCGGATCCCTCGAATGTCAGGCTGGATACCTCGGAACGGCGCGCCGGCCTCGAACTGTTGAATGGCCTCCTTGATGTCGAAATCGATGAATTCGGCCGGAGTGCCGTCAATGATGACTTCGGTATTGTCTGGGATGTCGCGGAGCACGGTGACCAGCGCCGGCTTGTGAATGAACGACACGTCTTTGTTGAACTTGATCGCCACTCGGCCCGGTCGTCGCGCCACCGAGAACGCGGCGTTCGTCTTGTGTCGAAGCACGTAGATGATGCCGATGATGAGACCGATGACGACGCCCTTGAGCAGGTCGGTCAGAATGATGGCGACGATGGTCACCATGAACGGAACGAACTGATCGGGCCCGTATCTGAACATGGTTCGAAGCAAGCGGGGCCGCGCCAACTTGTAACCGACCTGCAGCAAGATGGCCGCGAGACACGCGAGCGGAATCAACGTCAGCAGCTGAGTAAGGAACACCATCGCGAGAAGAAGGAAGACTCCGTGGTAGATGGCGGCCATCCGGGTGCGGCCACCCGAGCTCACGTTGGCACTCGACCGAACGATCACCGAAGTGACCGGCAAGCCGCCGATCAAGCCGCTCACCGTGTTGCCGATACCTTGCGCCACCAGCTCGCGGCTGGTCGGCGTGCGGCGACGGAAGGGGTCGAGTCGATCCACGGCTTCCACGCACAGGAGGGTCTCGATAGAAGCGACGAGAGCGATGGTGACCGCGAGCTCGAAGATGTAGCTGCGTCCGATAAAAGACCATTCGGGAGTGGGCAAGGAGCCGAAGAAAGTCCCGCCTTCCGAAAGGCCGAGGTCGACCAAGTGCGTCGTGTCGAGGTACAGGTCGGGTGCGAACTGCCTGAACGACTGGTTGAGGACGACACCGAGAACCACCACGACCAGCGCCGACGGTAGAAAGGTGACGTTCTTTAGAGGCGTCCTTTCCCAGCCGAAGAGAATCACCAACGAGACCGCACTGATGATCACCGCGCCCCACTGGAGCCGGAATAGGGCATGCCAAAACAAGGTGAACGTGTTCTCGGCCTCGTTGGCATCGAACGCCACGGAGGCAAAGTTGGCCGCGTCGTATCCGACTGCGTGCGGGATCTGCTTGAGGATCAGAATGATGCCGATGGCCGCCAGCATCCCTTTGATCACTGACGACGGGACCAGCTCACCGAGTCCCCCGGCCCGGGCCGCGCCCAACCCGATCTGCATCAAACCCGCGAGCACCGTCGCGACCAGAAATCCGCCGAACGCGTACTTTAAGAACTCACCATCGGCCGCCGCTTTGGCGAGCAACTCTTCGTTTCCCGCCCACTCGGGATGACCGATGAGCGCAGGGGACGCCTTCGCCATTTCAGCGAGCCGGTCGATGCCGAGCACAACCACCGCGGTAAGACCGGCCGCCGGACCGCTGACGCTCAATGCTGACCGGCTGAACAAGGGAATGACGATGCCGCCGACGATCCCCGCGATGATGCCCGACGACAGGGGCGCCTTGGACGCTAAGGCGATGCCCAGACACAGCGGCAGCGCCACCAGGAACACGACCAAACCAGCCGGGAGGTCGTACTGCGTATTCGCGAGGAGGCCTAGGTTTGTCCGTTTGGATGCACTCGTGATCAGCATAAGGAATACCTGTGGTGACAGGCCACGACGCTTCGCTCGGCGATACCTGGATGCCGAGCCAAGCGTGCTGGCTTGGCACGTCTATCGGGCCCGGGCGCGCGAGACCTCGTCCTCATCCTATATCGGAAGGTCCCCTAATGGAGCAACGACGTACCCGGCCTTACGAGATGTTGAGGGCATCCATGTAGCAGGTGGGAGGATCAGGCCAGCAGACTGGGCTCGAAATCCAGCGGGGGTGTGTAGCCCAACAGCTCGAGGCATGTTGCCGGCAGATTGGCTATGCCTGCGTCCGCCAAATCCGGTCTGAGCGTCAGCCCCTCGCCCACCACGAACAGGGGCACCGGATTCAAAGTATGGCTCGTCTTGGGCTGCAGGCTGCCATCGGACTTCTGCTGGTAGGCCTGTCTCTTGGCGTCCCACATGAACATTTCGTCAGCGTTACCGTGATCGGCGGTGATCAGAACGACGCCGTTGGCTTTCTGCACCGCGGCAACCAATCGGGCGAGCATGAGGTCCACCGTCTGCACGCCGATGATCGTCGCCTCCAGCTCACCGGTGTGACCGACCATGTCTCCGTTGGCGTAGTTGATTCGCATGAAACGAAACTGGCCGCTGGCAATGGCGTCGATCGTCGCTTCGGTGATCTCGTAGGCTTTCATCCACGGACGCCACTCGAACGCCCCGAGATCGGACGGAACCTCGACATACTTCTCGAGCTTCTCGTCGAACATTCCGCTTCGGTTGCCATTCCAGAAGTAGGTGACGTGGCCAAACTTCTGTGTCTCTGAGCAGGCGAACTGGGTGACCCCGTTTCTCGCCAGATATTCGCCCAGGGTTCGGTCGATCGCCGGCGGGTCGACCAAGAACTCATTGGGAATCTTCTCGTCACCGTCGTACTGCATCATGCCCGCATAGAAGACATCGGGTCGCTGCCCGCGGTCGAAGGGGCGAAAGTCATCCTGCTCGAAAGCTTTGCTGATCTCGATGGCTCGGTCGCCGCGGAAGTTGAAGAACACGACCGCATCGCCGTCACGGATCGGGCCCACCGGACCTTCGGCGTCACCGATAACGAACGGCGGCAAATTCTGGTCGGTAACCCCCGGCGTCTCGGCCCTCAGGGTTTCGATCGCTTCGCGACACGACGAGAACCGCCGCCCCTCTCCGTGAACGTGCGTCTTCCAACCCCGCTCGACCATGCTCCAGTCGGCTTCGTACCGGTCCATGGTGATCACCATCCGACCGCCGCCGGACGCGATTCGATAACGTCGCCCTTCGGTACCTTCGAACCGGTCGAGGAAAGCGGTGAGATCGTCGACGTAGGTCAGCGCCGACGTCTCCCCGACATCCCGGCCATCGAGGAGCGCATGAACGAAGATCGATTGGACGCCACGTTGATGGGCGTTGCTGATCATCGCCTTCAAGTGCTCGATGTGGCTGTGGACGTTGCCGTCCGACAACAGCCCGATGAAGTGGAGCGCTGCCGTACGCTCAACGACTCGCTCGACGAGCGACGTCCACGTCGTGCCCCGAAAGATCCGTTCGTCAGCGATCGCTTCGTTCACCAGACGGGCGCCCTGAGCGAAAATTCGGCCTGCTCCAAGGGCGTTATGCCCCACCTCGCTGTTGCCCATGTCGTCGTCGCTCGGCAACCCCACCGCCGTACCGTGCGCCCGAAGGACGCGGTAAGGATATCGGTCCCGCAGCCGGTCGAGGGTGGGCGTTCTCGCGAGGTGGACCGCGTTGCCCTCATCGGCGCGGCCTACGCCGACGCCGTCCATGACCACGACTACGACCGGTCCGGGGCGCCGCCCCACGCGTTCGGATGACCTCAGCTCAAAACTCATGCGATGACCTTGGAACGTCTCGTCTTCGAAGTCGAGCTGACACATCTTGGACGTCCGATTTTCGGCGACGAAACGGCGCGAAGGCAGTGAGGAAACGTCTGTGACAGCTTTGGAAAACTGCTTTCTCAGCGCTCGACAGCCGCGAATCTCCCATTCGATACGTGTTGCATGCTCACCAGCTCCGAAGGGGTGGGCCGCTACTCCGAGGCGATGGAGCTCTTTCACCACGCCGCAGACCTGGTTGACTTGGACGCCAGGGTTCGACTCGAGCTCGAAGAGCCCGATTACGAACACACGTTCCATATCACCACCCCTCTGCAGGACCGGCTGCTGCCCGTCTCGGCTGCGCGCCACGATAAGTACGCTGCGCTGCTTCCTTCACGGATCCCCATGCAAGCGCTGACACCCTTGCCCGACGGTGCGTACATCGTGCCGGTGGGGCTGCTGCGTCGAGGTGAGATCCATCTGCAGGACGGGGTTGTTCGACTCGAAGACAACCGCCTGTTTCGGCTCGAACCCGGCGGACCGGTGCGCTTTCGCGCGCATCGAGTTCAGCACAACCAAGCGCGAGGTCCCTACAAAGGTGGTGCCCGCTATCACCAGCACGCTACCCTCGACAACGCGAAGAGTCTCGCCGCGGCCATGACCTGGAAGACCGCGATCACCGAGGTTCCCTTCGGCGGCGCCCAGGGCGGGGTCGAGATCGACCCGCGGCGGCACAGCCGCGAAGAGTTGATGGCGGTCAGCTTGCGCTATATGTACAAGCTCAAACCGCTGGTCGGCCCCGACCGCGACATCATCGGCCCCGACGTCGGCACCGACCCGGAGGTCATGGCGTGGCTGCTCCGCCAATTTACCGATGGCGAGCACGAGCCTCACGCGATGCGAGGGGTGGTCACCGGCAAATCGGAAGACATCGGCGGCACCTCCGCCCATCGCCTCGCGGTGGGGTGGAGCGTTGCAAGTTGCGTTGAAGAGTGGTTTCAGGCCCGAGGCCGGATGCTGCAGGGGGCCCGATTGACCGTGCAAGGCTTCGGACACGTCGGCCGCGCGGTCGCCTCCGAGCTCACTCGGCGCGGAGCCAAGCTGGTCGCCGTGCTGGATGGCGCCGGAGCCATCATCGATGACGAGGGCATCGATATCGCCGAACTCGTCGCGTATACCGACCGCCTCAGCATTTATCCCAGGCAGTCGGTGAGCGGCTATCCACACGCGCAAAAGCTCTCGCTCGAAGACTTCTGGGACGTCGAGACCGACATCTTCGTTCCCGCCGCCCTCGGCGCCACCATCGATGGCGCTCGAGCCGAACGGGTCAAGGCCGCGCTGGTCGCCGAAGGCGCCAACAGTCCGTGCACGCCCGATGCCGACGAGGTCTTCGAAGCGAAGGACATCGGCATGATCCCCGACATCGTGGCGAACGCTGGCAGCGTCTTGTCTGCGTATTTCGAGTGGCTTCAGAACAAGCGGGTGGAGCGCTGGAGCCGGACGGACATGAAAGCGCGCATCGAGCGAACCGTTCGGTACAACTATCGCCTCGTACGCGACATCGCGGATGACCGGCGCCGGGTGGCGCCCGACTACGATTCAGGACGATATCTCGTGGGCCAGAAGATGTCGGCGCGGCTGGCCGCGATGGTCCTCGCCCTTAAGCGAATCGAAGCGCACTATCAGATGGAAGGGTTCTCCCGGTAACCCCACACCGTCTGATCGCGGTCCTCACGAGCCCTGCATGCAGCAGCGCGGCTGCACCTCTTACCCTTGGCCACCGCAGTAAACGACCTGCATTTGGCCCCCATATATCCGTGATGACTGAGCCATGGCGTTGGCACGACCCGTGCTGAAATCGGTCGCATGTCGGCCGATGCCCCGCTACCGCCCACGGTTCCCACCGGAACATCCGGATGGCCCCCCGCCGCAATCGAACGCAAAACCCCATGGCCCGTCTGCCCCGCCCAACGATGAGGAGTCCGGATGATCAGGGGAACCAGTTCGGCCAAGCCAGGCGGGTGCCGGCTTGGCATCCAGCTATGACGCCCATGCCAAACTATGCGATGGAAACTCCTAGACCGATGCACACGCAACAGTGGGCCGCCCAACAACGCGCACATCGCCAACGGGGGCGCTACACACGAGCTCCCGAACGTTTGCTGACGCCGCAGGAGCAGGCCATGGAAGAGGCCGAACGGGCCGCTCAGAAGCGGGTGAGCTTCTTCGGTCACACGATCGTCTATGTGATGACGATCCTCTTTTTCGTCGTTGCGAGCGGAAACGTCGGGGTCGCCCTGATCATCGCCACCATGTGGGGGATCTTCCTAGCCCGGCAAGGATACTTCGCGATCATCGCGCCCGATCTGCGGCGGCGATACCTCGAGGAAGAGATGCAACTTCGACTGCCGCAACAGGTGTTGCAGGAGCGCCAGATCGCCGAAGGCGAGCACGCGCGCTCGCTCGAACGGCTGTCCGCGGGCATCGCTCATGAGATCCGCAACCCGATCACCGCCGCGAAGTCGTTGGTGCAGCAGATCGGCGAGGATCCCAGTGACCCCGAAAACGCGCAGTACGCCCGGATCGCCATCGACGAGCTCGACCGGGTCGAGCGCTCGATCGCCCACCTGCTACGGTACGCGAAGGAAGAGCCGGTCGAGACGGAGTCCACATCGCTGTCCGACGTCATCGAATCCGCCCTCGAGACGTTCCGCGACCGGTTCGAACGGCAGACCGTGCGGGTCGACCAACAGATCACCGGCGACACGCGGCTTAACGGCGACGCCGACAAACTTCGGCGGGTGGTCATCAACCTGGTGAGCAACGCGCTCGACGCCATGGAGGAGACTCCGGACGCCGTGCTCACCATCGAGGCCGGGCAGAATCTCGCCGGCACCGAGGTGTGGTTCCAGGTTCGGGACAACGGCATGGGCATGAGCCGAGAGAAGGTCGGGCAAATATTTCAGCCCTTTCACACGTCCAAGGCCCACGGCACAGGCCTCGGCCTCGCGATCACGCGGAAATTGGTCGAGAGCCACCGCGGTCGTATCGAGGTGCATTCCCAAGAAGCGGTCGGCACGACGTTCATCGTCACGCTGCCTCGCGTTCGGAAACCGGGAGTCAACGCATGATCAACCGTGTACTCATCGTCGAAGACGAGGCCGCCATCCGGCTCGCGGTGTCCCGCCTCCTCAAAAAGGAAGGCTACGAAGTCGACGAGGCCGGCAACGGTACCGAAGCCATCGCGCAGATCGAGTCGTACTACTACGACCTCATCATCACCGACAACGCGCTCGGTAAGGGCCCCTCGGGCATGGAAGTGCTCGAGATGTCGCGAGCCCACCGCAGCGAAACGCCCGTGGTCATGATCACCGCCCACGGAAACGAGAAGGTCGCGGTGGAGGCCATGAAGAAGGGCGCGATCGACTACGTGCCCAAGCCGTTCGACAACGACGAAATCCGGCTTGTCGTTCGTCGGGCGCTCGACCACACCCGACTGCAGCGCGAGCATCGGCTGCTGCTCGAGCGCATCGAGCGCGAGTATGGCTTCGGCGCGCTCATCGGCTCCGGCCCCGAGATGAAGAAGATCTTCGAAACCATCAAGAAGGTCGCGGAGACCGACCTGACGGTCCTGGTTCGCGGTGAGAGCGGCACCGGCAAAGAGTTGGTCGCGCAGGCGCTCCACCACCGCAGCCCCCGCCGCAACCGGCCCTTCATCGCCGTCAACTGCGCCGCCATCAGCCGCGAGCTGGTCGAAAGCGAGCTCTTCGGCCACGAAAAGGGCGCCTTTACCGGCGCTGACGCCCGCCGGGTCGGACGCTTCGAGGCGGCCAGCGGCGGGACGATTTTTCTGGACGAGATCGGCGACATGCCGCTCGAAACGCAAGCGAAGGTCCTGCGCGTCTTGCAGGAGCGAAAGCTGGAGCGCGTCGGCGGCGTCCAACCGATCGACCTCGACGTGCGGGTGGTCGCCGCGACCCACCGCGACCTCGAGTTGGAGGTCAAGAACAACCAGTTCCGCGAAGACCTCTATTACCGGTTGAAGGTCGTTCAAACCAAACTGCCTCCGTTGCGCGCGCGTAGCGAAGACATCCCCGCCCTCACCGATCGGTTCTTGAACCTGATCGCCGACCGCTTGGGGCGTGAAAAAATGAAGGTCTCCCCGGCCACCCTTCAGGTGCTGATGAGTCACCACTGGCCCGGCAACGTTCGCGAGCTTCGCAACGTGGTCGAGCAGGCGGCGGTCATGGCCTCGGGCGATACGATCCAGCCCGACGACCTCATGCTGGGAGCCAGCCAGGGCGTCGCCCCGGCCGGCGCCGCCCCGATGCCGGGCGTGACCTTTGCCGAGGCCAAGAAAGAAGCCGTCCTGGCGTTCGAACGCTCGTACATCGCCAAGGCCCTCGAGAACCATGGGGGCAATATCTCGCGAACCGCGGAAGCCATCGGCATGGTGCGCCAGAGTTTGCAGCAGAAGATCAGGGAACTCGGCCTGAATCCGGAGGACTACCGCTCATGACCTGGAGAAAACACCTCGGTCGTACCATTGCCCGCAAGTTGGGCTTCCTCGACCCCGTCCGCCTGCACGCGGCGGAGGTCGTCGACCTCGAACGGCAACTCGCGAAGGTGAGCGTCAATATCACCGAGCTCACCCGCCGGGTGCAGTCGATGAACGCTCGCTTGACCGACGGCCGGGCCGAGGTCGCCCGCCTGCACTACTCGGCGAAAAAGGCGGCCCGGGCCGGCGCCGAACCGCACGCCCTTCGGTGCCTGTCGTCCAAGCGCCAGGCGGAAAGCCGAGTGCGGGAGCTCGAAGAAGACCTTCGGGGCGGTCGCTCCCTTCTCAAGCGCGCCCTCCACCAGCGCGACGAGCTCAATCACACCCTCGAGACCCTCCAGCGGGCATTCGAAGCCAACACCGTCATCCGGCTCGCCGAGAACATCAACCGCAACGCCCGAGCGCCCAGCTACCAGCGCCGGCTCGACGAGGCCCGCCACGAGCTGCTAGAAGCAGTCGCCTTAGCAGAGCTGGACGACCCCTCCGACGACCCTTTTGAGGCCCTCCCCGAGCTCCAAGACCCCGACGACCGCCTCCTCGTCGCTCGCTGGCGGGCCCAACACCAGTCCCAAGGCGCCGCCGCCGCTTGATCGACCGCCGTCGCTCCGGCCAAGGATTCGGTCGGCGGCCGTCGATTTTGCTTGGCAGGAAGGCGGCGATGCTTACAATACTGCGGCACTTGGGCGCATAACTCAGTCCGGTTAGAGTGCCATCTTCACACGGTGGAAGTCGCTGGTTCGAATCCAGCTGTGCCCATAGCTACTTAGCCTTTCGAAGGTCGCAGGCCCATTGGTTGCCCAGGGTACAGCCTCGGTCGAACGCGGCGAGGGCGGCGCGGGGTAGCGTTCGCGAAGCTGTTGCCCAAGCATGCGGCACGCATTGGCGTAGCCTACAATGCAGGGGAGCTGGAGAAGTTCGGCGATGTCGCGACCGAGCGTGTTGCCCGTATCGAGCAGACACCCGGCTCGACCGGTCAGATGCACCAAAGCTCGACGTCGTAGGCTGACAGCTGGGCATCGGCCGTCAAGAGCGTCAGCTCTTCCAGTTGGGCCTGCGCGATGAGCAGCCGATCGAACGGATCGCGATGATGCGCAGGAAGGCTTGCTACGTGAACGGCGTGCCGGATCTCGATGGGCAACGGTGCCGTGCCTGAAGTCACCATTCGCGATTGCACGTACTGGTGGGGGGGGTGTGGAAGCGGCAGACGCCCGAGCGCGTACTTGATGGCGATCTCCCACGCGCTCGCGGCCGACAGGAAGAGGTCGTTTTCTGTCGACGACAGCGCTTCAAGCGAATCGGCAGGAATCCGCTCCGGGGATGTTTGCAGCCAGAGCCAGCAGTGAGTATCAAGAAGGAACCGCATTACTCGAAGCTCGCCAACGTATCTGGGTCCAGCGGAGCATCGAAGTCGTCGGGCACCTCGAAAAGACCACGGTCGACACCGAAGTTCCGTTGTTGTGATTGCTCGTATGGCACTAAGCGCGCGATCGGTTTTCCACCTTTCGCGATGACAATCTGCTCCCCCGACAGCACCCGCTGCAGGAGCTTGGAGAGATGGGTCTTGGCTTCATGGATGTTCACTTCGGCCATTTTTGATTATCTAGCTAAGTCACGGACTAAGTCAAGACCGAGGGCTCCGCCAGGACGGGCTCCCAGGGTCCCGGTTCGGGTCCCGCTTTCGCGTGTCAGCAGCACACGGCATGCGACGCTCCGTGTCAGGTAAGTGGCTGAAAACACGCGAATCCCGAGTGATTCCGAGGCCCGTGTCACTCTTCACACGGTGGAAGTCGCTGGTTCGAATCCAGCTGTGCCCGTTCTCCCAACATCTTGGAACCGCTTGGAACTTCGGCGGCGGCTTAAGACTGATCCACTTCGGCGTTCTGAGAGATCCACTGGCGAGGCCATCAGTGATGCGTCTGGCGGCGGGATACTGATCCACCCGAAAAAACCGAGACTCGGTCTCGCCAACGATCAATTCGGGGGCGACTTCCACCGGAATCACCGGTGCCCCTGTGCTCCCTGAGGAGAATCCGTCGTTGTCATGGTCGCTCTGAAGAGGAGGACGACGATCCCATCGGTGTCGATATGGGCCGCCTGAATACAGGCGGGAAGGTCCCCTTCCCGCCATAACGAGCTCTCAGCCGGAGCGGAAGCCCCTGTCACCCGAAGGGGCGGAACGAAGTGGAGCAGGCGCGTAGCGCCTTTACAGGGGCTGTAGCAGAGGCTATTCGCACGCATGCAATTTTACCTGCATACCGTGCTGCACGGTTCTGCAATTTGGATTGCGAGTCAGGCGACTGCCGCCGACGTCATCGAGCAGGCGTCGCACGCGACGACGCATATTCGGTGTTGCCGCGCGGCAACTGCAAGTCACCGCCACCTTTGGTCGCGATGATCGCCATGAGCTTTGATCGCGTACGACTCCCTGTCAAATGACGCGGCATCGAATCCCTACGGCAGTGGATCACTATCCCGACGTCGCGCATTGGCGCTCTACCGCCAAACGTGGATCACGATCTGGCCGCAGGTGGATCACTCTTAAGCCGACGCCGACGGCTTGGAAAACGGAGCTGACGCGTTGGCGCGGTCGAACGCTCCATCCCACCAGTCTTCCCACGACTTTGCTCGGCCCCCTCATCGGCCCACCATCCGGACTACCTTGGCCAGCGCTGCCTGCTTCTCCGACGGGTCGATGCTCGCGTACACCTCGGACATCCGCTGGTCGGAGTGACCGATCATCGACCGCAGCACCAAGCCGGTCACCCCGGCTTGCCGACAGAGGTCGTTGTACGTCCTTCGAAACGCCTTCGAGGTCAGCGTCTTAGGAATCCCGCAGTCCTCGCAGATCCGAGGCGAGCCGGTAGCCGCCCGTCTTCGACGGGAAGCACAGGTCGGTCTCGACTCCTGGAGCCTGATCGGCGACGATCTACTTGAACTCGCGGACGAGCTGGTCGCACGCGACGCGAAGAAGCCCAAGCAGGTTTCGCTTCGGCGCGCGGTGTCCTGCGCCTATTACGCCGAGTTTCATAACGCTCACATTCAGCTGCGGGCGGCGAATCCGCCCGTCAGACTGCAATGTGTTGTTGGATGGCCCGCACCAGCTCAGTCAGGCGGCCAAGAGCGGCGCCAGGTCTGCCGGCTCAACCGGCCTGGCTCCGAGTTTCTCAAGAAGACTATTCAACGGAGCGAGCTGGACAGCGGCCGGGTCTAGAATCTCGATACCTATCGGAGAGCCGTCCTCAGAAAAGTCTACAACGAGGAAGTCATCGACACGCTCGACACGAGCGCTCCGCACGTCCGTAGCTCGCGGGAGATACAAGTACGCCGCGAAGGCCTTACCGCGGCGGAATGTTACTTCAAGATAGCAGCGCTTCATTACGAGTTACTCATCGGGAAATGCCGTAACGACGACCAACAGCTCGACGTCCGGATCGGGTTCGACAATGACGGTCCAAGACCGCTTCTCGTGCCGCGTGCCGACTGCCCAGCAGCCGACAACCTTGTCCTCGTTGAGGTCCTTGGCATCCTGCAGCATCTTCCGCAGGTCGACCTCGCTGAAGCCACGGCCCTCCATCCGGCGCTCGACGTGCGGTGTCAGCTCGACATCCCAGTCTCACCACGCCGGCCAGTGCTGCTGCTCCTTGGTCCGCGTCACGCACCATCACGTACCATACAGCTTGCATCGACGCCGCCGCAGACGCCAGCGGGCCGTAAAGCTCCGAAACTACTTTGGAAATGGCGCCGTGTGTGGAGGGGCTCGCCCTCTCGGCACGGTCCATCCAACACTGCGTGTCGTTGACCCCTGAGAAGTAACCGTTCACGGCCCGGATTGAATCCGAAGCCGGACCCATGCGACCGGAGGGCATGGCTTCCCAGGAGAAACCGAACACCCCGGAACAACTGGCCGATGCGATCGAAACCTTGGTTGCTAGGTACGTCAACGATGCCCGCAGTGTCGCCCATGCCGCGCTGGACGACGCGTTCGCGCGAGCGCTGTCGCACGCTCCGGGCGCGCTTCGCAGGCGAGGCCCCCAGCGACTCAAGACTACACAGACTGGGCCACGTCGTTCTGCGTCGGAGATCGCCGAGGTAAAGGAGCGACTTCATGCGGTCGTATGCGAACGATCCGGCGAATCGATGACCGTGTTCGCGGAAGAGCTCGGCTTGCCCCTGCGCAGCCTGCAGCGGCCGATGTCGAAACTCCGGGCCGAGGGCAAGGTTCGCTGCGTGGGCGAGCGCAACATGGCTCGCTACTTCCCGGCGCTCGGTCGGCGCTCGAAGTCGGAAGTTTGATCAGCCCGCCACGGAGGTGTTGATGAGTCTCGGCGGTGTCGTTCCGTCGAGATGAGCGACCACGCTGCTCACCAGGAAGTCCAAGACCGCCTTGCCCTGCTTACGTGCGGTGTGCGCCACGGTCATCAGCCGTTCCGCGAAACGCTCGCCGCGCTCACTCTGGCTGCCGAAACTGCCCTTGCGCCACAACACGAAGCTGCGGAGCTCGCGCTCCGCGTGATTGTTGGTCGGCTCCACGTCCTCGTGGATGGCGAAGGTCCACAGCGCTTCGCGGTGCGCGAGGATGTCGGCGCACGAGCCGGAGAGTCGATCGATATCGGCCTTCGCCGCGCACACGAGTGCGCGCTCCAGCTCGCGCTGGACCGGCTGAAGCCAGGTTTGAAGCTCTTCGCGGGTCAGATCTCCATCCTTGAATCCATGCCAGTACTCGAACACCAAGCTCGCGTACTCGAGTAGCTCGTGCCCCACCTTGCCTGCGGGCCCGTCGCGCTGGGAGAAGGAGATGAACTTCCGGATGAGATGCGCCCAGCAGACCTGGCGATACGCCATCTTCCAGAAGGTGAAGATCGAGGCGCGGTCACTCACCAGGATGCCGCGACGTCCGCCGAAGAACGGGCGGACGGTATCCCGGGCCCCGTCCTTGAAGATGCCGAAGATGGTGGCTGCTATCGTCGCGATCGTCCACAGCGACATGAGCGTGCCGCTGCGGGCCCAGCTGGTTGCGTCGGAGTGCTTTACGCCGGCATGCTCGACTTCGCGCTTCGCTTCCTCGTACGCGCTCTCGAGGGCTTCGCTGGCCCGGCGCTCCATCGCGCTGAGGGCGCCGAGGGAGACCGAGATCCCGAACAGCTCGCGCAGCAAGCGCTGAGCTTTGCGGCGGCTGAGATGATACACGCCTGTAAGGAGCCCGACGACCGCCGTCAGGCATGGACCGAAGGCCGACGATGGAATCGAAGGGTCATACGCGGCGACTGTGCGCCCACCGCACCGTGGGCATTCGACTTCATGGCGTCGATACTCCGTGAGGTGCGGGCGGTGATCGCGAAGGTCGAGAAGCTGGTACCGCAAGGGCGATGGGTCGGCGGCCTCCGCGAGATCAGCAGAGCAACCAAGACAGACCTTGGGGAAGAAGTTGACCACCGTGTCCACGCATTCCGGCGGGAGAAGCTCGCGATGAGAACCGCGGTGCCCTGGTTGCCCACCGCGCTTTCGCTTCGACTTCTTCTTCGGCTTCTCGGCGTTGCGCTTCCCGGCGGAGCCCCCGCCGGGCCCATCACTCGACGGCGGAAGATGCGAGTTCTTCGAGTTTTGGCCCAGCTTCTCGGTGAGGGCCTCAACCTGCGCCACCAGGCGGGTCACCTGCTCCACCAATTCGGCGATTCGGGCGTCCTGAGCAGCGAGCCGTTCCTCGCGCGCTACAGCCTCCGCGTCGCGTTGGGCGAGCGCGGCCTTCAGCTCCGCGACACGGGCATCGGCTTCCGCATCGCCATGTGGACGCTTGAGGGCCACATCGATCTTAGATCACGATCAGATCGCCGCGTCGATCCCCCCGATGGCACGTCAAGCCGGGGGGCTGAACGATTACCCTGAGAAACGCAGAAATCTGACCAGCCAGCCGAGAAGTCAAAAAATGGCCGCCGAGCGACCTACCCTGCGCTCCTGAGCTCTTCTCTGAGGACACGTCGGAGTGTCTCTTCCAGAGGCTCCCTTTGATTTGATATATGCTCCCGAAGAGCAAGGTTGATGAGAGTCTGATAGTTGCCTCCCCCTTGCTCGTCCACAGCATCCCGGAACCACTGTAAAACGTCATCATCCAGGCGAATGGTGATTCGAGTCTTCCCCGCCGGGGTCGGCAGGACCGGTCCGCGCTTCGCGTCAGAGAAATCGTATTCGTCCTTCATTCTTGCCCCTTTGAGTACGCGCGCCGCTCTCGTGCTGAAGCCCTGCGAGCTGAAATGAGCCTAACGACCTCGCCCCGCCACGTGTAGACCACGACAAGAAGACGGCCGAGAAGATCGAAGCCCAGCGTCACGAATCGCTCCTCATCATCGCTGTCATCCTGAACGGTGAGAGCCTCTGGGTCCTCGAGCACACCTATAGCATCCGCGAACGCGACTCCGTGCTTGAGCAGGTTCGCCGATGCCTTCGCTTCGTCCCACTCAAGCTCCATGTGGAGTTTGTATGCACGTTTGTGCACGGACGTCAACTACGTCCGCGGCGGTGGCGCCTCCGTCAGGTGCAGGTCGACCCGCACCCAATGAAGCACGGCGACCATCTCTCCATGACCGGCTGTGGGATAGTCGGTCGAACACCATAGCGTTCAGCTGCGGGGCCGGCCAGCCCAATCATCGAGCTTGCTCGGGGTGGGCCGGCCCCGTCAGCTGCAACGGTCTGTTGGGCCGCCCCATCGAACAACCAAACCGATGCATGGTAGCTTTGCCGCACCCCAAGGCAAAGCAATGTTAAAATCCCCGAGCATCTCGTCGACCTGACCTACAATGGAGCCAGTTTTCCTGGCTCCCAGCTCGGCCGCGACCTGAGACAGGGAGCCAACTGCCAGGTCTTTGCCTACGAGTTCCTTCGCTACTACGGGCTCGACATACCCAACTTCCGGTCCAGCGACCTCTGGGAAGATGCTGTCTCCACGGAAAGAGTCACAAAGCCAAAGGCACTGGACCTGCTCCTCGTGCATTCACGTCCCGACGCCTATGGCGCCCATGTAGGCGTCTTCGTTGACGGCGAGAAGGTGGCACATCTCTCTGCCGACAACAGGAAACCACGGATTGAAGTCGTCACGGAACTAACGAAGGCAGAGAAGTATCGCTTTCTGATCGGTATCAAACGTCTAGGACCCCAAACTCAGCTCAGTAGGGCGCTCGCCCCAACGCCAAGTCGGCCCAAAACCAAGTTAAGCGGCAAAGCGGTTCTGGCACTTGGGTTGCGAAAGCAAGCCGAGTGACAGGTTCCTTTATCCGCTTCGACTTCATGTTATGTGCCGTCTGTTTCGAGCGGTCGGTGGTCGCCGTTCGGTCCGGGCGTGATGTGTATAAACCTCGCTTCTTCAATCAGCGAAACCTTGTGCCACTCTCCCTTTGGAACGATGCACGTGTCGCCCGGCCCAAGTATTAGGTCTTCATCGGGTGATGAATCGTACGAAACTCTCACCTTTCCCGAAACGACGTGTAGGATCTCGTCGCCATCGGGGTGCATCTCGCCGTTGTGCGGAGCATCTCCGGTAAGGGTAAATATACCAACAGTCATTCCGTCAATTCTCTCGGGAGGGCCAGGTCTTCGTTCGCGCGGCTTGATCGAGAGGTCGCGAAAGATGTCGAGTGAGCATTTCGAGACATCAACTGGGATCAACTTCGGCATCGTAGTGTCTCCTCTGTAGGCACATAACGTTGTTGCGGTTCAGCGGCAGTCCGCGCAGCGGACCGTCCGCTGCAAGCGCTTGTTAGGCCGCACCTCACGCGTGCCCGGCCGAGGTATTCGACTCGACTGGTCATTCAGCCCCTTGCCTGCAAGTATCTTGGGGATGCACTTTTCGATCCTCGAGGTCCGTGTTTTCGACTGTTTCGCGCCCGTGAAGTGAAGGACGTACGCTCGCTGCCGCCCAGGAGTCAGGTCGCGGAACGTCTTGTCAAGGTCGCGGTCCTTCTCCATCAACGCAACCAGTTCCTGAGGGAGTTCTAGCTCGTCCCTGGCTTTGAAGTCGACGGTGAGCCCAGCCTTCTCGACCGCGATGGCCTGCATCACGTAGGACCTCACCACGGTCTTCTTGATCTGGTCCTCGCTCGTGAACTCCAGCCGCATAGCTGACCGCGTGTTCTTCCCCTGGCTGCGAAGCAGGTCATGTGTGTCCTGAAGGAGGGCGCCTTTGAAGAACATCAACGAGCACTGCGCCTTGAAGGGCTGAATGATCGCCACGTTGCTTCCCTTGAGCATGAAGCACGGCTTTCCCCACTTCCGTTCCTCATCAAGCCCGCAGTCGAGAAGGATCGACCTCAGCTTCTCGATCTCACCCTCCCACTGCTTGAGATACGGTTCCTTCATTCGTGATCTCCAAGCCCGTCTGGTGACTACAGCCATGTCGGCCTAACGTCGGGGATCAGCTGCAAGCAAAAGAGGCGCGGCCTTTGGGTATGCAAAGGGCGTGACGCTTTTGATTGTCAGCTGCATCCCTTCGTTAGACGGCACCACGACGCTGCCGAACGCTGGTCTTCGATACGATAAACCCACGTCGACGGCACTACTCCGCTTCTGGCCACTGGGCCACATGCCACAGTACCCCCGATGGGTCCACGACGTAAACAAGGCGCAATCCCCAAGGCTGCATTGCTGGCGGCTTCGGTTCCGGCACATCAAACCGGCCTGGAAGATCCAAACCCGATATATGTGCCCACCAGGAATCAAGATCATCGACCATCAGTTGCATCATGAAATTCTCCGCCCAGTCCTTTTGGTAGTACTGCTGCAGGATGAATTGACCTGATCCAACCTGAAATATAGCCACCTCGCCATCAAGCAGTTTCTCGAACCCAAGGGCTTCGTAGAATGCTTTTGACACAGCGAAATCCTTAGATGGGAGAAAGGGGCGTGGACACTCGGTCCCGATTGGCACTTGACTCATTAGTTCTGCAATCCTTATCGGACTTCAAAGTTGGGGGTCGCTATCCAGTGCCGTTTAACAATATGTCTCAAGAACTGGGTAGCGGTCCATCCCGATCTACGTAGCGACGAAAACGTCGGCCTCGACACGACGCTCGACCGCGTAGCGACGTCTTCAGCCCTGCATAGCTACACCCGCGGGTCTCTCCGCGGCTGTGTCTCCGGGTCTTCGTAGCGACATCTGCAGGTCTGCAGAGCGCCGGACGAGGCGTCCGCCCTCACATTGGCAATGAGACCACTCAGTCGTCTTCGCGTCCACCTGGCCTATCGAGCAGGGCCTCGAGCCCATCCGCAGGACTTCGAACCGCCCGCGCGCCTCGGTTGAGAACGTGCGTGTAGATCTGGGTCGTCCGCACGTCGCGGTGGCCCAGGAGCTCCTGCACAGTTCGAATGTCGTAGCCGCCTTCCAGCAGATGCGTCGCGAAGCTGTGGCGGAAGGTATGGCACGTCACCCGCTTCGACAGGCCCGTGTCTCGCGCCGCTCGGGCGACCGCGCGCTGCACGACCGTCTCGTGCAAATGATGCCGTCTCCTTCCCGGGTTTCGGGATGCCGATAGGTCCGCGTCGCCGGAAACAACCACTGCCATCGCAGCTCCCGGCCGGCGTCGCGCAGCTTGGCGCCGAGGGCGCTCGGTAACTCGACGAAGCCCGCGCCGTGACCGAGATCGCGTTCGTGCTGGTCGCGAACGCGGGCCATTTGGTCCCCGACCACGCTCCGCCACCGCGCGGGCAGGACCGTGACGCGACTTCGACCTCCCTTGCCTCTCCACACGCGAAGCTCGCCGCGCTCCAAATCGACATCCTTCAGCCGCAAGCGCAGCGCCTCCATCAGCCGAAGACCACTGCCGTATAGCAACAGCGCCACGATTTTCGGGGTCCCGTCGAGATGCTCGAAGACCCGACCCACCTCCTTCGGAGTCAGCACCGTCGGCACCGTGGTCGGTCGCTTCGCGCGAACGATGTCGTCGAGCCAGGCCAGCTCCCGATCGAGCACCTCGCGGTACAGGAACACGATTGCCGACAGCGCCTGATTCTGCGTGCTCGCCGCCACCTGGCTCTCGTTTGCGAGCGACGTCAAGAAGCGCTCGACGTCGGCCTCGCCGAGCTCGCTCGGGTGGATCATCCCGCTGAAGGCCACGTACCTGCGCACCCAGCGCGCGTACGCATCCTCGGTCCGACGACTGTAGCCGCGCCGACGAATCCTCCGGCGGAGCTGCTCCATGAGGGATGTGGCGGGCGGCGATGGTGAGAATCCTCGCGACACTCGGCCCCTATGCCGACGACGGGTCCCTGAACGCAATCAATCTTGCTTCGACAATCATTCGTCGCTCGACGCCCCACGCCGATGAGTTCCGAAACTAACGAAATGCCTTCGCCGCTGTACCGACGACATTCCCGGTCGTCGAGCTTTGATGATTATCAAGCGTTTGGGTCGTGGGCGCCGAGCCGACCCTCGAGGGGCTGTATCGCGACTGCGCTCGGCGGGTCGCGACCATCGGGTTTCGCATCATGGGACGGACGAACGAGACCGAGGACCTGGTGCAGGCCACCGAGGCCCTCGCCCGGCTCGACGAGCCCCGGTCCGGGTCCGCGCGTGTTGGGTGCACCGGCCCGTCGAGGGCTACGAGCTCGCCGCCGTCGCCGAGGCCGTAGGCTGCTCGATCGCCACCGCTAAGCGCGACGCGGCCCGCGTCCAGCGGCACCTCGAGCGGACGGGGTGGGGCCATGACCGCCCCGCCGGATACCTTCCTTCGCCGAGTGGAGCCCCGCTGGACCAAGGCGATGTTGGGCCGGGTCCCCGCCGCGGTCAAGTCGCGTTGCGAGTCGGCGCGCCCCCGACGAAACGGGGCGCGAAGCGCCTGTTGGTCCGCCCCAAAGGAGCGCGTCAAACGTCGGCCACAACAAGACGCCTAGACCGGACGCGGACGAGCTGCCGTGGGACCGGAATGTCGATCATCAGGATTTCATTGTCTGGGACACGCAGCGATCGAAAGCGCCCTGCGACGGGTTCGAAGGTCATGAGGGTAGACGGGGCGCCAATTCCGAGTGTGACCGACGGGATGAGGAGCTGGTCAGTGTCGCGCGCCCGTCCCATCGGCGTTCACCGCCGCGTCGGGCGTGTCCACGGTGGCCCTCGGATCGCGCTGGGACCCCAACGCCCGCGTTTGGAGATAGGCTTGATGAAGGACTGAACACTGTTGTAGTGTCTCGGAGATGGGATTGAAGGCCATCGTTCGTAACGGACGCCTCAAGATGGACGTCCCTCTCGACCTACCGGACGGAACCGAGTTCGAGCTCGTGCTCGAAGAGTCGGATGGTCCGTCGCTGAGCGAAGCGGACTTGGAGAAGCTCAACGGACTGATGCAGCGAGCGGCCGCTGACCTCGACGCAGGACACAGCGTCGACGGTGATGCGGTCCTCGCCCGGCTGTGGGCTAAGCGTTCATGAGCCGACGGCTCGTCCTCGCCCCGAGGCTAAGATCGAGCTAGCTTAACTTAATCGAGAAAGAAGGCGGGCGACCTAATCCTGCGTTTCTTCGAGTGCCGCGCGCAGCAGTGGCAGTATGGCCCGGTCCTTTGGACGGTCCGCAAGCTCCTTCATCTCGATGATCAATCGGAGCGGAGCAAACTTCACCTTCATATTCGCCACCTCCAGCTCGACCGCCTCTCTGACAAGGCGTGCATAGTCGAATCCGGACGACTCTCTCAGCACATCCAAGTCTCCGGCTTCGGTGGAGAGTAGGTGGTGTCCACCGCCGGTCTTCGAGGCGAGGCGTGCTGCTTCTGGGCGAATCTGGCGGCCCATCGGGTCGCGGTACAGGGCGGAGAGTTCCTGGAGTGCGGCGGCGAGTCGCTCGATGTTGGTCTCATCCTGATCGAACACGATATCGACATCCGCGGTGACCGACGGTACGCCTAGCGTCCAGGCTGCGAGCCACCCACCACAACGAAATCGACACCATGACGGGTAAGCGTGGCCCGCATGCGAAGAGGCTCAAACTGTACGGATGCTGGCACGGTACCGCTGCATGTTTCGGACAATGGTGACGAGGCTCTGCACCCGTTCCGTCGGTGTAAGCGCTCTGAGCGCTCGGATTTGGCTCAGGTCGATACCTTCCGCGTTCGTCGCCTCGGGCACCTCGATGCCCAAGAGGGCCTCCTCGAGCGCCCCGGTCTGAACCGGCTCGCTGACAGCATCGGGACGGGAACCACTCACTCGCCGACACTGGCGGTCCTGTCCTTCCTCGTCAAGTCGACGGGTTGGCCGACCATCTAGGCACCGCAACGCCGCCCGCGATCGCCCTGCGCATAGCCGCCCCGTTCTAAGTCGCGGCCTTCGAGGGTGCAGATGGACGCCTCACTTCGAATCCCAGGGTGAACGGACGGCGGCGCTCGCACAATGTCTCGGGTGTACCTGCGGGCGTACCTTTAAATGGTACGGAATGACACAGAGAGGCACGGTATGGGACGCTCAACCCAAGTCATTTCAGTTATTTGCGAGCGATGCTCTGCGTCGCGACCACCTTCACACCACCACTTTTCCCACTCGTTGTTCAGCCCGCGCGTGAGCCCACCATCTCGACGACCTTCGCCAGCGCCGCCTGCTTCTCTGACGGATCGATGCTGGCGTAGATCTCCGACATCCGTGGCTCGGTTGCAAGACGGCGGCTGGGCGTCCGTGGGCGACCCCCTGCTCGGTGAAGTCGCGGTGAGCGGCAATGACATCTACCTTGCGGGGACCTTTCCCAGCGTGGACGGTGTCACCGTCAACTCGATCGCGCGGTGGGTGAGACCGAGTGGCGTCCTCTCGGCGCGGGCTTCACCTTCTTCGAAACGCCGGCGACCTTGACCTCGATCGAAGTCTTGGGCGGGACGGTCTTCGCCACCGGCGCCTTCGGTCTCGATACCGAGCTCAGCCACATTGCGTGGTGGGACGGCACGGCCTGGGCGCCCCTCGGCGACGGCCGTAGCGACCTCGGGCCATCTATGGTCGCCCCCGACCGCACGCTGAGGGTCGGTGGTCCTTTCGGCCAAGCCGGCCGTCGCCTATCCGTCGGTGTCGCCCGTTGGGAGTGGTGTCGACTCAGTGGTTGTGCCCGGGTAGCCGTCGGATCAGAGCGGCCGCGTCTTCCCGTCTGGGTTTCGGCTTGGGCGGAAAGGGCGCCGCGCCGGCCAGCACCTGGCCGCACCAATACAAGGTCCGTGTCTTGAGCGCCCGGAGCCAGTCGCCGGTGTTCGTGCCGCTGTCGCCCGGGCTGTACGCGGCGAGGGCGGCGTCGACCTCGGCAGCCCATGGATGACCGTCGGGCCCGAAGACACCCGACTCGTGGGACCTCGCCACGGCCCGCTCCAGAAGCCGCGCCGCCTCCGCGATCCACTGCGCCCCTTCGCTACCGTCCGGCCCGTTGCACGCGGCGAGCTCGGCGCCGTGAATGAGTCGCGCCACCGACTCACTGAGCCAGATATCGCCGTAGTTCACCGCCCAGCCCCAGCCGTCTTTCTTCGCGGCCGCGAGCCGCAGCGTCTCCGCCGCCGCTGCCCACTCGCCCCGCATCATCTGTTCGACACCGTCGATCCACATGAATCGCGCCGCCTCGAGGAGGCGCTTGTTGTAGCAGCCCTCGAGGTTCTGCTCGGCCATGCGTCGAACCTCGGGGTCTCCGAACGTCAGCGCGTGGCCGAGGTAGAGCTCGCATTCGAAGAGCGCGTTTTCGAGCAGCTTGTGGACGTTCATGTGAAAGCCGCCCAGCTGGGCCCACCACACGCCGCCGTCGAGTCGGGGGTGTCGCTCGAGTAGTGACCGTAGCGTTCTAAGCTCAGCACCCATCCGGTCGCACGTGTCCCGAACGCTGAGGGCTCCCTGCTCCCACTGTATCCACGTATTGATGAGATCGCGAACCGAGCGCTTGGCTGCTTCGCGGGCTTCCTGCTGCGTTCGCGTGAAAGCGTCGAGGTCGAATCCATTCGGTGGAGCGTTGCCGTCGACGACGAAGGAGATCTCGAGACGGACGATCCCTACTGCGACGTCGTCCCAGTCGGCCGTGCTCACGGCGACGAACTCGACTCGGTACGCCGCGCCCCGGTGGGGGTCGAATCGGACCTCGCCCGCGAGGGCACCCTCGTCGTCGAAGCGGAGGCCGGGCGGGAGCCGCACCAGCGTGGGGCACTGCATGAATCCGGTTCGGCTCGGAAGGTCTTCAATCGCGGGGTGATGGACCGAGTCCCCGACCCGGACCGTGCCGAGATCCACGGCGCGCCGGGTGACGGTCAGTCCGTTGCGCGCCGCGCAGCGGTAGTGCTCGCTGTACAGCTCGACGCTCGACCAGGTTCGGGGGCAACAGTCGCAGCAGTGGCACTGCCCGCTGCGGTAGCCCGGACGGTCGGGTGACGCCGGGCTGTCCGCGCAAGAGAGCTGCGCGCAGGCCGCGTCCGGGCCCGTGGGCTCGAGCGCCGTTCCGTCCTGACTCGGCGGGAGTGGGGCGAGGGCGTCCGGGCGGCGGACAATTCTCAGGTCTTCGGGCGTGGCCTCACGGCAGTACCGGGCGTCGTCCTCCGGGACGTAGATGAGGGTGTAGTCGTCCTCGAGCACCACCTGGTAGGGCGCCGTCCTGTGGGCGGGCCAGTGCGCTTCGCGGTAGTGCAGCGCGATGATCCTTCCGAGCTTCCAGCCGCTCGGCCCTAGGTTGCACAGAACGGTCGCGCCGACCTCGAAGCGAAGGTTCGCCATCATCCATCGTCCGGAAGCTCGACGTAAAAGCCGCCGCCGTCCGCTTCGGGGAGCGGATGCATTCGGGTGATGAGTCCCTGCTTTCGCGCGTCGAGGAGCTGCCGGCCGACCGGAAGGAAGAGCGTCTCTCCGCTGGTCGCGGTGGCGGGATCGATGCGAACGATCAGCTTCTTCGACGCCGCCAAGTGCCGCTGCTCGAGCATCTCGGCGATCGCTGACTGGGCATCGTTCAACGAGACACCCCGCAGATCGAGCGTGTGCTCGCCGTCGGCAAGCTCGCCAACAAGCGCGCGAACGGTGTCTGGATCAAGCCACGGCATATCGGAGCGTTAGGCTATCGATGACTCTTTCGGGAGTCACTGCTATTTCGACGGATTTCGTCGAATGGACCTGGAGGCGTTCTCGTGTCCCGTTTCAGTCGGTGTATCGGCTGACCAGAGAAGCACTGCCGTACATGCAAATTGATTGCATTTAGCTGATGCGTGCGTTTGTCTGGCCGCGATGTGGAGAATCGTGCGCCCATGACTGAGCATCAGCAGAGCCGATCGACTCCGGCCCGCCTCCCCGTAACCGTGCTCTCGGGATTCTTGGGCGCGGGAAAAACGACGCTGCTCAACCAGATCCTCAACAATCGAGAGGGGCGTCGCGTCGCCGTCATCGTCAACGACATGAGCGAGGTCAACATCGACGCCGCCCTCGTCGAGCGAGGAGGCGCGGAGCTGTCCCGCACCGAGGAGAAAATGGTGGAGATGTCGAACGGGTGCATATGCTGCACTCTTCGCGATGACCTCCTGGACGAGGTCTTTCGCCTCGCCCAGGAGGACCGATTCGACTATCTACTCATCGAGTCGACCGGGATCTCGGAGCCCATCCCGATTGCCCAGACTTTCACCTTCGAGGACGAGGACGGCGTGAGCCTGAGCCTCATCTCCCGTCTCGACACCATGGTCACGGTGGTGGATACGGCGAGCTTTCTCCGTGACTACTCCGCCGCCGACGCGTTGATGGATCGCGGTGAATCGCTGGGCGAAGACGACCACCGAACAGTATCCCAGCTTCTCGTCGATCAGATCGAGTTCGCCGATGTCATCGTGCTGAACAAGATCGACCTCGTGACCCAGCAGCAGGCTTCCGAGGTCGAGACCATCATCAAGGCGCTCAATCCGGGCTCCCAGATCTTAATGGCGACGCGGGGACAAGTTCCCCTGGAGTCCGTGCTCGACACGAAGCTATTCGACTACGAGAAGGCGGAGGCGTCCGCGGGCTGGATTCGCGAGCTTCAGGGAGAGCACGTCCGGAGACGGAAGAGTACGGGATCTCGAGCTTCACTGACCAAACCTCGCATCCCTTTGACGCCGAGAAGATCTGGGCGCTCGTGCACGACGAGACCGCTTGGCCTGGTGTGCTTCGCGCGAAAGGATTCTTTTGGATCGCGGCGAACCATCAGGTGGCGTATGAGTACTATCAGGCCGGTGGTGTCCGTGGCGCGAACCCGGCGGGCTACTGGTGGGCGGCCGTCGCTCGCGAGCGATGGAGCTTTCCACCGGGCGAGCGTCCCGACGAAAAGCCCGAGTGGCATGAGCGGTTTGGCGACCGAGCCCAGCGGCTGGTCTTCATCGGTCAGAACATGGATGAAGCGAAGATTCGAGGTCGTCTCGACGCGTGCCTGCTCGACGCGAAGGTCGCGGCTAAGAACAGCACCACCTGGGACCGGCTGGAGAATCCGTTTCCGGACCTTGAAAACCCCGAAGGCTGACGAATCGAAGGCGCGGAGGCTGCTGCTGGGACGCGCGCGGCCCAGTGGCGCCGCCTGGTCGGCCTCGACGAGCCCAGTTAAAGCTCGACGTCGTCGCCTCCAAGGACCACCCGAGGAGTCGGGGCACGATGTCCTGTCGCGACACATCCCTTGCCTCGAAGGCTTGGATGTCTAGGGCGATGGCTGCTTACGGCAGGAGCTCACCGGCATCGACGGTGTCGTCTCGCTCTGGCCATGGGATGGCCTCGCCCGCGACGTAGGTTCGCTTGTCGCGATAGCTCCCGTCCGTCTCCGGACCTCGGTGGACCTCCACTCGGCGCTCGCTCGGCGCGATCAGCCAATACTCCGGGACGCCCCCTCGGGCGTACACGGCGGCCTTCTCGCGGTCCTCGGCTAGGGTCGTGACGCTGAGCTCCATGACCAGCACCACGTCCGCCCCGGTCGGGTGAGGGCGCTCGCCTTTGACGGGGTCGCCGCGTACGAGCGCAAGGTCCGGCTCCGGCTGGTCGAAGTCCGTTGCCCTCAGGGGGCTATGGTCTCGGACGTGGTGACCAGGACCGTACACCTGCTCAAGGACGCGATGAAGCCAAACGGTGTGGTTGGCGTGGGTCGGTCCCTGTGCGTTCATGTTGTATAGCCAGCCGTCGATCAGCTCCACCGGAACGCCTTCCAGGCGCCCTGACGCGATCAGAGCATCATAGTCGTCGACCGAGAGCCGGCGTCGGGTGCGAATGGCCGCGGTCATCGTTCAGAGGATAACACGCTGCCTTGGGGCTGCGACGTTTGAAGTGCGGCGGCAAGAGCATCGACGCGCGTAGAATTGTGGCTCCGGCGAGCTCGAGCCTTCACCCAGCCCGCTCCGGTGTACCCGCGGGCGTAGCTTCAGGTACGACACAGAACGAGACGGCATGGGACGCTCAACCCGAATCATTTTAGCAATTTGCGAGCGATGTTCTGCGTCGAGACCACCTTCACACGGTGGAAGTCGCTGGTTCGAATCCAGCTGTGCCCATAGTCATTCCGGTCAGTTTGCAGCGGCGCCGACGAGGGCTGCGGATGACCGGCGCTCCGGCGCAGACCCGCGTCACTTCGTGGGTGCCGCTACCCGCCGTTCTGCACTCCGGCTGGGAAGCGGAGTGAGGACGAGCTCCCGCTGCTGCGATGCGACGACCCACTCTTCGCTCTCGTGAGCCAGCTGGCCGTTTCTGATGAGCGGATAGTCTCGGGTCTCCTCCCAGGCGTCGAAGTCGGGCACGCGGGCGAGCATCATGCGAAGGACGAAGCTCAGGGCCGAGAAGAGGCTTCCGACCTCGAGCTGCGGCATGATCCGCCAGGGCTCGTTCACGTATCGTGTCGTGATCGCCTTGAAGGACTCGGGGGGTTGGCCACAGACCTCTTCGTAGTGATCCGTGACGTCGGCGAACGCCCCGGCCCTGAGCTCGTCTGCGTAGTGCCGAACCTGGGCGATCTGAAAGCGAGGGAAGCCCAAGGCGAAGGCGGCCTTGGCAAACGCGTCCGTAGAGACGTCCTGGTAGCGAACTCGGCGGCCCACGACCTCGGTCAGGATCGAGGCGACGTCCTCGGGAGAGAGAAGCTCTGGTCCGGTCGGGCGCAGGCACCGGCCGACGAAGCGCTCTGGCGACAAGAGCGCATGGGCCGCGAGGCGCCCAACATCTTCGTTCGAAGGGGGAGCGTTGAGACCCTGGCCGAATGGAAGCGAGAGCAAACCCAGATGTACGACCGCCTTGAGCCCCAGAAGATACGGGAAAGCGAAGAGGCCGGGATTTACGTGGATGACATCGAAGGAGAACCTGCGGAAGATGTTGTTCGCCATCCAATGCTCCCGTTGGATCACCGATGGATGGGTGGAGTGCGGATTCCATCCACTCATCAACGCGACCACTTCGAGCCCCGCTTCCTCCGCCGCGAGCCCGAACATCGTCGCGCCGTGGAGGAGCTTGGGGTCGAACGGCGGACAGTGATAGGCCCGTTGGACGCCCTCGAGCGCCCCCTTGAGGTCGCGGCGGTCATAGAAGCTCCCGACGACGACCTCTGCTCCCGCTTCACGGAGAGCGTGGGCCCGGACGTCGTCTCGCGTGACCATCGCCCGAACCGGTACGCCGGATGCAAGCAGGGTTTCGATCGCGGCTCGACCGGTGCGCCCGTTGCCCGTCGTTACGAGGATCCTGGGCTTCATCAGAGTTCCTCCTCGAATCGGATCTCGGCCCGTCCGGTTGCGGGATCGTAGTGGACTGCGGTCAACAGAGGTCCTCTCGGTACGAAGGACGACGCCCGAAGGCGGCCGATGTCCTGGGCTAGGGTGTCGCATTGATCGATCGCGAGTTCCTCGAAATACTCCAGCCCGATCCCCGTCGCGGAGCTCATCTTGCTGCGCACCTCCGGATCTCCAAGCCGCTCCATTCCGCAGTCCGGGTGGTGGATCAGGACGATCTCGATCCGATCCTCGCCTCCGGCCTGCTCAAAGACGGCGAGAAAGAGCGCGAGCTGCCGCTCCACGTCCTGGGTCACTCTCCCGCCCGGGTTCCGGATCACCAGGGCCTCGCCGGGCTCCAGGCCCAGTACGTGGGCAGGGTCAACCCGACCGTCGCAGCAGCTGACGACGATGGTCCGGTGCCTGGGCCGCATCGGCCGAGGAACGTGCTCGTTCGCGGCGTACTCGTGATTCCGGTGCAGAAGTGTGCGGGCGTGGCTTGCTGTCATAGGACCGCTTTAAAAATTAAAGTTTCAACTGTCAAGCCGGGATCCGAGCTACGTTGTTCGAGTGAGCAAGAGCTATCGAATGCTCTGCCCGATCGCCCGAGCCCTGGACCGGGTCGGGGACCGTTGGACCCTTCTCATCCTCCGAGACCTCCACGCAGGGCCGATGCGTTTCCTCGAGCTGCAGCGCGGCATGCCGGGGCTGGCCAGCAATCTCCTCAGCACCCGCCTCGAACGGATGCAGGCCGACGGCTTGATCGGGCACGAGGAGGGCTTCTATCGCCTTTCGGATCTGGGTCGCCGGACGGACCGAGTCCTATGGGAGCTCGCGCTCCTTGGAATGGAGTTGCCGCCAGATCCGGACCTCAAGCCGACCGGCCACCTGCGACTCGTTGCGATCACCATGCAGTCTGCGATGCAGAAGGTGGTCGATCCCGATCTGCAGTTGAGCGCCGAGATGATCTTGGATGGCGAGTCCTTTTCCATCCACATCGACGAGGGCGAGGTCCGGGTCCGATACGGAGCCCCCGCGGCCTCGGAGGTGGTGGCGACGAGCAGCTACGTTCCCCTGATGTCTGCCGCGGCCGGCGAGGTAGAACTCGAAGAATTTCGAGCCCACCACGTCGAACTCGAAGGCGAAGACGACCAGAAGAAAATGGACTTCGTCCACCTGATGACCCGAGTGATGACCGAAGCCTTCCACCGCGATGGTGCGCCCTAAGCCGAACTTCGAGCGACGGCCGAGCGTAAGTGTTTGATATCCTTGCGGCAGGATCGGGTTCGAACGATCTCGTACTGACTACAGCGTCTTCAGTAGGTCGAGGGCGCGGGTCTGCAGGGCGTTCGGTTGAGTAGTCATCTCGAACGCGTCATATCCGTTTATTCGATCGACGCAAAATTGGCTCCAGTCAAAGGGCACGGTGCGGGGATTTAAACCCGAAGTCTGCCGTTGGGACGAGGTTTCAGCGCAGACGAGCCTGGGAGCAGAAACCACGAGTCCGCGCAGATGGGCGGTCAAGCTGCTTCGCGATGATAGTAGTTGAGCATCCCGCCGAGGCGCTCGCGACGTGTAATCGTGCCAGCAACACGACCCGCTGTGTCGTCTGGCTGGATGATCTGATGGCTCAATGCTTGGTGCGGACGTTCGACATGATAATGCAACATGAATTGCCGTATGGAATGTCTAAGGTGAGCCTCGCCGAGCGGCACAATGTGATTGAGGCAGCTCGATTTAATAGTGAGCACGAACTTCTCCGCGTGGGCATTCATATCCGGCGATCGAGCAGGTAGCCGGATTGTCTTCACACCACTATCGACGAGCATGCCCCGAAAGGCGGCCGTGTAGAGCGGGTCACGGTCAAGTATCAGGTGTGTCTTCCCGAGCAGAAAGCCATCCACGGCGTCAGTGAGGTTTCTCGCCATCTGCAGCATCCATCGCTCGTTCGGCGTCGGCGTGATGCCGGCGATATGCAGGCGGCGAGTGCTCAACTCCATGACAAAGAAGACCGAGTAGCGAATCAGGCCGCGAATCGAGAGGACCTCCGAAGTGAAGAAGTCAGCGGCCATTAGACCGTCCCAATGCGCGGCGAGGAACGTCTTCCATGGGATCCGCTTTCCCCTCTGTGGGGCGGGCTCGATGCCGTTTTCGGCCAGGATCTTGGCCACCGTGGTTCGACCGATCGTGATACCGATGTTGGCCAGGGCGTTGCGGATCGTGGTGTAGCCCCAGCGCGGATTCTCGGTGGCCATCTCGAGCACCAACTTCTCGATCTCGGTGCCCGTCCTCGGTCGGCCGATCTTGCGGCTCATACTGTTGTCGTACTTTCGTTCGACCAACCGCCTGTACCAACGGAGGATAGTGTCCGGAGTGACGATGCCCGCGATCTTTGCGAGCTCTCTCCGCCCCAAGACCTTCCCCTTGATGGCGAGGCGTCGACGCTCGGCATCGGTCAGACGAAGTCGCCGATGGCCAAGCTTCTCCCGGAGTAGACGGTTCTCCTCAATCAGGTAGTCGATGGGGTGTTGCTGTCGGCGGGTGACCCACCCCGTGACCATCAGGATCACGAATTGGAGCGCCCCATTCATCAACTTAAACCCCATCACAACGCTCACCAAAAGTGGACGCCTGGATGAATGGTCAGGCCTCGAAGCCAGAAGGATTCTAAATGGTTAGAGTTTCCGGACAGCACGAGAAAGCCCAGCAGTGCCCATTCACTCGGTCCCAAACAGCTCGGCTAGGCGCAGCGTGCAATCGGACAGCGCGGCGACGGAGAGTTCCGCATGGCTCGCGTGCGCCACGACGCTGGCGTAGCGGGCTTCTTCGGGCGCTGGATCACGATGAACCTCGACCGTGTCGTTGTTCACGTTCACGATCCAATACTCGGGCACCCCTGCAGCGGCGTATAACGCAGCCTTCGCGCGATCCGCCTTCAGCGAGCTCTCGGCCACTTCGACAATGAGCAACGCCTCGGTCGGGTGCGAGTCGCGATAGGCGCCGAGCGGCACTACAGCGACGTCGGGCTCGGGCTCCGAATCGTCGGTGGCCGCGAAGGGCGACTGGATGCGTACGGTCGCCCGCTTCTGCGGCGCCACGGCAAGCACGAAGAACTGATTCAGAAACTGGACAGCTGCGGCGTGCGGCGACTTTTGTGGACTCATCCGGACGAGGCTCCCCCACAGCAGCTCGATCGGCTCGCCCTCGAAGCAGCCGTTGTCGACCAGCTTGTCGTATTCCGACCGCCGCAAAGGGCGAATGCTGGCGTAGAGCTCGTGACTGGAATGCATGGCTTAAAGAGGATAGCACGGTAGACCGCACGTGACGCCGTCGGCCTTTCCTGGGTCGGGCGGCTTCCGCCGGACCGCCCTCGGCTGCACCGACGCGCCCGCCTCGACGCTGTTCTGGGCAGGCCGAGACACCGAGCCAGCCTCAGTATGCGACCGGTTTCACTCGCACGCAGGAGAGTGAACAGCGGCCATTCGGCCGCGCACATTAGGTCGGGGGTGTACCCGCGGGCGTACCTTCAGGCGCAACGGCATGACACAGAGCGAGACGGCATGGTTCGCTCAACCCGAACCATTTCAGCTATTTACGAGTATTGCTGTGCATCGCAGCCAGCGGACATCGTTAGACGCGTTCAGTCGAGGCCGAGGACGAATCGGAGCGCCTCGTTAATGGCCTCGATCCGATTTGGATTTAGGACGCTGATACGCCCGTCAAGAGCGTACTTGGGAATCGGAGCCACCGCGTCGCAGTTGGCGACGCAGCTCTTTGGCAACCCCTCCCGTTTGCCCAGGCGGACTTCCGCCGCGAACCCACGAATCGTGGAGGAGACCGGTACCGCGAGGACGAGCGTTCGATGCTCGTAGGCTTCCTCCCGCGAAACGAGGACCACGGGTCGGCGCTTGTCCGCGTTTGCCCACCACAGCTCTCCGCGCCTCACCAGTCGTTCCCGTCCTCCAGCATCGACCAAGCGGCTCGGGTCTGATCGAAGGCCGCAGCCACCGCCTCCTCCGGCTCGGGCCGTCGCCGGTAGCCCTCCACATACTCCGAGATGCGCTGGCGGCGGCGCTCTGTCTCCAACAGCGCGTCTAACGCCCTTCGAATCAGGGCGCTCCGGGACTCACCGGTGCGTGTTCGAACCCGCTCGATCTCCCCCAAGAGTGCCTCGTCGAGAGAAATGGCGATTTTTTCGGTCACGGTATGAACCTATCATACCAATGTAGCTTCCGCAACGGCCGCCCGACGCTCCGTGTCAGGTAGCTGGCTCAAGATATTCAACGAGCATGGCGCGGCCCCGCGGGGAGATTCGGTAGCCAACCTCTAGCGATTCGGTGAGGCCTAGTGCTTTGAGCCGACGAACGCGTGCTTTGAACGGTGCGGTCTCGATACCCTCGATCGCAGCTAAGTCGGGGGCGCGAACGCCTTCGTTGCTGGCGATGAGCTGCAGGTAGTGCCGCGTCCAGGGGCCGGTGCGACTCGCGCGGTCCATGCGGTCGAGCTTGGCGAAGAGCTCTTGTCGCTCCGCCAAGCTCGGCGTTCGGGCCCGCAGAGCGATCCGAGGGTCCGCGCCGGCGAACTGGAGGGTCACCCGATAGGTCCGTCCATCGCGGCCCTCGAGAGACTGCATCAGCGCCTTGCGCGTCGCGAATCCGGCCGCATGAGCGTCGGCCAAGGTGAGATCGCGCTGGGTGACGGCGTCCACGGATTCAATCGAGAGCACTCCAAGCGCCGTGTTCAGCGTGCCCCCGGCTTTGACCGTGGGCCGCCTCCAACGTCGAAACTGAAGACGGACTTCGCCGTTGCGAATCGCCTCGAGCATGCTCTGCTTGATAAGCACGCGCGGAGGATGACAGTTCCGCCCCAGCTTTGTCAGGCGGACTGTTCATTCGCATGATGCGTAGGGCGGGAAGCGTGCGGAGCAAAAACCGGTCTGTTTGCCGAGCCGGGCATCATGGAGAAGGGGGACGATGCCCGTGACCGTATCGGAGGGCGGGTACGTGCCCGGCCCCATCACGACGTCCCGCAGGCGACCGTAGCCCTCGTCTGCGCGCAGGTACGTCTCCGACCGAGTGACGTTGCCCGCTCCATCCAGCGAGATCCGGTGCAGGTGTCCCACGTCTGCGCCGAACCCGAGCACACCGATGAGCACGTCGCCTTGCCACGGCAGGCTGATGCCGGTGTAGATAGCGGTGCCGCCGGGCGGCATGGTGCGTGCTCACGTCTTGCGAGGCGCGACCATTCCGGTCTGGGTCTCGCACCGGTAAACGTCCGGCCAACCCAGGTTGTCACCCGGCGCGACCACGTTGAGCTCCAAACTCACCACTGTCGTCCACGATGCAAACAATGTCGTCGGTCGTACGGCCGGGCTGCGCGTCGGTCTCAGCCAGTACGCCGGAGTCGGTGCTCGTACCGGAGCACGTCGCGAGCGCGACCAATGAAACCATACCACCCAAGCGGGCGAAGAAGACTCGAATAGTATTTTTGCTCATAGTTCTTTCTGGGTCTTGCCTGCATACAGCCTCTCCTCCCGGTGTTGGGAAGATATTGAGGACCGATACCCTCCCTCCGAGGAGGGTGGCTCCACAGCTGCTCAACACCCCGATGACACCCTCTGCGCCCATGCGAGAAGAAGCGCCTCCACTGAGGTCCAACATCCAGCGAAACCCCCTGCGCTCCGCGTTGCTTGCCGGTCTCACCGTCCTGGCCGCGGCGCTGTCCGCCTGCACCGCCGACGACGGCACGACGAGCGAGCCGCGCGCGTGCGACGCGGAGCCCGAGCTGCTCACGACGGC
>CAZFIV010000015.1:0-98787 GCA_964519665.1 uncultured Myxococcales bacterium
GCCAGCACGGAATCGCGAATGAACTCGAGCGTTTGAGGCGCAGCCTCGCTAAACCAAGCTGTTGGTCCAACATCGTGGAGCGGAGGGGGCCGTCGACACGAGGCCGTGACGCATCATCCAATCGGCGAGTCGGTCGTAGTAGACGTCGGCCATCGTCATGTCGAACGTAAAACAGGGAACCGTCGCCTCGAAAATCGCAGTCATCAGCGGGTCGGCGGGGTCGGTCTCGGTCCGTTCGAAATATAGGCGGCGGGCATCCTCGGGCGCCTGATGCACGTGGTCGAGCCCGCGCGACACGACCTGAACGAACCGCGTCAGATCGTCGGCCTGAGAGGCGATTCGGTCGGGGGTCGTGATGAAGATGAGCTGGCAAAAATCCGGAATCCCCCAATCTTTGAGGGCAAAAAAGCCAGCTCGATGACCTCGAAGCCGGGCCTCGACGACCTCGAAGTTGTAGAACGCCAAGGTCGCGACGTCGGCGAGGCCCTCGATCAGCGCGTCGGTGTGCTTGAAGCCGTGGTTGACCGGCGACAGCGTACCGACAGTACCTCCGTCGGCTTCGACCATGGTCCTGACGATGGCCTGCCCACCTGGCCCCGGGGCCCCCGGGTATTGAACGCGAGCGTTGGCCATGTCTCGAGGACGCGTGATGCCCGATGACTCCAAATACATGACCCCACCGTTGGTGTGGAGGAATCGCGCGAACCCCTGAACGGGGCGGCCCTTGGCGACATCTTCCACTAAGTGGATCGGCTCGGTGATCGCGATATCGAGGTCGCCCGCCTCGAGGGCCCCGACGGCGTCTTGGTGTTCACGCGGCTCGACCAGCTCGACATCGAAGCCGGCTGCACTGAACCATCCGCGCTCCATGCCGATGAGAAGTGGAACGTGGTCGGGATTCATGAACCACTCGAGGCCAATCTTGATTTTCTTCATATTTCCTCCGGGAGGTCAGCGTTGCCACAACGCGTGGAAGTGATGGACCGGTCCGTGGCCGGTTCCGACTCGGAGCTGATCCGCATTTCGAAGCGCCTCGGTGATGTATGTCTTGGCCTGCCCGATCGCGGCTTCGACATCGAGGCCTCGACCGAGGAGAGCGGCCGTTGCGGCCGACAACGTGCACCCCGTGCCATGAGTATTGCGAGTATCGATGCGAGGGGCCGGAAGCCGACGCACGCCGCGGTCCGTGACCAGCACGTCGACGCTCTCGTCGCCTTCAGCGTGACCACCCTTGAGCAAGACCGCCTGCGGCCCCATCGCTTTGAGGGCCGTCGCCGCATTGATCATCGACGTCTCGTCGTCGCCAACGGTTGCGTCCAGAAGGACGCCGGCCTCGGGGAGGTTCGGTGTGATCACCGTAGCCCGCGGCAAGAGCCGTTGCGTGAGGGCGTCGACCGCCTCCGGCTGCAAGAGCCGAGCGCCGCTCTTGGCGACCATCACGGGATCGAGCACGATGATGCGCGCGCCGTGGCGCACCAATCCATCCGCCACCGCTTCGATGATCTCGGGCCGGCTGAGCATCCCTATTTTGACCGCCGCGATCTCGAGGTCTTCGAAGACCGCGTCGATCTGGGCGGTAATGAATGCCGGGGGAACGTCGTGGATAGCCGTGACGGTTCGGGTATTCTGGGCCGTCAGGGCGGTGATCACGGACGCCCCGTACACGCCGAGGGCCGAAAACGCCTTCAGATCGGCCTGAATCCCGGCGCCGCCGCTGGAGTCAGAACCGGCGATCGTCAGTACATTGGGAATTGTAGAAATCGTCGCCATGAGTCAGGAACCTTTTTCGAGCGCGCCGTCCACCGCCCGCCGGAGCGCATGGGCCGCCGTTGCGATATCGACGGCTCCGAGGATCGCGGACACGACCGCGACGCCGTCCGCTCCGGCTCGAATGACCGCTTGCGCGCGATCCGCGTCGATGCCCCCAATGCCCACCACCGGGCGCGAGCAGCGAGCCCGCACCGCGACCACCCCTTCGAGGCCCAGCGGCGCGGCCGTATTGGTCTTCGTTGGCGTCCCGAAGACCGGACTGACCGCCACGTAACTCGCGTGCTCGACCTCGGCGGCCTCGGCCTGTTCGACCGCCTCCACCGACAGCCCCACGATGCGATCGGGGCCGAGAAGGCGACGGGCGTCGGCGACCGGCAAGTCGGACTGCCCGAGGTGGACGCCATCGGCGTCGGCCGCCAGGGCAATGTCGACCCGGTCATTGATCAACAGTGGAACGCCGAACGGCGCGAGCACGGTCCGCAGGGACCGTGCAACCTCGACCAGCCGCCGTCCGTCGGCCTGCTTGTCACGGAGCTGCACGAGCGTCACCCCCCCTCGCACGGCCTCCCGGACTGCGCTCGGTAGGCGGGACGGCGGGACCAGGTCCGGATCGGTGACCAGATATACACGCGGATCGAACATCGTCAGGCATCGAAAATCTGGATCTCGGTCGCGACGAGCTCCGGGGTGAGAAGATGCAAGGCGTCGAGGAACTGCGTTCGAAACGTTCCCGGTCCGCGGGCTTGGTCGGCGGCCCGCCGGCCCGCCAGCCCGTAGATCCCCAACGCGTGGGCGACCGTCTCGAGCGAAGTATCGGGTCGCACGGCCAAGCAGGCCCCCACCACCCCGGATAGCGCGCAGCCGAGGGCGGTCACCTTGGTCATCAGCGCATGACCACCTTCGATGCGAAGGCGACGTTGCCCGTCGGTGACGTAGTCGACTTCTCCGGTCACCGCGACCACGGTCGCAAATCGGTCAGCCAGCACCGCAGCGGCGTCGATGGCTTGGTCGGCGGATGCGGTGCTGTCGACGCCCCGCGTCGGGCCCGCCGACGCGCCGGCGAGCGCAAGGATCTCCGAAGCGTTGCCGCGAACCGTGGTCAGCCCGCCCTGAAGGAGACCGACCGCCTCCCGGGTTCGGTAGGCGGTCGCTCCGGCACCGACCGGATCGAGCACCGTCGGAACGCCCCGCCGTCGCGCCGCCTCGCTTGCGAGGTGCATCGCCGAAACCCAATCCGGCGATAGAGTGCCGATGTTGAGCACGAGGGCGGACGCCAGCGGAACGAAGTCCGAAACCTCGGCTTGCGCGTGAACCATGGCGGGAGAGGCCCCGAGCGCCAGCAGAACGTTGGCGCTGACATCCATAGCAACGTAGTTGGTGATGCTCTGAACCAGTGGGGTTTGAGAGCGGAGTTGGGTCAAGGTCTCGGCGGCTTGCTGCCCGTAAGTCATCGGTCACTCGAATCCACGTCGCAGCCCGCGGGCGCCAACAGGGTTGGGGCCAGCGATTCCGAACGACCGCGCTCACGGCGCAGGGATCAACTCGACGAGTGCTCGCAGCACGACTGCTCGGGGCGGTACCGCGCACCGCGTGTCGCGTGCGCTTCGCAGCCACAAGGCAGATGCGTCGGCTCCCTGCGCTGGTGTGAACCAGGTCAGGTTCGACGGGTTTGATCTCAGCCCGGTCCTCGAGAGACCGGACACCCCGGCGACCCGTCATGCAGACTATGGTGGTTGGACGATGTCAAGCCTCACCCTCGACAGCGTCGCTCAGCCGGCTCCGTGCGGACGGCGCCATGTCGAAGATCTCGAAACCGGCGTCGAATTTGGCGGCCGACCCGGCCGGCAGCGCCCCGATCCACGCCAGGCGAGCCATGCCCACGATCTCTTCGCCGCTCGGAAGGAAGAGCTCCAACTCAACCACCGTTCCGACGGGCAACGGATCGTCCATGAACACGCGGATGCCGCCTTCGCTCGCGTCGACGACCGGCGTTCGAACCTGTCGAAAGCGAGGCGCTCGAAAGAAGATGGGAACCGCGACCCTCGGGAACCTCCTGCGGTCCCCGGCGGTGGACACGTCGTGGAGCGGGGGAATGATCGGCGGCTGTTTGCGTACGAACAAAGCGAGGACCTCTCTTGCGTAGGTAGGTCGACCTGCGCCGGGGGAATTTGAGCAGGCTCGAGAAAAAGCCCCGGATCGATACGGAAGCCCACCGTTCGTTGCGGTCCCGGCCGCTGCGTTCAACGTTCACGTCAGCCTGCCCTCGATCGGTGAGGTCACCACCACCGCGCGTCCCGGAGGCGCCCGGCTACGCGACGTTGTCCCTCCCGACGAACGCTCAGGCTCACCTCGCCGTCGAGCCCTCGAGCCGGGCCTCACAGAATTCCGGCGCGGCGATTCCGTCCTGGATGGCCCGTTGCCCAGCTGACCTTCTCTTCACGTTCGGTTCAGAGTAACGTCCGTCTCCGACGGTGCCCCAGGAGCGCGCCGGTGGGCATTGGAACCTGGCTTGCCATTCGCGGATACAATCATTGTGGGCGCCGGCTCGGCGGGCGCGATCATCGCTGCTCGAGGTAGCGAGGATGACGGTCATAAGATCCTGCTGTTGGAAGCGGGGCCCGACTACCCCCACACCTTGCCGACCGATCTGGCCGATGGTAACCGCAACTCCCTTCGAGCACACGACTGGGGCTATCGCCACTGGGTGAACAGCCGGCAGCTGGTCCCTTTTCCGATGCCTCGAGGCCGGGTCGTGGGAGGCTCGTCCGCCGTCAACACCTGCATCGCGCTGCGCGGCCAGCCGTACGACTACGACGAGTGGGCGTCGCGAGGGCTCTCCGAATGGTCCTGGGCGCACTGTGAGCCGGTGTTCAAACGGTTAGAAAACGACCTCGACTTCGACGACGAGCATCATGGCCGCCGTGGACCCATCCCGATCCGTCGTCATCGGACCGATGAGCTGGTGCCTTGGCAGGCCGGCTTTCTCGAGGCGTGTCGTCACGTCGGATACCTTGAAGTCGCTGACCACAACCGTCCGGGTCAGGTGGGCGCCGGGCCCACCCCGATGAACAAGATTCACGGTCGGAGAATATCCGCGGCCGAGGCGTATCTGACACCCGCGGTTCGCACTCGAACCAATCTCACCATCCGGCCCCGTACCCTGGTCAGAAGAGTCCTGTTCCGAGGGCGAAGAGTCCTGGGGGTCGAGGTCGAGAACGACGGCCGCATCGGCACGCTCTACGCCAACCGCGTCATCCTGGCCGGCGGTGCGCTTTCGACCCCCGGTATCCTCATCCGATCGGGGGTCGGCGCGGTCGACGTGCTTCGGCGGCTCGACGTGCCCGTCGTCGCCAGCGTGCCGGGAGTGGCTCATCAGCTCCTCGACCACCCCGGGTGCGCCATCTTCATGCGCGTCAGAACCGGCTTCGATCAGCGCGCGCCGCTGATTCAAACGTTGCTGAGGTACGAGAGCGAAGGCGGCCAACCCGCCGACGTGGCCATCCAGCCGGGTTCGATGGTGCCGCTTCCCGGGGTGGATACCTTCGCGCTGTGTTCGATCATGGCGAGCATCGGCAAACCACAAGGTCGGGGCCAGATTCAGTTCTTGAGCTCGGATCCACATCGGAAGCCACGGATACGGTCGGGCCTCCTCGATCATGGGGCCGACCGGCGACGCGCGGTCGAGGCGATGCACCGAGCCCTCGAACTCACCCGGGCGCCACCGCTTCGCCGCCTCGCGACGAACTTCTGGCCGAGCTCGCGCGTCCTCGCCCGCCGTGACCGCATCGACAGGTGGATCCGTTGGGCGACCGATTCCGGCTATCACCCCTGCGGCACGGTTCCCATGGGCGTCGATTCCGATCCGTGGGCGGGGTGCGATGCACGGGGCCGAGTGCGAGGCGTCGAAGGCCTCATCGTGGCTGACGCGAGCATCATGCCGACTATTCCAACCGCGAATACGAATCTGCCGACGATGATGATCGGGGAACGATTCGGTCAGTGGCTACGAAAAGACGGTCTGTAGAGACCGTGACCAAAGGCGTGCACGGGGCTCGCCACGATGCGCGGTGGCTGCCCGCGGCCCAGTCCGGGCCAACGAGCGGTGGGTGGGCCGCGGTTGGCGGCGAGCCGAATCACGCGACTTCGAGCTCTTCGACCTCGAAATCCATCATGTTGCTCTTGCCGGCATCGATGATGGGCAGGAGCCCCTGGTATCGAGGCAGCACATTGGTCATGAAGTACCGAGCGGTCTTCACTTTGGTCCGGTGGAAGTCTGTCGTTCCGTCCAGACAGGCCTGCGCCTGCCGAGCCCAAACGTAGGCCATCGCGCAATAACCGAACAGGTGCAGATAGTTCGAAGCAACGGCGCCGGCGATCTCCCGGTCTTGCATGCCGCGCTCGGCGAGCTTCATCGTGGTCTCGGTGAGCGCGTTGCTCACCGCTTTGAGCGGCTGGATGAACTCATCCATCCGGGGGTCTTCCTTGCCCGACCGAATAATGTCGGTGATGCGCGACGAGAAGACGCGGACGGCCCGGCCTCCGTTCATCGGCAGCTTGCGACCCACGAGGTCAAGGGCCTGAATGTGGTTGGTCCCCTCGTAGATCATCGCGATGCGCTCATCTCGCATGTACTGCTCGATCGACCAATCCGTGGTGTAGCCGGCGCCCCCGCAAACCTGCATCGCTTCGGAGATGCTCTCGAAGCCCTGTTCAGTGCAGTACCCCTTGATGACTGGGGTCAGGAGCGCGACGAGGTCTTCGGCCTCTTCCTTGACCTGACCGTCGGCGTAATGGGCCAAGTCGATGTTGATCGCCATCCAGCTGGCGAGACCTCGCATGCCTTCGACCGTCGACTTAACGTTCAGCAGCATCCGACGGACGTCGGGATGAACCAAGATGTTGTCGGCGGAGGTTCCGTCCTCACGGCGAGCGGGGTCGAGCGCCCGGCTCTGTCGGCGATCTTTCGCAAACGCCAAAGCCGTTTGGTAGGCGATCTCGCTGAGCGCTACACCTTCGACGCCGACGTGCAGGCGGGCCGAGTTCATCATGACGAACATCGACCGCATGCCCTTGTGGGGCTCGCCCACGAGATAACCGATCGCGTTATCGAGCTCCATCACGCAGGTCGGGGACGCGTTGATACCCATCTTGTGCTCGAGGCCGACGCACTTGATGTTGTTGCGTTGACCGTCCAGCGTGACCTTCGGGACGATGAAGCAACTGATGCCTTTGATGCCTTCCGGCGCATCCGGCAAGCGGGCGAGGACCAAGTGCACGATGTTTTCGGTGAGGTCGTGTTCACCGAAGGTAATCCAGATCTTCGTGCCCGAGAGGCGGTACGCGTCGCCGTCGGCGATCGCTTTGGTTCGGATCAGCCCGAGGTCGGTGCCGCACTGAGGCTCGGTCAGGCACATCGTTCCGGACCATTCGCCGCTCACCAGCTTGGGCAACCACGCCGACTTTTGCTCCTCGGTACCGTGGGCCGCGACCGCTTCGACGAGGCCACGCGTAAGACCGGGGCACATCGAGAGCGATTTGTTGCACGAGCCGGTCATCTCACCAATGTTGATGCCGATAGCCTCGGGAGCACCGCCACCGCCAAACTCTTCGGAGCCGGTGATGCCGATGAAGCCGTTTTCGACCATGGTCGAGTAGGCTTGCTTGAAGCCGTCGGGCATCGTGACCGCCCCGGTTTCAGGATCCCACTTGAGCCCTTGCTGGTCGCCGACTCGATTGAGTGGAAGAAGGGTCTCCGTAAAAAACGATCCGGTCTGTTCGAACATGGCGGCGACCGTCTCTAGGTCGTACGCCGAAAACTGGGGTAAAGCCGTGACCTGGTCGTAGCCGAAGGTCTCGAGCTGAAAGATCATATCCTTGAGCGGAGCCCGATAAGTCTGCATTGCGTCCTCCTCGGGGACGCTCAGCTCGACCTGACCGCCCCACCACTGAATGAATCGTCATTCAGTTTCTCGTTGTCGACTCAGTGCGGCAATAGGTAATTACCCGTCAACCCCAAAATTCACCGTTGATCTTCGATCGGCCCCCGCCCTGCGGCGACAGCGGTTGTTTCTCAACCGTTCTCGGTGGGGCAGCGGGCCCGCCGGTGTCCCGGCCCGAAACGGCGTTCAAGACTTTTTGAAAGTGAACCACGAACGCCTGCGGGCCGGCGTCGGCGAAGAGCGCCCGGAGGCCTTGGGGGCCGGCATGACCGTGGGCTGGCGTGCCTCGATGGCCGTGATCTCACCTTCGATGTCTTCCAGCGCCCGCCGCCATCTTGGTGCAACGGCGGTGGTCGACGGTGAGGAGGCGGGGTCTCCAACCGCCGGCGGAGTAGGACTCGGAGGCGGCCGGCGGCCGATCGTGAAGGTCGACCCCGGAGTCGCTGGCTCCGTCTCATCGGGGCCGGGGCTCGGCAGCAGCGCCTGCAACGCGGTCTGCATCGCCGCCGCCGACGGATACCGATCGTCGATCCTCGGGGTCAGGGCGCGCTGAAGCACCGCCTCGAGCCCGGCCGGCACCGACAGATGTACCGGCATCGGCGGGGGGCCTCCGCGGAGCATCTCGGTCAGAAGGGCGACGTAACTTCGAGCTTGGAAAGGCAGCTCCCCCGCAAGTCCGTAGTACATCACGACCGCCAACGCCCACAGGTCGGCGCGGCCGTCGACCGCCTCTGCACACATCTGCTCGGGGCTCATGTAATAAGGCGTACCCACCACCGCCCCCGCCTGGGTAAGACCTTCGACGACGGGACCGGCCGGCGAAAGCCCCGAGGACACCGCAGCCGAGCGCACTCGGCGGGCGATCCCGAAGTCGAGAAGCTTGACGCTGGTCGAGTCCCGCGACCGAGACAGAAGAAAGATATTGGCGGGCTTGATGTCACGATGAATGAAGCCCTGGGTATGCGCGGCCTGCAGGGTATCGAGGACTTCGATCGCCATCCGCAAGATACGAACTGGCCGGGCCCGACCACCCACGATCGCCGCTCCTAGGTCTTCGCCTTCGAGGAGTTCGAACGCCACGTAGAGGCTCCCATCGCGGTCGCGCCCGGCATCCAGGACCTCGGCGATGCCCGGGTGCCGAATCGCACTCGACGCGGTGGCCTCCTGCAGAAAGCGCTGAGCGTGGGTGCGCCCTTCGGCGACCTGACTGTGGAGAAGCTTGAGGGCGACCGTGCGTTCGGTGAATTCGTGCCACGCCGCGTATACCGCCCCCATGCCGCCGACGCCCAGCACTCGCCGAAGATGATATTTGTCGGCGACTCGCTGACCGAGGCGCAGTTCGGCTTCGGCGCGAAGATCCCGTGACACTCCGCGAGTCTAGCAGTTCCTCGTCGCCCCCGGATCACCCCATGTCGTCGATCTCGGTCGGCTCGAGATCGCGAAACAGAGAAGGAACGGCCGGCACCGCGATCGTCTGCGGCGCGACGGACAGATTGATCGTCTCCCCCACCGGCACCCGACCCCGCCGGGTATCGGTCACCCGGACGACGGGATGAAGACTGAGCTCTGGATGAGGCTCGACGACCTCGGCGATCTCTCCCGACGAAAGCGCTACCGGTGTACCCGCGGGCGCGAGATCTACCATCGCCCCGAACCGCTCGAGCAGATACGGATTAAAGCGGCGACCCATCCGACGCACCATGTACGCGACCGCACCCCGCATCGACTCGACGTCGTCGAACGGCCGCAGCGAACGTATCACGTCGAACACGTCGGCGAGCTTGCACAGCTCGACGGCGCAGAGCCCCGGTTCGTCCGGCGGCCGTGACGTATGGTGGCGCAGGGCCACCACTGCCGCCAGGGTGCTCGTACCGGGCGTTTCAAGCAGAATTCGGGCGCCCTCCATCGTGTGCCGGGCGAGGGTGCGCCGCTCGGCCTCGGTGAGCGGGGCCCCTTTGGTCAGGATCGCTTCCAGTACCTTGGTCTTGCCGATGTCGTGCATGAGAGCAGCCGAAATGATGTTCTCAACCGCTTCCTCGGGCAGATCGAGAGCCCCCGCCTGACTGCCGGCGAGCGTGGCCACATTGACGGAGTGTACGAGCGCGAAGTCATCTCGGTCCCGAAGCGCCAATAACGTCGCGACCGGCGCGTCGGCCCCAAGGATAACGTCCATCAGCGACTTGGCCAGGTCCGTTATCGCGGCGGAGCTCACGACGCCTTGCTCGGAGGCCTTCGTGAACTCCCGCTGCAGAACGCGCTTGCCTCGGAAGTAGACATCCCGAAAGCTCTCCGCCGTGTCGCCAGACAGGAGGCGGAGGTGCTTGACCGTAATGCGTTCGACGCCTCGCTCCCGAAGCCAAACATCGGCTCTGACGGCGGCCACATCCGCACTCTCGGCCCCGAAGTAGCTCAGCAGCGTCTCCAGCTCGGCGGGCGTCACCCCCGGTCTGACCACGACGATCTCGACGTCTCGCTCGGTGAGCTTCCCGATGAAGCGGGCCACTGAGCTCGGCGGGTTGTGAATCGGTACCCCGAGGACGGCCAACCCATCACCGAGCAAGCCGATGGTCACCTCGCGCTGCCCCTCTTCATCGAAGTAGGCGACCAACGCGGCGTGAAGCGAGTCGAGCGTACGGCGCCAGGCCCGCCCCGACGTTCCGTACAACCGACGGCTGTGGTTCGCCCCTGCGATGCGGATCGCGAGATCGCGAGCCCGAGCGGCGGTCGTAATCATGGCTGGCCTCCCCGGCCCAGGACCCGCTCGACCGTCTCGCGAATGACTCGCTTGCGGTGGCGGCGAGCCTCCTCGAGCGCTTGTCGAGCCTCTGCACTCGCGTTCGTACGCAGGGCCAACGCGGCTGCGACCCGCAATTCGTCTTGCTCTTGGTCGGAGAACACTCGCGACCGCACCAGGATGTCGAATAGCGGCCGGGCCGCCATACCACTACGGGTGAAGCCTAGGGCCCCGATCGCGGTCAGCTGCATCCGGTGTACGAGACTTCGGCCTTCGCTGCCGTCGAGCCCCAACAACGAACGGGTGTCTTTGTCGCTCTTCCAACCCGCAACGTGCGCGAGCAAAGCGACGACGTCGGCCTCCGGTCGATCGACGATCGTCTTGAGAACGACTTCCCGCACTCGGGTGCTGGAGCTCCGGAGCAGGACTCGAGCCGCTCGAACCCCCATCGCCGTGTCGGACCGTAGCGATGCCACCACCAAGCTCTGCGCCTGCAGCGCTGTGACCCGCAGCGCCACTCGCTTGATCAGTCGCTGTAAGGAATCGGGGTCGAACCGGGTCAGCCGCTCGATCAGCATCTTCTTGTACGCTCGGTCCCCGGGGCGATCCAGCGCGGTCAAGATGATATCTCCCATCATCTGGCTGGGCGGCCCGTCGTGACGGAGTAAACGAACACTCCACTTCGAACCCTGGGGACCCTCGAGCAGCCCCATCAGCACCCCAACCAACTCCTTCGCATCTTCGCGATCGGTCCGACGCATCATGGCCTGCACCAACAGGACACACTCATCCCCGGCGCCGGCTTCGTCGAGGCGCTCGAGCTGCAACCGGCAGGCGTCCGTGGCACCGGCCCCCAGACGTCCGGGGGCGTCCAGAAGATCGACCAAGACGTGGGTCGTCCAATAGTCGATGATCTGCGCATCGACCGTGTGCAGGACATCCTGCCCCAGAACTTCTTCGAGCTGTCCGGCGCGGCGGGCTCGCGCGTACTCCTGAAGGGTACGACGGCTGTCGTGCAGGCTCATCTCCAGGAGACCGAGCGAGCTGTTGCTGAACGCTCGGCTCTGCATTTCCTGCCACAGTACGCCGTCGATCGGTCGCCCCACGTTTCGCAGGTCGGCGTCGACATCCGCCAGCAAACGCTTGCGCTCGGCCTCGACCGGGCGAATTCGTCGGATCAGGTTGCCGATCGCCCGCACCGTTGCCGGGTCGCCCTGCTGATCGACCAGCGCCGACGCGATGGCCGCGGTGACCGTTCGGTCGTCGAGACGGTCGCCGAGATCTCGCGCCGCGGCCTCCTGAACCTCGTCCGCGTCTTCCGCACCCGCCAACTGACGAAGAAGGGCGAAGCGAGCGTCCGGCGACAACCGAACCAAGGCATTCGACAGGATATCGGCGCTCTGGGCCAAATCGACAGCCGCCCCCGGAGCCCGTCGCAATTGCTGTTGGCTTCGCAGGAAGGCCTGCGAAGCTAGATCGGCGAAGTCGTCGCTCGACAGGCTTCCTCCGCCCACGGTGCCGGCCACGACACCGGGCTCGGTCTGGTCCATCAAGTCTTCCAGGAACGAGCCGAGTGACCCCGGCGAGCCGACCTGCTCGAGACTCACGTGCAAGACGTCGCCGGTGCCCTTGGTCTCTTCCTCCCGAAATCGAAGGACCGCCTTGAGGGCGAGCTCCGCCACCGGGTCGCCGGCGAGCAACGGACCAAGTTCGGCGTGGCGTCCAGCAAAGAGAGCATCGATGTCGACCTCGACGACTTCGATCCCGACGACGCCGTCCCGCTCCAATTTCGCGCGCACCCCGCCCGAGGCCCGGATCCGGTCCTCCCGCTCGGCGAGCGTCCGCATCAACAGGCCGAGGTCGTGCTCGCGCACTTCCGGTCGCAGACGGATGGCCACCACGGCGTTGTCGAACAATCGCCGAGCCAGCGCGACCGCCGGCGGGTCGGCGAGGATGGTGCCCTCTTCGTCCACCAGCAGGTGGTGACCTCCACCGCCGAGCGTCACTATCGCCTGATCGTGAAAGGCTGACTGCAAGGCGTTGTGCGCTTCGCGTCGGGTGGCTTCGAACACCGGGTGGCGGTCGTCGTAGTAGCCCATCGCGCGAATCGACCGCACGAATGCCGCCACCACTTGGCTCAGTATTCGCCCATCAGATCTGTTCATCCGTTATCTCCTGCGCCCGAGGTACGAACTCCAGCAGCACTTCGATGAACGGGCTGTCGGCGGCGACCAGCTCCCACAGGGTCGAGCTTCGGTGGCGGCCGACGTACCGAAACGCATGGACGAGCTCATCGGTGTGCCGCGCGATACACAGCACGAAACGCTCCGGATCTCGGTCGAACACGAAGCGGCGCCGGGCCCATTCGGGGAGCTGGCGAAGCTCAACCTGCAGCTCCAAGAAGCGCATGACGATGGCCCGGCTCCGGAGGAGAGCTTTCAGGGCCGCTTCAGACAGGCCACATCCCGCGTTGAAGACCGCAGTCCGGTCTTCTCTTATCCGCAGGCTCACCGCGAACGGAAGGAGCGGCTCCGCGTCGGCCCGGATCCGTCGCCGCAGAAACAACTGGGAGCGCCGGTCGAGGCGAACCCAGGGCGTTCGAGCGCACGCCCATCGCGCTTCGCTGAGGTGAGGCGAAAACCATAGACCGTCGTCAGAGACGATGTCCCGCGGAAGCGGGACCCGAACCGCCACCGCGCCGTGCGCGATGAAGATGCCGACGTCGACATCTTCGTCGCTGCCGACACCTCCGGTTCGCCGTCGAGACTCGGACAAGATCTCGAGTCGCCGTTCGAGCATCAGCTTGCTGTCCTCGAGCAACCGCATCGACTCCTCGTTCGAGGACGACCGCCGGAGCGCGCCATCGACCTGCTCGAGCCGCCCCTCGAGGCTCCTGATCTCCTCATCGGCTTCGTCGACGAGCGAAGGCCGGCCCCCCAACACGTCGGCCACCGGTCGCTTGAGCTCGCGCTGAAGACCGTCGATGACGCCGCGAACGGCGACCGCGAGTTCTACCGTGACCTCGATATCGCCGGCGAATGCGACCTGATCGACTCCGAGGTGAACGAGACGAAGCGCTTCCGGCTCGGCGTCCCTGATCGCTCGGTAAGACTCGAGCAGCGGCGTCATGAAGTACCGACTCATGAGATCACCGACCGCCGTTGCGCGCCGATCGGCCGCCCGGCGGACCAGCTCGCGGGCATCGACGAACACGAATGCTTCCCGGTCCCGGGGCGGCAGCCGAAACAGGGGCATCGAGTCCAGACCGAGGCGATAGCAGCGGCCCTCCAATACCGCCATCCTCGCCTCTTCGGGCCGCACCCACTCGACCAGCGCATTGACGTCGCGCTTGAGGTCCTCGGTGTGCGCGTCGAGCACCAGGCAGATCGCGCCTCGCGCCGCGAGAAGTGCCCGTTCGGGCGCCGAACCGTGTACCCCGAGCGGCGCTCCATCCCCCAGCTCGACGGCCGGTGCCCCGTCGAGCAGCTCGACAAGGGCGCCGACGGCCCGCGGCCCGGCGGCGGTGTATGGCCGTAGCCGGGCGAGAAACTGCCGCCGCCGAGGGTGATTGAACACCGTCTGCACGAGCTGAGTGGACGACTGCAGCAATGGCCGGAGTACGTCGCTCATCCCACCGCCGCCTGGGTCGTAGCTCTGCATCACTGCGGCCAGGGCCGCGTCCCGCACCATCTCGAGCAGGATATCTTTCAGCAGGCCGGTCACCAGCGTCGGCTCGACCAACAGTCGTTTGGCGACCGTGTCGGCGACCCGAGCCAACGGGATCACTTCGACCGGCGGCTGCAGAACCCGCCTCACCAACTGTACGGCCCGTGGATTCGTGCGGTAGGCGTTCACCGGCCGGGCCGCCAGAGAGTCGACATCGGCCCCGAACGCGGCCGCGGAGCGGGTCGCCGCCATCTGATAGCCCAAACGCGGGGACAGCGGCCGATCATCGACGTCGTCCCGCCCCAGTGCGCCTTCGAGCGCGGCGTCGAAGAAAGATGTCATCAGCACCGAAGCGACGAGCCGTCCCTGGTCCGACAGACCTGCCGCCTCGGAACGCCGGACCGCGGCGGCATCCAGTTGGCGCCGCACGAGCTCGACGATCATCAAGTGAACCAGATACGCCGTCTCGGCCCCGCCTTCGCCCCGCCCGACCTCGGCTAAACCGCGCTCGTACAGCCCTGCGAGCCGACTGACCAGGGCTTCACCGTGCTCCCCGAGCCATGCCCAAAGGCCGATCGGATCGATGCCCGAGTCCAGCTGGGCGAGCCGAAGTACGCGCCTCAGCTCGACCGGTGAGCCGACGACCGCCGGCCGCACGTCTTCGGACCACCTCGGGAGCCGGGCGGACAAGACCGGCCCGACATCGGGGGCGACCGTCACCGGGATCCGAATCCGGTGGCCTTGGTCACCGACGGCAAGCCGCAATCGGTCGGGGACCAGGGCCAAGAACCGCGCGAACGAGAAACCTCCCTGCCGGCAGAAGGCAAATCCGTCTTGGAACAACTCCACGCGCGACGCGATCTCTCCTGCTACGGAGGCCTGCATGTAGGGTCGGCAGCATAAGGCCGGTCGAGGTCAGCCACAACGCGGCGCGAACGACCCGCCGGTTGATCCGGCTCCTGCGGTTGACCATAACGCTCCGGGTGACCAAGCCACGAAGCGTGGGCAAGCAGCGAACGAAGGCGGGTAGAACGGCTTCGCCGGACCGAGGCCCATGATCCCCTTGGAGTTGGGGGGGCTGAACATCGACGCCTACTCCGTCGGCGGCGTCGAGACGTGCTTTCAAGTCCCTGCTTTCGACATCTGCCTCGACATCGGTCGCTGCCCTCGGGGCGCTGAGCGGCGCAACGTCCTGCTGTTGACCCATGCCCACATCGACCATGCGGCGGGTCTTCCCTATTACGTGTCGCTGCGAGGGCTGGTGAATCTGCCGCCGCCCCGGGTGTACTGCCCGGCCGCCGACCGCGATGGTCTGCAGGCTGTGCTCAACGGCTGGGCACGCCTGCAAGCCGATAGTGATCGGTGTGAGTTGATCGGGGTCGGTCCTGGCGACGAGATTCGGTTGCCGCGCGGTCACCTGGCACGGCCCTTTCGGTCCCCCCACCGGATCTCGACCGTCGGGTACACGATCTACTCTCATCGCCGAAAACTGAAACCGGAGTTGCACGGTCTGAACGGCCCCGAGATCGCGGCTCGCGTGCGAGCGGGAGAGGTGGTCGATGAAATCCACGAGCGAGCGGAGCTCTGCTTTCCCGGCGACACCCGCATCGAAGTCGTCGACCGGGAGCCGAGCGTGACCCGAGCCCGGATCCTGCTTCTCGAATGTACCTTCGTCGGGCCCGACATGACCGTCGAGAGAGCAGCTCGATCCGGACACATCCATCTCGACCAGATCGCCGAACGAGCCGCCCTATTCGAGAACGAATTCGTCGTGCTGACCCACTTTTCTCGCCGCCATTCACCCGCCCACATCCGGGCGGAGGTCGACCGACGCCTTCCTCCCGGCCTGCGCTCCCGAGTCCAGCTCCTCATCCATGAGGAATGAGTCGGTAGCGCCGGTCGACGACGCTTCACCCACACTACTTGGTTTGAGACTTCGGGGAGGCCGCGTCGAGTTCTTCTTCGCCCGCATCTTCGAGGTCCTGAAAACATGACGGGCAGATGCCGTGGCTGAAACGAACCGCAGAATGGCGCGCGAGATAGTTTTCGAGCTCGAGCCAGTAGTTCTCGTCCGTGCGGATCTTTCGGCAGTACGAGCAGATCGGAATCAGCTTTTGCAGCTGAGTGACCCGATTCAGAGCCTGCTCCAGCTCGTCGACTCGAGCGGTGAGCGTCTCTTGAAGCGAGATCAAGCGTTCGCCGTTTCGAACGCGGGCCCGAAACTCTTCTGTGTGAAAGGGCTTGAGAATATAATCGTCAGCCCCGGCCTGCAGCCCTTGTACCACGTCGTCGGTGTCCCGGCGCCCGGTCAGCATAATGATGTAGCAGGGGCGCCCGATCGACCGCCGCCGGACCCGGCGACAGATCTCGAGCCCGTCCATACCGGGCATGACCCAATCCAGGATCATCAGCGCGGGCGCTTCACCCTTATCGATGAACTGCCACGCCTGTTCGCCGTCAGAGAAAGTCTGTACGTCGTAGCCCCATTGCTGCAGCGTGCGCTGCAGGATGGCGAGCTGAGTCCGATCATCGTCTGCCAACAGGATTCGCAAAATCGTTGGTCCGTGGGCCGGCCATGCGGGCGCCGCTGGGTTCCATGTTCGGAATCCCTAGCGCTAAAAACAAGCCTCCCGCGGGCGGAAAAGCGCTTTGACCGTCGAGCTGAGACTCAAACCGCGTTCATGACGTTGTAGCCACCGTCGACGTAAATGCACTCTCCGGTGATCCGCCTAGCCAACGGGGAGCACAGAAAGGCCGTCACATCCGCGACATCTTGGGCTTCGATGGCCTCCCGGAGCGGGCTTCGCTCGCGCACGGCCTCCACCATGGTGTCCATATCGCCGATCGAGCGGGCGGCTCGCGACGCGTAGGGCCCCGGACTGACCAAGTTCACGCGGACCCCATGTTCGCCCGCGAACCAGGCCAGCGCCCGGGCGTCCTGCTCCAGGGCGGCTTTGGCCGAAGCCATCCCACCACCGTAACTGGGCGTAACGCGTTGCGACGCGAGATACGTGAGACCGACGACGCTTCCGCCGCGGCCCTTCATCATCGGTAACGCCGCGCGGGTCAGGGCGACCAAGCTGTAGGCGCTGATGGACTGCGCGGTGAGATAGGCGCTCCGACTGACCTCGAGATGGCCCAACTGTATCTCGGGCGAGAAGGCGACCGAATGAATCAGGATATCGAGCGGCGCATCGTTCGAGAGGCGCCGGTACTCGCTGAAAGCCCCCTCGATGCTCGGATCGACGTCTCGGTACCCCTTGGCCTCTTTTTTGTCGTCGGGGACGTCGGCGAGGGTGTCGTATTCAACGTCGCACGCCAACAGGGCGGCGGGCTTGAACTCGCCTTCGACGCCGTGCGGCAGCCGCCGAGACTCAGCGTACTTGTCGCGATCCAGGAAGCGCTCGACGATGCCCACGACTCGGGGATGACTGGCCAGATAGACGGTCGCGCCGGCAGCCTGAAGCGACTTGGCGATCGCCCACGCGAATCCAACGTCGTCGGCCACCCCGGTCACAAACGCGTTTTTCGAGGACAGGTCCAACTTGAGCATGACGGCCCGAGTGCCTCGAAACGCGTCGAGAGACAACCGATATGCTAGAGAACACCGGGTGTCGCTGGTCAGAACGGTTCGGGACATCGACCGCCTCCGCCAGATTCTCGTGGTGCTGGCCCGCCACGGATTCGGCGAGGTCGTACAGCGGACAGGCCTAGGGCGTCTAGTGCGGTCCGCCGATGGGTCGAGTACGTCCGATGTGAGCTCCGATGTCGGTTCCGGGGTCGGTTCCAAAGACTCGGCGGATGTGACCGCCCTGACCACCAACGGCGACGACGGCGAGGAGGTCCCACCGGTAGGGCGGATCGAACTCGGTGAACGCTTGCGCCTAGTGCTGCAAGATCTCGGGCCGTCTTTCATCAAGCTGGGCCAGATCCTGTCGACACGAAGCGATCTGATCCCCGACGACATCATCGAAGAGCTCGTCAAACTGCAAGACCAGGTCACGCCCCTGTCCTACGAAGTGATCCGGTCGGAAGTCGAAGCGGAGCTCGGCGCGCCCATCGACGAGCTGTTCCAGTCCTTCGAACGAGAACCGCTCGCGTGCGCCTCGATCGCACAAGTCCACCGGGCCCGGCTCCATCCGGTCGACCGCAGCGGCGCCCAGCGCACGATCGTCGACGTCGTGGTCAAGGTTCAACGGCCGCGGATCAGAGGCATCGTCGCGCGGGACGTCGAGCTCCTCTATCTGCTGGCGCGGGCGATCGAGCGCTCCATACCCGAGAGCCGAATCTACTCTCCGGTCGGGTTGGTCAATGAGTTCGACCGGGCGATCAGCGCCGAGCTCGATTTCACCCGGGAAGCGGACCACGCCGAACGCTTCCGCCAGAGCTTCGCCGAAGACGACGAAGCGCACTTTCCAGCCATCCAGCGAGATCTGAGCAGCCGCAACGTTCTCACGATGGAGTTCCTGATGGGCCGCAAGCTGCCCGAGGCGCTCGAGGCCGGATATCAGGGGCCCATTCTGGCCCGGACGACGCTCAGGGTCATCTTCAAGCAGATCTTCGAGGACGCCTTCTTTCACGGCGATCCGCACCCTGGAAACCTGCTGTTCATGGGTGACGTCGAGCGGCCGGTGCTCGGGATGATCGATCTCGGGCTGGTCGGCCGGTTATCTCCCAACCTTCGCGACAAGACCGTGGATCTCATGCTCGCGGCCGCTCGCCGCGACTCCCAGGGCATCGCCGACGCGCTCTACGATATCGGCACGCCCACTCGTAAGATCGACCGTAACAAGTACGTGGCCGAGGTGACGTTCCTGTCGGACCGCTACCTCGGTCGGCCCCTCAAAGACATCGAAGTCTCGCTGCTGGTTCGAGACATCATCGCCGGAGCCACCAAGTTTGGCCTCGAAATACCACCCGAGTTCCTCATGCTCGGGCGAACGCTGATGACCATCGAAGGCATCGGGAAGCAACTCGACCCCAACCTCGACGTTTTTGGCGAGATCCGTCCGTTCTTCGTTCGGCTCGTCCAAGAGCGCTACTCGCCGGAACGCATGTCCGAAAACCTCATCCGGACGATGACTCGGTTCAGCGAGACCGCCCACCGAATGCCGGAGCGGGTCGACGAGATCCTGGAAGACCTGCGACGCGGCGAGCTGACGATGTCGATTCGCGACGAAGAGAGCTCCGCGAGCTCCGAGCGTCTCGGGCGGCGTCTGTTCGCAGGTTTTTCGGTGGCTGGGTTGTTGTTTGGCGGCGCCCAACTCGTCGCGAGCGATCGAGGCCAATCGATAGGTTATCTCATGCTCATCAGCGCCGCGGTATGGATCGTCGCCCACCTGATCAAAGCCGCTTGGGCCCGGCTGACGCGCTGGGTCTGATCTCGAGTCGCGCACCGAGGCGCGCGTCCGAATAAAGGCTGGATCGTCGCATTGTTGCAGTGCGGTCTGACGATTCTGTCCTGCCCTTTCGAAGGAAGCTGGCTACAATACGCTCATGTTTTTCATGAATCCATCTGTCATGAATCGACGCTTCGTCCTTTCGGCGGCCGCGGGGCTGGCAGCGGCCGCGGGCCTGGTCGCCTCGGCGCCAGCGTGGGCAGCCGAAAAAGACGGTGTCAAGATGCCCGACACGATCACCGTCGCTGACCAGACGCTCAAGCTCAACGGCCTCGGCACCCGCGAGGCGACCATATTCTCGATCGATGTCTATGTCGCAGGTCTGTACGTCCCCACGCCTAGCTCCGATGCCAAAGTACTCATGAACTCGGACGTTCCGAAGAAGCTCGTGCTGCAGTTCGTGCGCAGCGTCGACGCCGATGACATCGCCGGTGCTTTCACCGAATCGTTTGAACGGAACAAGTTCGGACCCAAAGTTCGGGGCGAGCTCGCCAAGCTGAACAGGTGGATGACCGACATGAAGGATGAAGACTCGATGTCCTTTACCTACGTGCCGGGCAAAGGTCTGACCGTGGAGGTCAAGGGGCAGATCAAAGGTACGATCCCTGGCAAGGACTTTCAGGCCAGCTTTCTCGCCATCTGGCTCGGAGCGTATCCGCCGAATTCGGGCTTGAAGGAGGGCCTGCTAGGCAAGTAAACCCGCTGCGTGCGCAAGATAGCATTCTACCTCCTCGCGCTGATCGCTCTTATCGCCATCGGCATTGCAGTCATGCTGGCGGTCGTCAGCGAAACCAAACCGACAGGTATGCCCGGACCCGAGGCCGACGCGCTCGCCAGGAAGATGGTCGAGTGGACCAACCCCGACGGCTGGGCCGAAACAGGAGCGGTGCGATGGAACTTCGCCGACCGTCAACAGCATCTATGGGACCGTCGACGCGGCTATAGCGAAGTCCGCTGGGGGGGGCACGTCGTCCAAGTGCGGTTGTCGGACCGCGCCGGGGTGGCCATGTCGGACGGCCAACCCGTCGAGGGCGACGAGGGCCAACGCCTCATCGAACGAGCCTACGGCCACTGGATCAACGACTCGTTTTGGCTGCACCCGTTCGACGGATTGTTCGATTCAGGCGTCGAGCGCGCGATCGTCGAACGACCCGATGGTCCGCCAGCCCTGCTCGTCACCTATACTTCCGGGGGCCTCACCCCGAGCGACAGCTACCTGTGGTTGGTCGGCGACGATGGGCAACCGACCGCCTGGAAGATGTGGGTCTCGATCATTCCTGTCGGCGGCCTGGAAGCCAGTTGGGAAGACTGGCAACCGCTGAGCACCGGCGCCAAGGTATCGACGTTGCACCGAAGCATCATCGACCTTCAACTGAAGGACGTCGAAGGCGCGGCCACTCTCGAAACGCTGGTGGGCAGCACCGAAGATCCATTCGCTCCTCTCGAAGCGTCACTCGAGCCGGCCGCGCCCGAAACGGCGCCAGCTTCTCGGCCCGCCCACCAGAGCGCGTCTCAGCCCGCGACCGACACTGAGACCGATTCAACGGCCGGGGATTCGATCGGGGGGCCGAGCCGATAGGCGAGCATCGTTACCATCGTCAAGGCGCCGAGCAGCAGAGACGCGCCCCCTAGGTGCGCGACCTGCATGGCCCGCGGAAAATCGGCGTAGACGAGCGCCAGCCCTGCTCCGACTTGCAAACCAACCAGCACCACGGCAGCGAGCGAAGCCGCTCGCAGCCAGCGGTCCGGCTCGACGTGCGAATGGCTGAGCCAGGTCACTGCACCCACGATCGCCGTCACCAACACCGCCAGGTTTCGGTGGACGATGTCGAGGGCGCTCAGCCCTTCGACCCACTGGGCCCGAGGCAACCCGCTCGCAGCCAGTTCTTGAACTTCGCCCCGCACCAGCGCGCCGACGGCGACCTGCACCAGAACCAATGCCGCCGCGCTCAGCGCGGCTCTACCGACCCACACCCGGCTGACCGGCAAGCGCTGGTTCCGAACATCGGGAGGAAAGAACGCCGATACGGTCGCGTATAGCAGCAGACTCACAATCACGAGCGCGAGCACCAGGTGGGCGGTGAGCACGATCGGCCTCAGCAACGAACGAACGACTTGCCCGCCGAGCCAGCCTTGAACGCCGACGAGCACGAAGGCGGCGACGGTCGGCCACAGCACCCGAGGCGTGCGGCGGTAGTGCAGGATGGCCAACGCGAGGGTGACCAAAATGAGGAGCCCCACCGACACCCCGAGGAGCCGATTGATGTACTCGAGCCACGTATTGGCGAAGCTGAACTTGCTCGCATCGTACGGGGCGGGCACCTCGGCGGCCGTAGTGGGTGGAATCCACAGGCCGAAGCACTGCGGCCAGTCCGGGCACCCCAGGCCGGCGCCCGCCGCCCTGACGAGCGCACCGACCATGATCAGCAGATAGGTGGCCGCCGTGGTTGCCAAGGCGCTCCGCTGAAATGCGTCGAACTTCATATCCACAGCGAAGTGGATCGGACCCGCGAAGTAAACCGTCGAGTCGTCCTCAATGCCGCCGCTACGAATAACGGAGCGATTCCTCGGTCGGGATATCCGAGAAGGGCTCTGCGGTGATCAACCGACGGATGAGGTCCAACGATTCATCGTCGAAGTCCACGAATTCGAGCGCCATCGCGCGCTCGGGTTGGACGTGCACCCACACGACGTTGCAGAGCCCCTCGATGAGGCGAGTACCATCGCGATTGATGAACTGCACGTACACGACCGTTCCGGGTGGCCTAACGACATCAGGGTCTTGTATGCGAAGGCCTCGCTCCGAGATGTCCGAGATGTATTCGGCCATGAAGGGCTCGAACGTGTCGAAGCGATACTGAATCAGCAGACTGACCGGCTCCCGGGGTGTGCGTCGGCGTTCGGGCTCGGTGGACATGACGCGAGGTTGCCTCAGCTGAGCTGTTCGTCCAAGACGTCTTCGAGCGACACCTCTTTGGAGAACCTCACCGTTGACGCTGTTGTGACCGCTTTCAGGCGCCGCGTGAGCCCCGCCAACACTTGCCGACTCCCAGTGGGATCCCACGGCACCTCGGCCCGGCTCATCGCGCGCAGAAAATCCGCCGCTGATCCAAATCTTCGGTTGGGGTCCGGTGCCAGCGCCCGCAACACGATCGCGCTCACCACCGGGGGAAGCTCGGGCCGCCACCGATCGACCGAAGGCACGGCCCCGGTGCTGACGGCCGACACCAGCGCCTCGAGCGACAGCCCGTCGAAGACCCGCACTCCAGCCAAGAGCTCCCACAGCACCAACCCAGTCGCGTACAAATCTCCACGGACGTCGCGAGGCCCACCCCGAACTCGCTCCGGCGCCAAGTAGCGAACCTTGCCGCCTTCGGGGGTCGCCGAAGGCGGGTTGTGCTGGCCGTGGAGCATCCCGAAGTCGATCAGCTTTACTTCACCGGTCACGCTGACCATCACGTTGCCCGGAGCGATGTCCCCGTGGACCAGCCCGAGGGGCCCACCGTCGGGTCCGGTGGCATGGTGAAGATAGTCGAGGGCCACCAAGACTTCGCGCACCACATGCAGACACTCCGGGAGATCCAATCGCCGATCATGTTCGGAGAAGATCCGGGTGAACTGGAGCAGGTCGAGCCCCTGCACGAACTCCAACACCACAGCCCATCGCCCGGCGACTTCGACCAGATCGACGACCTGGACGATACTTCCGTGCGACAAGCTCGCCGCCAGCTTGGCTTCGTCGATGAGCGCTCGCACTCGGTCCGGGTTGTCGGCGTGCTCCGGCAACAGACGCTTGAGCGCGACGATCTTCTCGAAGCCCGCGCCCCCTTGCTGCTTGGCTCGCAAGATTTCGCAAAAGCCACCCACGGCGACCTGTTCGAGTACGGCATACGTGGCCATCGTCGCGCCCTCGAGCTTCCCCGCCCTACGCTTCGCCTATCCGCTCGGACAAATCGGGGAGCGGTCTCTCGTTGAGAACGACGGACCGGCTGTCGGATTGCAGCCGGTCCGCAACCAGCCCAAGAAAAACCCGCATACCGATCGGGATGAGATCATCATTGAAGTCAAAGTTCGGATGATGACAGCCCGGCGTCTTCTCGTTGTGGGTACCCGCACCCAGGAAGAAGTAGGCGGAGGGCACAACCTGAGCAAAGTACGCAAAGTCTTCACCGGCACCCAACGGGAGTTCATCGTCTCGCACCTTTTGGACCCCGGGCGCTTCGCCCGCGGCCCGGGCCACCGCCTCGGCGCATTCGGCGGCGTTGGACAAGACCGGGTAGCCGACGGTGACGTCGAGCCGAACATCGACCCCGAAGGTCGCTGCAGTGCCGTCGGCGACTTCCCGAAGACGGCTCAAGACCCGGTCGGTATGTTCGGGCTCGAAGGTCCGGATCGTCCCCGTCAACTTCGCATGCGATGGGATGACGTTGTGCGTGCTGCCTGCCTGGAAGCTACACACGCTCACGACGGCGCCGCCGTGGTAGCCGAGACCGCGCGACACGGCCGTCTGCAGAGCGCTCACGAAGTGCGCACCCGCTACGATCGGGTCCCGACACCGCTCCGGGAGCGAACCGTGACCTCCGACGCCGATGACGGTCACCTCGAACATATGCACTTGCGCCATCACCGGGCCGGGTCGAACGTGCACGTGGCCCTTCGCGAACCCGGGCCAATTGTGGAGCCCGTACGCTTCTCGCACCCCTTCGAGAACCCCCTCGGCCACCATCACCTTCGCCCCGCCGCCTCGGACCCCCTCCTCGGCCGGCTGGAAGATCAGCCGGACGTTGCCCGGTATCCGCTCGCGGTGTTTCGCGAGCACTGCGGCCACGCCCATCATGATCGCCGTATGGCCGTCATGGCCGCACTTATGAGCTCTCCCCTCGAAGATGGACCGGTAGGGTAGATCTGTCGTCTCGGTCATCGGCAGAGCGTCGAGATCCGCGCGAAGCGCGATCGTGGGCGCGGGACGGTCCGGCCTCAGATCGGCCACGAGGCCGGTCTCCGCACAAACGCGAGGATCGTATCCGAACCGCGTCAACCATCGGCGGACCACCTCTTGTGTCCGAACCTCCTCGAATCCCAGCTCTGGATGTTGGTGAATGTCTCGACGGATCGCGGTCAGCTCGTGGTGCAGGTCATCCACGTCCGCCCAGAGTAGTTGCGCCAGCATGAACGCACCGTAGCAGAGGGAGGACGGCGAGGGTTCGGTCCCGGTCAACCCTGGCCCTGGCGCGCCGAAGGGGTAATCGGTGGTGCAGGGAAACATCGAGGAGGCGGTCGCAGGCGTTCTCGCCGACGGTCCTGCCGAACTGTCTTCGAAGCCGCTCAAGAGCACGGCGGCGCTGCTGGAGAACAGCGCTCACTTCGGCCGGCAGATCGCCAACGCGGAAGCTCTCGTGGCCGCCGTCCACGCTCTCCGAAGCACCTCAACCCTGGAGGAAGCCCTCGACGGGGTGATGACGGCCGTCCGAGCGATCTACGGGTGGCGATTCGCAGCGGTTTGGCTGCCTCACTCCGAGACGAGCCTACTGGTGTTTTCTCGAAGCCGGGGCGACGCGGATCCGCTGTTCATCAACGCCTGCGCCGAAGCAGGCCTCGCATCCGGGGAGGCCCTTCCAGGACGCGTATGGGCCAGCCGGGCTGTCATGGACTGCGGGCAGCTCGAGTGCTTGGATGACGACCCGCTGGCCACCGCCGCGCTCAGCGCAGGCTTTTCGTCCGCAGTGGCCGTCCCGCTGGCGACGGACCAGAATTTTCTGGGCGTGATGACCTTCCTTCACGACGCGTCGATCGAGCCCGACGACGAACGTGACCACGTGCTGGCGCTGGTCGGCTGGATGACCGCCCAGGCCATGGACGGTTTTCATCGTCAGCGCGAACGCGCGGAGTGGGACCAGGCCCGGCGCGCGCTCCGCTCGCTGAGGTGCGCGGTCAGCGATGCGACGACCCCCCAGGAGGCGTTGACGGCCGGCGCAAGAGCCCTTCAGGGAGCCTTTGGCTGGCAGTTCGGGTGCGTTTGGCACCTCGCGCAGGGGCCTCACATCGAAGCCGAAAGTGGTGAGCGCCCGGAGGGATTTGACGCTGACATCGACGTGGCGTCGGTGTCCGAGGACACCGCGTTGGCCCAGGCCATCCTGTCTCGCCAACCTTCGGTGCCACCTCTCTTGCAGGGCCCTCCGAGTCCACGCCGGGCCCGCCTGGACGCCCTCGGACCTCGCGTCGCGATCCCGCTGATCCTCGCGAATCAACCGCTCCGGGCGATCGAACTGGTGGGCCGGGCCTCCTTCCCGAGCCCCCAGGAGCGCTGGGCCCTCGACGAGGCGGCTCGGGTGCTCGCCTTCGCGCTGCAGCGGCTCGCTCAGCGGCAGTGGGATGACCGGCGAATGGCGGAACTTCGTGCGGCCGTCGAGACCGTCGCAACGGGGCAGCTGAGTCGACGCGTTTTGATTTCCGGCCATGACCTGATCGCGGAGGTGGGGGATGGCTTCAATCGACTCATCGGGAATCTGGCCCAGAACGTAGCAGCCGCGCGCCGATCCTCCCATGACGTGTCGGAGGCCGCACACGAGCTGGCCGGAGCTAGAGACGCCATGGCATCGACGGCGCAGCAGTTTCAGGCCGAGGTGAAGACCGCGAATGGTCGCACCGAGGGAGTCAGCCGATACGTTCAGGAGGTTCGTGAGTCCGTCAACCGCATCGAGGGCGGCGTTCAGAGCATCGCCGGCAGCGTCGAGCAAGCCCAGGGGGTCGTTCGGCAAGCCACCGAGCTCGGTTCCTCCACCCAAGTTTGTATGGCGGAGCTCGGCAAGCGAAGCGAAGGTATTGGACGAGCCGTCCACCTGATCCAGGCCGTCGCCGCCCAGACCAACCTTCTCGCCCTCAATGCGGCCATCGAAGCCGCCCGCGCCGGTCCCTACGGCAAGGGCTTTTCGGTGGTGGCAACCGAAGTGAAGGAGCTCGCCAAGGAGACCGCGCGCGCGACCGAGGAGATCCGCCGCCAGGTCGAAGACATCCAGACTCAGGTCGGCACGTCGCTGTTCGGGCTCGGCAACATCAACAAGTTCCTCGAACAGATGCAGGACATATCGAAACAGATCTCGGAGCGCGTCGGCGGCCAGGTTCAGGCCGCCACTCACGTCAGGGCCGGCCTGGAGGAGATCTCACATGGAACCGAGGACATCGTCGGCCATCTCGGTCGACTGACCAGCTTGTCGACCAACGCGAGTGCATCGGCGCAAGAGGCCGAACGGGCGGCCCGTCGACTGACGATCGGATCCGACCAAATGAGCCGCGCCCTTCAAAGATTGGTCGCACCGCGCACCGATCGGTGAATTATCCGCAACCGTTGCCGCAAGTCGGATTGCGGCGCTCGTCACTTGACCGCTCAGCGCGACGAATCTAGGGTCCCCGCAAACCATGCGGTATCGCTTCCTTTTGGGGTGCTTGATTCTCTCCGGATACGCGGGACTCGCGTACGAGCTGCTGTGGGTCCGGCTGTTGGCGCTGAGCTTCGGATCGACCGCCGCATCGTTTTCTACGGTCCTGGCCGTCTTCTTCGGTGGCTTGGCGATCGGCAGCCTGGTCGGAGGCCGCGTCGCTAAGCGCGTCACGAGGCCGGTGCAGGCCTATGCGCGGCTCGAGCTCGGCACCGGCGCGGCCGCGCTCTTGCTCTACCCCGCGCTGGTCAGCCTCGAGTCGACGTTCGGGTATTTCGACCCGGGTCCCGGCACCGCGGGAACCCTGGTCCGACTGGTCGTGGCTGGCCTGTTGCTCCTGACGCCGACGATCTTGATGGGCGCGACCCTGCCCTTCGTGACCCGCGCGATGGTCGAGCGAGACGAAGACATCGGACGCGCCACGGCTCTCATCTACGCCTTCAACACGCTCGGTGCCTGCGCGGGCGCGTATTTCACGACGTTCTGGACGCTCCCCTATATGGGCATCTTCGCGTCGACGCTCCTCGCGGTCGGCATCAACCTCGCGGTCTTCGCGTTATCCACGTGGCTTGGCCGCGACGAACGACCTCCCATTTCTGAGCCGCCGGCCCGTGAGCGTTCGCCCACGATCTCCGAGCGCGAAGACGACAAGCTCAAGCTCGTCGGGTCCGGCCTCGCGCTGATCCTGGGATTCGCTGCGGTGGCCTTGCAGGTGGTCTGGGTCCGCATCTTCGCCACCGCGATGGAGGGCACCGTCTACGGAACGGGCTCGGTGCTCATCGCGGTGTTGGTGGGCATCGGCATCGGCAGCCTGGGCCTCGCTCCGTTCCTCAAGCGCTCCCCGCGCACCGGCTTGGCGTTCGTTGGGCTCCAGGCGGCGGGCCTGCTGCTCGTGCTGCTGCAGCTGAAGCTCTTGCCCTGGATCACCTACGAGTTGGGCGCGCTGCAGGTTCAGCGATTGGGTCATTACGGCCTGCATCTTCAAATGCTGGTGGTGATCCTGGCCGTCCTCGGCCCAGCGATCTGTTCCGGAGCCTCGCTGCCCCTCATCATCGGGATCGTCGAGGACCGCGCAGCCGACAGCGCTCGCTCGGTCGGCAACGTGTACGCGGCCAACACGATGGGCGCGATCGCGGGCTCCCTCCTCACCGGCTTCGTGGTGCTGCCGACCGCGGGGTCCGAAGCGGCGGTCATGCTGGCGGTGATGTCGCTCGCGGGCGCCGCCGCGTTCGGCGCCTTGTTCTTGGTTCAGGCCGAACGTCCGGTGCGGCTCGGGTTGGTCGCCGGTGGCCTCGCCCTCGCAGCGCTATATCAGGGCTACGACATTCAGGCGCTGACGACCGGACCGACCCGGGGCTCTTTTACCGACTGGTGGAATCGTTCGACCCGACAAAAGCAGGCTACCTTGCTATTCAGCGAAGCTCCGAGCGCAAACGTTCGGGTTCTTCAGTCCGCCGGCGCCCGCTCACTCACCCTGAACGGTCTCGGCCAAGGCGGTCGAGCGGAGTCGCCGCCTCACCACATCCGCGAATCACTCCTGATGGCCGCGATCCCTCTGTCTCACGCTCGCGGCAAAGACAACGCCCTTCTCGTGGGCTTGGGGGCGGGAATCACGGTGGACGCGATGCTCGAGCTCGATGTGGGGCACATTCGGGTCGTCGAGCTCGAACCGAAGGTCGTTGACGCAGTTCAGGTCATCTTCGCCGACGACACCCCTCTCGCCTCGGACCGGGTAGAGGTCATCATCAACGATGCTCGGCACTACCTGAATACGCAGCGCAACCGAAACGGCGACCGGTACGATATCATCGCGTCGATGCCCGCCCACCCGTGGGTCGCTTCCCCGATCTTCACTCAAGAGTTCTTCGAGATCGTCAAGGAGAACCTGAAGGAAGACGGCATCTTCTGCAGCTGGTTCGGTCTGATCAAGATGGACAGCGCCGCGACGGACAGCCTCCTGCGTGCCTTTACCTCGGTCTTTGACCACTACGTCATCTATTTCATCCCGGCCCACGGCGCATATTACTTGGTCGGGTCGCCCCAACCGATCGAGATCAGTCCTCAACGCTACGATGCGGTCTTCTCGACTCCGGTCGTGCGCGCCCATCAAGCCCTGCGGGCGCCGATGTTCTTGCCCCGCCGGGTCGTGGCCTCCGGCCGTGGCGCCGAGGGCACGCAAGTCAAATCCGGGCCCATGAACACCGACGATCGACCGATCGTCGAGATGCTGTCGCCGACGACCACCCCCACGACCGGCACCGCCAGCCAAGACCTGTTCTCGCACCGCGGCGTCGACCCCGAGATGGTTCCGCAATCCGAACGCGCGACCTTCGTCGAGGACCTCTTGGAGGAGCTCCTCGGCACTCCGAAAGGAGAACTGCCCCGGCGACCACGGGGCGTGAACGTCAAAGGCGCGCAAGCCGTCTTCGAGCGGGCGAGCGACGCCCTCTCTCCAGCGGCGGCTGAGTACTTCGCGCTTCGCATCGAGATCGGAAAGCGGCCTCGAGACCTCAGCCTACGCGAGCGGATCGAGGCGCTGGACCCAGCATTCCGGGCGAGAGCGCGGAAGGCCTATGCATGGTCACTGCCGCCGTACTCGGAGGCTCGGCGGGAGGCCCTCGAGAGCCTGCCGGCCGAGACCGACGTCATCATTCATCTGCTGTTCGAGATCGGGACCGACGCGCTGTCTCGAGTGCCGCCCGAGGCGCCGGCCACGGAGGTCTCCGAGGTCGACCATCTGGCATGGTGGCTTTGGAAGCTTCAGCACGATCGACAGCTGAGCGCAGAAGACCTGCGTCGGCTCACCGTCGACGTCGGCCCGCTCCTCGCAGCCACCGGCAACGATGCCCTGCTGACGGCATCCGCCGAGCTCGCCCGAGAGCAGAACGCTCTTCAGCTCGCCCAGACGGCCGACAATTGGGCTCAGACGGCCCGCACCGCTCGGGCCCGCTACCATCGGCAGGCTGGACTGGCCGCCGGAAAGAGCGGCCGGTTTCAAGAGGCGGCCGATCACCTGTGGCGGGCTTTTGCGACGGCGCCCCTCGATCCGGCGTTGCGGATGCCCCTGGTGCAGAGCCTGGTCGAGGTCGACGACTCGGACCGCTTGGAAGAGACGCTTAACGTCCTTCGGTTCCAAGGCCTGACCGAGGGGCAGGTCGCTTTCCTCGAAGCCGAGGCACGGCGGCGAAGAGCGGCCGGAAAGGGCTTTCAGACCCCCGATGAAAGCGTCTCCGAGCCCGCCGCACCGGCCCCACCCCCGTCGCGGAGCGCGATGCCCCTCGGCGCCGGAACCCCCCAACTCGGTTCGGACTTATAGGGCTCCCGCCCGGACAACGTCGGCGGATCAGCCCGGCCTCCGCATGATGAACTCGATCTCCTCGAATCCGCCCACGTAGTAGCACCACATACGCGAACACACGAGCGGCGACGCGTTCGCGAATCGGTCGATCACCGCCCCTACCGCCTGGCCTACGCGAACCAGCGGCGGCGGCAAGACGCTCTTCTTGAGGTAGGGTTGCGCAAACCAGCGCATCTGGACGGATTCACACTCGAAGTGGGTTCCGGTATATCCGCCCGGAAATTCGGGATCGAAGTAGTAGGGGAAGGTGGCGTCGAAACCTCGCTTGTGCTCCGGATGGGAGAAACCTCGAGAGAAATGGGGAACCCGAAGGACGAGCCGGCCGCCGGGACTCAGGAGCCGATGAATCTCGGCCATCACCCGAAACACCTCCGAAAGGTGCTCAATGACATGGTCGGCCTCGATCCGGTCGAAGGCCCCGTCATCGAAGGGGTACGGCAGGTCTTCCAGATCGTGGACGACGTCGACGCCCGGGCCGTTCAACCGGTCGACATTGATGAAACCGGCCTTTGGAAAACGCCCACAGCCAAGGTTCAGCTGCCGCGGACTTGCGACTCGGGACGACCCGCGAGGCGCGGTGCGCAAGGTGTGGACAGTGGCGTTTCCGTCAGCGCCTGGCGTGTTCACGAAGGCTTCTTATCACATCCGGACAATGCTGGCGCCGAGCCGCGGCTTGCCCCCAGAATCGAAGCGTGTCGAGCGAACTGAACCGCGTCCGGAAGCGGCTCAACCATTTGGAACACCTGCACCGGATCGGGGTCGCGATCGGTTCCGAACACGACCGCGACCGCCTCGTCGAACGCATCCTTATCGAGGCCAAAGAGCTATGCAACGCCGACGGAGGGACGCTCTATCTCCGGACGGACGACGACCATCTTCGGTTCGTCATCATGCGCAACGATTCGCTCGGGTTGGCCCTCGGCGGGTCGACCGGAAAGCCGATCGACCTCCCATCGGTCCCGATGTTCGAAGCCGACGGAGTGACACCCAACCACTCGAACGTCGCCAGCTACTGCGCGACCACCAACACGTCGGTCAACATCCCGGATGCCTACGAGGCCGAGGGGTTCGATTTCGCCGGTACCGAGACCTTCGACCTGGTCAACGAGTATCGATCGCAGTCTTTCTTGACGATTCCGCTGGTCAATCAGGAGCGGCGGGTGATCGGCGTCCTTCAGCTTCTGAACGCCCAACGAGACGGACAAACGGTTCCCTTCGACCCCGAGGTCGAAGAAGTGGTGAAAGCGCTGGCCGCCCACGCCGGCGTCGCTCTCGACAACCAGATGCTCCTGTCGTCGCAACGAGAGCTGATGGAGGCGTTCATCAAGCTCATCGCCGCCGCCATCGACGACAAGTCGCCGTACACGGGTGGGCACTGCCGTCGCGTTCCGCTGTTGACGCAGCTGATCACCGAGGAAGTCTGTCGGGCCCAGCACGGCCCCTACGCCGACTTCGACCTCACGGAAGAGGAGTGGTACGAGCTCAAGATCGCCTCGTGGCTTCACGACTGCGGCAAGGTCACCACGCCGGTCCACGTGATGGACAAAGCGACCAAGCTGGAGACCATCTACGACCGCATCGAGACGGTCCGGACGCGCTTCGAAGTGTGCCTGCGCGACGTCGACGTTCGCTACTACCGGGGTCTGGCCGACGGCGGAGACCCCGCGACCTTGTCCGCCGAGCGTGAGTACGCCCGCGCCGAACTGCTCGACGACCTGGCTTGTCTCGAAGCGGTGAACGTCGGCGGAGAGTTCATGACCGACGAACAAAAGGAACGCGTACGCCGGGTCGCGGCCCGGTCGTGGACTCGGAGCGACGGCGTTTCGGCGCCCTTGCTGACCACAGAGGAAGCCGAGAACCTGACGATCTCGCGGGGTACGCTGACCCCCGAAGAGCGGGTGGTGATCAACGGTCACATGGTTCAAACCATCCGCATGCTGGAGTCGCTTCCGTTTCCTCGAAACCTCAAGCGCATTCCGGAGTACGCCGGAGGCCACCACGAGAAGATGGACGGGACCGGCTACCCGAAGGGCCTCTTCGCCGGTGATATGTCGGTTCCGGCCCGCATCATGGCCATCGCCGACGTCTTCGAGGCCCTCACGGCCACCGACCGACCCTACAAAAAGGGCAAGACGCTGAGCGCGACGATGCAGATCATGGGCTTCATGAAGCGGGACAACCACCTCGACCCGGGCCTGTTCGACATATTCGTCTCGAGCGGCGTCTATCGACGGTACGCCGAGCAGTACGTGCCTCCCGAGCTGATCGACGAGGTCGACGAATCGGCCCTGCTGGCGATCGAACCGAAGCCCTTCAAGCTGCCGCCGAGGCCTGAGCGCGACCTGAGATGGCAAGACTTCCTTCCCCAGTACCGCCGCCTCGTCCGCGACGTCGAATCGATCTGACCGCCGTCGGCGAGCCCGATCCCCCGCGATTCGACTCAAAACGTGCCTACCGTCGGCCCCGGGGGGCTGCCGAATCAGATGAAGAGGTGGTCGGGCGGGCCCCCGCCTGCTAGGTCGGGGCCATGTTTGGTGAGGCAACGGTCGCTTCGTCTTCGCCCGAGCTTCGGCCGACGCCGGTCAGCCGCTCGCTGGCGGAGTTGTTGGCCTGCCCGCAGTGCGGAAGCGTTCACCTCGAGCTCACGCCCCCGGTTTGCCCCACCTGTGGGTGGAGGGGTCGGATCGCGGCGGGCATTCTCGACTTCGTCGACGAATCCTTGCTCACCGAGAATCACCACGCAGAGGTCGCGGCTCAGACGGCGGCGGTCGACCAGTACTACGAGAACGAAAGCAAGATCAGTTGCCATTGGGACCGGCTGTCGGCCGATGACCTTCCCGAGCTCATCAACTCCACGGGAACCGTTCTCGATCTCGGCTGCGGCACGGGGACCGCCGGCTACGGCGTCAAGGCGACCGGCGCCACGGTCATCGGCGCCGACCTTTCGTTGCCCTGCCTACGGGCGGCCCAGACCCGCCTCGACGATGTCGTCAGGGTCGATGCGGTGCGGCTGCCGTTCAAAGCAGATAGCTTCGATGGCATCGTCTCGCGAGGCGCGTTGCATCACATGGCCGACCCCGACGCAGTCCTCAAAGAGGCCGTACGCGTGCTGAAGCCGGGGGCCCGGGCGGTGTTCATGGATCCTCGGGAACACGCGTGGCTGGAGCCGATCAAGCACGCCCTTCGATCCGAAGACGATAGTTTCAGCGACGACCACCACGCTTACACCCCCGAAGCGTACCGGGAGCTGATCGAGCGCTACTTCTCCATCGTGTCGCTGCACACGGTTCATCCACTGGGCATCCTCGTCGCTCACGGCCTCGACCTGCTGCCGATTCCCGCCCGGGTACCTCGACTCCCGCTCGCCCGGGCGTTGTTAGGGCTCGATCGCCAGCTCGACAAGACCCCGCTGTCCCGCACCGGACATCTGATCGTTGCGGTAGCCCAAAAGACCGAAGCGATCGCCGGCTGATGCCGCGTTTACCACTTCAGACCATCTCCCGACGGGAAAGAACAATGCTGGCCAGCAAGACCAGCGCGGCGGCGTAGACGAACCCGTAGAGAAACACAAAAGCGACATCGGCCATCAGGACGGAATCGGCGTAGACGGCCTGCTCCCGAAAATCGAAGCGGCTGAAGGCTGGAAGCACGTAGAAAACGACCTTTGCGACAAAGTGGCTGACCGGGTCTTCGGCGTTCTCGGTCAGCCTTACGAGGTCATCGGTGGTCGTGGAAGCCACCCAGAAACCGAGGCCGATCCCCGCCGATAAGGTCGGCGTTGAGAAGCAAGACAGGATCAAGCCAAAGGCGGCTAGAATCGCCGCTTCGGGAAGGCAAGCGGCCAAAGCAACCCCATCCTGAACCGACGGCGTCCCTCCGCAGGTGACGAGAGCGGCGATGAAGGCGGCCGAAAACCCGAGCAAGACCAAAACCAGGGCGTAGATCAGGCCGGTAAACCGTCCTATGACATACTCGGCCCGGGTAAGCGGCCGCGTGAGCACGACGAAGAGCGTCTTGCGGTCGATCTCTTGATGAACCAACGAAACCGACAAGAATAGCGCCATCAGATCGAGGGCCAGAGAAACGCCGCTCAAGCCCAGCGACCGAACGACTCGATACGGATAGCCGTACGTCAAAAAGCTAACCACGACCGACAATGCGAGCATGCCGACCCCGAAGACAGCGATGTTGAAGAAAAGGCGCTGCCGAATGGTCTGTCGCAGCGTGTTCGAAGCGACCAACAGAATGCTGTTCATTCTTCTTGCTCCAGACTCGGTGTTTCAACCCAACCCTTAGTCTCGTTGCCCCAGCGAACGGACGAAGATGCTCTCGAGGTCGTCACGGTGGGGCTCGAAGCGACTGAGCTCGCCGCCCTGGTTGATCACTTCCCGAGCAAACTCACGAGCATCGTCGAGCGATTCAAAGGTGGCCACCAGCTTGCCGTCGCCCGGCTGGATCTGAATCCCCTTGTCGGTCCACTGGTCATGATCGGCGTGCGAAAGCCCTTCGATCACCACATCGATGCCCTTCGTCGTTTCGGTCAAGATATCCTGCAGACGGCCCGAGCGTCGGGTGACGCCCTTGTCGATGATGGCGACCCGGTCGCAGGTCATCTCGATGTCCGGGAGAATGTGGGTCGAATAGAAAATGGTTCGGCCTTCGTCCTTCAGGCTGAGAATGAGCTCTCGAATCTCTTTGCGACCGATCGGGTCGAGACCGGTCATCGGCTCGTCGAGGATCAGCAGCTGCGGGTCGGCGACCAGGGCCGTCGCTAGGCCGGTGCGCTGAAGCATCCCCTTCGAGTAGCCTCTCAAACGTCGGTCGAGGGCGTGCCCAAGACCGACGCGGTTGAGGAGCTTTTCTGCTCGCTGGGCGGCATCCGTCCGATTCAGCCCCGACAGCATCCCGAACCAGGCCACGACTTCTCGCCCGGTCAGAAAGTCGTAGAAGGTCGGGTGCTCGGGCATATACCCCACGCCCCGCCTCCACGCCATGCTCTCCGGTGGGTGGTGAAGCACTCGAATTCGACCTGAATCGGCGCGAATCAATCCGAGCATGGCCTTGATGGTCGTGGTCTTGCCGGCCCCATTGGGGCCCAAAAAGCCAAAGATCTCGCCGGAAAAGACGTCGAAGGATATGTTTCGGGCTCCGACCGAAGGTCGCCGAAAGAACCCGACGTAGAAGGTCTTTGAGAATCCCTCGACCTCGATGAGCTTTTCTTCCATGGGCGCGCTCTAACTCGTCGTGTGCAACGTTTATGGGATGTTCGGGGGCCGACGACCTTCCGCTTCGCTTCCAGCTCGCTTCACGGCTTCATCCTCGCGAACACGAATGACCTCGGTCCGAGCCCGACAACGCTCATCGAGCTCGATCGGCTTACCGAACAGGTCTTGAGGTGGGTAGGCGACGAGACCAGCAATCCGGAGTTCGTCCGCCGAAACAGGCCTCACTCCGTGCTGCGCCTCGTATTCGAGACACGCCCGATCGTAGGCGCGAAGAATCGGCTCCGACTTGATGATGCCAAGTCGGATCATTGCGTCTTCTTTGTGTTCACCTTCCAGCTCGGGGATCATCGCCTCGAGCAACCGGACGGCCTCTTCCTCGTCGCCAGCCTGAAAGCGGGACCGAGCGGCCAGAGAAGGCAAGAAGCGAGGCGCGGAGGGGTCGCTCTTGGCGAGCTCGGCCCCCTTTCGCCAGTGCTCGGAGGCCGTACGAAGGTCGCCCCGCAGAAAGTAGGCGTTGTAGCCGAGCAAGAAAGGGAACTGCCAGCGGCCTGGAAGGTTCTTTTCGGCCTTGCGCAGCAGACGGTCGGAACCGTCGGCATCTTTGTTGTAGACTGTAAGGTTGACCGACACGCCGTAGTAAACTTGATGGTACCGGGGGTCGAGGTCGGTCGCCAGCTGAGCCCAGTTCTTCAACCGGACCACGCTCGGCTCCTTCTTCTCGATGAATCGTCCGATTTCCTGCACGGCGCTCAGCCAGAAGAGATCGGCCAACGCCAGTTGATGCTGCAGCGACAAAGCTCGCATTTGGTGCGTGCCAGGGGACCGAATCAGGTCTCGAACATCGGTCTCGAGAACTCTTCGCTCGAAGTCAGCGTCGACTCGCGCCCAGCGAAGACCCAAGGCGACGATGAACAGCCCGATGAATCCGAACCACGAGAGAGTGGACGGCAATCTAGTAGTTTCCCAACGAAACACGGAAAACATCGTAGGGGAAGGTGCAGGCGGCCATCATCCCCTGGGGACTGGCGAGGCCAAAACCGCTTCGCGCCTGGTCGGTGCAAAAAAGTATCTCTTGAAAGTTCGCATCGCCGTCGAGGTCGGCCTGCGCGCTGCAAGTGAATTCGTGCGACACCCCGGAGGTCATCGGGACCCGCGCGCCACACTGGTATTGGAAGTATGAACGACGAATGCTGGGCTCGAGGCCGAGGCTGGCGAGCGTGCGCACGCCCAGCGGGTCGCATGGATCCATGAACGCCGTAGCGACGCTCGTCCAGGGGAGCGGGGTGATGCCCGGAGTACCCGTGGGATGCTGCTCCGTATTCGCGAAACAATCAAAGGTTCCGAAGTAGGACCACTGATTGACCTTGAGATTGCCGAGCACGACCACCGCTTCTGCCTGCCGGGCCCGGAACACGCTCCGGCGGTAACTGGGGATGGCGATCGCAGCGAGAACGGAGATGATGGCGACGCCGATCATGAGTTCGATGATCGTGAAACCTCGACGAGGACTCTTCGGCTTCGGGGCGCTCATGGTGAGTACGTATACAATGCCATAAGAAAAGGTGGCGTGCACGCGAACCGTGCACGCCACCCGCAAAGGTGATCCGCGACTCAGTAGACGCCGGGGATGCAGTCGAAGACTTCGGACGCGGTGATCATGGCCGGAGCGCAGGTCGCGGCAGCGCCCGACATGACGATCGCCATACCGCTGAGGGTGAGGTCGTTGGCCGAGCCGTAGTAGAACTCGCCCATGTTGCCGTCGCCATCGAGGTCACCGGTCGCACCGATGCCGAATTCGGCCGTTTGAGCGCCGGTCGCGGGGCGGTGCGGCGAGTCGTAGACGTAGTAAACGTCACCATCGGGGCGGTACCCGATGCACTCGAAGGTCGTGCACATGTCCGACGCGAGACGGTTGCAGGTCGCGGGACACATCGTCACGACCCAGGGCGACTTGATGGTACCCGACGGAGCGGCAGCGGGGGTCACCGTGGTGACGTTGGCGTACTGGTCTTCCGTGGACTGGAAGGAGGTCTGAGCGGTACGGATACCGCCGATGTTGGTGCGGGCTTCCGAGGTCTTCGAACGCAGCTGGTAGCGAACGAAGTTCGGGATGGCGATCGCAGCCAACACACCGATGATGGCCACGACGATCATGAGCTCGATGAGGGTGAAGCCCTTCCGGGCCTTCTTCAGCAGCTTGGTCATTCTTTTCTCTCTCTCTCGTTTCCCATGCCCACCTGCTTGGGGGGCGGCGGCTAGTCCGCTAGCACTGCCCGTGCCATCGGTCACTTAGAGGAGGTTGGTTGCAAAGTGACGATCTTCGTCACCCGAGTGACCGTGGATGTAAGCAGTGACATCCGGTGTCGGTCACAAATCGACCCACGACGCGGCAAAATCGCCACTCAACTTGCACCATCGCTTCAGTTCTCGACCTGATGGTGTACCACGGAGCGGTGCAGGAAGTGCTCGCCCACTATCCCGTGCCCCTTCCCGCCATGCTCGCGATTTTGGGGGCGATGATTGGGTCATTTTTAAACGTCGTCATCGTCCGCCTGCCGGAAGGCCAGAGTCTGCTGCGACCTCCTTCGCACTGTCCGAAGTGCGGTTATCGGATACCTCCGTGGTTCAACATCCCCGTTGTCAGCTTCCTGCTGTTGGGGGGCCGCTGCCGGCGGTGTCGCGAACCGATCGCCCTGCGGTATCCAGTCGTCGAACTGCTCACGGCGCTCCTGTTCGTGGGGGTGGGGCAGCGGTTCTTCCGAGTTGGCGAACCGCAGGAGCTCGCGCAGATCGCGGCGAGCCTCGCCTTCGTCTCGGGCTTGATCGTGGTGACGTTCATCGACATCGACCACTTCCAGATCCCCGACGAGGTTTCGGTATGGGGAACGCTGATCGCCATCGCCCTGAGGCCATTGGTGTTCGATAAACCGTGGTGGAGTGGCCTGGTCGGCGCGATCCTTGGCGGCGGTTTTCTCTTGATCGTTCGGGTATCGTACGAACTCGTCAGAAAACGTGAAGGCATGGGGTGGGGCGACATCAAGCTTCTCGCAATGATCGGTGCTTTCCTGGGCGCGGGGAGCTTGCTTCCGGTGATCTTGATCGGGTCGACGATGGGCTCGGTCTATGGGCTCGCGATGCTGATCGTCCGCCAGGTCCGCGGGTCGACCGCGGAAACTTCCGCGACCGACGATGCCGAGCGAACACCTGCGCCGGTGGAGCCAGCGAACGGGAACTCGCGCCAAGAGGTCGAGTCCGAACCATCCGGAGACGAGACCATCCGCGACCCCGAGTTCGTCGACGAGGACGGCGAGGAATGGGTCCCACCTGAAGACGGCCTTCCATTCGGTCCGTTCCTCGCGCTCGGCGCCCTCACCGTGCTGCTGTTCCAGCCCACCCTCGAGCGGTGGCTGAGCGTGCTGCGAGCGTAGCCCGGTGGCCGTTACCCGGGCCAGTATTCGACAACCACTGCTCGTTTACGCGAGCGTCTTCATGGTGCTGCTGGCCTCGGTGGTGGCGATGATCGCGGGCTGGTCGCTCGTCACTGCATCCCGGCGGGCGTACCGCCGGGCCGCACGAAGAGCCCTGATAGCTGTCGGGCCGCAGCGGACCGACCTGCCCCGATTGTTCGCAACGCCCGGCCCGGTCGGGGAGATGATGGTCGGGATCGCCACGAATTCCTCGACCGCGTTCGGGCTGAGCATCGACGAGGTTCGACAAGAAGCCTTGTCGCCGGATCTCGAGCGCCCGTTCGTCGCTATCCCGGTGGACGAGCCGGGCCGAGAGATCTACGTGGTGGGCCTCTTCGACTCGAGCGTTCCCACGTCGATCGCCCTCGTCGAGGTCGCACGAATGACACCGCTCATCCTCCTGGGCGCCTTGGGGTGCGCGGGCGTCCTGGTCATCTTGGTCGGACGGGTACTGCTCCCTCCGCTGGAGGCTCTGCGCAAGGCGGCCGAAGAAACGCGGGCAGAGCCCGAAGAGGGGCTCGTGAGTCAGGCTCCCAACGAAATCGTGGAGGTCGCCATCCGGTTTCGCCGCACGATCCGGCAGCTCACCGAAGAGCGGGAAGTGGTCGAAGCTCAGCGCGATGAGCTGGCGAGAATGCAGCAAAATCTCATCCGGGCCAGCAAGCTCGCCAGCGTTGGCCGGCTAGCGGCGGGGATCGCCCACGAGATCGGCAACCCCTTGGCCGCGGTGCAAGGTTACTTGTCTTTGCTGCAGTCGGGCCTGCCCAGCGACCAAGCCGACGACGCGCTCACTCGCAGCCGGGCCGAACTCACTCGAATCCACGAGACGATCCAAAAACTGCTCACCTACGCCCGCACCGGAGAGGAGCGGCCGGTCGAGCCAGGTCCGTTCGACCTGCGGACATCGATCGACGAAGCGATCGGCTTGGCCCGTGGCCACCCCGCCCTCAAGGGGATCGACCTCGTCGTCGACGACCGCCCGGTGCCCAGCGCCTTCGGGCACGCCGGACATTTTCACCAGGTCATGGTCAATCTTCTCCTGAACGCCGGTCAGGCCCTCGCCGACCGCGCCGATGGCCAGGTCCGAGTCAGCGTCGAGTCGGACCAAGAATCCGTTCGGATCTTGGTGAGCGACAACGGGCGGGGCGTGCCCGAAGGTCTCAAAGAGGTGATCTTCGATCCCTTTTACACCACGAAAGCCCCCGGCCACGGAACCGGGCTGGGCCTCGCGGTGTCGCGGGCCCTGATGGAAGCCGTTGGCGGGGACCTCACAGTGGCCGACGCCAAGGGCGGCGGAGCGGAATTCAGGATCCTCTTGCGTCGAGCCGAGGCCACCGAGAAAGACTCCGCATAACCGGCAGCGTCGCGCCGAAAAAGCCCGGTCGACCGACCCACCACTTGAACCGTCCGAACGCCGAGACAACACCCGCCAATCCTTCGCGGCGTCTTGGGCGGACTGCTAAGCTGCGCTCGTGACCGGAACGCGAGTCTTGGTGGTGGATGACGAAGAGAACCTCCGCCACATGCTCAGCCTCTCGCTGTCGAAAGACGGCTTCCACGTGTGGTCGGCGGGTTCCGGCCAAGAGGGCCTCGAGACGCTGCGGGGCGGCGATCCGTTCGACATCTGCGTGACCGACATTCGAATGCCCGGGATGGACGGGCTTGCTTTTATCGAAGAGGCCCGCCGGCTCGGTCAGCGGGCCCCGACTTTCATCGCCATGAGCGCCTATGGCGATGAAAAGCTCGCGGTCGAGGCGCTGCGCCGCGGCGCCTTCGACTACATCAGCAAACCTTTTCCGCCCGAAGATCTGAGTCTTAAGCTGAAACTGGTGGTCGAGCGTCGACAGCTGACCGACCCCACGCCATCCGTCGGCGCCCCCGCGAGCCCCCGTCGCCGGTCTCCCCCCGGGCTGTCCGAAATCGTCTCCGGGGCACCGGCAATGCAACAGATCTTCGAAGTCGTCCGAAAGGTCGCACGCTTTCCGACCACCGTCCTGATCACGGGAGAGACCGGAACGGGCAAGGAGCGGATCGCCGGAGCGATTCATCGAGAGGGCCCGCGCGCCTCGCGAACGTTCATCGCCGTCAACTGCGGCGCGATCCCCGAGAACCTCCTGGAAAGCGAGCTGTTCGGATACGTCAAAGGTGCCTTTACGGACGCCCAGACGGACCGAGAAGGGCTGTTCGAAGTCGCCAGCGGCGGCACCCTGTTTCTCGATGAAATCGCCGAGCTCCCCTTGCCGCTACAGGTCAAGCTGCTGCGAGCGCTCGTCGAAAGAGAGATCCGCCGGGTCGGCGACACTCGGATGCGTCCCGTCGACGTCCGAGTCGTGGCCGCGACGGCGCAAGATCTCACCGATCTCGTCAAACGCGGTCATTTCCGCGAGGACCTTTACTACCGCCTCAATGTCGTCGCCATTCATCTGCCTCCTCTCCGCGACCGGCGCGAAGATGTTCCCCTACTGGTCACCCACTTCGTCCGGCAGATCGCCGACCGGCTCGGCATGCTCAATCCGCAGATCACGGACGACGCGATGACCCTGCTCGAGCAGTACGACTGGCCCGGAAACGTGCGCGAGCTCGAAAATGCGATCGAGCGCGCGCTGGTCCTGTCGGACGGAGACGGCCGTCTGACCGCGATCGACCTCGATGATCGGTTCCGCGACCGCCCCGCCCCCCCGCCGGCACTCGCCGGCCTCATCGATGGCGACGAATTGTCACTGAAGGTCTTGATGCCCCGAGTCGAGCAGCTGCTGATCCGGCGCGCCCTCGAACGCACGGGGGGAAACCGAACGCGGGCGGCGACCCTGCTCGGGATCAGCCACCGAGCGCTCCTGTACAAGCTGAAGGAACACGGTATCTCATGAACGGGTGGTCGTCGGCGCCACCGTCGTCAAGCCTTTGGTGCAGGCGAAGCCCGCGCCACCAAGGTGTTCCAAGGGCGGTCTGTTCGGCTGACCCGCTGCCCGTCGGGTTGACGCTCCTACCCGATCAACAGATGATCGTTGCCACATCCGCGGGGCGGAATGCCACGCACCTCCAGGGGCCCACTGGAGGGCCCAGCAGGAGCCCTGGGATGAACGGCGGACGGGTTCCGGCGAGGTCGGGTACTTCGTTCGGTCATCGGTGATGGCGGTGGTCGACAGCCAACACCGGCGGCAGAACGACGACCCAAAGCCCGTTTGTGCCGTTTTCGCGGTTGGGCGTAGCAGGGTGGAACGAAAGAGCCTGGGTACGAGGCCCAAGGAGGCAAATGAGTCTCGTAACCGGTCGACGAGAGGGAGTACGAAGCGGATTGTCGCAGGTCGCCAAAAGCGGAAGATCGCCCTCGCGCTCGGCCAAAAAATCGAGCACAAAGGCGGGGTGTTTTCGGCGCGGGCGTGCCTGGCCAAGAGGATCGCGAGGACTCGCCCGCGTGGGGAGTGCGGACGACCAGGGCGTGAAGGCCCACAGAAAGGAGCGCTGACGCGCCATGCCTAAAGGAAAGCTCTCGGTTGGTCTCGACATCGGTTCCGGCTCGATCAAGCTGTGCATGCTCAAGCGAGCCAAACGCGGGAACTACCAACTCCAGTCCTTCGGGATGATGCAGCTTCCCCCCGAGGCCATCGTCGACGGTGCTCTCATGAACTCGACCGCGGTCGTCGACGCGATCCAGGAACTGTTCGCCGCTCAAAAAATCCGCCATCGCGAGGTGGCGACTTCGGTGTCGGGTCACTCGGTGATCATCAAGAAAATCAACCTGCCTCAGATGACCCCCGAGGAGCTCGAAGAATCCATCCAGTGGGAAGCCGAGCAGTACATTCCCTTCGACATCAACGACGTGAACATCGACGTCCAAATCCTCAACACCGAGTCCACCCAGGCCGGGCAGATGGACGTCCTCTTGGTCGCAGCGAAAAAAGACATGGTGAATGACTACACCGAAGTCATCACCAGTGCCGGCCTGACGCCGGTCGTCGTCGACATCGACGCCTTCGCGGTCCAGAACCAGTTCGAGATCAACTATGAAGTCCCCCGGTCGGAGACCGTCGTCCTCGTCAACATTGGGGCCTCCGTTACCAACATCAACGTTCTCGCCAACGGCATATCGACGTTCACCCGCGACATTTCCATCGGCGGTACCCAGTTCACCGACGCGATCCAAAAGGCGCTCAATGTGAGCTATGACGAGGCCGAAGCCCTCAAGGTCGGCGGCGCAGGACCCGATAGCGACTCGGTGGTCCCTCAAGAAGTCGAGCGTGTGCTCCAGACCGAGTCCGAAGCGATCGCGAACGAAATCCAACGGTCGCTCGATTTTTACGCCGCGACCTCCGCCGATGCCCACATTGCACGGATCTTCGTCAGCGGGGGCTCTGCGAAAATCCCCGCTCTGGTGAAGACCATAGAAGGACGGACCGGCGTCCCGGTCGAAGTCCTGAACCCATTTCGGAACATCGAGGTCGCGGGGGGACGATTCAACCCCGAGTACCTGCACAGCATCGCGCCGATGGCTGCGGTCTCGGTCGGTCTGGCCCTCCGCTACCAGGCGGACAAGTAAGCGAGCAGCGAGGAGACGGGACGAATGATCCGCATCAACCTACTCCCGGTCCGGCAGACCCAAAAGCGCCAGACCATCCAACAGCAGCTGCTCGCGGGTGCCGCGATGGTCGTCGTAACGATCATCATCTGTATCGTTTGGCGAGCGAGCGTGGTCAGCACCTTCGAAGAGAAGGTCCGCATCCAAAAACAAAAGCAGGTCGAGCTTCAGCAGCTGCAGAAGATCATCGGCGAGGTCAACCAGTTCAACGAGACCAAGCGCGAACTTCAAGACAAGCTGAAGATCATCGAGAACCTGCGGAAGAGCAAATCCGGGCCCGTGCGGGCGATGGACGACCTCGCGACCGAGATCCCCAATCGCGTCTGGGTCACTTCGTTCATCGAATCGGGGGGCGGGGTCACGATCGAGGGACACGCGATCGAGCACGAGGATGTCTCGGCGTTCATGAAGGCCCTGCAGAAATCGAAGTATTTCACCGGCGTTCAGCTCGGATTCTCACGCGCCTCGACTCAACGTAAGAACGTGACGCTGTACATGTTCCAGATAACCTGCCAGGTGAACTACTCGGCCTGAGGGCCCGCGGGAACGGTGGAGTAAAGCCATGGATGAAATCGTCGCCCGGGTATCCAAAGTCCCCCTGCCGCAGCGCATCTTGGTGCTGGTGCTGGTCGTGGTGATGCTGGTGCTGATCAACTACATCGCGCTGATCAGTCCCAAGGAGCAGGAGATCAAGCGCATCCAGACCTCGATCAATCAGCTCGAGAACGACCTGGTTCGAAAGAGGGCCATCGCCCGGAACCTCTCGCGGTATCGAATCGAGGTCGAGCGCCTGAAGCAGCGCCTCAACGAGGCGCTCACCCTGCTTCCGAATGAAGCCGAAATCCCAGAGCTCCTGCAGAAGGTCGCCGCCCTCGTAGAGCAGTCCGACTGCCAAATGGGCAAATTCGAGCCGAAACCCGAGGTCGACGTTCAGTTCTACGCGCGCATCCCCGTGAGAATGCAGATCAGCGGCAATTACCACTCGATCGCGGTCTTCTTCGATAAGGTTTCGAAGCTCGCGCGTATCGTGAACGTCACTGATATCACGCTCAGCAAGCCCAAAATCGAGAACCAAAAAGTGATGCTCGAGGCGGAGTTCATCGCGACGACCTTCAAGTTCCTCGAAGAAAAGCGGGACAAAGCCCCCCCCGGTCCCTCGACTGGGTTCCAGCAGTAGAGGCCAGCCCATGAGTTTTGAAGTTGTCACCCGCCCCGCTCCGTCGATGCCGACCCGGCTGCTGGGTCGCCGGGTGCTCGGCCTCGTGTTCTTGTTGACCGCCGCGGGGCTGACGGCGTGCTTTCCGGGCAAGTCGAACCGCAAGCCTCGAACCCCCTCCAAAGCCGAGCGCTCGCTTCAACGGCTGACCACGGGAACCACCGACGAGGCCCCACCCCCCGCCGAGCCGGCACCCACCACGTCGACGCCCCAGGTGATGAACGAGGAAGAACCCGACATCGCTTACGCCTACTCGCCCATCGGCAAACGCGACCCGTTCCGCTCGCTCTTCGACGAATACGACGAAGACGAATCGGAAAAACAGCTTACCGAACTGCAACGCTATGAACTCGACCAGCTGAAGCTGGTCGCGATCGTTTCCCGCATCGCTACGCCGTACGCCATGGTCGAAGACCCAGCCGGGAAAGGGCACTCGCTCACCCGCGGTACGCTGATCGGGAAGAACTGGGGTCGAGTTGCGGCCATCACCCCGGATTGCGTGACCGTCAAAGAGGAATACCGCGATTATACCGGCCGAAAAGTGACCAACAAGACGTCCATGTGCCTGCCCAAGCCAGAGGACGTAGAAGTTGATTGAAGCGTCGAGCATGACGACGACTCGCCGGGAGGGGACTGCCCAAATGACGACTCAGCCGATCCGACGGACGCTCGTGGCCTTAGCCGCGACTGGTCTGCTCGCCGTAGTACCGAGCACCTCCGCTTACGCGGGGGGAGAGCCGGTACTCGTCGAGAGTATCGACATCCGGGGCACCGGCGACGTTCGAGAGGTCGTTGTCCGCACCTCGAAGAAGCCTACCTTTTCCGTATTCCGTCTCGCCGAGCCCTTCCGAGTGCTCGTCGACGTGAACGACGCCACCATGCGCCGCCCCTCCGACCTCCAGAGGGTCAATGACGGGCAGGTTCAGTACATCGCGACGACGCAGTTCAACGATGAAGGGTCATCGATCCTGCGGGTCGAAGTCGCCATCGACCACGCGGTTCCGTACAGCGCGCGGGCCGAGGGCAATGCGGTGATCCTGACCATCGGCTCCGAGACCCCCGTGCCGGGGCGTGGAGCTTCGGCGGCCCCGCCGGCCCAAACTCCCGGCGCGACCAAGATCGGTCAGCTCATCCGCCGCATGCGCAGGAAGACCGCGGTGGTCAGCGCCCCGGCGGAAGGCGCCGACGTCAGCTCGGCTCAAGTCGTGACCGAACGCCTCGAAGATCCGCCGCGGCTGGTGATCGACGTCGCGGGCGTCTCCATCGCACCGAAGTGGCAGCGCATTCGCATCAACCGCAATGGCGTCAAAACGGTACGAGTGGCCGACAAGGGTGGTAGCGTTCGCATCGTCCTCGACCTGGCGAGCGCGGTCGCCAAGCCGGTCGCCGATATTCGGACTTTCGGCGGCCGCTTCGAAATCTTGATCGACCCCGCGGCGCCCGAGCGCTCCCTGAGCGTGGCGGAAGCCTCCGAAGGCGATATGCCCGACCCCATCGCGCTGCCCGAGCGTCGGGGACGGGCAGAGGCCCCTGTAGCGCAGGTCGAAGTCGACCCCGCAGAGGCCTCCCCCGTCTCCGCGACCCGCACCGTGATGGTCCAAGACGTTCTGTTCGAGCCGAAAGACGGCTTCGTTCGGCTGACCCTGGTCCTCGAAGACGAGAGCGCCCGGGTGGTTCCGGAGGCCAGCGAGAGCAGCACGCCCATCCTGCGGGTGCTCGGCGCTCGGCTGCCCTTGACCCTCGAACGAACGCTCGACGTCACCGAGGTTGCGCCGGGGGTGCTCGACGCGATCAGCACGTACAACGAGCGGGGCAATACCACGATCGTCGCCAACATTCGCCCGGGCACCGAGCACCGCCACTGGCGCAAGGGCAATCGTTTGATGTGGGATTTCCGCAATCGTTCGGTCCCCCTCACCCAGCGCCTTCTGTACGACGAGCGCAGCACCGCCGGTTACCAGGCCAGCACGGCGGCGCTGACGATCTCCAAGGCGATGCCCGCGCAGCGACGCGTTCGCTACACGGGCCGTCGCATCTCGCTCGACCTTCAGAACGCCGACATCCAAAACGTTCTGCGCCTGCTGGCCGACGTCTCCAAGCTCAACATCGTCGCTGCCGACGACGTGAACGGCAAGATCACCATCAAGCTCCGCAACGTGCCTTGGGACCAGGCGCTCGACATCATCCTGCGCTCGAAACAGCTCGATAAGGTCCGCAACGGCAATATCATCCGGGTCGCGCCGATCACCGTGCTTCAGGAGGAAGAGGACCTGCGGGTCAAGCGCGCCAAGTCGCGGGTCCAGCTCGAACCTCTCAGCGTCCGTTTGATTCCGGTCAGCTACGCGGTGGCGGCGGAGGTGGCGCCTCAGGTCCAGGCGCTGCTGTCCGAACGAGGTAAGGTCAACATCGACAAACGAACCAACGTGCTCGTGGTCGAGGACATCCAGGAGGTGCTCATCAAGGTCGAGCGCCTCGTCCGGACCCTCGATACGCAGACCCCGCAGGTGCTGATCGAAGCCCGGATCGTTGAAGCGCGTTCGAACTTCTCGCGCGAACTCGGCATCCAATGGGGCGGCCAGTTCATCGCTTCTCAGCAAACGGGCAACTCGACGGGCCTGAGCTTCCCGAACCTGGTCCGGGTCGCTGGTGGTGCCGACGACCAGCAGAACCAGGTTGTCAACGGCGTTCAGCCGCTGCCGTTCTATGCGGTCAACCTGCCGGCGACGGTCGGCGCGGGCACCGGTGGCGCGCTCGGCTTTACCCTCGGTTCGGTGGGCGGGTCGGCTCTCGTGAACATCCGGCTCTCGGCTGCGGAGTCTCAAGGCAAGGTCAAGATCATCTCTGCGCCCAAGGTCGTGACGCTCGACAACGCCCAAGCTCGCATCTTGTCGGGTGAACGAGTGCCGATCACCGTCATCACCGCGAACGGGCCGACCACTCGCTTCATCGAGGCCAATCTCGAGCTGAACGTGACCCCCCACGTTACGCAAGACGGGTCGATCCTGATGAACATCATCGCTCGCAAGAACGAGCTGTCCGACCGGGTCGACAACCTTGGTGTTCCCGGCATCATCACCAATGAAGCGACCACCGAGATGATCGTTCGCGATGGCGACACCGCGGTTCTCGGCGGGATCTACCGCCGTACGGCGAGCGAAAACGAGTCGTACGTCCCGTGGCTCGGAAAGATCCCGGTTCTTGGCTGGCTGTTCAAGAATCGCTCCCGCAGCGACGCTCGCAACGAGCTCCTTATCTTCATCTCGCCTCGAATCGTGAACCGGTCCGCGGCGCTCGTGAACCCTAACTGAGCGAGCGTCACAGTCGCGACCGCGTTCAGGGCCCGAACCTCTCATGACCCTCCGTCCAGCGAGCCAAGATGGTCGCCAGACCGTGTTTCTGGCGGGACCACCGGGTGCCGGTAAGTCGACCGCGGCGACGGCCATCGCGGGTCGTTTAGGCCTCGGATCGACGGACCTGGACGCTCGCGTGGAGGAGCTCACGGGCGTCCCACCGGGCGAATTGATCCGGTCACACGGAGAGGCGGTCTTTCGGTCCCGGGAGCTCGAAGCCATTCTCGAGCTCCCGCCGACCCCTCAGGTGGTCGCCCTCGGCGGCGGTACCCTGACCCAAGAGGCAGCGCGAGGCGAGGTGCGTGCCCGGGGCGTATTGGTCGGGCTCGACATGAGCGCGGAAGCCCTCTGGAGACGCTTGAGCAGTCCTGATCATCGGGGTCCTGATCATCGGGGACCGGCGGCGGACCGTCCGCTCCTCGCGGGGGCTTCGATCGACGGCGTTCGCTCGATGCTCGACCAGCGTCAACGAGCCTACGCGTCCGTCGACCGACGGATCGACGCCGAGCAGAGCGTAGAGGCGGTCAGCGATGCGATCATCGAGGCGATCGACGACCTCCACCTGATTCCGATCACGGTTAGTCAACAGCGCTCCCGGGTGCTGGTCGGTCGAGGTCTTCAGCAGAGTCTGGTGGGCGCGGTCGCTCATCTGAACCCCCGGCGTCCGGTCGTCGTCATCACCGACGGCGGCATTCCGGACTCCGCCCGCCGTGCCTGGGTCGAGCCGCTGGCGGCCTGGGGCCACCTCGTCCTGATCGAGGGACCCGGCGGCGAAGCCATGAAGAGCTGGAGCCGGCTCGGCGAGGTGCTGGAGCGGGCTTTGGCCGCCGGAGCCGGCCGTCAGAGCGTCGTGGTGGGCATCGGAGGCGGAGCCACCTGCGACCTAGCGGGCATGACGGCCGGGCTTCTCGGCCGAGGAGCGCCGCTCGTGCTGGTGCCATCGACGCTGCTCGCGCAGGTCGACGCTTCGGTGGGGGGCAAAGCGGCGGTCAATGCGGAGGCCGGACGAAACCTCATCGGATGCTTTCACGCCGCCCACGACGTCTTGGTCGACCTCGATTTGCTGGTTTCGCTCAGCGACGAGGAGCGAAGGTCGGGCCTCGCCGAGTTGGTCAAGATGGCGGCGCTGTTCGACGAATCGTTGTTCGATCGGGTCGTCGAACGCACCCCGCTGTCGCCGGCCATGGTGGCCCGAGCGGTGCAGCTGAAGGCCGAGGTCGTCGCCAGGGACCCCTTCGAGAAGAACGAACGGCGGCTCTTGAACTTTGGGCATACGCTGGCTCACGGCATCGAAGCGGCCTCGAACTACGAATGGCGACACGGCGAGGCGGTGGCGGTTGGGATCGCGGCCATCACCCGATGGGCAGCCGCTGAAAAATGGATGGACGCCGGCACCAGAGACCGTCTACTGCACGGACTGACCACCTTGGGACTGCCCGTGTCAGCGCCGACCCAGCTCTTGACGGAAGCCGTGGGCTTTCTGGGCCAAGACAAAAAGGCAGCCGGCGACAGAATCACCGTGGTGACGCTGCGTGCGTTGGAGCAGCCGATCCTTCGAGAGATAAGCCTTGCGACAGTGCAGAAGGCGCTTCTGCAGCACGGAGGGGAGCAATGAAGAGGTTTGTGCTTGGTATGACGGCCATCGGGGCGTTCGCGTTGTTCGCCTGCGACAACGTCGAGTTCGGTCTGGTCGTCGAAGAAGTTCCGCCACCGGATGACGACTGTGGCTTCGAGCCGGGGGTCGCCGACTGGCCGCTGGTCTACGACAGCGAGCGGATGGGCCAAATGTTCATCCCGACCGAAGTGACGAACGTCCTGTCGGACGCGCCAACCCAGATCGTCGCCAACGACCCGATCCTGTTGTCGACGCCTCCGCTGTCGGTGACCCCTCTTCGATTCGACTTTCGGTGGGAGTGTGACTCCAATGGGTTCACCGCTGGTCAGGGGCCCCTGATCCTCCCCGCCTTCTCGACCGAGAATCCGTTCTGCCTCGACAACCGCGATGATGCGAACAGCGATTTCGCCGGATTCGACGTGGTCACTGCCAACGGCGCACCGATCAGTCCCAGCGATACCGGCATCTGGACATTCGATGCGATCACCCCTCAGCTCGGAGCTCAGTTCAACGTTGCGTTCCGCCTCGCGGAGCTGTCGGAAGACTGCTGCAACCTGGCCGGCGGCTGCCAGAACGCCCCCAACTTCGCCAATCAGGGTGCATGTGCGGATCTGCAGATCCTCCTGGATTCAGTGGCGGAAGGCCAGTACAGCGTCCAGCAGCCCGAGACGGTCAACATTTGGGGTCCCTACGTGGTGTATACACCCCAAGGTACCAACGAAGCGGGCCGGACTATCATCCCTAGCTTCCCGCTCCGGATTCGCGGCGTCTACGAAGGCATCACCGCGGCCGGCGACCTGATCACCTCGACCGAATTCGTTCGGGCCATCGGCATCTGCAAGGGTGATCCGGTCGGCACTGGTTTCCTGGGTGCGTGCACCAACGACGACACCATCCAGTGCTTTCAGTAGCTGATTCCCTGAGGTCCCCAGGTGCTCCGCGAACCGCTGGAAGAACTATGCAGGCGACTCGACGGCGCGCTCGCGGCGTCGGTCGTCGGCGTTGATGGCGTACCCGTCGATGCTGTTCGCGCGTCCGACGCGGTGTCCGAGGATCAAGTCGAAGAGCTGTGGGTCGAATATGCCTCCCTGCTTCGGCAGATCCGCAACAGCGCGCAGATGCTGGCCGCCGGGCAACTCGAGGAGCTCCTCCTGTCCTCCGACCGTCTAGTTACGATAATTCGACCGCTCACCGCCGAGACTTTCCTGGCGTTCGGAATGCGCGCTGACGCCAGCTGCGGACGGGCCCGATACTTGTGTCGAGTCACTGCCCCGCGCCTTCTCGAAGAGCTCACTCGATGACCCAGGTGACCGTTCTGCATGGCCCAAACCTCAATCTCCTCGGCCAGCGGGAACCGGAGCTGTATGGCCGGCTCACCATGGACGCGCTCGACACGACCCTTCGAGAAGACGGCGCAGCGCTGGGCCTCGAGGTGACGTGCGCCCAGACCAACCGCGAAGGCGAGCTGGTCGACCTCATTCAGGGGTGCTTACAGGGGACCAGAGCCCTCATTCTCAATCCTGCAGCCTACACCCATACGTCGGTGGCGGTCCGTGACGCAGTGCTCGCGATTCGGGACCGAGTGATCGTGGTCGAGGTTCACCTGACCATCCCGGGTGGGCGCGAACCGTTTCGCCAAACGAATCTTCTGGCCGACGTTGTCCATGGACGTATCGAAGGGTTCGGCGGCGAGTCATATAGGCTTGCCCTTCGGGCCGCTTCGACGCTAATCGCTTCCCGTGGCGATTGAGACCAGTGATTTCCGCAAGGGCCTGAAAGTCCTCTACAATGGCGCTCCCTACGTGGTCGTCGACTTTCAGCACGTCAAGCCGGGCAAGGGCAACCAGTTCACTCGCACCAAGATGCGCAACCTCCAGACCGGTGGCGTGATCGACGTGAACTTCCGCTCCGGCGAAACGCTGGGCGACCCGGAGATCGAAGACAAGAAAATGCAGTTCCTCTACAGCGAGGGGGACACCTTCCACTTCATGGACCAAAAGACCTACGAGCAGGTGGAGATCCAGCGGGAGATCCTCGGCGACCGGGCGGGTTTCCTGCTCCCCGAAATGCCCTGCTCGGTCATGTTCTACCGAGGTCGGGCGCTCAACGCCGAAATCCCGCAGCAGGTCGAGCTGGTCATCGAATACACCGAGCCGGGCGTGCGAGGTGATACGGCGACCAACGTCCAAAAGCCGGCGCGACTCGAAACCGGAGTTGAGGTTTCGGTGCCGTTGTTCATCAACATCGGAGACCGGGTGAAGATCGACACCGAGACCGGCGCCTATCTCGAGCGAACCGCCATCGGGAACGGATGACGCGAACCGTGAGCCCCGCCGATAACGCCGACAACGGGCTTCAAGCGCAGGCCGCCACCGGCGAGGCCGACCCTCGGATCGAAAAACTCAAGGCGATCGTTCGCATTCTCGAAGGATCGACGCTCGCCTCGGTGGAGTACGAAGACGAGGATATCGAGGTTCGTTTGTCGCGATACCCTGAAGGTCAAGTTGCAGTTGGCGCTCCGATGGTCGCCCCGCCCATCGCTGCTGCGCCGCCGGTGACCGCTACGGGCTCCGAGCCGGCACCGATGGATGACGGGCACGTCATCAAGTCGCCATTCGTCGGGACTTTCTATCGCGCGCCGTCTCCGGAAGCCGATCCCTTCGTCCAAGTAGGCTCGACGGTGGCGCCACAGCAGCCGCTTTGTATCGTCGAGGCCATGAAGCTCATGAATCACATCGAGTCGGATGTGGCTGGCGTAGTGCGCGAGATCCTCGTTGAAAACGGGCAGCCCGTAGAGTTCGGGCAGCCGCTCTTCAAGATCTCGACCCGATGAGTCCCCCCTTCAGAAAGATTCTCATCGCCAACCGCGGCGAGATCGCGCTTCGAATCATTCGGGCCGCTCGAGAGTTGGGTATCTCGACGGTCGCCGTCTATTCGGAGGCCGACGCCGAGTCGATGCACGTCAAGTTTGCCGACGAATCGGTTTGCATCGGTCCCGCGACGCCGACCGAGAGCTACTTGCACATTCCTGCCCTCATCGCGGCCGCCGAGATCACGGGAACCGACGCGATCCATCCCGGGTATGGCTTTCTCTCTGAGAATCCGCGCTTTGCCGAGACCTGCGAGACCAGCGGGTTCAAGTTCATCGGTCCTTCGGCGAAGATGATCGATCAGATGGGCGACAAGATCGCCGCCCGCGAGGCGATGACCGCAGCCGGGCTGGCTTCGGTTCCGGGGTCGTCGGCGCCCTTGACCTCCGACGAGGCAGCCCTCGCGGTCGCCCGCCGGATCGGTTTTCCGCTGATCATCAAGGCCTCCGCGGGCGGCGGTGGTCGGGGGATGAAGATCGTACGCAAGCCAGACGATCTCGCGTCATTGCTGGCGACCGCTCGGCGCGAAGCAGGCGCGGCGTTCGGCAACGACGCGGTCTACGTCGAACGTTTCCTCGAACGCCCTCGCCATATCGAATTTCAGGTTGTTGCCGACGAGCACGGCAACGTCGTCCATCTCGGGGAACGGGAGTGCTCGGTTCAACGCCGCTACCAAAAGCTGATCGAGGAAGCGCCCTCGCCCGCGCTGAATCCGACGCAGAGATCTGAAATGGGCGAGACCGTCACGACCGCGCTTCGAAAGCTGGGTTACACCAGCGTAGGTACCGTCGAGTTCCTCATGGACGAAGACGGTTCGCTCTACTTCATCGAAATGAACACCCGCATCCAGGTCGAGCACCCGGTGACCGAAATGCTCACCCGTCAGGATCTCGTCCGACTTCAGATTCAGCTCGCCGCCGGCGCCCGGCTGCCCTTCTCTCAAGAAGACGTCGTTTTCTCGGGCCACGCGATCGAGTGCCGCATCAACGCGGAAGACCCCGACACGTTCGCACCCTCGCCGGGCGTCATCTCATCGCTGAACCTTCCTGGCGGGGCTGGCGTTCGGGTCGACACGCATGTCACGCACGGCGCGACGGTCGCACCATTTTACGATTCGATGCTGGCCAAGGTCATCGTGCACGACGTCGACCGTGCGCACGCCATCAGTCGTATGCAGTCCGCATTGCGCGAAACCATCGTCGAAGGTATTCGCACCAACGTGCCGTTTCAGCGCCGAGTCCTCGAGCACCGCGAATTCACATCGGGCGACTATGACACCGGCATCGTGACCCGAATGCTCGACGGTCGCTGACCGCCGTCTGCCATGCGACACACCCCAGAGCCGCAACGCGACGCCGGGCCCCGAGCGACGGTCGTCCACATCATTACGCGCCTGGAGCTCGGCGGAGCCCAAGAGAACACGTTGTACACCTGTGCCCATCTCGACCGTCGTCGGTACCGGGTTCGTCTGGCCTTCGGCCCCGGAGGGTACCTTGACGAACAGGCGGAACGAGTCGAAGACCTCCCGTTATGGCGGATACCGAACCTGGTCCGAGAGATCCGGCCGCGAGCCGATGTGCGCGCCCTGACCGACCTCACCGCCCTTCTCCGGCAGGAACGGCGTGCGCATGCCGCCGAGGGCCTCGACCCTCACCGGTTCATCGTGCACACCCACAGCTCGAAGGCCGGCATCCTGGGCCGATTGGCCGCAAAGCTAGCCGGCGTACCGGTGGTCATTCACGGGATTCACGGCTTTGGCTTTCACGACGGTCAGCATCCCGCCAAGTTCGCAGCCTTCTTGGGGGCCGAACGAGCCGCGGCGCGGTTGACCCACGGCTTCTTCAGTGTTTCGGAAGCCAGCCTGCAGGAGGCATACGACCGCGGCATCGTTCGGGCCCACCACTTCGCGCGCATCGTTCGCTCCGGGATGGTGCTGGACGACTTTCGCAGCGGCCCCGACCAGCGCGCCGCCAGCCGGGCGGCCCTCGGTCTCTCCAAAGACATCGAAGTGGTCCTCACCATCGCCAACTTCAAGCCTCAAAAGGATCCGTTGACGCTGATCGAGGCCTTCGCAGAGGTCGCTCGACGCCGACCATCGGCGGTCCTTCTGTTCGCGGGAGATGGCCCCCTGCGGCCGGCAGTCGAAGCGGCAGTGGAGAAGCACCTGCTGACCAACCGAGTCCGTCTGCTCGGATGGCGCCGCGATGTGCCCGACCTTCTGGCGGCCTGTGATGTCGTCGCCCTTTCTTCGATCTTCGAAGGTCTGCCGAGGTCGGCCGTGCAGGCGGTCGCCGCCCGACGCCCGTTCGTCGGCACGAACGTGGACGGCACCCCCGAAATCATCCGGCACGGCGAGAACGGATACCTGGTTCCGCCAAGAAATGCGTCAGCGCTGGCGGAGGCCATCGACGCCGGCCTGACCCATCGACCGGTCGACGACGCAGACGAGATCAGGGTTCGGGCCTGGGACGCTGAACGAATGGTTCGCGACCAGGAGGCGGCGTACGAGGCTCTTTTGACCCGATGACCGGTGACGCGTCGGATCCCGTGGCGCTCGAGGCCGTCGTCGATCAGACGGCTGCGAACAGGTCGGTGAGGGCATCTGTCGTCAGGTCAGAGATCTTTTTCACGTCGTCGCAAAACTCCGCGAGCGTCCGACCCGAGTGATGGCCGGCGTCGACGAGCAGGCCCCGAATCTTGAATCGGTGCCGCTTGCGCAGCGCCGGCAACGAGGCGACCAGCTCCCCGGGAACGTGGGCCTCACCGTCCGTAACGATGATGATGTCGCCCCGGCGATAACGCCCCTCGGTCACGGCCGCCACCGCTCGCTGAAGCGGCTCTTCGAACGAAGTGCCACCGCCGGGGAAATGCTCGGCAAATTGCAGGACCGCTTCGGTCTGCACCGTCGGTCGGCCGCCCGCCCGTTGAGCTCCGAGGAGTTCGACCTCGAACAAGCGATGACCAGCCGAAAAGATGATCGCCAGGCACCGCCGCCGCTCCCGCCGCGCGATCTCCATCAGCGTGAGACCGACCGCCTTCGCCCACAACTCCTTCGAACCCTGCATCGAACCGCTGCCGTCGACGCAGATCACCATTGGGCCGCGGTTGGCCGGCGCTCGCAGGTCGTACTGCAATAGCTGACCCTCCGCGAACCGGCGGAGCCATTCGCGATGGCGAGCCCGCGGCTCCTTACGGATGCCGAGCAGCTCGGACGGCAGCAGGCGCGCCAAGTCTTGCCCCGTCCGAATGGCGTGAAGGGCCTGTGGCGCCCGGCGAATCCGGTGACGGCGGCTCTCGAAGGCGACCTCCCGAAATGCACCGGTCAACCGAGCCAAGAGCTGAAGCTTGCGGCTGGTGAGCAGCTTTTCTCCGAGGGCGAGGCGACGTTCGGCCCCCATTCGCCCCATTCCCCCGGACGACAAGCCTAGGCTCTTGGCCTGCTCGTCGAGCGCTTCGAGCTGCTCGGGAAGATCGCGAACCTGCCCCTGAATCTCATTATCGAGGTCGAGGGGCAGGTTTCCGGCGACGGAAGTGAGGGCCCGGGCGCTCTCGTCCACCCTCTTTTTCAGGTCGCGGATGTCGCGCTCGAGACCCCGCTGGATGTCGGTACCGTTCCCGGGGTCGAAGACCCCTTCGGGCAACTCCTGAAGGTGCTCGAGCTCCGCCAACCGGTCGGCCAGGGACTGCTCGAGGTCCGCGGCCTCGGCCGCCTGCATGAGCTCCGACGCCACCACTCGGTCCCCCCGTTTGAGCGCGCGGAGTAGTCGGTCGGCGAGGGGCGGCAGAGCCTCGCGGCACGCGTCACTGTCCAGGCAAGTGCGCGCCCGAAGTGCGGCCAGATGATCGCTTTCGACCACCGCCGCGACCAGGCGCCGGTTGATCTGGACGCTGCCGGCCACCTCGGTCGGTCGCCGCAGGACGACGTTCATTTTGTAAAGGGCCGAGTACAGGTCCATCAGGAGCGGCTCGGGATGCGGCAAGAGCCGCTTAGCGGTCTCCAGGACTCGAGCCAGGGCGGGCTCGACCCGCAGCAGACGACCGAACTGGTCCCGGTCGAATCCGTCGTGCTCGACGGCGTGAAGCTGAGCGTCGTCCATCAGTTTTGGGACGCCAGCAAATGCTGCTGAAGGCGCTGGATCTCGGCGACGACTTCTTTAAGGCGAGTCACGTCGCGCTGGCGACGATGAGCCTGGTCTCGGAGTGCCTCGGCGCGTCGCAAGAGATCGTGCAGTTTGGTGTGCGATTCGAGCAGGGCGCGACTTCGCGCCTCTCGGTCGGGCCAACGCCGATGGGCGTACGCGTGGACCTCTCGAGCCTGAAAAAGCAGCTTGTTCGCCTCTTCTTCCAGTCCGCCCACGACCTCGTTCAGGGCCGCGCGGACCTTTTCCATCTCTTCCGGATCACTCCAAAGGACGTGCTGCATCCACGGTAGGTCCGAAGCGCGCACCGTAGATCGACCGTGGAGCACGGCCGCCCCCCGCAACACCCGCAGCGCCAGCCGATAGCGACGGTCCGAGGCGATAACCCCTTCACCGTTGAGATGTCGACGAAGCTCCACGATATCGGAGATAATCCCATCCGGCACTTCGACCTGCTCGACGGCCTGCTGGAGCGCCTGCAGCGCCGCCGCGTCGAGCATCACGGTAGGAGGACTCGGGTCGTCTTGCCGCAGCAGCGACGCGAACTGATGTTCGTGCTGGATGTACCCAACGTTGAAGCGCAGCAAGAAGCGGTCATAGAGCGCCTCGAGCTCATCTTCCTCGGGTAGCTCGTTGGACGCCGCAATCAGGCTTACCAGCGGCACCCGCTGGGCGGTCGAGCCCTGATGAAACGTGCGCTCGTTGAGAAGCGTGAGCAGCGCGTTGAGGATCGCGGAGTTCGCCTTGAAGACCTCATCGAGAAACGCGATCTGGGCGCGAGGAAGCTTGCCCTCCGTCACTCGCTCATAGCGACCCGCTTCCAGGGCCGGCAGACTGACGGGACCGAACAACTCCTCGGGGGTCGTAAACTTGGTGAGCAGCCATTCAAAGTAGCTACCGCCCGGCAAGCGCTTGCATACCTCGCGGGCCAGCATCGATTTCGCGGTGCCGGGGGGGCCCAGAATCAGGACGTGCTGTCGACTCAAAAGGCCGATCAACACTCCGTCGACCAACGTGTCGCGGTCGATGAATTGGGCCTTGAGCTCGGCACGAACCGTATCGAGTCGCTCGCGGGGATCCACCGGGCTAAGATACACCAATCGCGCGCCATGAGGCGCCGCTTGCGAAGCCGCTTCTGAAATCTCTCACTGGTGGCCGTGCGGCGATCCGTGGTGAGCGGCGGCGCCGTGCCCGGGCACATGGTAAGGCATCGGGTCGTCGGCGATTCTCATCGTGAAGCCGGGACCGCCGTCCCGGTAGGTCCTCGGATGCCAGAAATTCCGGGGATCCTCGGTCAGGTGAAGGGTTCGGACGCCGTCCGCTTGGCCCTCGACGATGGTCGAGACGTGCTCCTCGAGACGCACGGGGAATGTGAAAACGATTCGGTCGCCGGTGCGACGGTACGACAGTGCTTCGGTGCTCCACTCCGTGTGGTCGCCTTCATGGTACCACCCCACTCCGCGCCCATCGATGGTCGGTGCCTGCAGCTGGTACATTCGAAAACCCGGCATCCCATGCCCATTCGGAACAGCTTCTACCCAGAGCCGCGCGAGCGGGTGGTCGAACGCTTGGCCATCGCCGCTGGTGGTCGGTAGCGGCCGATGAGTGTAAGTCTGTTCGCCGCCCATCTTTGGATCGTTGAGCAGAGTCAGGGCCCGACCTTCTAGCCGGTACTTCACTTGATGCTGAACTGGGTGCCGAGCACTGGCTCTATTGAAGGTCAGGCGAATGACCTTCGAATCGACGTCGTATCTAAAGGTCTGGGTGTAAGTGAGACCGAGTCGGCCGTACCGGAACAACCCGATGCCCCCCGTGTGAAAGTAATAGAACCGCTGCCGGTCGCCAGGCTTGACGGGACTGAACCGCGACCAGAGCCCCAGCAACCCGCGCTCCACGTCCGGGGATTTTCGAGCCGTGGCTTCGCGAACCTCCGGACTATCGGGGCGCTTCACCCAGGCCAGGGACAACGGGACCAGGAGCAACAAACCAACGAACAACCATCGACGCATATCTTTTACTGTGGCGTTCGACGGCCGCCTTCACCAGGCGTAAAAACCCGTCACACACTCATGAGCACTGATGACTGGATCCAGATCTACGTCGCAGCGAGTCGGATCGAGGCCAACGTGGCCGCGTCGGCTCTGGAGCACGCGGGCATTTCTACTCAGCTCAGGCCGGCCGACAGCTCTGGCTTTGGCGCGGCTTTACCGACCCTGCAGGATTCGTCCGGGGTGTGGGTGCGTCCGCGAGACGTCGATCGGGCGCTCGAGCTGATCGCCAGCGCGGGAGATAGCGCGGTCGGTCAGCTATCGCTCGCTCCGTCGAACCGGGGGGAGGTCGGCTTTCCCGACGAGTAAGACGACGGGTCGTGCGATCAGCGCTTCGGCGCGCGAGCGTCGTCGGCCGGGGTTGCCGTCCGCGACCGTTCCGTCTCGCGACGCTGTTTCAGCACGGACTCGATCTGCTGGACGCTGGAATCACCGTCGGCGATCACCCCGTGTTTGACCAGAAGTGGCTGCAGCCGAGCGTCCGACCGAACCTTGACCCACAGCTCGTCGGCTCGCAGGCGCTCATTCACCTGCCCCATGTTCGCAGGGATCGTCTCCAGCATCTGGATCGCCTCGCCGACCTGGTCGCGCATGAGCAGAACCGTGGCCCGCTCGGCGATCGCGTCCCAGTCTTCGGCATTTAGAGCCAAGACCTTCTTGAAAGCTCCATCCGCCTCGTCCAACTTGCCGAGACTTCGGTAACAGATACCTAGATTCAGCCAGACGGCCGCGACTTCGGGATACCTTTCGCTCGCCTCTTTCAACAGCCGTTCCGCCGTTTCGTAGTCCAGCTGCCGATGCGCGTAAATCGCCTGGCGAATGATGCCCCGAATCTCGCGCTTGGTCTCGTCGTCGAGGTCGCCGGAGCCGTCGCCTTCTTGCTGCCCGTCGGACGTCCCGCCAGCCGCGGCCGGCTCCTTTTCTTGAGCGTCCATCGAGATCTTCACCAAAACGCCCAGGGCCCCGAGAAGGACCGTTACCATGAAGAGTTTGCCTACCAATTCCCGACTCATCCGTCCTGCCTCCGACGTTCGTACTTCGAGAGTTTGTACCGGAATTGCCGAAACGTCAGCCCCAGCAGCTCCGCGGCCCGCGTCTTGACTCCGTCCGCAGCCTCGAGCGCGCGCGCGATCCACTCATATTCGAAGTCTTCGACCAACCTCTCGAAGTCGACGCCTTCTTCGGGAAGAGGCTCCCCCTGGCTCACCGACTTGGTCCGCGGGGTTCGGTACTCGGCGTTGACCACTTCCTTCGGGAGCTGGGCCGCACCTAAGCAGGTTGACGTCGCCAGCGCGACGCCCCTCTCGATGATGTTCTCGAGCTGACGTACGTTGCCCGGATAATTGTATTGGAGAAGGTACTTCATCGCTTCGGGGCTGATCTCGGAGACCTCGCGTCGGTACTCGCGACTGAAGCGCTCCAAGAAGCCGATCGCGAGGATCGGAACGTCTTCCCGTCGATCCCGGAGCGGGGGGATCTCGATCGGCAGCACATTGAGCCGAAAATAGAGGTCCTCGCGAAACCGCCCCGCCCGAACTTCGGCTTCGAGGTCCCGGTTGGTCGCAGCGACGACCCGAGCATCGGTGCTCTCTTCTTCAAGCGCTCCGATTCGCTTGAATCGATGCTCCTGCAGAACTCTAAGCAGCTTCGGCTGCAGAGCCAACGGCAGCTCGGCCACTTCGTCGAGAAAGATCGTGCCGCCGCGCGCGGCCTCGAACAAGCCCGGCTTGTCGCGCTCGGCGCCCGTGAACGCGCCTTTCACGTAGCCGAAGAGCTCGGATTCGAGAAGATTGTCGGGAACGGCGCCACAGTTGAGCGGCACGAACGGCGCCCCCGCGGTCGGACCCGCGAAGTGCAGGGCCCTCGCGACCCGCTCCTTACCGGTGCCGCTCTCGCCGGAGATCAGTACCGTGCCGGGGGCCGGCGCGAGACGCTCGACGAGGTCCATCACCTCGCGCATGACTTTGCTCTTTCCGATCAGGCCATGAAGGCTGTGCCGCTCGGTGAGAGCCTTGCGCAGCTCTGCATTCTCTTCTTGCAAGCGCCGGGTATTGATCGCCTGGCGCATGAGCACATCGATGTCGCCGGCGAGATGCGGCCCCTTTTCGAGATAGAAGGAGGCGCCCTCCGCCACCGCGCGCTGCGCCTTTTCGCGCGTTCCATAGGCGGTCATGACGATCACTTGAGGCCGACTAGGACAGTCTTGGGCCGTGCGGACCACCTCCATGCCGTCTCCGCCGCGTTCGAGCCGAAGGTCGGTAATGATGAGGTCGAGGTGTTCTCGCTGAATGATGCGCTTGGCGGCGTCAACGCCGTCGGCGACGAGAGCGAAATGGCCGCGGCTGCTCACGAGAACTTCGAGCGCGTCTCGCAGGCCCTGTTCATCGTCGACCACCAAGACGCGTCCCATGACTGCTTTCCTCGCTTAGTCCTTCGTCATGACCGAAGCCATGATTCGTGGGCCCGAGCCGTCGACGTCGGGCAGATGAAGCGAAACCTCGGTGCCTTCGCCCATCTCGCTATCGACGTTGAGCTCTCCGCCGTGAGCGTCGATGATCGAGTGGGCGATCGCGAGCCCCAGTCCCGAGCCTCCTTCTTTGGTCGTGTAGAACGGATCGAATATCTTGGCGAGCTGTTCGGATGGAATGCCGGGCCCGTCGTCTCGAATTCTCACAACCGGCTTGCGCCCCTCTTCGCGGCAAATGATCGTCAGGTTGCCGCCGGGTGACGCTTCCGCAGCGTTGCGAACGAGATTCCAAACCACTTGGCGAATCAGATCCCCATCAACGAACGCCCGCACGCCGGGCGTTAACTGCCAATGAACGGTGACCTGACGGAGCATCCGGTCGTTGGAGAAGACGTCCATGATGTCCTTGAGCAGCGGTCCCAGCTCGGTCGCCTCGGCCCGCATCGGACGCGGACGCGCGAAAGCGAGAAAGTCAGTGATCAGGGCATTGAGCCGATCCGCTTCCCGCACGACATTGCTCATGAGCCGCTTCATTGAATCGGACGGCTGAAGGGCGTCCTTCAATACGTCGATGGATGCGCACATCGACGCCAAGGGATTGCGAACCTCGTGGGCCAAACCGGCCGCGAACTTACCGACCGTGGCCAGCCTCTCGGCCCGCTCGACAGCCTCCTTCAGTCGCACGATGTCCGTGAGGTCCTGAAAAACCACCATCGCACTGGAGCCCTCCGGACTCATCGTCAGAGGCGCAAAAGAAAAGCCGAGCCGGATTCGGGAGCCGTCGGGCCGCGCGTGAGCGACCTCGAACCGCCCGCGCTCGGTCGGTTCTTTGAGGTGAGCGTGCCAGTACGGAAGGATCGCGGGCACGACGAAGGTAAGATGCTGGCCGACGACGTCGTGGATCGGACGGCGCAGAATCGTCATGGCCGCGTCGTTCGCATAGTGGATACTGCCCAGAGCGTCGGCCGTGATCAGTCCGGCCGGCAGGGAACGCAAAATCGCCGCGTGAAGGGCCTGAAGCTGCTCGAAGTCGCTCTCCGTCTGCGCCAGCAAGCGCCCGGTTCGACGCAGCTTCTCGGACAGCGCGCTCGAGAGCAGACCCACCATGCCCATGCCCACGGTGTGGGTGAAATATGAGAACAGTGCGCCCCCGAAGTCGACGACGGGAAGGACCGCCACCGATCGGCTGAGCTGGGCGACCGTGACCAATCCAAACATGAACAGCCCGGAGATCCAGGCCACCAGCGCGCCTTTGCGAAACAAGGTCGTGCTCGCCCCCAGGATGGGAAAGGTGTACGCGAACGTAAACAGCGACTCGACACCGCCGGTCATCAGTACCAACACGCTGATCAAGAGCGCATCCAGGACCGACTGAACCCAGGCCAGCAGCCGCAAGAAGCGACGGCGCCGAAGCAGGGCCAAGTAGATGAGCGACGAGCCATACGCCACGCCGACCAGCGCGTATTGCCACCATCCGATCTCCCGCACTTCGACCGGCGGACGGACCCGGATGAGGACTACGAGGACCAGCAGTCCGATGGTGATGACCGCTACTCGGGCCGCCGCAACTCCGAGGAGCGTTCTGAAAAGCGGGTCGGCCGGCGTACCGGTCGTGGTGACCGGCCCCTGGTTCGGTTGAAGCGGGGGCGTCGAGGGGCGGGAGGAGGCGTTGATCATTGAGCCGACGGGACGGGAGCCCGAGCGGCTCCTCGCCCTGGTGGCCTAGGCCTTGATGTTGCCGGCGAGCTCGAAGATCGGCAGGTACATCGCGACGATGAGGCCACCGAGGAGGACCCCTAGGACGATCATCATCAACGGCTCGAGGAGCGAGGTCAAAGCCGACACCGCGCTGTCGACTTCTTCTTCGTAAAAATCGGCGATCTTCTGAAGCATCGAATCCATCGCACCGGTCGACTCCCCGACCGCGATCATCTGGACGACCATCGGGGGGAATACGCCGGTCTCCGCCAGCGGGTCAGCCATGGTGCGACCTTCTGAAATGCGCTCGCGGGTGTAGCCAATAGCGTTCTCGACGACTTTGTTTCCGGCCGACTTTCCGGTGATGGTCAACGCGTCGAGGATCGGGACACCCGACGAAATCATCGTGCCGAGAGTGCGCGTGAATTTGGCGACCGCGACCTTTCGGAACAGCGGCCCGATGATGGGCGATTTCAGGGCGACGCCGTCGTAAAACAGGCGGCCCTTCGGCGTCTTGCCGATCGCACGGTGGAGCACGATGATGAGAATCAGGCTGACGAACAGAATAATCACATTGGCGCGCAAGCCGTTCGACATGTCGATGACCAGCTGCGTCGGCCACGGCAGGGTGCCCCCGAAGTCTCGGAACATCTTCTCGAAGACCGGGATGACCGCGTACAGAAGGACGAAGGTCACGATGAACGCGACGCTGATGACCACGATCGGATAGACCATCGCGCCCTGCACCTGGCGACGGAGCTTCAGGCTCTTTTCCATATAAGTGGCCAAGCGATTGAGGATGGTATCGAGAATACCGCCGACTTCGCCGGCCGCGACCAGGTTGACGTAGAGCTCGTTGAAGATCTTGTTGTGCTTGCCGAGTGCGTCGGCGAGCGTCGAGCCGGACTCGACGTCCGACTTCACCGCGGCGACGACTTTCTGGAAGTGAACATTGGTCTGCTGCGCGCCGAGAATCTCGAGGCACTGCACGAGCGGCAGGCCGGCGTCGATCATCGTGGCGAACTGCCGAGTAAAGACGACGATCTCTTTCGAGCTGATGCCGGTGCCGATCTTGAGATGAATCTCAAGGGGCTTCTTTTTGACCTTGGACGCCTGGATCTGCTGGGCGCGCAGGCGTTCGATGACGATGTCGGCGTTGGGGGCCTCCATCGTTCCGGCACGCTGTTCGCCCTGCCGGGTCTTTCCTTCCCATATAAAAACTGCCATTTGTCGAAGCTCTCCCTGAGACTGCGGAAATGCGAGTGCTGGTATCTTAGCCGGGTGATCGGCCTCTCGCAAAACACTCTAATCAGGAAAGTGAATAGGCCTCGAAAAGACCGTCGGCCGATGAAAACCCCACATCAAGGTGAGACGTCAGACTCGCCGGGAGCCGTCGTGTTTCTTTCAGAACGAGACTTGCGGTACAGCGGCGTTTATCGAGCCCGGGGCTGCATCGGCGGCGGCCGCATCGGCTGGCCCTGCCCGGCGAGCAGCTGACGCAACTCATCTTGGTCTGCGGACCGCAGAAGCGCGTCTTCGAAGGTGATCATGCGCCGGTGTACGAGTTCGGCCAAAGACTGGTTCATGGTCAACATGCCGAACCGCGCCTGCCCCACCTGCATCTGACCATAGATCTGGTGAACCTTGTCTTCACGGATGAGGTTCCGAATCGCCATGTTCGGAACCATCACTTCGGCGGCCAACACGCGCCCGCTGCCCGACGCACGAGGGATGAGGGTCTGGCTCAGAACGCCTTCGAGAACCATCGACAGCTGAGCCCGGACCTGCGGCTGCTGATAGGGCGGAAAGACGTCGAGAACCCGGTTGATGGTCTGAACGCAGGAATTCGTATGGAGGGTTGCGAAGACCAGGTGGCCAGTCTCGGCGATGACCAGGGCGGCCTCCATCGTTTCGAGGTCTCGCATCTCGCCGACCAGAATGACGTCGGGGTCCTGCCGAAGAACGTACTTGAGCGCCTTCTTGAATGAGTCGGTGTCCGCACCGACCTCGCGCTGATTCACGATGCAGTTCTTGTGGGGGTGGAGGAACTCGATCGGGTCTTCGATGGTCAGCAGGTGCTGATGCCGCTCGGTATTGATCTTGTCGATCATCGACGCGATCGTCGTCGACTTGCCCGACCCCGTCGGTCCGGTGACCAAGACGAGACCTCGCGGCTTGTTGGAAAGATCGCCCACCGCCGGCGGAAGCCCGAGCTCGTTGAAACTCATGATCTTGAACGGGATCGTCCGAAACGCCCCCGAAACGGCCCCCCGCTGCATGTAAACATTGGCCCGAAAGCGAGACAGATTCTTGACCCCGAAGGAAAGGTCGAGCTCGTTCTCTTCCTCGAAGAGGTGTTTCTGAGCGTCGGTCAGAATCGAGTAACACAGTTGTTTCGTTTCGACGGGGGTGAGCGGCGGCGTCTTGAGGGGCACGAGACGGCCGTCGATGCGAAGCTGAGGGGGGGCGCCGGTAGTGATGTGAAGGTCCGAAGCGCCCTTCTCGATCATCGCTTTGAGCAGCTGGTGCAGATTGGCCACTGGTCACACTATAGCCGCGGACGCCTCGGAGATCAGCCCGCCGACCGAAGCGATCGCAACCGATCGTAAACCCGCTAGCAAAGAGGTCGTCGACCGACGGACGGGGAACCGCTTATCCGGCAAGGCGCCTTTCGCGCGATTCGACGCTCGCCACGAGCGCCTCTGAGCGCTCCCACAGTCGTCGCCCTTCGACCGGGTCGTAGCACTTGGGGTCCATCTGCTTTGACCGGAACATATGCAGATATTGCTGTGTCGAAGCACCGAACTCATCATCGGCGGCCATCAGAACCACCGGCCGGGCGGCCGCCTCCGGGCTTCGGAAGAAGAACGTGAAAATCACCTTCAACAGACCGCGCAGGGCCCACGGAGCCTCTCGAATGATATTGGTGTTGACTGGCCCCGGGCACATCACATGGACCGAAACGTCGATATTCTCGTCTTCGGACAACCGGCGCGAAAGCTCGACCGCCCAAGTATTCAGGATGAGCTTGAAGTAGCTGTAGTTGTTGATCGCGCCGTTGACTCCGAACGGCTTCAGGCGTCCGAAATCTTCCCAATCGATCGCCGACGCGCCTTGATGCGAATCCGACGACACGACGATGACCCGAGCCCGGCCCGCGGCCATCGGCGCGCTCGAGGCGGTCGATCGACCGTGAGCCTCGTCGGGGAACGCTCGATCTCGATACGTACGATTGGGAAGCGTTCCGTCGCGGAGCAGCCGGTCGATCAGAACGAATTTGGCCAGATAGTTCGTCACGAACATCGCTTCGAGGCCCTGCGGCGTAGCTTGAGCTCGGGGCGAGGCCATGCCCGCGTTCTCGATGACGACGTCCAGGGGCCCTCTCGTCCGGAGCCAATCGGCGAGCGCGTGCACCTGGGCGAGGTCGGATAGGTCGGCCTTGAACATCTCCACCCGATCGTGGCCGGCGACCCGTTTGACCTCCTCGGCCCGCTCGGGGACGCCGCTGCGCGCAACCATCAACACCGTCGCCCCGCGCTGCGCGAGCTGGGTCGCCGCCGCGTACCCGAGCCCGGAGCTGGCGCCGGTCACCAGGACTCTTCTTCCGTCGAGACGTAAGTCGTCCGTCAGGCGCTCGGCGAGGGGTTGCTGCGCGAACAGGTCGTTTACACCGGCCAGCGCGGCCTGAAGAGGGTTCTTGAATCGACCGTGCGTACTCACCGAATCAATCGCTCGCCGACGTTCGTGTGACCTCTTCGATCGTCGTGTGGCCCTCTTTGTGTTTGTTCACCGCCGACATGCGGAGGGTCTGCATCCCAAGTCGGATCGCTTCGGCTTTGATCTCGGCGGAAGAAGCACCGTTGATGACGAACTCCTTGAGCTCTTCCGAAAAGTCCATGACCTCGTAGATTCCTAGTCGTCCCTTGTAGCCGGTTTCCGCGCAAGTGCCGCAACCCTGCCCCTTGTAGACTTGGAAGGTGTTGATGTCCTCCGGCTTGACCTGAATGTCGAGCAGTGCGCTGTCCGGGACTTCGATGGGCGTCTTGCAGTCGGCGCAGATCCGGCGGGCCAGACGCTGGGCCAGGATCAGGTTCACCGAAGCCGTGACCAAGAACGGCTCGATACCCATATTGAGCAAGCGGCTGACCGTCGACGGGGCGTCGTTGGTGTGGAGGGTCGAGAGTACCAGGTGTCCGGTCAATGCGGCTTTCACCGAGATCTCGGCGGTCTCGAAGTCTCGAATCTCGCCCACCATGATGATGTCGGGGTCTTGGCGGAGGAACGCTCGCAGCCCAGCAGCGAAGTTGAGACCGATATCGTCGTGCATCTGGACCTGGTTGATCCCGTGCAGGTTGTACTCGACCGGGTCCTCGGCCGTCGAAATGTTGACCGTCGACTTGTTCAGCTCCGACAGCGCCGAATAGAGAGTGGTCGTTTTGCCGGACCCGGTCGGGCCGGTGACCAGAACCATGCCGTAGGGCTTGCGGATCGCGGTCTTGAAGAGCGCCAAAGGCTTCGTCTCGAAGCCGAGCTTGGTCATGTCCAGCTGCAGACTGCCTTTGTCGAGAAGCCGAAGAACGATCTTCTCACCGAACAGAGTGGGCAGACACGAGACGCGATAGTCCATCTCGCGCCCCTTGCCGAGCTTGAGCTTGATCCGACCGTCCTGTGGAAGGCGACGCTCGGCGATATCCAGCTGGCTCATGATCTTGATACGAGAGGTGATCGCCGCCTTCAGTTTGAGGGGCGGCTTCATCTTCTCGTACAGGACGCCATCGATCCGATACCGAACCCGGAAGTCTTTTTCGTAGGGCTCGATGTGGATGTCGGAGGCCCCCTTCTTGATCGCGTCGATGAGAATCAAGTTGACCAGCTTGACGACCGGAGCGTCTTCGGCGGACCGCTCGAGGTCGACGACGTTGAACGCATCATCGTCGCCACCGACTTCGATCTCGTCTTCGTCGAACTCGGCCATCACCTCGTCGTAGTTGAGCTCCGACTCGCCCTTGTCGTTTCCGTAGTACTTGCCGATCGCTTCCCGGATCGCACCGTCCGAAGCGACGACGACCTCGATATTGTATCCGGTCAGGAATTTAAGGTCGTCGATCGCGAAAATGTTGGACGGGTCGGCCATCGCCACGATCAATGAGGCGCCGGCCCGGTTCACCGGGATGACCTGGTGTTTTTCGGCGACCTCTTGGGGGACCAGCTTGATCACGTCCGGATCGATCTCGAACTCCGACAGATTGATCGAGGGGACCCCGTATTGCTTGGAGAGAAATGAGGTCAGCTCGCTCTCTTCGATGTAACCGAGCTTTGTGAGATTGAACCCGAGGCGTCCGCCTCCTTTACGCTGCTGTTCCTGCGCTTTTTGAAGCTGCTGCAGCGTGATCAGGTTCTCGCGAACGAGGAGCTCACCGAGTCGCCCTGGCATATGATGGAAAGCTAGTCGGCACCTGGGTCGGAGTCAAAAGGGTCGTCGCTCAGCGGAAGACCGACCGCCGCTTTCATGGCCCGTAGGAGCGGCGCGGGGGCTCGCTGGGTCCAGATGCTCAGGGCTAACGCGGCCTGCTCCACGAGCATGCTCAGCCCGTCAGCGGCCACCAAACCGAGGTTTCGGGCCTCCTCGACCAGAGGGCTGGGTGAGTCGAGGCTTCCATACGCAAGGTCGTACACATACGGCCGTGCGCCGACGTCCACCCAATCGCGCAGGATCTGCTGGGCCAGGTCCGGCGTGCCCGGAAGAGACGACACGATCATCGTCGCTCGCGGAACCGGACCGAGCGGCGAAGCGGAAGCGCCGAATGGCGCCGCCACGGCGGATCGCGCCGAAGGCGACCGGGCCGTCACGATGACCTCGGTGGCCCCGGCGGTTTTCAGCGCCCATGCCGCTGCCCTCGCCGCGCCTCCGGCGCCGAGGATTTGTACCCGGCCCCGCGCCGCCTGTGGCATGGCCGCGAACAGCCGCTCCAAGGCCGGTCCGTCGGTGTTGGTGCCCTCCACCGCCCCGGATTCGGTGAACGTCAACGTGTTGATGGCGCCGATCCGGGTTGCGGTCGGTGTCATGCGATCGCACAGCGCGAGGGCCTCTTCTTTGTACGGGATCGTGACGTTGGCCCCGCCCGCACCGATGGTGCGCAGCGCGTCGACCGCCCGGTGAAAGTGGGCTCGGTCAGCACACACGACCGGCACGTATGCGAGGTCGATGTTGCAGGCCAGACCCGCTTCGGTGTGAAGAAGCGGCGACAGCGAGCGCTGTACCCGGTCGCCCAGAACGGCGAACAGGCGCTTCATGCGGGCGTCGACAACGCTTTGCGCGCCGCCTCGACGTCCCGGGCGATCTGCGTCTTCAACGCGTCAGGGCCGGAGAACTTCTTCTCCTCGCGGAGCCGAGCCACCAGCGTCACCCGCAGCCGTCGTCCGTACAGGTCGCCGCGATAGTCGAGCAGGAACGCTTCGGCGGAGACCCGCTGCCCATCGAAGGTCGGCCGGCGACCGATATTGGCGACCCCATCATGCTGTTCGGTGCTCGTCCGGTCGGGCCCCAGGATCTCGACCCGGCACGCGTAAACACCGAAGGCCGGGACCAACGAACCCTCGAGCTCCAGATTGGCGGTGGGAAATCCGAGTCCCCGCCCGCGGCTGTCGCCGGCGACCACCCGACCCGTGAGGGCGGGATCCCGCCCGAGCAGGCGTCTTGCGGCTGGAATGTCGCCTTCGTGGAGGTATGCCCGGACGGCCGTCGAAGACGCGACCTCGCCCTCGACATCGATCGCCCGAATCACCTCGACCGAAAAACCGTACCGGCCAGCTGCCGCCTCCAGATGAGCCGGCGTCCCGGCCCGACCGCAGCCGTAGGTGAAATTGAAGCCCACCACGATGTGGATCGGACGCAACGCCGCCACCAAGTACTCGGCTAGGAACGCATCTGCGGTCACTTTGGAGAAGGCCAGGTCGAACGGCTCGACCAAGACGTAGTCGAGCCCGTACTGCCCCATGACCCAGGCCCGCTCGTCGATACCCATCAGCGTCGACGGAGCCCGCTCGGGCGCGAGAACCGAGGCAGGGTGGGGAAAGAACGTATAGCCGACCGCCGGCACGCCCCTCGCCCGAGCAGCGCTGACCGCCTGCCCGATCAGCATCTGATGGCCGCGGTGAACACCGTCGAACGACCCGAGGGTCACGACCGACGCCTTCAGAGGCTCCGCAAGGCGAGACGCGCCCGGAATCACGGTGACCATCGCGACGGACGCTAGCAGTCCGTGGTGATCGGGTCACCGCTTTTGCCGTTCCCTACAATCACGCTACAGCTGAACACGTGTCGTGCCTCTTGATGGCCCTCGCCCTGCTCGGGGCGAATCCCGATTGGCCCGCGGACGATCCGGGTCTTTCCGGGCGCGTTCTGGCGGACCCCGGGCTGTGGCCCGATGACCCGGGCTATGGCCCCGGCTCTTCTTGTCGAGGGCAGTGGGGACTTTACAGCTTCCGCCCGGACTGTGCGGCGAGCCTGCAAGACGACGCCGGGACCGGCTCCCAGATCGACCGAGCCTGGCTGTGGACCATCGGACGGCCCGAGACGGTGATCGCGACCCTCGACGATGGTCCTCATCCCGACGACCTCGATCTGGCGGCGGCCTGGCGACTGTCGACCGGCGAGCTGCAGCCGCCGGTCGGCGCCCCGCTTCACGACGCGAACAACGACGGGGTCTTCGACGTTCGCGACTACACGACCGCTACCGGCACGGAAACGCCGACCATCGACCGGGTGCGAGCCCCCGACCTGCTCAGCCGCCCCGACCGCGGCGACACCAACGGCAATGGACATCTCGACCCGCAAGATATCCTGCGCATCTACGCCAACGGCGTCGACGACGACGGCAACGGATACGTCGATGACATCAGCGGATGGGACTTCGTAAACGACGACGCCGATCCGTTCGACGGCCCCGCGGCGGTCGGGCCGGCGCACTGGGCCCTCGCCCGGGCCAACAATCGAGTGGGCCTGGCGGGCGCCTGCCCCGGTTGTAGCGGGCTGCCCCTGCGCGTGAGCGTCGAAGGCGTCGCCGAGCCAGTGGGGCTCGCGCTCGCCCTATCGTACGCCGCCGACCACTCGGCGAACGTCGCGATGGTGGCCGCATCGACCTGGGGCGATCGGCCGGAACTCGATGGAGCGCTGTCCTACGCCGAGGCACACGGAACCTTGGCGCTCGTCGGACGAGGCCGGCTCCCCACCCGAAGCTTGCCGGTCACCTGGCCCACCGATCGGGTCCTGTTCGTAGGAAGCGTCGGTCCCGACACCCCTGATTTCCGAACGGCCTCCCGGTTCGACGCGCTCGACCCGTGTTCCGGCGACGTCACCGAGGGAGCCCTCGGGTCGCCCGGGCAGTGCGACGACGCCGGCCTGGGCATCGCAGCCGGCGTGGCGGGCTTGATATGGACGGCGACCCGCGGCCTCCCAGACCGTGACCGCGCACCGTGGCCTCGCCCGGCCTCGCCGATGTCCATCAGGGCGATCCTCGCGGGCAGCGCCCGAACGACCGCTGCCGGAATCCCCGTCCTCGACGCTCGCGCCGCCGTGGACGTTGCGCTCGACGGCCCGGTTCCGCCCTACGCAACGATCGTAGCCCCCGAAGACGCCACGGTGTTCGACCCCTCTCGAGCGGTCCCGATTCGATTCGTCGCTCAGGGGCCGTCCGAACATTCGGAACCGCTCAACTGGACCGTCGAGGCGGGCCTTCGAACATCGTTGCCCAACCTCGACCTGATCGCGTCCGGCCGCTTCACACCCGGCGAGTCCACCGAGATCCGGGTCGACATTCCTTCCCTGGGGTGGACCAAAGACCCGACCGCCCCTCCACGTACCGACGATGCCTTTACTCTCGTCATTCGCCTAACGCTTCGGGGCACGCAGGGCACCTTGCCGGCGGCGCAAACGCTGCAACGCACGGTGTACGTCCACCGCGACCTCGCCTTGCTCCCCGCGTTTCCGATCCGGCTGCCGGCCGGGGTCACCGGCGGCGCGCGGGTCATCGAACTCGACGACCGCCGAAGCGAGCTGGTCGTGACGACGCAGGGCGGTCGCATCTTCGCGGTCACCGCCACCGGAGCCGTTCGCCAAGTCGCCGAGGCCCCCCTCGACGACCGCCGCGTCGCGCATGGCCTGGCGCCAGCGCTCCGGCTCGCCAGCACCACCGCGTTCCGGGAAGGCTTGCCGAGCGGAGTCTCCGCGCCCCGCTACCAGCGACCTGACCGCCTGTGGACAACGACCGTTCGGGGTCGGTGGCTGCGCCACACGGTCGCCGGCGGCACTCCGGCCGAATATGAGACCGACCGCGACGAACAGGGCCGTGAACGGCCCGTTCGCCGTCCGGTCGCGCTCGCCCCGGACGGCACCGGATACTACGTGGATGACGCTCAACGCCTGCTTGCGATTTCCCCTGCCGGAACGGTCCAACCCGGCTTCCCCGTTTCGGTCGGACCGGGCGCCGGTCCGGTCGCCGTCGGCGACGTGGACGATGACGGAAGACTCGACGTGTTCGTAGCGGACGCTGGATCGGTCTGGCGTGTCCGAGCAGAGGGTCGCCAACACCCCGATGGCCCCTTCCCGCCCGGATGGCCGGTGGCCCTGGGACCGTCGATCGGGCCGCCGCCGTGGGGCCTTCAGGTCGGTATCGGCCCCACGGTCACGCTCGGCGACGTCACCGACGATGAGGAGATCGACATCATCGTCGGCGCCCCGGGCCGCCCGGTGCTCGTCCTCGACAGCAACGGACACGAGATCACGTCGACGACGCCGCTCGACCCCGCCCTGACGGGCGCCCTGGCCCTCGGTCCCTTGGACGAGCCCGACCAGCTGTGGTCATTGATGAGCGCAGGCCGGTGGGCGGAGCCGGGGCTCCCGATCGAACGTCGGGCGACCGCCCACCGATGGCCGAACGGCGCGACGGCGTCCGCATATCCGGTCAGCTGGGGGGATGTCTTGCCCCTCGAACCTGTCGTTATCGACATCGACGGCGACAATCGGCCCGAGGCGCTCTGGCCGGAAGGACCGGACCGGCTCCGCGCGCTCGACCGCGATGGCAATCCGCCGGCGGGATGGCCAAAACTCACCGGCGACGAGGTCGTCGGCGCCCCGGCGGCCGGAGATCTCGATGGCGACGGACGGCGGGAGATCGCCGTAGCGACCCGACGCGGTTGGGTCTTCATCTGGCGGACTTCGGCCGAAACCGGCGATTCCGCGCCGTGGGACGGGCATCGCCATGACATCCGGGCTTCGGGCGATCTAAGGACGGCGACGGGACCGTTGGCCATCGTCGGAGACGGAGGGTGTAGCTGCTCGGCGAAACCGGTCGCGCCGAACGCGACCAGGATCGAAGGGATCCTGGTCGTCTTGTTGTTGACGCTCGGTCTTATTCGACGCCGGGAATCTTACCGGCGAGCAGGATCGCGATGACCATGGCGAACAGCACCAGCGACTCCATCATCGCCAGGCCGATGATCATCGGGGTCTGAACGCGACCGGCGGCCTGCGGGTTACGCGCTATACCTTCGAGCGCCGCAGCGGCCGCGCGCGACTGGCCAAGCGTACCGCCAATGGTACCCGCGCCCATGCAGATGCCGGCGGCGATGGCGACATAGCCATAGTCGTAGCTCTTTTGAACGGCTTCCGCCGCAAAGGCCGGAAGCGCGAGCAGCACGAAAGGAAAGGCGGTGAACAACGAGACAATCAGTTTCTTCATCATTGAATCCCTTCACAAGCTCGAACCGCAGATGGCCCCCTTCGGCCCTCTTCTCTCTCTCTACGCCCTCTGCATGCCTCGGACGGGCCGCGGTTTCGAGTCGAGTTGTTTTCGCTTACGCGATCGTTGGTGCGGCCGCCTCAGTGGGCTTCGGCCGCGTGGCCCTCACCGTGATGGATGTGTTCGTGATGTTCGATGTTCGTTTCGACTTCCCCAATGTAGACGCAGGAAAGGAGCGTAAATACGAACGTCTGAACCAACGCCACGAACAGGCCCAAACCGATGAATGGAATCGGCAAGAACCAGGCGAAGATGCTGACGAACACCAGCAGCACGAGGTGGTCGCCGGCGATGTTGCACAACAGGCGGACCGACAGCGAGATGGGCCGAATACTATGAGAAATCAGCTCGATCGGTAGGAAGAGGGGGGCCAGGACCCAGCCCCAGGGCTCACCGACCGGGTTGGCCATGTGAGCGATGTGCCCGAAACCCATCCGGTAGAGCGCGTAGCCGTTGTAGTACACGAACACCAACGCACCACACGCGAAGGTCGTGTTGAAGTTGTCGGTCGGAGGTAGAAAGCCGGGAACCAAGCCGAGCAAGTTCGAAATCAAAATGAACAGGGCCAAGGGGCCGATGAGCCAAACGTGGCGAAGCGCGGCCTTTCGACTCATCGTGAACTGCATGATGCCCAGCAGCCCCTCGAGCAACAGCTCGACCGTGTTCCGTGGGGTCAAAGTGCTATCGGGCAGGATGTCGCCATCGGGGACCCGGCCGAGGCCCCGTCGCGCAAACAGGGCGAGAACCAGCAGAAGGACCAGCACGATGACGATGGCGGCGAGGTGCTGAATCTCGATCGGGTCCGCAAACAACCAGCCCTCGTTGCCGATCTCGCGAAACCACGCGCGGGTATCCTCATGAATGAACGGAAAAATGACGTCGAACCAAGACGAGTGATGCTCCGGCATGTTCGGCTCCGGGGGTCCGACTAGCTCGATTCGTCGTTGCTGTCTCCCAATTCCTCACGAATTCGCGCCTCGGTTTCCTCTATGGCTCGTTTTCCTTCGTCCGAAGCGGAGCCCCGAACCAGACCGGTCTGGATGGCCACCAAACCCGTCCCGATGCCCAACACCAGCCCCAGCGGCGACACGCCCCACCTCACTAGGCACAGATAAAGGACTCCACCGATGACGGTCATCTTGGCGACCAGCAAGATCGCCACGGTCGCTTTCTGAACGGTGCTCCGGGTGGGATCGAGAAGCCGGCCGACGATCAGCACGAGGCCAATACACGACACGCCGATCAGGGCCGCCCCGACTAGAACACCGACGGCCGAAGACCACCCAAAGACGGCGGAGGTCAGCACCGCCGCGAGGAGGGCGAGCATCGCAATCCACCGTACGATATGCCGTATGAGAATCTGACTCAGCATGAATCAACTATTCCACGTCGCGTTCGTTCGCTTTGACGACCTTCCACAGAATCCGAAGGCCGGTACCGAAACCTAGGGCCAGTCCTACGAACAACCAAAGCGGGCTTGTCCCAAATTTGTCATCGAGCCAATAACCCCCGAGCAGCGCGGCCACCACGACCACGGCAAACTCGATGCCAACGACCGCCGAACGGCCAAAGGCTCGACGCTCCTGCTTGTTGTCGAACTGCACCGCCTCGAGCATCCGAGCCCGCTCGCCGCCATCCGTCAAGCAAAGCCGTCGTCTCGGGCCTTCCCGTATTCTTCGTATGCGGTGGCGACCGTTCATATTGGGCTTCGTCCGTTCAATCTTGTGTGGCATAGCCTCGGCATCGGTGGATCGGATGAACCCCAACGAACTCCGCCTCGAAGAAGTGCGGATTTTTCTGGGTCAACTTCCGCAAGCGGCCGCCATTGTCCAGCCGACCCCGCCCGACATCCTGCTGGCCAATCCGACGTGGACTCGGCGATTCGCCCCCGGATCGAAGCTGCCGTTTCTCGAGCCCCACGGCGACGTCCTCCGAGCCGGACTCCTGATCCATGAGCGCTTCACGCTGAGGGCCAGTCCCTTCCCGCTGGTAAAGCATCCCGACGCGTTACTGGTCCAAGACGCGGAGATCGGCTTCGAGCTCGGCACGTCGACCGACATCCTGCTCGACTTTCCCCTGGGCATCGTATGCATCGATCGAACCCTCGACCGTGCGGTACTGATCAACAGGGCATTCTGGGACGTTTGGCGCCTGCCGGTACCGCGGCAGACGGACCAGGCATCGACCCTTCGAGCAACTTGCCGGGGATTCGTGACCGACCCGGGCGTCGTCGATCTCGCCTGGCCAGCCGAAGGGCCGAGCCCCGGCCGTTTTCGTCAGGCGGCGCTGACCGACGGCCGAGACCTTCGGATCGCGACCTTCGATCGAGGCGCCGAGTTCCGATGGGTGATCGCCGAAGACGTCACCCTTCCGAAACGGGAACGGCTCGCGGTTCATGCCCACGAGATCCGGAGCCAAGAATCGCAGCGACTCGAGAGCCTGTCGTTGCTCGCGGGCGGGATCGCACACGACTTCAACAACCTCTTGCTGGTCATCCTGGCCAACGCCGAGCTGCTTCGGGAAGAAGGAGCGCTCGACGCGGCGGCCCAGTCAGCGGTCACCGACATCCGGGTCGCGGCCGAACGCGCGTCCGACCTGAGCATCAAGATGCTCGCATACTCGGGTCGGGGCCACATGGTCAGCGTCCGAACTTCGTTGGAAGAGGTGCTCCGACGCGTGATCGACGAGCTGTTCGACGAGGCTAGCCCGCGCCCCGAGGTGGTCGTCACCGAGGCCCTGCTCGAACCCGCCGTGATGGGCGACCCCGAACAGCTCCACCAGCTGTTCACCGCCATCCTTCTCAACGCTCAGGAGTCACCGGGCGTTCGAGAGATCGGGGTGCGCATCGGCGTCGACGCGTGGACGACCGAGGGGCTCAGCCAGCTCTACTTAGGCGACCGGCTGACCAGCGGTCCATACGCCGAGATCATGATCACCGACGACGGCGAAGGCATCGACAAGGCGACCTTGGCTCGACTCTTCGACCCGTTCTTTTCGACTCGCGGCCCCGGGCGCGGGCTGGGCTTGGCGGCAGCGGCGGGCATCGCCCGCGGGCACGGCGGAACGATCGACGTCGAGAGCGTCCGCGGCGAGGGTGCCTGCTTTCGGGTCTTGCTGCCGGTCATCCAGCCCCGCAGTCGAACGGCATCCCACCTGTCGGCGCACAAGAGCACGCCCCATGAAGGAACGGTTCTCCTGGTCGACGACGAGTCGCTGGTGCGACGCAGCGCCCGCCAGGCCCTCGAGCAAGCTGGCTTTCTCGTGGTCGAAGCCGAGACCGGCGAGCAGGCCCTCGACCTGTTCGCCCGACAGCCCGACCGCTTCAACTTGGTCATCATGGACATCTCGATGCCCGGCGCGCCCGGCGACCTCGTGGCCAAAGAGATGCGCGCGATGACCGACCCGCCCGTTCCGCTCGTCCTGTCGTCCGGCTACCGACCTCAGATCGAGGTGGGGCTGGGGCAGGTCGCCGACCATTTTCTGCAGAAGCCCTACCGACGCGCGGAGCTCGTACAGACCGCCCGCGCGCTGCTTCAGCGATAGCGGCCCCGTCCGGCGGATGAGCGGACACGGCGCGTCAGGGCGACCGAAGTGAGCCCTCGCCGGTCGACCAACCGCCCGAAAGAGCCATCACCACCGCCACCGCCGCCGGTCCCGCGGTTTCCGTGCGCAGCGTGTACGGCCCGAGATGCACGGGCTCGAAGCCCGACCGCCCCACGGCGGCCGCCTCGTCTTCGGTCAAACCGCCTTCCGGTCCCACCACCAGCTCGACCGCAGCGACCGTCGGCGACCGACCATCGTCGGAGCACAACCCGCGTGCCAGCGACCGGGGTGCGCCCACCACCAGGGCGAAGGCGCGGTCCGCGCGAGGCTCATCGAGCAGCTCGATCAACCGACGGCCGGTACCGATGCGCGGCCGCCACGTTCGCCCCGCAACCCGCATCGCGTCCTCCGCGATGCTTCGGAGTCGTTCGACCCGGACTCTCTGGTGGGCGATGGTCCGCTCCGTCCACACGGGCTCGATCTCGCTGACCCCCAACTCGACGCACTGTCGAACCACGGCCTCCAGCTTGTCGCCTTTTCCTACCCCTTGGAGCAACCGAACGCTCGGCCCGGGGGGCCGCGGGTGAGGCCGGATCGGTCCCAGCTGCACGCTCACCCGCCGACGCTCGACCGCCTCGATCGTCCCTTCGGCGACGACACCCGCGCCATCGGTCACGATGACCGGCGCCCCCGAGCGGACCCGCAAGACGTCCCGAACGTGGCGACCAACCTCGTCGGGAAGGACCACGCGTCCAGCGTCGACCGTGCCTTCGGGCAGCACGAGCACCCGCGGCTGCGTCAAGCGACCCGCTCGAACTCGATGCTGAGCCACTCGCCTCGCTCCTGCCGCCGCGGCGGCCCACGAAAGCCCTCGGCCGTTCGGTAGGCATCGATAACCGCCTTGCCCTGGTGCACCAGAACACCCGACAGGAGCAGTCGGCCGCCCGGCGCCACCTTGGCGACGATGGACGACGCCATCGCGATCAGGGGCTCGGCGAGGATGTTGGCGACCACCACGTCGTAGAGCTCGTCTCCCTCGACCTCCGACGCCACCCAGAACTCCACGCGATCCGTGAGGCCGTTGATGTGGGCGTTTTCTTGCGCCGCCTCGACGGAGACGGGGTCGATGTCGATCCCATGGACGGTGGCCGACCCCAGCGCGGCTGCACCCAGCGACAGGATCCCCGTTCCTGCTCCGACGTCGAGCATACGGGTGATCGGCGCCAGCTCGACGATCCGTTCCATGCACAGCGCGGTGGTCGGATGCAGCCCCGTCCCGAACGCCATGCCGGGATCGATCCGAAGGACCACCTGCGCGTCGGGGGGAGCCTCCAGCCACTGAGGGACCACCCATACGGAGCCGAACGACAGCGGCCGAAAGTGCGTTCGCCAGTGGGTTGACCAGTCGATCTCAGGCCAGGCGTCCCGTTGCAGCGTGAAGCCCGAAATTCCGACTTCGTGCAGCGCGGCCTCCACTTGCGTAAGCAGACCGTCGAAGGCCTCCCGGATCCGCCGCGACGCGTCTAGGGTCGACGCATCAGGTGGCGACGCGGCATGGGGCGATGGATCGAGGGTCGACGCCGTGAGGGTCGACGCGTCGAAGCTGGCCACCAGTTCGGTCGGGGAGCCGTCGCGTTGTTCGAGCCCTCTTGCTCCGAGCTCGAACAGCTGGCCGGACGCCAGGTCGATCCACTCGCCGCTGACCGACGTGGGCCAGCGGACGGTCACCGCAAACCACGATCCTTCTGACGTAATCATCGCTTCTCGATAAGCGGCCCGGCGTTGGCTCAGACCCCGGCGACCATCGCCTCGGGCACGCCCGCTTCATCGCGCAGGCTCTCCGGCCCCACGATCGATCGCGCGCATGCATCGTACCGAATGATGTCTCGAGCCACTTCGAGAATATCTTCGACGGTCACCGCGAAGATACGGTCGGCGAATCGCGCGTGCGCTTCGTAGCCGAGCCCGTAGGCTTCATTGAGGCTCATGATGCCACAGCGCGCGCTCGCTCGTTGCAGCGAGATCTCGTGGGCACCGACCAGATACCGCTGGGCGCGGGCGAGCTCATCGGAGCTGATCGGCGATTGCAGCACCCGATCGAGCTCGGTTCGAATGCCCGCCTCGGCGGCCCTCAGCTTATCGGGTGCGGTACCGATGTAGATGGTGAAGTAGCCCGCGTCGAGCCCCTCGAGACCGTAGGCGCCGACGGCGTAGGCCAGCGATTGTCGGTCTCGAAGCTCCAGGAACAGACGACCCGACTGACCCCCGAGAACGGTCGACAGAAGGTCGAGCGCATAGTGTCGATCATCGCTCATGGTGTAACCCAAGAATCCGACCACCAAGTGCGCCTGCTCTTTGTCTCGAGCCTTGAAGGCGGTTCGGGCTCGGTCGAGCAACGACGGGCGACCGGGGCGTTCGACCCGTTTGGCATCCGCGTGAGGCCGAGCCTGGCCGATGCGTCGCTGCACCATTTCGACGGTCTGGGCGACATCGACGTCGCCCACGACGCAAACGGTGAGCGCGTCCGGTCGCAGCTGGTCGCGAAATTGCGACAGGACATCGTCTCGGCCGAGGCCCCGGATCGAAGCCTCGGAGCCCAGCGTCGGCATGCGGTAGGGATGCTCGATATACAGAGTCTCGAGAAGCTGCTCGAGCGCGACCGTCGACAAGCTGTCTTGACGAGCCATGATGTCCTCGAGCTGGGTATGGCGAGCCTTCTCGAGTTCGTCGGACGGAAAGACCGGCTCGAGCAAGCACGAGGCGAACAGCTCGAACCCTCGGGGCCAGCTCTCGGCGAGAAAATCGCCGCGCAGGCCGACGGAATTGCGGCCGGCCACCCCCGTGATGCCCCCCGCCATGGCGTCGATCTCTTCGCTGATCTGCTCGTAGCTGTATTTTTCGGTGCCTCGGACCAGCAGCTCGCCCAGCAGGTGAGTCACGCCGTTGCTCGGGGCGGTTTCCGCCAGCAGGCCGCCGACCGAGGCCGTTCGTACGCTGACCAGCGGCACTGTCGGATCCGGAAGGACCAAGAGCCGGGCCCCATTGTCGAGCTGGACCCGAGCCACCCCCAGCGAACCGAGCTCAACGGTCGGCCGCCGATGGTCGGCCTCGAGCTCGGCCACCACCTCGTTGGTGATGGTCTTGACCGCGTCGAGGTCGAGCGCACCTTCGTGAGCGTTGGGGGTGAGCGCCGAAACGACGAAGCGGTCGGGATCGAGGTATTTCTGCGCGACCTTCCGCACGTCATCGACCGATACTCGTCCGATACGTTCGAAGTAGCGATTCTCGAACTCGGCGCCGCCGGCGACCAGCTCGAAGTAACCCAACTTGCGCGCGACGCCCTGCACGGTCTCCTGCTGGTAGACCGCATCTGACTGAATGATCGTGCGGGCCTTCGCCAACTCGGTCGAGTCGACGTCTTCGTAGCGCAGCCGCAGCGTCTCTCGGAGGAGCGCCCGAAGGGCCTCGGGCACCCCCGCGCCGTGCACCTGGGCCGACACCACGACCACCCCCGGGTCTTGCGGCGTGTACGAGACGGCGTAGCAATCGTTGACGAGCTCGGCGGACCATTTGACCCGCCGGTACAATCTCGAGCTCTCCCCAGCCCCCAAAATGACCGTCAGCACGTCGAGGGCGGGGGTGTCTTCATCGGCAAGACGGGTCGCCGGCCACGCGATCGATAGATGGGTTTCTTGAATGTCCTGTGCCTTGAAGACGCCACGAATGCCATCGACCGGCTCTGCCGACGGGCGCGCGCGGGACGGAGGGGCGCCCTGGTTCAGCCGACCGTCGAAGAGCCGCCCGGCCTTCTCGACGACCTCGTCGGCCTTTACCGCGCCGACGATCACCAAGCACATGTTCTGGGGTTGATACCAGCGTCGATAGAAATCGAGGATCTGCGCCCGATCGAAGGCCCGAATGGTCTCTTCGTATCCGATGACCGGTCGCGCGTAGGGGTGCTCCCGAAACGCGCACCCCAGCAGCATCTCGGAGGCCACCCGCGCTGGCTGGTCGCGACCCCGACGGACTTCTTCCAAGACCACTTCGAGCTCCCGCTGAAGCTCTTCCTCGTCGAAGGCGGAATGCTGAACGGCGTCCGCGAGGATATCGAGGGCCACATCGAGCTCTCGGCTGGCGATCGTGACGTGGTACACGGTTTGGTCGAAGCTGGTCCAAGCGTTGATATCGCCGCCGGCAGCCTCGATATCGGCCGCGATGGCCCCGACCGGCCGACGCGCCGTCCCCTTGAACAACATGTGTTCGTGAACGTGGGCGAGCCCCGCCTCTTCGGGCCGCTCGTCGGCGGAACCGACGCCCACCCAGACCTGGACCGATACGACCGCCGATGCATGGTTCTCCTGAACGAGAACCTTGAGTCCATTCGGTAGAGTGGTGCGCAACATGGAGGAGTAGCGGGACCCACCCGTCGCTGGAGGTCAAGCGCTCGTTTAGGCAACCATCGCGGCGGCCGGGGGCGCTTCTCGAGCGGCTGCGCGCTCTTCGACCGCGACCGCGACCGTCTCGGCCAAAAATTCCGGGATTCGCTCCTCGAGCCAGTACCGGGGCCGCCAGGGCGATCCAGCGATATAAGCGACGTGCCCGCCCCGATCCGACAGCTCCAGGGTAACCGCATCGGACAGCTCCGATTCATTCGGAACCACCTCTGCGGTCATGAATGGATCGTCGAGCGCGTGCAGGATGAGCGTCGGAACCCGGATCCGATTCAAGTACGGGCGACTGCTGGAGCGAGCGTAGTAGTCCTCCGCCCCCGCGAAGCCGTGCAGAGGGGCCGTAATCCGCTCGTCGAAAGCCCAGATCGAGCCGAGTTCGCGCTCGTCGATGCGACCGACGTCACCGAGGTCGACCGCTGCCCGTTTGCGACGAAGGCTCGCTTTTAGCAGCCGGAGCAACCATCGGTCGTACACTCTCGAGAAACCGCGCCTGAGCTTGGCGGCACACGGTGACAACATCATGGGCACACAGGCCGCCGCCGCGGCCACCAGCGGCGCCTTCGCGCCCTCCTCGCCCAAATACTTGAGCAGGACGTTTCCGCCTAGAGAATACCCCACAGCAGCCATCGGTCGATCCCCCGCCCGCGCCTGCACCTCGGCCAGCACGGTCCGCGCATCCCCGGTCTCGCCCGAGTGGTACGCGCGGGGCAGCCGGTTCGGCTCACCGCTACAGCCCCGAAAGTGCATGAGAACGCCCTGCCAACCGCGCCGGGCGCCCTCCACGAGAAGACCGCGAGCATACGGCGAATCGATCGAACCTTCGAGGCCATGAAAGAGCACCAGGGTCAGTTGGGGGTTCGGAACGTCGACCCAGTCGAGGTCGACAAAGTCTCCGTCGGGGAGGGCGAGCCGCTCCCGGCGCGTCTCGATCGGAACGGTTCGGCCCGAAAGGGTCGTGTACATGGTCATGGTGTGAGGCCCCGGCAACCACCACGCCGGTCGGTACGCGCTTCGTCGAATCACCGGCCGAGTTTCCTGGAAACGATGGTCATTTCAAGCAGACTTCGCGCCCGGGTCCCCCGAGGGGAGGCTGCGGAGCAATCATCCGCTGCTTTTCGGCAGCGCCGGGCGATTCGGTCAAACGCTCTTCGGGCTCTTCAGCAGGAGCTGTCGGTCGAGCGACCGGGATTCGCCGATCGCCGTGACATAGACCGCCGCATCATCGACCACTGGGCACTCGTGCTCACAAATCCCGCAGCCGATGCACAGCTCCGGTCGCATATAGGGACGATTCAGGGTGACTTTGACGCCATCCCAGCGCTCGACCTCGACGTCGTAGGTTCCGATGGCTTTCGGGGTGACGGGGCAGACCTCTTCACACACCACGCATGGCGTCTCCATGGCCCACGGTAAGCAGCGCCCCCGGTTGAAGAAGGCGGTGCCCACCCGAACCGGCCCCTGCTCCGCGTATTCGTTCTCGCCGAGCTTCTTCGCCAGGCTGGTCTTCTGAATCGCGCCCGTCGGGCAGACCTCGCTGCACAGGGTGCAATTCAGCTGGCAAAAGCCCACCGAGAAATCCATGACCGGAGTCCAGAACCCCTCGAAGCCCCCCTGCTCCATCGATGACGGCTGCAAGACATTGGTCGGACAGACGTTGATGCACTGGTCGCACTTGATGCACCGCTCGAGAAACTCGGGCTCGGCCACCGACCCCGGAGGTCGGATCGTCTTTTCGTCGAATCCGCGGGCGTTCACGGACTTCGACAGCCGGAGGAAAGGAAACGCCAGAACACCGGCCACGCCCGCGAAGATCCACCGGCGCCTCGGCACCGCCGGCGCCGCGATCTCGGTCTCCGGCCGCTTCGAGATGACCTTCCGACCGAAAAGCGTAGCCGTCCCTTTCTTGAGATTGCCAATGATGCGATCTTTCACCGGCATCGGCGTCAGTCGGAACGCGATCGCGTCTTCCGGGCAGTCGTCGATGCAGCTCATGCACACGAAACACTCGCTCTTCCGGAGCGCGTCGTGGGGATCGGAGGCCCCTTCGCACCCTTTCAGACAAAGATCGCAGTCGGTGCATTTGGTGACGTCGCGGTCGATGCGCCACAGGGCAAAGCGCGAAAGCACTCCCAGAAACGCCCCGAGCGGGCAGAGCACCCGGCAGAAAAAACGGGGAATGACCAGATTCATGCCCACGAGGCCCAGGATGACGAGCCCCACCAGCCAAGCCCCATTGAAGATCCGCTGGTCGGGAGCCCCCGGCGAGGCCGACAGCACCGACAGGTTCACGTCGAGACCCGCATCGGCCAGCGCCTCGGTGCCTTCGATCGCCCAAAAGTCGAGCGCTGGCGAAAGCGCGACCGCCCACGTGCGGACCAACAGACAGATCGGGTCGAGCAAGCCGATCTGCAAAGAGCCGAATGCCGCCAGGATCAGCATGATCGCGAGAATGTAGTACTTGAGCTGGTAGACGCTCCGGTACCGATTGCTGTCGAGCCGTTCTTTGTTGCTTCGGATGTTGAAGACCCAGCCGACGAACTGGTGCAAGGTTCCGTAAGGGCACATCCAGTTGCAAAAGACCCGACCCAGCAACAGCGTGGGCACGAGCACCCACATGCCCCGCCATAGCCATCGATAGACCGTATGCGTCGAAAGGGCGGTCGCAAAGCCCACTAGAGGATCGACCTCGAGAAACAGCGACACCGGATAGCCGCCCAGGCGAGAGAACCAGGTCGCCCACAGCAGAAAAGTGAACAGAGCGAAGAAGAACGCCTGGGCCGCCACTCGGATGGTGGTGATCCGAAGCGTCTTCGCGAACCACGGAGCCTGTCGCTTGGGTTTCAACCAGGACGGCCGAACGATGATCTCACTGCTCATCCGACTTGAACCTCTTTGATCGATACGCGTTTGAAATCCGCGTTGCCGAGCTTGCGGGCCACGGACTGGTGAAAATAGTCCGGCAATGCTTCATCGTGCCGGCCGAGCAGCTCATGCCACCCAAAGGCATCAGCGGTCAGCGGGTCGCGACTGGCGACCACCGTATGGCCCATCTTGACGTCGGCCAGACTTCCGCCAGTGGGACCGCTGCGGTACAGCACCCGGGTTCCATCCAGCACCACGAAGGTCGGTTTCATCATCAACGCAAGGTCGGTGATGATGCCGTGAATATCCTGGTGAAACTGGTTCCGTCGCCCACCGAGCAAGCCGTACCAGTTCTTGGTGGTCATCGAGGCCCGACAGAGGTTGTGGTCTTTGACCGGCGCCACTCCGATGACCTTGTTGACCCCCCGAAACGGCGCGGCGAAGAACGGCCACTGCTCGATCCACTTCGCACCCGGGGTGTTGAGCGTATCGAAGTCACTCGGCCTCGGCAGGTACAAGCGCGCCCCCGACCCGAGGACCGCCTGCTGCACCCCGCTGCGCACGAAGCACGATTCGGGCGACTCGATCGGATTGTCGGCCACCCGGACCTCGCGGGCCCGAGCGTCGAAGCACAGCTCGATCAGCGCGCTGACGATGTCGGGGTGGCTCGTCGCGCCGAGGGCCGCTACCCGCTCGAACGCGACGTTCGGCTTGATCAGCACGACGTCGCCCGGCTGAACGTAGGCGTCGATGCCGCCGATCGCATCGATCGCGCCCCTGAGCATCGCTCTTACTCGGGTTCCGCGCGCAACCCCCAGGTACGGCGCCGTCGCCGGCGGCTCGATGGCGTACCCGCCCTCCGGCAGTCGGAGCACCGATGGCTGCGGCTTGCCCGCCTCCCCGTCGGGATCGTGCAGCCAAGTCACGCCGACCCCCGCGCCGAGCGCCGCTCCCGCGACCAGTCCGGTCTGTTTCAGAAAACGTCGGCGCCCGGCCCGTTGGAATTCAGCGGGGACCGGGCGCGAGTCTATCGCGCCCTCCCGTCTTCGCTCGCTGCGCTCGCTGCGCGTTGGCACTTGCGATTCAGCGGGGACCGGGCGCGAGTCTATCGCGCCCTCCCGTCTTCGCTCGCTGCGCTCGCTGCGCGTTGGCACTTGCGATTCAGCGGATGCCGAGTCGGACTCGCTCGCCAGGGCAGAATCCTTGCGCGCCGGCTTGGTCTCGATTTCTTCTGGGTCCGATTGATCGCTCATCGCTGGCCGCCTCCGTTCGGTCATTCTTCATCCACTGCGCCGGGCCCACCGTCGTCGTCGATCTCGTCGGCTCCTTCGGCCTCGTCGTACCCCTCGGCCCCGTCGTTCTCCTTGGCCCCGACGTCGACACCATCGAAGCCGGAACCGGGGGCCGCCGAGACCGCGCTGGCGGGCGGGCTGAAGCCCTCGAGCCCTTGCTCCAGTCGCTCGAGAGCGTTCCGGGCCGGCTTGAGCCCCCCCGCACCGGTCACGCCGTACACCCAGCGATGTCGTGCCCGCGCCGCCGAAATCGTTTGAATGTACTGATCTTGAACAAAGCCCGGCGTGGTCTCCGTGCCGTACTCCTTGAATCCATCGAGAAGACGTCGCGCTTCGGCCGTCGCCTCGGCCGGAGTAGACCGGAGGGCCGCAAACAACTCGGTATCGCCATCGAGGCGTACCGCGTGGACCTGCCGGGCGAATCCAAAATTGTAGGCGTTCTCGGCGTAGTACTGAAGCGCCCCTGGTTTGAAGCTCATCCTCCCGACGAAGAGCGCGAACGACCAAGGTAGGGGCTCGCCTTCGAGCTCGGCCTGAAACTTCGCCTGCACTCGTTCGAGCTGCTCGAGGACCGGAGGTGTTTCATCCGAACCAACGGCCCGCAGGTATAGTTTGCCCACTGTTAGGTACATCGCGTTGCGGGCCGTATGAGTCAGACCTTGGGCCCACACCCGGGGCTGATTCTCCTCCCCGCGCTCGCCGTTGTACGCGCCGATCGCGTTTTCCACCGAGCCCTGATCGAACAGCTCCAGATCGACGACCGTCGAAGGATCGCCGTCCTTTTCGAGACTCATGAAGTATAGTCTCTGGACTCCAAAGCTTTTGTAGTAGCCCGCCCGGCCATTGATTTTCACGTAAAGGTTGTCGGGATCGTACTTGCGAACCTCGCGCTCGCTCCAGCCGTCGAGCGCGAGGTTCGCAGGGAATGGGCCTCGGTCCGCCGGCGAAGCGCGGGGCCCAAACGACGCCACGGCGGACGGCGCGCCTTCGGCGACGACCGCCTTGCCACCGGTGGGCACTACGTCCAGGGCGAGGAGGCCCGGGTCGGGGTGGGCGCCTTTGTAGGCTACCCATGCGCCTACAGCACTCAATCCCAACAAAATAGCGAGGCCGACGGGAACCTCCCGCAGGTCGTAGTTCTTTCGATAATGCCGGCGCCCTTGCGGGTTGAATAGCCGGTCGGTCCTGCTTGACGCCCCCACCCCACTAGAGGGGCCCGACCGAAGACGACGTGTCAACGTCGGCCGGAATGGGGAAGTCTCGTCAATTCTCCCGGACATCGCCCCGGATCGGCATCGGACAACCGAACCCGGACGGTTCGAGGCCGACCGTACGGTGACACGACGACGCGAACCTCGTCCCAACGACCTCTCCGCTCGAGCCAGGCCCGCAAGTGCGGTGAACATGACGCGAGAATTCGGTCGCGCGCGGCGCGCGCGGTTCCGGGCGGGCCATGCTTGGCGAGAGCAAGATCGATCGGCAGCGCGATCGATGGATCCTCTGCCCGCACCGCTTCGAGTCCGGTCACTCCGAGCCCCGCATCCGCGTCCCGCACCGCGGCGAGCACCCGCTCGCGACGAGCGCGTGCATTGCGCAACTTGATTTGCTCATCATCCCACCCGTCGGCCCGGAGCTCGAGCTCGCGAAGGGTCTGCAACCGTCCTTCGGCGCGATCGATCTCGATCAGCAATCGGTACGGATTGACCTCGAGGGGGTGCCGGGCGAGAAGCACGTTCGCGAAGGCACGCGCACGCCCCGCCTCGTGATGAGCGAGCAGAGCTCGGACCACCATCGCGATGCCCACCGCACTTTCGGGCTCTCGTCGGGCCGCTGCGCGGGCCGCATCCAACGCGTCCGCGGAACGACCAGCGACCAACGCCGCCTCGGCCCGCAGCCGGTCGCGGCGGGCTTCCCAGTGGCGAGCGGGGAGGTCGCCGGCGGGCAGGTCGAGTTCGCCCCCACGAGAAAGCTCGGCGGCGGCGACGACCAGCGCCATCTCCGGAGCGTGAGGTGCGGCCCGGCGAGCCGCGTCGACCGCGCGCCGTGGATCGACGCCCTCCCAGCTTGCCCAGCGGATCGACGCTGCCTCGGGACCGCTGTCCTGGATGAGCAGACGCCGACCGGCGCCCCGGCGCCCCGAGCGGACCAACGCTTCCGCCAAGCGTCGGCGAGTCTCCACTCGAACGTTGGGAGGCACAGAGTCGAGAGTGACCCGGGCGAGCTCGACCGCCGGATCCGGCGCCCACGTTTCGTCGAGGATCGACGGCGCGGTTCGCAACGCGCGCTTCAACAGGGTGTGGGCTCGCTCCGGCTGGTCGGCCTCGAAGAACGCCAAGCTCGCCAGGAAGGCCGCGCTCGCCCACGATCGAGCGGGCGCCGGTGAGGCGGCGGAAGGGGCAGCCGCCGCCGTCGCGAGGTGGCTGCGCGCGCGGGCGAAACCACCGGGCCGGTCCATCTCGGCCATCGCCCGGAAGACCGCCCACTCGGGTCCCGCCGGCAACCGCTGACGCGCGGTCCGCAGGTCGCGTTGCACGAGCGCGGCCAGACCTCGGAGCACCGGGGGGACCGACGACGAGACGTGCGGCGCCGGGGATGACGCGCGCTCACTCATCGCCGCCTCGAGGGCGGCCAACGAATACGCGACCGCTTCGTCGGCCTCGACCCCGCCCAGGGTCGACCGCCCGATCGAGGCCGCAGCCCGGGGGGCGATCGTCGCGGTCGACGAGCCGGCGGTTGGTTGACCCGCCATCAGGGCCGAGATCACGGCCGCGATGGCCACGGGGACGCTCATCGAGCCGCCACCTCGACCGTCAAGACTCGCGCCGGGCCCATCACGAAGAGAATACCGGTCGCCGTTCAGAAATCAGGGACGGTGGGGACCACATGGGTAGACCTTACCTTCCTTCTTCCTGGGACCGAATTCCGGTAAGGCCTCCGTTCAAACCATGCGTGCGATTCTCCCGCACACGCTTACCAAAGCGATCTCGGACCGCAGCATTGCTGCGCCTCCGGATAGCCCGTCGTGCCGCGCAGGCGTGCATCTCTGACGAGGCCGCAGGCTTCACTTCATGTTGCGGCCCGCGCGCTTGCTCCCCCAGGTACGACTCTCGTCGCATCATGGGCTCTTGACACCCCGCTTCAGGACGACGGATCTCTGCGGGCCCGAGGACGTTGTCACGGGTAGCGTGGAGCGTTAGGGCCCCAACGTGCCCGACCGGCTACATCGCGCCCTCGTCTTGCTCCTGTTGGCGTCAGGGCTCGTGATCCGCTTGTGGGCCGTCCCCCACGCTCGGTTCACCGGTGACGAAAGCGACTACTGGTACAAGTCTCGACAAGTGGCGGTGGGCGGTTTGCGACCGGCTTACGGGCCCGAGATCACGGGGTCAGCGGCGCACCTACCTGGACCCGCGTACTACTACCTCATGGCGGTGCCGCAGGCCCTGGGCCCATCTCCGTATATTGGGAGCGCGTTCGTCGCCATCCTGCACATCCTGACGTCGTTCCTCTTGTACCGGTTGGTCGCTCTGGCCCGCGGGCCCCGAGCCGGCCTCGTGGCGCTCGTTCTGGTCGCCTTCGCGCCCTGGGATATCCTGTACGGAGACCGTATCTGGGGCAGCTGCGTGGTTCCGGTGTGGGGCTGCTTGGCGCTGTATGCCGCAGCGCGGGCCAAAGAGCAGCCCGCCTGGCTCGGGGCGCTGCTGTTCTTGGCCGGCGTGCTCCCGCAGCTTCATCTGTCAGTGCCTGTCCTGTGGGCAGCATGCGGGATCTTGATATGGCTCCGCCCTCCGCCCCGCTGGCCCTACCGCGCCTTGTTGGTCGGCGGCCTGCTGGCTCTGATCGCATACCTTCCGTATCTGGTCGCCGAATGGCAGTCCGGCTTCAGTAACACCCAGAAGATTCTGGCCCACTCAGGGGGACAGGCGCCGTGGGGCGATGCCTGGGGCGCAGCCGGGAAGGTGTTCCTGTACGCGGTCTTTTATGGGAGCAGCGAGGCGGCTTACCACTGGGAGCTCGGATACTGGGGCGGTCGGTTCTCGGAGCTGCAAGCCTACCTGACGAGCGTCGGATGGCAGCAATGGTGGACTCGACACGGTCTGCTCCTGGGGCTCGGGCACATCGTCTCGGTCACGCTTTCGGCGGTCGGATGGGGCTGGGGCCTGTCCCGCGCAGGCCAGGCGCTGATCTCGTACCTTCGAACCCGGCGCTCATGGAGCTTGGAAACGGCGTTGAGCCTGGCTCTGGTCGCGGGTCTCGGTGTCGGGGCCGTCCTGTTGCTCGCGGCCCGCAAGACCTACTTCCCGCACTACGCGAACATCCTGATGCCGGTGCTGCTGGCCCCCGTCGTGTTTGGGCTCGACGCAGCCCTCGAACGGCGACGTCTCCGATGGGTCGTTGGCCCGGCGTTGGCGATCAGCGTGACCGCGATGCTGGTAGGCACCGTCCGCTACTATCGGCAGGTCGATGGTCTCAATGGCCTCTCGGCGACCATGGCCATGGTCGGCCGGGTGTTGAACGAACCGTCGGCGCAAGTGGACTTCAAGTTCTTCCGGAACGGCTACGCCTGGCAGCGGATAGCTCAGGGCGTCTATGGCCGCTCCCTGCCTCCCAACCGCCCCCCGCCGGTGACGTTTACCGTTCACAACGACCAGCCCCATCGAGGTGAGATACCACCGGGAGGATCACTGCACGGTGCGGTGTTGCTGAGGCGGCATCCTCCCGATAGCGCCACCGCCAGCCTGAGTCGGGTGGCGTACGGGAGCATCAGGGTCGAAGCCGAGCATCCCGGTGGTCGAACCATCCCCTGCCAGCCCGCCGATGGGCTGGCCGGCGCCTGCCGCTACGGGCCACAGCCTTGGCAAAGGTTCGAGCCCACCGGAATGACCGTCGCCGGACGGCCGTGGACGCTTCTGTTCATGCACCCCATCTCGGGCGGCGTGGTCCGCGCTCGGATGGCCGTGCCCTCCAACGCGACGTCCGCCACCTTCTTCTACGCCTTTTCGGACGCAGCCGCGGTAAGTGATAATCGCAGTCCGGTTGTGCTGACCGTTCGGGCCGCAGACCGAACCCTGGCCACCGAGACCATCCATCGTCGTCGAGGTTTGCGCTCCGTCTCGTTCGTGACCAGCAGCGCCAACGGGCCCCTCACCGTCGAGCTGCGCACCGACCGGGACGGCGAAGCGATTCTCGGTTTCGACGTCGCATGGACGCTCAGCCCGACGGATGGGTCTCCCTCGAATGAATAAGGTCGCGTAGAGAAGGGCCGACAACTACAGATCGGAATGTCCGAGCAGCCGATGCTCCCGCAGTTTGCGCCACAGGGTCGTTCGACTCATGCCGAGCAGGGCGGCTGCTTTGCCCCGGTGACCGCCGCTGGAGTCGAGGGCTTCGAGCAGACGCTTGCGTTCCGCAACCCCCGCGCTTGGCTTTGCGGCGATATCCAACGCGCACTGGGGCGGCGGTTCGCCCCGTAGCTCCGGAGTGAGATCGTCGACGTCGAAGACCGGCCCCTGCCCCACGGCGAAGCCATATTCCATGACGTTGCGGAGTTCGCGAACGTTGCCGGGCCAGTCGTGGGCCAGCAGAGCGTTTCGAGCCGCCGCACTGAATCGTTCGACGTACCGGAACCCTTGCTGATTGAGCTGATCGACGAAATGCCAGGCCATGGCCTCGATGTCGCCTTCCCGTTCGGCCAGGGACGGCAGGTAGATCGGCACCACCCGGATGCGATACAGCAGGTCGGCGCGAAAGCGGCGAGCCTCGACTTCTCGCCGCAGAGACCGGTGCGTGGCAGCAAGAATACGGACGTTGACCCGCAGCGGTTCCGTTCCACCAACGGGCACGAAGGTGCGTTCTTGTAGAACCCGCAGGAGGCGGGCCTGTAGGTCCAATGGAAGCTCGGCGATCTCGTCGAGAAAGAGCGTGCCCTGGTCGGCCAAAGAAAACAGGCCTTGACGGTCTCGAATCGCGCCGGTGAACGCACCCCGAACGTGGCCGAAAAGCTCGGAGGCGAGGAGCTCAGGCGTCAGCGTCGCGCAGTTGACGGCCTGGAAGGGCCCCGCACGGCGCTGGCTCAGCTGATGCAGGGCGTGCGCCACCAATTCTTTACCCGTGCCGGTCTCCCCTCGGATCAGGATCGACGCATCGGTCCGCGCCACCCGCTTCATGAGCTCGAAGAGCTCCAGCATCACGGGAGAGCTCGCCACCATCCCATGGAAGTGCACGACGCGCGGGCGACTCGGGGGATGGATGGCTCGCGCGATCAAAACGTTGAAACACTAGTGCGACGGTCCAAACAGAGCAAGCGCGTCCTCTCCCCGGCTCGTCGATTCCCGCCCGCCCGCCCAGCCCGCCCGTCCAGCCCGCCCGGTCAGCCAGCCCGCCCATCCAGCCCCCGCCCTGCGCTAAGGTCTGTATCTTCGCCGGCTCCTGTTTCAGTCGTCGGGAGCGTGCGGCAGCCTCGACGCGGCGTCACGAAAAACGCCCCGACCGCAATATTGTCCCCGAGCGCGAAACGAGCCCTGGAAGGGCTCTCAAGCGCGGTTCTTTGGCATATACGCTTTAAATCGCTTTTGGGCGAACGCAAGAGTGTACATCGGTCCGCGGTGCGATCTCGTGAATTCGAACAGGCGAACCGAGCTTAGCTTTTGGCTTGTAGTAGCGAGCTGACGCGCTGGTACAAGGCTGTTTTCGTCTCCTCCGCTACATCTTCTTGGCGACTGCGAATCGCGCGGAACAGCCGAGCCAACTCATCGCGGTCGGTGGACGGCAGCGCCGCGGCGAGGGACAAGTCGGCGCCGCCGAATTCTCGGTCGACGGCGTTCTTGGCGTGAGCTCGGGTCCGTACGGCGTCGTGATGAAGCCGAGCTCGGTCGAGGAGGATGAAGGGGAAATTCGGATGCTGGAATGGACCGACTCGATAGGTCTTATCGCTCGAGAAGGCTCGGCGGAGGCGACCGACCACCCCGTCGACGCTGGTGGCTCGAGCGAAGCGCTGCTGCAGGTGCCATAAGCCCGCCCCGACGCCCATGACGGAGCCGATCGCGGTTCCGGTCAGAAACGAAGCGCCACCGACACCAGCATCGATCACCCCACCGGTAAGAGCGCCGCTCACTACGTACAGAGCGAGCAACTGAGCCGGGGTCAACCCTAGAACCGACCAGGTGCGTTTCGAGAACAAGTCCTCTCCGAAGACCGGTCGCACAAGCTCTTCGGATCGCCAGGTCAGCCGACCGTGGTGGTAGAGGCGCTCCACTTCACGCCGAGCTTCGTTTTCGCGCTGACGTAGCCGGCTGTGAAACTCTTCCTCGAGCTTTCGGGGATCCCCCTGCTCTCCGGCTCTGGTTTCAAGGGTGAACGTCAGGGCATCCACAAGCAAGGCAACGATGATCCCCGCGACCTCGTCGAACCGCCGCCGCCGCTCCGACCGAAGGGCCGCCACCGCTCGCTCGAGGCGCGCCTCCGCCGCCGGGTCCAGCGCTTGAAAAGTTTCCAGGAGCCGGATCCGCTCCTCGAAGGAAGCCGTGTGTGCGTCGAAGTCTCTGACGACCTTGAAGTATTGCTCGAGCGCGCTTCGCCACCCCGCGGTGTGGTCTCCCTCGCCGATGCGATTGATCAGCGCCATGCTGGGCCGTCCGGTCCATCGGAGGATCTCCATCTCGCTCTTGTAGTTCTCGCGGTACGGCCGGGTTCCGTCGACGACGTACAGAATGTTGGCGCCCGCCAGGATCGGCCGGAGCAGCTCGCACTCCTCGTAAAACTTGCCGGTGGAGCCAAAAGTATCGAGGAAGGCCTGCACCCGCTCGGACCGGAGGTCAGCCGACGGATGAGTGCGCTCGAGCCAGCTCAGGACAGCCGGCGCGTCCTCGAACCCAGGCGTGTCAACGAGAACGAACAGGGTCTCGCCGTCCACCTTGACGGGATATTCGGTAACGACCCGGGTGGTACCGGGCAGCCTCGATATCGCTACGCGCTCGTCTTCGGCCAGCGTCGCGATCACGCTCGACTTACCTTTGTTGACGCGGCCGACGACCGCAAAGAACGGAACACTCACGCCGTCTCCAGAGGCTGCACCCCGAGGTAGGGGTCCTCGAGCAACGTTAACCGATCTCGCCACACCACCACGTCTTCGTCATCCGGAGCGGCGAGCGCGTCCGGCGCGCCTTCGCCCACCAGGGCGACGTAGATCGGACGCTCGGGCCCCACGGCCACCCGGAGCCCATGGAGAAAGCGCCGGATGCCCTTGTCGGGCGCTTCCCAGGCTTCGGCCACGACGACGACTGCGTCGCCGGCTTGGCCGGCTGACCGCTGGCTCGCTTCATCGCCCGAGATGTCGAGGCCCCCCGCATCGAGGGTGTGCGCCGACCGATAGCCGAACGTCCTCTGTAGAGCGGCGTCGAGCGCGTTCGGATCCGCGGGCACCTGTCGCCACCTCACCACCGTGCACAGGGCTTCTTCGCCGGGCGGTGGCTTCTCGGGCGCGGGCATCGACTCCACGGACTTTTGCGCCACCGCCGCGCTCGGCGGCGGTGGCGCATCGGCCTGGGTCTCCACCCGGGGGGTCCGCAATCGATGGATAAGCCGCCGGATATCGGGCGTGTCGAGCGGCAGTCGGGCGAGCGCCGAAGCGCGGGCGCTGCGCGCGATCGCCCACAGCCCGACTCGGGGCGCGAACCCGTAGGTCACGACGGCGGCAACCAAGAACCGCCACCACTTTCCCACCAGGAGGTCCGTCACGCCCGGCTGAAACCCACCTTGCAACCGCGAGAATCGACTCTGCTCGACCAGCTCGAGTGTGGGAACGGCGTCGGGCAGAAGCCAGCCCCAAGGCAAAGAAAGCGTTTCGACGACGCTATGCATCGTCGCTACATCCAGGGCTTCGGCGGTCGTGCTCCATCCGAAGGCGAGATCGGTGAAGTAAATCAAGCGGAGGCAGACCATCAAAACGCCCACATTGAAGGCGATGCCCAAAGTTTGGCTGAGCTCGATCAACAGCCAGCGCTCGACGGGGCGGTACAGGCGTGACCGGGTACGGAGGCGGCTGCGCGCCACCGCCCAGCGGTGACGGACATCCTCGGACCAGTGCCGACCCACCCGTTCGACGGTCGGTTCGAGCCACTTCGCCATCGCCCGCAGCACCGCCTGGAGGTCGGAGACGATCGGTACCTCACGAAGCCACCAGGACAGAACGATCCCCACCGCCAGGGCGATCAGCAGGAACAGCTGGCCTCCCACTATCGCCAGCAGGAAGCCCCCGATGTTCACCGGAACCCGACCGTCGTAGTACAACAGCGCGCCGGCCGCGCTCGCACCGGCGAGCGCCCCTACCGCGATGAGGGCATAGGCCAGGAGGCGGTAACCGGTCAGCACGCCGCTGCCCAGTTCCGCCCCGAGGCCGCCCTGGCGCAAACCCGCGAGCCACGCCGCCAGCAGTCGATGCCGGTCTTCGCGGGCCGACTCGGGAATCGCGAGGTAGATCGATCGGTCCCGGTCTTTGAGCTGTGCTTGGTCGACGTCTTCGTCGACGATGAGCTGCAGCTCGAGGTCGATGAGGTCCACCAGCTTCATGGCCGTCCTCGGACTGTAGTGTCCCGCCCGGAAAGTACAGCTCGTTTTCGTCGGCCCTGTTCGCCGGTGCTCGCCGCTCGGCCTTCGGCCTCTCTTGCGTGCTCCTCGGTCACCGGGGGCCTCCCTGCTGCCTGCGGAGGGTCGCGAGCACCGGCGAAAATGGCTCGACGAAACGCCGACCCGTATATCCCGGGCGGGACACTGCTTCGGCGCTCAACGAAAACGCTGAAGGTCGATCTTGTGATGCTTGATCCACCGATACAGCTGGGTTCGGTGCCACTTATTCTGCTCGGCCACCAGTTTCACGTTGCCCCGACCGCGCGCGAGCTCCCGTTCTATTTGTGCTCGGGACGGTGTCCCTTCGATCGGACCGGTCTGACCGAAGTCAACGTCGGGATCGGTGGTACCCGCCGGCTCGGTTCGTCGGCTGTCTTCGAACCGGGGCAACAGAGGCCCCTGGAGGGCACTCGGAAGGTCCTGCAGCTGGAACTCGTGGGCGTCGCCGGCAATGCCATCGGTCTTGCGGGCCAGATTGCGAAGCTCGCGGGCGTTCATCGGCCAGTCATGAAGCAACAGGGCTTCGCTGAACTCCGCCGCCGCCGCCCGTACGGGCGTCCCGTCGGACTCCGACTCGAGAAAGAACGTCCACAGATCGAGGATGTCTGCCTTGCGCTCGGACAGGGCAGGAATACGCAACGTCCAAACGCTCAGCCTCGCCAGCAGGTCGTCACGGAACCCGTCCGATTCGAGCTGAGCGTTGGTGGCCGCCACAACCCGGAGGTCGACCCCGACCGCCGGACCATGACCGAGAGGCTGCACGCGTTGATCTTCGAGAACCCGCAGGAGCTTGGCCTGCAGCGTGAGCGGCAGCTCGCCAACCTCATCAAGGAAAAGCGTTCCACCGGACGCCTCGGAAAAATAGCCTTTCTGGTCGCGGTCGGCGCCCGAGAAGGCGCCCCGGTAGTAGCCGAAGAACTGCGACTCCGCGAGAGTCTCAGGAATAGCCGCACAGTTGACAGCGACGAAAGGACCGGACCGACCGCTCGCGCGGTGAACGGCCCGCGCGGTCACCTCTTTACCAACCCCCGTGGGGCCCAAAATCAAGACCGTTCCCGATCGCCGAGCGACCGTCGCCACCGAGGCGCGCAACGCCTCGGTCGCCATGGAGCTGCCCACGATTTCTTTGATCGACGATGCATCGGCGTCGGGCGATGCCGGCATGCCTTCGCGGTCCGGGGGCCGGTCGACCACGAAAATCGTGTCCCCGGTCGACAGAACGTCGCCGTCCAGGGGCTGCCGTCCGACGATGCGGCGACCGTCCAGGAAGGTCCCGTTGGTCGTATCGAGATCTTCGATCAAGTATCCGTGACCCTTGCTGGATGGCGTTAACCGCGCGTGCTGGCGCGACATGCGGCGGTCCCGAACCTGATTCTGGGTTTCGCGGCTGCGTCCGAATAAGTACGTTGGCCCGCTCAGGGGAAATGCGACCCCCAGCTGCGAGGTGTCGGGGCTCGCGACGATGCGAAGAAGCGGATGTTTCGCGCTGGAAGTCCCCTTGCTCGCCCGCCGGACCGTGGTGCCAGTCATCGTCGGCATGGCTCCGTCCTCCTGGCTCACCACACGCAAAGTACCGCGTAGCAACTCACGCGTCGAGCCGGGATGGCCTCATCGGCCGACTCCCGGCGCGACCGCGGTCAAGGATCGTGGGTGGCCCCGATGGCTTCGACTTCGGCGTGGCGAAAGCACGATGTCAGGTGATCGTTCACCATTCCGACGGCTTGCATAAATGCGTACACGATGGTGGGCCCGCAGAATCGAAAGCCCTCTTGCCGCAAGGCTTTGCTGATCCGTCGAGACAGGGGCGTCTCGGCGGGCACCGAGCGCGGCGTGCGATAGCGATGGGTCACCGGGCGACCATCGACGAAGTCCCACAAAAATGCCGAAAAGCCATCTCGTTCGGTGATCCGCAGATATGCCTGGGCGTTCGTGACCGTTGCTTCGCACTTGGCCCGATTGCGGACGATTCCGGAGTCTTGAAGGAGCCGTTCGATATCCTTCGGGCCATACCGTGCGATTCGATGGGGATCGAAATCGTCGAACGCCCGGCGAAAGTTGTCGCGCTTGCGAAGGATCGTGATCCAGCTCAGGCCGGCCTGGAATCCGTCGAGAATCAGCTTCTCGAACAACGCACGGTCGTCGAAGTCGGGCACGCCCCATTCGGTGTCGTGGTAAGCGACGTACATGGGATCGGTCCCGCACCACGCGCATCGGTCCATCAGGTCGGCTCCGGCCCATCGGGCCCCATCGCCGAGACCATGATTTCACGTTCACCCTTCGGCCCCTGTACCGGGCCAACGATGCCTTGTACCTCCATCATTTCGATCATCCGGGCCGCGCGATTGTAGCCGACCCGAAGCCTCCGCTGCAGCGCGGAGATGGAGGCCTTGCGGCTCTCGGTGACGAAGCGAACCGCTTGGTCGTAGAGCTCGTCGACGTCTTCGTCTGAAAAGCCGTCCGCGCCCTCGTCTTCCTTCGGCTGCAGGATTGTCGGGTCGTAGGTGGGTCGAGCCTGCTTTTTCCAGAATTCGGCGACCCGTTCGAGTTCGTCTTCGGAGACGAACGCGCCGTGCACCCGCACTGGATTGGGAGAGGCAACGCTCAAGAACAAGCTGTCGCCCATACCCAAGAGATTCTCGGCCCCCGGCGTATTGAGCACCGTCGCCGAGTCATGTCGACTCGCCACCCTAAACGCCAGCCGCGACGGAAAGTTGTTTTTGATGACCCCGGTAATGACGTCGGTCGAAGGGCGTTGAGTCGCCAACAGGACGTGAATCCCGGCCGCGCGCGCCTTCTGGGCCAGTCTTTGGACCGAAGCCTCGACGTCGCGAGGGGCGGCCATCATGAGGTCCGCGAACTCGTCGATCAGGACGACGATGAACGGCATGCGGGTCGGGAGGTCATCCGGGTCCCACGGGTCGGCGACATGCCGGGCGTCGGTCGGCGTCGCAGCGTCGACGTCATGACGGCGCTCCCCGGCGCGCACGACCTCCGGCCCTTCGGCGTCTCGAGCGGCGCGATAGCTGCTCTCGGCTTCACGCTGCTTGCGCAACTTGTCGACCTTCTTGTTGAAGCCCTGAATGTCTCGAACCTTGGCGTCGGACAAGAGCCGATAGCGTCGCTCCATCTCTTCGACGGTCCACGCCAGCGCGATCGAGGCCTTCTTGGGATCCGTGACCACCGGCAGCAGAAGGTGCGGAATGTCGTTGTACAGCGACAGCTCCAGCATCTTCGGATCGACCATGA
>CAZFIV010000016.1:0-97729 GCA_964519665.1 uncultured Myxococcales bacterium
GACGGGCCGATTCCGGCGCGACAACAGCACGCTCCAAGTGAATCGGCGCTCTAGCCGGCGCCTTGCTGTTGGGCGGTATCTACAAATCGATCCGACTGGGGGTATGTCAACGACCGCGGATTCCCAAGCTGCGTGTCATCAACGAACTGCAAGCCTTCATGCGAAAAGTTCTCGAAGTCGAGGAGTGAGTATGGACCACGCAATGCAAGTTGAACTGCTGCAGGAGTGCCTGGATCTCATGCACCGCAAACAGCAATATCTAAGCAGCGACGAAACGCTGGTCCCGGTCGGAAAGTACACTGACCAGGCTCGGTTCGAGGTCGAACGAGAAGTGCTTTTCCGCCGGGCCCTGAATATCGCCGGCCACGCGAGCGAGGTGCCCAGACCCGGTGACTTTGTCACCCGAGAGGTGGTCGGATCTCCCGTCATTATCGTTCGCGGCCAGGACGGCCAGGTGAGGGCTTTCTTGAACGTATGTCGCCATCGGGGCGCTACCGTCGAGCTTCGCGACCGTGGCCACTGTCGGCGCTTCGTTTGCCCTTATCACGCGTGGGCGTACGAGACGAACGGCAAGCTCGCTGTCGTCCGCCACGCCGACGGCTTCCCTAGCCTCGACATCGAAAGAACGTCGCTGGTCGAACTTCCGTGCGTGGAAGGCGCGGGTTTGATCTGGGTGTGCCCAATTCCCGACGCCGTGAGCTCGGTGCCCGACCCCGCGACCAAAGCCGTCATCGACGAGCTCGACGGCCTGGGTTGTTCCGATTCAGTGGTCTTCGCGGCCCGCAGCCACGTTTGGAAGGCGAACTGGAAAATCTTGGTCGAGGGCGGCCTCGAGTCCTACCACTTCCGGATCGCGCACAAAGAGACCGTCGGAAAGTTCTTCCCCGACAATATTTCGACGTTCCAGTTCGTCGGCGACCACATCCGCACCGTGCTTCCACGGAACTCGATCGTGGAGCTCGCCGAAAAATCCGAGCGCGAATGGAACGTTCGCGACCACACCCACCTGGTCTACTCGATCGCGCCAGGCGGGGTGGTCTTGCTGCAGGAGGGCCACTACGACCTGTTGATGATGACCCCGTTATCTCCCGATACGACGCGAATCGACACCATGGCGGTGGTTCCGAACCCGGGCCCCGAGGGTCACTCCGAGAAGGCCCGCAGCTTCTGGCAGGCCAACTTCGAGTTCACGAAACAGACCCTCGATGAAGACTTCGTCATCGGCGAGCAGATCCACCGAGGCATCCTGTCTGGGGCGAACCGGTTCTTTCGCTTCGCTCGATTCGAGGGCGCCCTGAGACAGTGGCACGAGCGGCTCGATCAAAAATGCGGCTCGGCCGCCGAAACCCATTGAGGCGATTCAAGATCCGCGCTGCCGTCCCCCGCTCAGAGCTTGGCAAAGGCGTCGGCGAGCAGGTCGAACGCGACCCGAACCCGCCGACTCGTGTGCAGCTCCCGATGCGAAACCAGCCACACCGGAAATGGGATGGGGTCGGCCACCATCGCGGGCAACATCAGCACCGTGAACACCTCACTGGCGCTGATGCACACTTCGCCTTCGATCTGCTACGATTCCAGTCGAAGCGAACGGTGCGCCAATCCATACGAAGATGCATATCGATCATCGAAGTCTGGTCAATTCCCGGTCTGACCCCGCGCAGGCTTATTCGTCCCCATGAAAGCCGTTACCTACGACCGCTACGGTCCTCCCGAGGTCCTTTCGATCGAGGAGCTGTCCGAGCCCTCGCTCGGCGACGACCAGCTCCTGGTCGACGTTCATGCCTTTTCGGTCACCACCGCCGATTGGCGCAGATGGCCCAACACCTCGGGGCAAGGGTGACGGCGGTCGCCAGCACCGCCAATATCGAACTGCTGCGCTCGCTCGGGGCCGACCACACGCTGGACTACACCACTGAGGATCCGCGCCGAGCCGACACCGTCTTCGACGTCATCATCGACCCGGTGGGTCGGAGCACCTTCGACGACTTCCGAAACATCCTCCGTCCAACAGGACGACACATCTTCATCGAAGCTGGGCTCCGCGAGATGTGGCAGGCGCTGATCACGCCTCGCCGGCCGGGCCCTACCGTGCTGTTCGGAGTCGCTGGCGAAAGCCGGGCCGCCCTCGAAGGGCTGCTCCGACTCGTCGGCGAAGGGGCTCTACGTCCGGTGATCGGTCACCGGTTTTCCCTCACGGAGACCGTCGAGGCCCACCGACTCGTCGATCGACGTCACCGCAGGGGAGCCGTCATCGTAGAGGTCCGCGCGTAGCCTACCTCGGCCCCCGTCGCCCTCCTGGCGCTAAAGCTTCTGATCGAGATGGGGCAGGCGGAAGATCAGGAGCATGCCAGGAATGGTCGCGAGGAACGTGAAAAAGAAGTACGGCGCGAAGCCCGCCGCGTCGACGATCAATCCACTCATGGTCCCCGACAAGGTCCACCCGACGCTCATCAACGAAGTGAGCAGGGCCATATGCGCGGCCCGATGCTCATCCATGCAGCACCGCATGATGAACACCATGAACACCGCCGTTCCCAAGCCCGCACCGAACATCTCGAGGACGATCACGCCTCCTTGAAGCCATATGCTCACCGGCCCCTGCTGAGCGAGCCAGGCCAAGCCGAAGTACAGAAGGTTGAGCGCGTTCTGGGCGAATACGAACGGCCAAATCCATCGACGGAGTCCATCGCGGGAGATCAGCCACCCGCCGAGGAGCGGCGCCACCACTCCAGCGAGCATACCAAAGGTCCCCTGGGCGAGACCGTAGAACTCCTTGGTCATCAAGAGCTCCCGGCTCAAGAACACGTATCGCTGCTTCTCTAGAAACGATTCGCCCATCCGAAACGTCAGAATGAAGGCCAGAATGTAGCCGACCCGAGGCTGCCCCATGAAAGCGACCAGCCCCTTGGCAAAGGCCGAATCACTCTTCTTGAGCCGCTGATAGCCGAGGCTCGATCCTCCGAACAACACCACCAAGAGGATGGTGGTCAGCGCAAGGCTGACGTACCCGATCTGCCTCTTTGACAGGATGAGATGGCCCTCTCCAGCGTAGAGCGATGCGACCAGCGCCACCGCCAAGATCGTGAACACGCCGGCCACGATTTTTCCGGGCCGCCCCATCCAGAATTCCCGGAAGGTCCGCGCCTGAGCCGGGACCCTCGGCAGAATGATGCCGTGAATTGCGGTCAAGGCGATGAGCACGACCGAACAGACCCCAAAACCGATCGTCCATCGAAACGGCCGGAGCGACTCGACCGACTCCGCGACGCCGACCAGCGACACCAACGGCCCGCCGACCAGCAGGAGCGCCACCCGATACGCCGGCGCTTTCAGCCCGACGAAGCGCGCTTGCTCCCGCTTGTCGAGCGCCTCGAGATAGAAACCGTCGATCGCGATGTCGTGGGTCGCCATCAATAGCGACGTCACGATGAACAGCACGGACAGAGTCGTCAGCCATCCCACCCCGGCCGCGATCGCGACCGCGCCGGCTGCGACCGCCAATGCCAACTCCGCCCCGATCAGCCAGGCGCGCTTCGTCCCGTACTTGTCGGCCCAAGGCGCCCACAAAAACTTCAGGTTGAGGGGCAGATGAAACAGGGAGGTGAGCCCGATGACCGTGGCGCTCGCCCCCAAATCGGTGAACAGAATCTCGGCCAGCTTGTGGACGATGTTGTAAGGGAAGCCCTCAGCAAAGTAGGTCGAGACCGTCCATACGGAGGGCTCGACCGGCCCTTGTGAGCCGCGCGAGGAAGCCGACACTCGGCGACCATACACAACTCATGGTCGCCGAGCTTCGAACCTGACGTTCATCCCTACGTCGGAGGAACGTTCGGATACGCGCGTTTTTTCTGGCCTACCTGATGATTTGTTCAGTATAACTGCATCATGCAGATGGCGCTGTTCAAAGGGCGCGGCGCGACTCGGATCGACCGTGAGTTCGCGAGGCTCGAACGACACCCGCTGGCCGGCGAAGCTTGGGTCGAGTACGTCCCCATGTGGCTGTCGGGGCACGAAGCGCTGTTCGACGAACTCATGTCGACGGTTGCGTGGCGGCGCACGACGCAGCATCTATTCGAGCGCACCGTCGAAACACCTCGCCGCATCGCAAGCTTTCCTGACGACGGCCCGCCCCCCGCAGTGCTCGCTGAAATCGCGGACGCACTGGCTTGCCGATATCGAGTCCGGTTCGATCGCTGGAGCGCGGCCCTCTACCGGGACGGGCAAGACAGCGTCGCCTGGCACCGAGACCGCGAACACCGCGACCGTGAGCGCGCTATCATCGCGATCGTATCCGTGGGTGTGCCCCGGCGCTTCTCACTGCGACCCTATCGGGGCTCGACGACGTTTCCGAACGTTGCGGTCAAGGCCGAAGGCCGTATGTGCAATTACAGCTTGGGCTGGGGCGACCTTCTGGTCATGGGCGGCACCGCCCAACGAACCTGGGAGCATGCAGTTCCAAAGGTTCCCGCCGCGGATCCCCGCATCTCACTCATGTTCCGTCATCATCCCGATGCCCTCGCCGCGGCGTAGCGCTTCGCTGCTTCGCCCCCTGCAGTCTTCGACCTGCACGACCTGCGGTATTTTTAATGCAGCTTGCATAAGTTACTCGGAAGTTCCGAGTACGAACCAAGTCGAGGGTCATCGTGCGTTCCCCCACAACTTATCATGCGGTTGGTGAGCTAGACGCTCCTTCCGCTGGCTCGTCATCTGCGGTACGAAAAGCCATGGCCGAGCCGTTGTCTTCTCGAACCGCCCCCGCCGCCCACGACCCCGAACCAGCGCCAAAACCCACTCGACGCGAAGTCATGGGTACCCTTTTGGCCGCGACCGGATTCGGACTGACGCTGACCGTCGACTGGCCGCGACTCGACTTGTCGACTCGACCAGCCATCGCGGAGGAGTTCCAGCCCGACGCCCAAGACGATTCCGAAGGTAACGAAGCCGACCAGCAGTGGCCCCGCCGAGCCGGCGAAATCAAGGTGCCCGAAGCCTACCATATACTCAAAACATACCGGGTTTCTCGCCGACACCGTAACCTTCGTCGCGCCGCGAAATACGCGGCGTCTGCGGTGCGCTACGCCGAAGAGGCCGACCGTCGAGCGCTCGAAGTCAAAGCCGAACTCGAAGCGCACTTTCATAAGCTGCAAAGCGGCGGCTCGCCCCGGACGAGTCGGATCACTTCCCGCGCCAAGAGCGCCCAGCGCAAGGCTCGGTCCGCCCGCGACAAAGCGCTTCGCGCACAAAAAGAGTTACTCAAAGCCGTTCGGGCCGAACGGGCGAAACCAGCGACCGCCGAACAGAAGCTCCTACTGCGCGACATGGAACGCCTGCAACAAGCGCTGACCGTCGTCGAGCGTCACATGCGGGAAGCCATGATGGCCCGTGAAGAACGAGCCGGTGGAGTCATCTTGGAATACTAGGCAACTCGGCTGAGCCCGGTACCGAACGCGTTCGCTGTCTTCACCCGTTGTGTCGTGGACCGGGCCGTGAAATCATTCCCATGGGGCCAGGTTCCCGGCTCCCCATGACTGGATATGGCGGCAGATATAGACAAGCTACAGGTATTCATCTCCTACGCTCGCGCCGACGCGTCGGCGTTCGCCGAAGAGCTGGTCGCGGGATTGGAGGTCGCGGGGTTCGATCCCTTTCTCGACCGACACGACATCGCCGCCGGAGAAGACTGGGAAGCACGACTCGGTCGGCTCATTCAGATGGCCGATACCGTGGTCTTCGTCATCACGCCGGCCTCCGTGGCCTCCGAGATGTGCCATTGGGAGCTCGCCCGCGCCGAAGAGATGGCGAAGCGAATCATCCCCGTCGTACGGCTAGCGGTCCCCGCCGAACAGACGCCGGAACATCTCCGTCGACGCAATTATGTCTTCTTCGACGAGTCTCAGCCCTTCGGCAACGCGCTCCTTCAACTAGCGAATGCGCTCCGGACCGACCTCGACTGGGTTCGGGAGCACAGTCGGCTCGCTGAACTCGCCAATCGATGGCTCTCCCGTGACCGGCCCGACGAACTCCTGTTGCGCGGCTCGGAGCTCTCCGCGGCGAAGGAATGGGCCGCCAGACACCCCGCGGGCAGTCCCGAGCCCACGGCGGCGCACCTTCAATTCATCAACACGAGCGAAGAAGAAGAAACCAAGCGCACCAGCGCTGAGCGGGCCCAGCTCAAAGCCATATCGGAGGCTCAGGCGCTGCGCGAGAAGTCGTTGGCCAGCCTTCGCCGAGTGACCTACGCGCTGGTCGGCGTCAGTGTCGTGGCCGGCATCGCCACGATCATCGGCTTGGTTTTCATTTACCGCGTCAATGCCAAGAACGAGGCGCTGTATAAGCTCGCGGAAGAGCAGAGACTGGAGGCCGAAGCGCTCCAGGAGCGCGCCGAAATTCTGGAAGAGGAAGGCATGGCGCTCAAAGCCGAGTACGAACAGGCCGAGAGCCGCAATGCGGCCGAAGTCGAGCGACTCAAGAAAGATATCGAAGCCCTGACCGCGGCCCTCGAATCGTCCAGCAGCGACGACACGCCGCGCCAGCGATCGGTATCCCGGGTCGTTCGGGAGGCCCGTCGAGACATGGGTTGGCGGTTCGACGTTTTCTTCTGCGGAGGCGCGAACGAGGAAGCGAATGAGCGTAAGGCTGCAGAGGCCGAAAAACTCCTGGTAAGGTTGAAGAACCGGCCGATGGCCGAACAGCAGCCGTTCCTGAAAGAGTCCATTCGGGACGTCAATCGGAGGCGCCTGAGCCAGCAAATCAACGCGGGGGCCGGCTATCGCTTGGCATCGGATCAGATCCGAGGCGAGGCCAAGGAGCGCGAGCAGGTCGAAGCGATCAGAAACTTCCTCGGCACCAACGGCATGGGCGACCTGCAGATGGTCCAAACGAAGTTCCCGACCCCGTCATACATCAGCATCTTCTTCTGCGAGGGGGCGTACGTTCCCCGGCCGAGGACCAAGGCCTCGCGGTTTCGTCGTTGAAGTCGCCCCTCAGTGACGAACGCCGCGACTCCCCCGACTGCTCCGAGCACCGCGCCCGCGGGCACGTCCGCGGGGACCGCCGCGACGCGCGCCGAACGGACGAGGCCGATCCCGCGGCGAACGCGACGGGCCGTCTTCCCGCGGCTCGAGGTGACGAACCTCGACCGGTTCGCGGGGCAGCTGCCGATTGGCCATGTCGAGCAAAACCGCGACCAGGGTGGTCGGGTCGTGCTTGGCGAGCAAGGCCTCGGAGAAGGTGAGCTGCTTTTGCGCCAGCTCTTCGGCCGCGTCGAGGCGAGCCTGCAGAGCCCGTCGGGTCGTCTTGAGCACCGCTTTTTCGATGCGTCGAGCGTCCGGCACCGCCGACCAATCGGCGGCGACTCGCGCCTGTTCGAGCAAACGCCGAACACGCCACTCGGCGCTCGGGGGCACCAGGATGAGTGAGCGCCCCTTCTGGCCGGCCCGGCCGGTGCGACCCGATCGGTGCGTGAACGTCTCGGCGTCGGTCGGCAGGTCGAAGTGGACGACGGTCGAGATGTCCTGAACGTCGATGCCCCGCGCCGCCACGTCGGTCGCCACCAACACGCGGACGAGGCCTCGCTTGAACGCGTTGAGCGTTCGGTCGCGTTGCGCTTGGGACAGCTCGCCCGAAAAGGGCATCGCCGAGAAGCCGTCTTCGGCGAGGAGCTCGGCCAGCTCGGAGGTGTCCAGCCGGCGACGAACGAACACCAGGCACGACCCTCTCCCCCGGGCATAGTCGGTCAGCAACAGATTGATGAGCGCCCGGTGGCGCTGCTCGGCCAGCACGAGGTAGGCGACGTGCTCGATATCCTGATTCGCCGCTCCCAGCCGCGTGCCCTCGATGTGTAGAAAGTCGCGCTGGTAGCGATCGGCAAACCGCAGCACCTCGCGGGCGAACGTCGCCGACACCATGTGAAGGCTTCGGCCCTCGGGAAGCGCCCCGAGGATCGCGTCAAGCTCATCACGAAAACCGAGATCGAGCATCTGGTCGGCTTCGTCGAGCACCCCGTGCCGAACAGCCGACAGGTCGACGGCTCCCGCTCGCAGGTGGTCGAGCAAACGGCCCGGCGTGGCCACCAAGACCGCTGGTCGTGCCTTGAGCGCCTTCCGTTCCCGGACCGGGTCCTTGCCGCCGGTGACGACCTCGACGTCGACCGGCATGTCCTCGTATAGAAACGCCAGCTCGGTCCTCACTTGAGCCGCCAGCTCTCGGGTCGGGGTGAGCACGAGCACGATGGGCCCCGGGCGGTCATCGGCCCCTTCGATCAAGCTGGGCGCCACCACGAGGCCGAGGGCCACCGTCTTCCCGCTGCCGGTCTGCGAAGAGATGCGGAGGTCGCGCCGGTCGGTCTCCGCGTCGAGGACCGCCCGCTGCACCGCGGTCAGGGCCGTGTATCCGCGTCGCTCCAGCGCTGAGCGGAGCGGAGCCAAAACCCCGCGCAATGCGTCTTCATCCACTCCCGCCGGGTACGGCGTCCGCGGTCCACACGGCAAGCAGTGGTTGGGACGTCGTTCATTCTGGGGCAAGGTGCGCGAGAGCATGGAGGCTCACGCGACCGACGCTCGGAGCGCCTCGGCAACCGGCATGTGCTGAAGCAGGAACGGCCGCATCAGGTCGAGGTACCGATCCGAGTGATCCTCGTGGACGAACAGCCGTCCCCCGTCGATCACCTCGAACTGCACCGGGCCACCAAACTGCTCGCTCATCGGGCGAGCTCGGGCCACGGGGAAGAACGGGTCGTCGTCACCCCAAATCATGAGCACCGGTACCTCAATGGCAGCGTGGTCTTCGGCCAGCGTGTCGAACAGCCGGCGGCTGAAGTGCTGCAAAGCCCGCAACTGGCCAATCAACCGACGTCGGTCGGTCACCAGTGGGCGTAGGAAGAGATCGAAAAAGACATCATTGGCGTAGGAGCGAGAGCTGAGGCAGCCTCCAAAGCCGAAGCGCAGGTTGCGTAGGAACTCGGTCCTCAAGAAGATCTGAAACGCGGCCGGTCCCCAGAGTCCACCCGCCACTTGATACATCTTCAACTGCCATGGGTAGTGGTCGGGAATCTCGGTCCCCGAAAGGACCAGGATCTGTACCCGGCCGGCGTACCGAACCGCCAGCCGGCGGGCGATGAGGCCTCCGCTGTCATGCCCGACGAGTCCGAACTCGGAGAGCGCGAGCTCATCGAGCGCCAACGCCAGCGACTCGACATGCTCGTCAAGGCTGATCTTCGACTGGGTGTCCCACTCGGAACGACCAGCCCCGGGCAGGTCGAACAGGTGGCAGGTATACCGGTCGGCGAGACCGTCGACGAGGTGGCGAAAGGTCGCCGCGTGAAGCGGCCAGCCATGCACGAAAACGACGTTTGGCCCCTGTCCGAACCGATAATACGCGAGCCGCGCATGCCCGACGTCGACCAAGCGGTGGGGTTGAGTATCGACAGTGAACGAGGTCATGCACCAAGGCTGGTGTCGAGCACCATCCGGAGCCAATGACCTACCGAGGTAAGTGCCAACCGCGTTGGAAGTGGATAGGGTTTCGTGGTGCCGTCCGAAACCCGCTCGGCGCTCTATCCCGCCCTGCTCCGCCACTGGCGGCGCGCGCGGGGCTTGAGCCAGCTCGACCTATCGGTTGCCGCAGACGTCTCGGCCCGACATGTGAGTTTTTTGGAGACCGGCCGCGCCGAACCCAGCCGCGGCATGGTGCTGCGCCTGGCCGCGGCTCTCGACGTCCCGCTGCGCGACACGAATGACCTATTGCGAGCGGCAGGCCACGACGAGGCCCTTGAAGAGCCGAGCCTCGACGAGGCCCTCGCCGGTCCCCTCGGGCAGGCCGTCGATCGAATGCTGGCCGGTCATGAGCCGTATCCGATGTTGGTCGTCGACCGACGCTACGACCTCATCCGCGCCAACCAGGGTACTCAGCGGCTCATGGAACTGTTCATCGAAGATCCCGCTGCGGTGACGCCGCCGATCAATCTCTTTCGGGCGTTGGTCGACCCTCGCTTATTGCGGCCCTCAGTCCAGGACTTCGAGCAAATCTCGGAGGTCTTGATGCTCCGACTCCACCGCGAGATTCTACACGACCCGCGCAACCGGGCGCTGCGCGACCTGCAAGAAGAACTGCAACCGCTGATCGGGTTTCGAACCTCCGAGGTCGATCTCGGCCGGAAGAGCGAACCGACCTTCACGTTCACTCTGTGCCGAGCCGACCACCGCGTGTCGTTGTTTGGCACGGTCACCATGTTCAACGCACCGCAGAACGTGACCGTCGAGGAGCTCCGCATTGAGAGCTTGTTCCCCCAAGACGATGCGACCGAGGCCTTTCTGAAGCGCGTGGCGGGCCACCACGAAGGGACGCCCCGGGTACCATGACTCGACCGTAACGCTGTAGTAGATGGGCCGTCGTGGCCCGTCGACGAGCGCGACCGATTCCCAAGGCCCCGGCGTCGTATCGCTCCGCTGAATCGCGAGCCGCCTGGGCGGTCGTCGGTGGTTTAGTGGTGATCGCCGCCGGCCTATGGTGGTTCGGTGCCCGCGACCGCCCGCCCTCGGTCGCGTCGCCTCGAAGCCAGCTGCCGACCGTTCTGCGTACGGATGGCTCTGACGGCCCCGACGACGGTACACCGCCCCAAACGCCGAGTGCCCCCTATCCGTGCTCGTTGCGCCTCGACGTTCGCACGATTTCGACGAATCCCGACGTTCTGGGCGGCGTGTCGATCTTTTCGTCCCACACGGTCGCGGAGTGCCGGCAGGACGGTTTCGTCGCGGGCCCCCATGCCGAGCTGCGGCGCGCCAATCCCGAGCTCCCCGACTGGCGCCTCGCTGTCCGTTTCGGCCCGGCCCAGGAAGGGGGCTCCACGAAGTTCAACTTCCGAGGCGACACCTACAGTCTCGCAGACCGGCAGGGTATCATCAAAGGAGACCTGTCGATCGTCGCCTTCCGGATGGCCATGAAGAAGCCGGGGGCCCCGCGCGCCACCATCGAGATCAGCGGGGTCGTGGACACCACTGCACCGTCAAGAGCTCCTGCGTCGGGGCAGCCGGAGCCGTAGAAGCGACCGTTGCGCATTGCGCTCTTCTAGGAATGCCTCCTAGACTCCGGCTATGCCGCTCACGCTCAAGGTCAATGGCGAGGCCCATACGGTCGACGCCTCCGACGATACGCCCCTGTTGTGGGTACTTCGCGATCACCTCAAGCTCACCGGAACCAAGTTCGGCTGCGGAATCGCGCAGTGCGGAGCCTGCACCGTCCACGTCGACGGCGAGCCGGTCCGGTCGTGCGTCATGCCTGCTCGTTTGGTCGAAGGCCGAGCGGTCACCACCATCGAGGCTCTCACTGGCCCGGCGGCCGACGCGATCCGCGCCTCGTGGACCGAGCTCGATGTGCCACAGTGTGGCTACTGCCAATCCGGGCAAATCATGACCGCGGAGGCCCTGTTGCGCGAAGTGCCCAAGCCATCGGTCGAAGATATCGATCGCGCGATGACCGGAAACGTATGTCGATGCGCGACCTACGTTCGAATTCGCCGCGCGATCCAGCGCGCGTCCGAGAAAATGGGAGGCTGAAATGCACGACCACAACATCGTCGTCACCCGCCGGGCCTTCATCCAGAAGGCCGCAACCGTCGGCGCAGGGCTGGTGCTCAGCACCCGCCTGCTTCCCAGCTCGAAAGCGCGGGCCGAGGTGGGCGCCCCCAGTGGTCAACCGCTGCCCACGGATCCTCACGCCTTCGTCCGCATCGCACCCGACAATACGGTGACCGTGACGGTGAAACACATCGAGTTTGGCCAAGGTGTGTTCACCGGTTTAACCACCCTCGTGGCCGAGGAGCTCGACGCCGACTGGGGGCAGATGCGAGCCGAAGGCGCGCCCTCGAACCCGAAGCTGTACGCCAACGGCGCCTTCGGAGCGCAGCTGACCGGGGGCTCCACGGCCATCCCGAACTCCTACGTCCAGATGCGCACGGTCGGCGCCACCATGCGAGCCATGCTGGTCAGAGCGGCGGCCAAGAAGTGGCGAGTATCGCCGCGCCGAATCAAGGTCGAAAACGGCGTCGTCCGTTATCGCCGCAAGCGGGCCACCTTCGGCGAGCTGGCCGAAGCGGCCATGAAGTTGACCCCTCCGAGCCGGGTTCGACTCAAAGACCCTAACGACTTCAAGCTGATCGGCCGGTCGCTTCCGAAGCCCGATACCGAAGCCAAGATCACCGGCCGTGCGACCTTTACCATCGACGTCGACCGTCCCAACCTGCTCACCGTTGTCGTCAAACACCCTGAGCGATTCGGCGCGAAGGTCAAGTCGTTCGACGACGCCGACGCCAAGGCCGTGCCTGGTTTCGTCGCCGCGCGGGCCATTCCTGAAGGGGTCGCGGTCTACGCTGAAGGATACTGGCCGGCGAAGAAAGCGCGCGACCGTCTCCGCGTCGAGTGGGATGTCGCGGGTACCGAGAGCCGCAGCTCAGCCGACCTCGTGACCGAATACACGGCCCTGCTCGACCAACCGGGTTCGGTCGCCGCCGCCCGCGGGGAGCCGCAGCTCATCGACCGAGCCCAGGACGGCGCTCGCACGCTCTCGGCCGACTACGTCTTTCCGTATCTGGCCCACGCCCCGATGGAACCGCTCGATGCGGTGCTCGAATGGACGGATAAGGGTGGCGTGCACGCCTGGTTCGGCTCGCAGTCCGTGACCGGCGACCACATGACGATCGCCCATACCCTTGGACTCGACCCCAGCCAGGTCCGACTCGATGTGCTGTACGCGGGCGGCAGCTTCGGCCGCCGAGCGCAACCCGCCAGCCATTTCGCCAAGGAGGCCGCGGAAGTCCTCAAGGTGGCCCCCAAGAGCCGCCCCATCAAGCTCTTGTGGACCCGCGAGGACGACATTCAAGGCGGTTACTACCGGCCGATGTACGTTCACCGGGTGCGGGCGACGATCAACGAGGAGAACGAGATCGAGTCGTGGAATCACCGCATCGTCGGTCAGTCGATCCTGGCTCACACCCCCTTGGAACCGATGCTCCAAGGAGGCCTCGACTTCACCTCGACGGAGGGCGCGACCAACCTGCCCTACGCGATCGGGAACTTCGCGGTCGAGCTGCACACGACGGACGTCAAGGTCCCGGTCTTGTGGTGGCGCTCGGTCGGCAGCACCCATACCGGCTTTTCGACCGAAGCGTTCCTCGACGAGGTCCTCGAGGCCATGGGTGAGAAAGACCAGGTTGCCGGCCGACTCAAGCTCCTCGGCCAAGAGCCGCGCCACGCCGGCGTTCTCAAAGCGGCGGCCGAGCTGGCCGGCTGGCCCAAGCCCGAGGTCGAAGGCACCGCTTACGGCGTCGCGGTCCACCGATCGTTCGGCACCTATGTCGCTCAGATCGCTCAGGTGCGGCTCGCGGACGACGGAATGCCAAGCGTCGCCAAGGTCTGGTGTGCGGTCGACTGCGGTGTCGCGGTCAACCCGAACGTCGTCAAGGCCCAGATGGAAGGCGGGATCGGATTCGGTCTCGGGGCAGCGCTTTACAACCAGGTCGACCTGGTCGATGGCCGCCCGAAGCAACGAAACTTCGACGACTACCGACCGCTGCGCATCCACGACATGCCGGATGTCGAGGTCGTCGTCGTAAAGTCGGCCGAGTCGCCCACCGGCGTCGGCGAACCCGCCGTGCCGCTGATCGGGCCCGCGATCGCCAACGCTTACTATCGGCTCACCGGCAAACGCGTTCGCCAGCTGCCGTTCATCGAGTCGGCAGTGCGGCTCGAGAAAGGGAGCCTGGCATGGAACGGTTGACCGCTCATCGCGTCTTCCTCGGGCGGGATGCGCTCGGGGCTCGTCTTGCCGCGCTCATCCTGCTCGGCGCCGCCACGAGCCTTGGGGCAGCCTGCTCGGCCCCTCAACTCGGCGCCCCGGAGGATGTCGGCCGCGAGGTGAACGGCCTGAAAGACCCCGCCTACTTCGCGCACATCACCGACGACATCGATCGCTCCCGTGCCCTGTTCGTCGAGGCCGGCAAAGTGCTCAAGCACCCCCGCTGCGTGAACTGTCATCCGATGGGCGAGCGACCACTTCAAACCGATGCCCAGCAGCCGCACCAGCCCCCGGTCGTTCGGGGCGCCGACGGGCACGGGGTGGTCGGCATGAAATGCAGCACTTGCCATGCCCAAGAGAACGTCGACCTCGGAGACCGCTCGATGCCCGGACACCCCGCTTGGCATCTCGCCCCCGCGTCGATGGCCTGGGCCGGTCGGTCCCTGGGTTCGATCTGTGATCAGATCAAAGACCCGGAGCGAAACGGGAACCGCAACCTCGACGCGATCGTCGAACATATGGCCGAGGACTCGCTGGTTGGCTGGGCCTGGACGCCCGGGACCGGGCGCTCGCCCGCCCCCGGGACGCAAGAAGTGTTCGGTACGTTGATCCGCGCGTGGGCAGCGGCCGGCGCACATTGCCCCGAACCTCCGGTCGCCGCGAAGGCCGTCGTCGCCCCCTGATGCCTCGCGGCAGCTAAGGGCCGAGCTCGAGCCCGAGGATCGTGACGTCGTGCCGAACGCCATCGAGGTCGCCTATCCCCCGTTGCACACCGACCATCTCGAAACCGAACTTGCGATGGAAATCGACGCTGCGCTGATTGACCGATAGGATCTTGGCCACCACGTAGCGAAATCCCTCGTCTCGGGCGCGAGCGATGAGTTCCGTCTGAAGCGCAGCGCCCGTCCCCGTCCCGCTCGTCTCCAACCTGACGTAGACCGAGGTTTCGCATGCGAACCGGTAACCGGGCCGGACGCTGTATTGGCGAAGCCAGCCGAAGCCGACTACGGCCGAACTTCGAATGGCGACGAGCAATGCCTCCCGTGAGGTGAGCGCCATCCGTTGCGCTTCGATCTGTTGCCCGGTGGGCGGAACCGTATCCATGGTGCTGCGACGGGACGCGACCGCTTCGGCATAGATCGCGGCGACCGCGGGCGCATCGTCCGGCCCCGCGGGTCGCACGGATATCGGCGTGGAGTCGGCCCGAGGGTCGGCTCGAGGAGGCACTTCTTCCATCGCCGCCGGATTCTCGACGCCGAAGCGAGCGACGGCCAGCCCGATGTGCGTCATCCCACGTATTGCAACTCGGAGCCGGCGGCGTATGTTCGGGTTATGCGCCTTGTGAGCACCATCGACCTTTGGGCTCGGCTCGCACCTACAGTCGTGGCGATCAATATCGCGGCCGGTGGTGCGATCGCCTGTGGCACGAGCGAGAGTCTGATCGACGCCGACGGGTCTGCCCGCGGCTCGGACTCAGCCGCATCCCTTTATCCGGAATGGGTCGTGCGCGGGCCATACATCTCCCGTGAATCCGGGGTCACGATCCATGGCGTGGGGGCCGACGTCGGGGGCCGAAGCCCGATCGCCGACGAGGATGCCCGCAACGACGTGCAAAACACGCTGGAGACGTACATGACCTCCGTTCTCAGAGGCGGATGCACCGGCCCCTGGCCCGGCGCGGTGGGCACTGAAACGTCGCCCGAAGGCCAAAAATGGATGGCCGCCGAGCGAAAAATCGAAGCGAATATCCAGTCGGCGCGCCGATACAGCCGAGTGACGGACCGCTACCGACACTCGGATGGCACCATCTACGCTCGCGCCGAGATGGACGTGGGTCCCCTGTTCGACGAAATGGCAACCCTCGGAGAGCCGGGCGAGTTATTGGTCGAACTCGCCACCGAACGGCTCGACCGGCTTTGCCCGAGCGAACTGTGTCCGGAAGGTGGGGCGGCGAATCAGGCCGTGGCGCCGCCGCAGGAGCTTCCGCTGCCCGCCGTGCATCCAAAACAGTGAGCGGCGGTCCGCACCCGCTGCGTACGAAACACCTCGGGATCGAAATCTTCGATCCGAAGCGTTTCGCCGCCGGGCTCGACCTTCATATCGAGCATCTGATTGAAGTCGCAGTCGTAGACGAAGCCGTCCCAGCTCACCGAGATGGTGTTGCGGCACATCAAGCCTTGCACCGTGGCCGGATTGAACGCGTTGGTCAGCCGCTGCATGTAGGCTTGCAGGTTCCCGGTCTCGAGCAACCACTCGAGGAAGCGACTGATCGGCATATTGTTGAGCGCGAAGAGACGGTCGAAAGTCACCCCGTAGCGACGTTCGAGGGCCCGCTTCCACTCGCGCTCCATGTTGACCTGATTGCCGGCCAAGAAAGCCCCCGCCGGATTGGACATCAGCGTGAGCATCCGCTTTGGGTCGGCCTTTCCGTACCCGGCTTCGTTGAGGCGACGAAGAGCGGTGATCGACTTTTCGAAAGTTCCGTCTCCTCGCTGGGCGTCGGTGTTTCGCTCCGCAAAGTGAGGCAGGGAGCATACCACTTCGACTTCGCGTTCGGCCATCCACTCCGGCAGGTCGGCCATCTTTCGAGTGAGTAGAATGGTCAGATTGCAGCGGTCGATGACATGTTTGCCCCGTTTCTTGGCCTCGTCAACGAGGTATCGAAAGTCGGGGTGAAGCTCGGGCGCGCCACCCGTGAGGTCGACGGTGTGGGCGTTCGTGCGATCGAGGGCGGTCAGACAAGCTTCCACCGTCTGGCGACTCATCATGGCGTCGGTCCGATCGGGGCCCGCGTCGACGTGGCAGTGTCGGCAAGTCATATTGCAGAGCTTGCCCAGATTGATCTGAAAAATCTCGAGGTCGGCCCGGTCGAGTTTCGGCCAGCCGGCCTGCGCGAGGGCGCCACCAAAGTCGAGGGGCTGTCCGTCGCGGCTCACTTGCGCCAACACCCGTAGCTGTTCGTCGGGCGGCGCCAACGGAAGGCGCCGGGCCCGCAAGCTCTCCGTGGCTTTCGGTCCTGCGACGTCTTCTTCTGCGAGCACCGGCAACGATTTAACTGCGATCATGGTTTATCCTTTGATGAAGCCGCGAATTGTTCCAGCATCTGGATGCCGTGTACCAACGATGCCCCTCCGCGGATCGCGGTGGCCACGTGCACGGCTTCCGTCAGTTCTTCGAGAGAGGCCTTCTCGGCCATCAGGCCGCGCACAGACCGGTCAATGCTGTACGCGCATTGCATCGCATGCGCGCAAGCCAATGCGATGAGCCCCTTTTCACGACGCTCCAGTGCGCCATCCGCGAAGACCGCAGCGTCGTACTTCTCATGAAGGTCATAGAGCTCGGCAGCGCCGTCCGCCATGTCCGCTCGCTCATCGACGTGTTGCCGGTCGAAGTACGCCTCGCTCGAAGCCGACGCCGATGCGCCCATCTGAAGCTCGCCGGCTTGGGTCCGCATCTGCATGGCGAATAACAAGGTCGATGCCGACCGGACGGCGGCCGCGACGTGCACCGCCTCCGTCATCTGCTCGAGGTCTGCCCCTGCTTCGAGGGAACCCTTCGTATAGGCGTCTATACAGTAGGGACATTGAACAACATGAGCGACCGCCAGTGCTGTTAGTGACTTTTCTCGAACGGACATCGCGCCATCGGAAAAGACAGCACCATAGTAAGAGAAAAACCCCTCTGCGAGCTTCGGTTGACCGCGACTGATACTGGAGAACGCCGGCAGATGCCGGCGATGAAAGTACGGGTCAGACATGCCCAGCGCGGTGTTAGCGTCTTTTGTTGCCGCAGCCAACCGATCAAGCTAGGCGTCGGTCGCGTTGAAGACGACCGTTATGTCTTGGGGACGGCTTCCCGGCTCGCATCGCGTCGCGGCGCATACGGAAATCCGATACGCGCCGTCCGGACCCTCGATACCCCCTATGAAGTCCGCCGCCGATTTAAGCGAACCGTAGCGAAGCACGACCCGATGGTCTCTCGTGAGACCGACCCGTACCTGCCCTACTGGTTGGCCCGAGCCGCGAACGATCGCGCCGGACAGGTCGAACCATATGACGTCGCCGAAATCGTCATCCTGGTCGGTCCACACCGAAAGCGGCGCAGCGTCGGGCCAGACCAGGTCAGCGCCAAAACCGGCGACGATCGCGTTCGGCGGCTCGGGTCCCCAAGCCGACCGGGGGTCGCTGTCCGGACTCCGGAGGGCTGATGAAAACGCGACAAAGCCATTGGTGTGAACCACCACCCCAGCGAAGGTCCGCCCGTAATACCGAAACGGAAACGGAAGCTCCACTACGGCGAAGCCTTCATCGCCGGCCGGCATGGTCTGGTCTTCGACGTACGGCAGCCACCGAAGCGGCACCGCGGTTTCTGGCGGCGCCGACCACACGGGCGTCCCCAGCAATTCGGCCCGGTAGTCATACTCCGGTTCCACTGGGTCGACCGCGATGCCCAGCCGATAGCGAAACGGCACGAGCGTGGTCGACTGCAGTCTCAGGTGGTACCGCCCGGAAGGGAGATTGACGTCGCGAATCAGGGGACAGTTCGTATTGTTGCTCGTATCCGTCTGAAGACTCATCCCCGCCCGCAGCAGCTCCAGCGTGACCCCGCGCGGACAACTGACGCCTTTGAGAAAACCAGCTTGCACCGACCCATTCGGGGGAACGTCGAACGCGAAGTAGTCCGGATCGATAATCCCGGCCGCCGCCGACTCACCTTCGATCGCCGAGCCGAATGTCTGGATGGCATCGTCCGGTCGGTTGTTGTCCCGGTCGCCCTCCGGTTCGAGCTTCCACAGCCGAGTCGAAGCCTTCGCCTCGCCGGCCCCTGCTTCGGCCAAAATCTCCACCTTCACGGTCCGGCCGGTCGGGGTCGAAAACTCGAGTTCGCCGGTCGTCGCCGCGGGAAAAGCGTCGCCGCCGATGGTCAGGGTCGCCTCGGCGTCGGGCGGCGCGATCTCCCAGCTGAGGATCGATTCGTCGCCTTGCTCCCGGAAGAAGTCCGGTTCGACATCGAGAGTCAGAACCTCGGGCTCGACGGCGACTTCGGTACGTTCCGACACCGCCAGGCCTTCGAACGTACCGGCCTCCAACACGTACGTCGTACTGTCCGTCGGCGCGACCAGGAACCGACCGTATTCGACGAACGGCGCGACCCGACTTCGGTAGAGCTCCGAACCTGCGGAGTCTTCGACCCGCAGACTGATCCGATCGGCGTTCTCGACCCTCCAACTCAACACCGCGCCGTCGCCTGATCCGACGGCCGTCGGCAGCGCCTCGAATTCAACGATCGACGGCGGAGGGCGCCGGACCGAGACCTGTGCTTGGGCCTGCGCCCGCTGTCCGCCCCTCCCCTGTACCGACAGCACGAAAATCGTGGACGCCTCGACCGTCGTGTCGAACGTCCCGTTGAGGAGACCGTTCGCGACCACCACCCGATTGTCCGCGAGAGTCGAAATCCGGACCCTCCCGACCCCATTGTCGACGGTCCAGCTCAACGTGGTCGTCTGTCCGGGATTCACGACGTTGGGGGTCGCGTCGAACGACGTGATGGCGAGCGGCTCGTCACCGGTCACCTCGACCTCCTGGGATGCAGTCGCGACCATGTCTCCCTTTCGAGCCACCAGCTCGAGCCTTGCGTCGCTCATCAACGAAGTGGTCGCAATACCCGTGAAGTCGTCGGTCGACGATACGATGACCGACGCGTCGCCGTTGGCCTCGGTCACCGTGACGACAACAGAATCGGCGTTCGCCACCGAATAGCTGATGCGAACCGTTTCGCCCGACTCGACGGTCAGCGGGACGACGCCGAATACCAACACCCGGGGTGAACCCGGTGGCGGCGCCTGACACAAGCCCGCGATGCAGTCCTGGTTGACGAGACAATCGGCGGCCTCGACGCACTGCTTGACGCATCGACCACTCTGCGGCTGGGAACCGTCGGGACAGTCGGCGGGAGCGACCTCCGAGTCCGCGCAGTGGATCAGCGCGACCAACGACGAGAGCAACCAGACGCTGCGCCACCCAAAGGAATCGCGAGACATGCGGACATTATACTTACTGTTCCGCCCGAACAGTATGGATCGTTGTCGCCTTTGCTCTTCACCGGTGCTCGCCGCGCGTTCGTCGGCCGTCCGTCAAGAAGCTTCGATTCTACGTATCGCCTGCGGAGGCCGTCGACACCCCTTCGAGCGCCACTTCGATCTGGGCTTCCAGGTACGTGCGGGCCGTCGCCAAGGTCGTCATCGGTTCGTGCGGAAGATAATTGGCCAGGGTGGGCGCGACTTCGACGAGGTCGCCGCCCCACACCGGGAATTGCGCCGCTACCCGGCGGATCAGCCCCTTGACCATATCCTTGGTCAGGCCGTTGTCCGCCGGCGTCCCGGTGGCGCGCGCATAGCGGGGATCGGTGCCGTCGATGTCGTTGCTGATGTAGACGCCCTCCACGCCCGCCGCCCAAAATGCGGCTCGCATCTCTTGTGCGATGTCATCGAGGGGTCGGGTCTTCATTTCGGGCATCCAGTATTGGCGCACATCGCACGTCTGTTCCCAGTAGGCGCGGTCTTTGCCGGAGGCCCGGATGCCAACCTGCTGGAGCCGCCGCCCCCGTCCGATCAACTCGTTGGCGTGCCACGCCCACGTCGCAAAGCAGTACTTCACGCCGAGCCGGGATTCGAGCAGGTCGGTGTGCGCGTCGAAGTGCAGGATACCGGTCTTTCGTTCGCGGCCGGCCGCCACCGCGGCCAACACCGGCCAGCCGACCGAATGATCGCCTCCGATGACCATCGGTATGGCTTCCGGGGCGAGATCCCGAACCCGCCGGAGCACGAACTCGGTGACCGACAGGGGCGAAACCGGCCATTGCTGACCGACCGCATCGTCACCGTGGATCGCCCGGCGAGTTCGAAGCATCTGCGCCTCGGACAGCATCTCGTCATGAAGGAGCTGGGGGCACACCAACACATCGCCGAGGTCCACGACCGCCGGGTGCTCGAGAACCCAGCTCTCCGCCCGAATGAGCTCCCGCCGGATCGATCCGGGCCCGAAGCTCGCCCCTCGCATGAAGCCCGCCCCGACGTCGCACGGGACGCCCAGGAGCACGACCCGAGCCTCGGGAAGGCGACGGATCGACGCCTGCCATCGCTCTTGAATATCTTCATCGCGTTGAGCCCCGTAGACCCTTCGCTGGATCGCCCGCTGCTCGACCGTCCCCGTCGAGACCGTATAGATGCCGCCCCCCGCCGGCCGCAGAAGTCGAAAGAACGGGGTCCACTCGTCCATGATGCGATTAAGCCCAGACGCGCATTTCGGCGGAAGAAGCCCGTGCGCCCCGCAGGTCGGACGAGTGCCCGTGGGCAGCCCTGAGACTCTCGGCCGGCTCTTAGCCTGGGACAAACACTTAGATCCCGTACCTGAATCGGGCGCTCTCCGAAATGGGCCGGAACACGCAACGCCCGTCGGACCGCGTCGATAATCATCACACCACGGCGGCTTGGCCGCTTATCGTTCGACGCGCTTGCAGCGCCCAAGGAGATTCACGATGCCTCTACCCGCAGCTCTCGCCCCCCTCGCCACCAAGGCCGGCCTCGGCACCCTTCTGTCGAAGATCGGTGGCGCCCTGTTCGGCACCAAGCTGTCGACCGCGGCGACCACCTACTTTGGCTCGAAGCTCATCGGCTTGTGATCCGGTGATCCGATCTGTTCGGGGCGTTGCGGGGAAACTCTCCGTTCGCCCCGCTTCATCCATCTTTGCTCGTTTTGCGCTCCCTCCCCCCCGGGGGATTCTTGTCCGAATTCACGTTAGATTACCTCCGTCATGACTGAAGAGCGTGTCGAGCTGAAGCCCCATCCCATTCGAGACCTGGTCGCTCAGGCCCTAAAAGATGGTTCCGAGGAACCGGCCCTGTTCGACCAGCACGCCGAGAAGGTCGTCTCCGACGCGGTGACGGTCTACGTCCAAAAGCAGGACCGTGAACTACACGAGGTCGTGCGCACGCTGATCGCGGTCTACGAGTGGCTGCGCGATGAGCAGCGCTCGCCCACGGCCGCCGAGGCTCTCAAGAGCACCTTCAAGCGCCCCGACGTCATCGAGCGGATCCATCAGATCGAAGCCGAAATGAAGGCCGAAGAGCACGAGGCCCGGTCGTTCGAGGCCGAGAAGAACGCCGAAGCGTTCGGTAAGATGGCCGGCCGCGACGCGAAGACCGCTCCCCAGCTCGGCGACACCACGACCCCCGAGGGCGCCGTCAAGCTGGGCAACCTCAACTTCCCGAAGAAGCTCTGACGGCCGAGCGAGCACTCGCCGGCTTGGCCAACATCACGCCATCTCGTTCCACATGCGCTCGAACATCTGGTGATACGGGCGCACGAGTCGACCGTCGTCGCTGACCAGCAGGTTCTCGCGGTTGTGCGCGGCGGCACTCCGAGTCCAGTTGTAGCTGCCGGTAACGACCGTCCGGCCGTCGAAGACCGCGAACTTATGGTGCATGTGGTGCGGGCTGTGGTCGTAGCGGACCGGAATCCCGGCCTCGGCCAAACGATAGGCGTCCGAGCCCTTATCCTCGGCCTTTTCGTCATCGGTGATGATCCGGACCCCAACCCCGCGACGATGGGCGTCCTCGATGGCCCGCGCGAGCCGGTTGTCGGTGATCGTGAAGACGCAGATGTCCGCCGTGCGCTGGACGGCGTTCATCTGCCGCAGGAGCGCCTCTAAGCACGCCTCGCCCGGGCTGAACAAGACCTCGGCGTTCATCGACATAGCGGACTCGGCCGGTTGGTGCAGAGCCTTCACGACCTCTTCGAGCCACTCGAGGACCATGTGGTTTTCTCGGCCGGAAATCGCCTCCTTTGCCAACGCAAAAGCGCGGTGGCGGTAGAACGCCAGCCGCTGCGAGTCCGGCTGGTCATCGACCAGCAACTCTCGGAGCGCGTGGCGCTCGCCCCGGGACAACCGCTGATCTTCGAGCGTCGAGGCCAGGATTCCGTCGATTTCTTTCGAGTCCATGCCTCGAGCTTACCAGGCGAGACCAGACCTCGAGGCGGGACGGTATGCAATTTTCTGCATCTCGACCGTTATCAGTGCATGAACTACGGTCGAGGGCCGACGGACGGTTCGAACGGCCGACTCCGGCCTGCCTCGGGCCCGGATCGCTTGAAAGGAAGCAGCATGTTGAACTCCCCCATTTGCCAGATGCTCGGCATCGAGTTTCCGCTCCTGGCCTTCAGCCACTGCCGCGATGTCGTCGTGGCCGTCTCCAAAGCGGGCGGCATGGGTGTCTTCGGCGCGGTGAATATCGCGCCCGAACGCCTCGATGAAGAGCTCGCGTGGATCGACGCGCACGCGAACGGCAAGCCCTACGGCCTGGACCTGATCGTCCCCAACAAGATCGAAGGCAAAGGCGCCGACTTCGACCCCGACGAGTTACTGAACGCCATTCCCGAGAGCCACAAGACCTTCGCGGACGGCATTCTGAACCGATACGGCATCGAGGGCGCGGTCCCCGACGAAGCGCGCCGATCCGGACTGAGCTTCGCCCGCAACCTTCGGCCCGAAGGTGCGGCGACGAGTCTCGAGGTCGCATTCAAGTACCCGATCAAGCTGATCGCCAACGCGCTCGGCGTGCCGCCACCGGTCATGCTCGAAGCCGGCAAGGCCCACGGCGTGCCCGTCGCCGCGCTGGTCGGCGCGAAAGAGCATGCGGTCGCGCAGGTGAAAGCGGGCGTCGACATCCTGATCGCCTCGGGCGGAGAAGCCGGCGGACACTGCGGAGACGTCTCGACGATGGTCCTGATTCCCGAAGTCTACCAGGCGGTGCGCGACATGGGCGCCGACACGCCGATTCTGGCCGCCGGGGGGATCGCCACGGGAACGCAAATGGCAGCCGCGATGTGCATGGGCGCCTCGGGCGCGTGGTGCGGGTCGGTCTGGTTGACGACCTCGGAGGCGGAAACCAACCCGGTGGTCAAAGAGAAGATGCTGAGCGCGTCGTCTCGCGACACGATCCGGTCTCGTTCCCGCACCGGCAAACCTTCCCGCCAGCTCCGAACGCCGTGGACCGACGCCTGGGAAGCCGACGGCGCTCCCGCCCCGCTTCCGATGCCGTTGCAAACCCTGATCGCCGAGCCGGCGCTCGCTCGGGTCGACAAGCTCGCGGCCGGCGGTCACGATGGCGCGCAAGAGCTGGCCACGTACTGGGTCGGACAGGCGGTGGGCCTGATGAATCAGCCGATGAGCGCCGGCGCGGTCGTCCAGTCCTTCAAGGAAGAGTTCCTCGTCGCGTACGAGCGTCTCAACAAGGTCATGGCCGTCTGAAGAACCCTTGACTCCGTTGCTCTGTTCTCCCACCAGACCGTCGATCCGATGACCGAATCGGCGGTTTCCGGACCAACCGTCAGGTCGTCTACGAGGACAGCGCATGGAAATCGAAAGCTTCTTTGATCGTCTGTGGCAGGACTTCAAAACGATCGCCCCCGCGGCGGCCAGCATTCGTCAAAAGCTCGAGGAGGAGGGCGAGTCCGTGGTCAACGACCACGTCGCGTTCCGAACCTACGACCTCTCGCCGGTGTCCCTCACCGACCTCGAGCGACACCTCCTTCGTTACGGGTACGAGCGATACGAACGGTACGATTTCCCGGCAAAAAAGCTCAACGCATATGGCTACCTGCACCCGAGCGGCGCTCAACCGCGGGTCTTCTTGAGCGAGCTGCGAACCGCCGAACTCAGCGCGGAGCACCGGGCGCTCGTCCAGAGGCTCGTTGCCCAGGTCACGCCCGCGATCGCCGATCGACCCGACATCCTGTGGGCCGGACGGCTCTGGAATCCCATCGACAAGGCGACTTACCTTCGGCTGCGACAAGAGAGCGAGTTCGCCGCGTGGGTCGCCGTCTTCGGCTTTCGGGCGAACCACTTCACCGTCAGCGTCAACGAGCTCCAACGGTACCCGTCGATCACCAAGGTCCTCGACTTCGTCGAAGCCCAAGGCTTTTTGGTCAACGAGTCGGGGGGTCGGGTGAAGGGCTCACCGGAAGTGCTGCTCGAGCAGGGCTCGACCCAAGCTGACATGTGCGAAGTCGAGCTTGCGGACGGCCCAGCGCAGCTGCCGTCGTCGTACTATGAGTTTGCACTACGTTACGCCGACCACGACGGGCGCCTCTACGACGGATTCGTGCCCACGAGCGCCGACCGAATCTTCGAATCAACCGACGCCGAGCACCGAACCTAACCTCGCACGCATCAGCCGAGCGCACGGTCTCGAGTTCGTGAAGGTGCACTCTCGACGTCGAAAGTGAACGGCATACCGTGATTGGTCTCCTTTCTACAGCCGTAGGGCGAGCCCGAACCGGAACCACCGCCCGGGCTCGGGAAGCCCCAGCTGGGGCTCGAGTCGGGCATTGAAGATGTTGTCGATCCGGCCGTAGAGCTCCAAGTCCCCAAGTGTCGGGTCCGAGATTCGGTAGGCCGCCCGGACGTTGAACACACCCGCCCCGGAGACTTCCCGCTGGCCCTCGGGCGCAAGAGAGGTGGACTCACTTCGCGCGACGACCTCCGTCGCGAGCTCGAAACTTTCGTCCCGTCCGATCACGAGCTCCGCGAACCCCTGGACGGACGGGCGCTCGGTGATTCGACCCTCCCGCATCCCCACGGGCCGCACGTCGCTGATGAGAAGCTGACCTGCACAGTGGAGCCAAGAGGCAAGGTCGACGTCGGCGATGATCTCGAGCCCAAAGACCCGGCTGCCATCCAGATTGACTCGACGGCGGAAGGTCGTGCCATCGATGACGACGTTCTCCTGATCCAAGGTATCGTCGGTCCAGCTCGCGAACGGTACGAGCTCAAGTCGGGCTTGCGGGCCGGCATAGGTCACGCCGACCTCGACCGACGTCGTCCGCTCGGCGCGGAGCGAATCATTGAGCACGAAACGGTCGAGGGCAGTGCCGTACAACTCTCGAGGCGTCGGTAGGCGCGCGCGACTCCCGATCGCGCCCCGGAGAAAGACCGTCGACGTCAGATCCACGCGCCCACCCGCCGAAGCGTTCCAACCCCGGATTCCACCGGCCGAGGGTCGGTCGGCCGTCTCGAGCGGCTCCAGGCCATCGACACCAGCGCCTACTCGAAGGCGAAGCCCCTTGCCCGTCAGTAAATAGTCAGCCCCCGCGCTCCACAGGGCGTGCACGAACCGTTCTTCCTCGACGGACCGGGCAGCGGTATCCATCGCGTTGACCCGCAACTCATCGTGGGATGACATGGTTCCGTAAGCAGAGATGGACAATCGGTGCTCGCCAAAGGTACCGGCGAGCCGAGCGCGGCTTCCAAGGCTTAGGTCGGTATCGACTTGCCGCTGGCTCAGGCGGTTGAAGCGAACGCTCCCAAAGCTGTCGATCGTCTGGTCGAACGCCTGTCCCCATACGATCGTATCCGCAGCCCACCCGCGTCCCCCCGTCTGCATCCCGGCGATCACCATTGCAAGATGGGTGTCAGGGTAGCGCCAGAATCGGACGCGCTCGACCGTGGGGTCCAGGTGCGCTTCGGGGGCGACGCCGAGCACCGCCCCGCCGTACAACACGCTGAGCGTAAGCTCGATCCGCGCCACCGCCCAGGCTGCACGCGCCAGAACGCTGGTACGCCGGGCGTCGGTATTCGTCCGCAGCTCATCATCCGCCTGCGAGAACGCGAGGGCATCAGCCAGCGGTTCCCCGCTCCACTCCGTGCGCTCGACCGCGACCAGAAGCGAAAATTCCTCGGTCAACGAGACGCTCGCGGATGCCTCGAATCGGAAATGCCCGGCCGTCCCGCCCTCGGTTCGAAGCGTCGCCGCTCGCTCGCGGGGAGACTCGGGCGGCTCCAAGAAGATCGCCCCGCCCGAAATGTTGGGGCCGTAGCGATTCGATAGGGGGCCGCGGGCGACCTCCGTCCGCCCGACGGCCGCGGCCGGCATCAAGCGAAGATCGATCCGGTGGTCCCACGGGATCTCGAGCGGTGCACCGTCGAAGAATACGGTCACCTCTCGTTCGCCGGAGTTGCGAAGCACGACCAGAGTCTGGCCGCGGCTGTTGGTTTGAACCAGGGCTCCCGGGGCGCGGCGCAGTACATCGGCCGCGCTGCGGGCGTCGCTTCGGTGGACCCGAGCAGCCGGGACGGTATTCCAAGTCTCGGCCGGCGCGGCCCGCTCGCTGAGCGGGGCGGTGATATGGAGCTCTTCGACATCTCCGCTGCTCTCGGCCTCAGCCGTAGCAACAAGGATGATGAGAAATGCAATAGGACCCGAAGGGCAAAACATGGTGGCCGCTGCCGGTGCTCCAACAACTATCCCCTGGATAGTCCAGTCAAGAGCGTAAGCAATTCAAACGACTCGAGTCAAAGCGAGTGCCCGGGTTGGGAAGTATGGATCTGGGTCACCTCGTAACCGGCCGCGGTCAAGGCGGAGATCAGGCCCTGAGGGCCCACCAAGTGCGCGAAGCCCACCGCGGCGAACACGTCGCCGGCGTCGAGACGGGCCTTCAACTCCGGCCACCAGGCTTCGTTTCGAGCCTGGATGAAGACCGCGTAGTCCTTGGAGGATGGCTCGGGCATAGTCCACGCCGGGGGGCCGAGCGCCAGAGCTCTGCCCGCGTCGCCTTGGAGGTAAGCCCGTTTGAAGGCCGCGAACCGGTCGGGCAGCTCGTCCAAGTCGTTCAGCAGCTCGACGAGGACCGCCGCGTCGTCGGCCAACGGCACCGCGTTGAGCGGAACCACCTGATCTTGCCAGCGCTCGAGCTCCACGATCGTCTTTCCTTGCGCCGTGATATGAACGGTTCCTACGAGCGTACTCCTCGCGCCCCCTGGGCGACCACCTCCCATACGAGACCGGGCCCCACCCCGCTCCCATCTTCGGTGCATGCCCCGCCCCCCACCGAAAGGAGGGTGACCAGACACCCGATGGCCGCCTGTGTTCTCTGAATCATGACCCCACCCATTCCTCGATACCCACGGAACAACCCGTCCTGGCTCCTTCGATCATCCTCGTCAACGCAGTTGTCACGCGGCGCTCCGATACTCGTGATGGAGTCCGCTCAACGCGGCGAATTCGACAACCGTTCCTGCGTTCGCGGCCGGGCCGATAAGCCGAGGTCGTTTGTTGTCGGCGGGTACGCGCTGACCGATGCGTTGGTGTGGGCGTCCCAGAATGAGGAACCGAGGGCCGTCTTCGAACGGCATCGCTTCGCGAAGCTGCAGGGCGGTCCATGGGTCCGTCGGGTCTCGAGTAGCGTTGGAGTGAACGACCTGACGGCTGTCGAGACGTACGATGAAGAACGCGAAGATCGGTGTGAAAGCGAATTCATACCGCTGCAGGAAGTCGCAGGCCCCGATCTGATCCTGATGATTCTGAGGGAAGGTCCGCCATGTCTGGCTGCGACCACCATCTGGCCTGACGCCCCGAACGTATCTCTGGATCATTCGTTTGCCGACTCGGAACCCAAGCTTGAGGAGCTCCCCTCGAATTCGCTCGCAGCCCCAAGTCGGTTAAGCGAGGCCCTTTGACCGCGCGCCGCAGGTTGGGCATTCAGACCTCCGGCTGGGAGCGAAGCTTCCGAATTCTCGAGACACGCGCAAGTGCTCGGTTTCACGGCCGGATGACGAAAAGAGCCAGGACGGGGATCCTGAGGGATACCCGCCACTGACTATGTGTTCAACGCTACTTTACCGCTCGATGAGCCGCTGGAACCATTCACCGACGACGGCCGCGCCTGGGGCGTCGTCCTGACCCTCGGCGTATCTATCTAAAGAGCCGTCGTTCCTGAAGGGACCTCTGCTCGAGGCCGCTTGCTATTCGAGCACGTGGATATTTCGGGCCGCACAAAGATCCTTGAGGACTTGCGGCCACACGGAGACCGTCACCTCCCCGAGATGGGCAGCCCGTAGCAGGTACATATACGTGCGCGCCTGTCCGATGCCCCCGCCGATCGACAGCGGAATGCGGTCGTCGAGGATCGCTTGATGGTACGGAAGCTGAAGCATCTCTTCCTGCTGGGCCATCTTGAGCTGCAGACGCAAGGTGTCTTTCGTGACTCGAATCCCCATCGACGAGAGCTCGTGGCGGCGTCGGGTGACCGGGTTCCACACCAGAATATCGCCGTTGAGACCATGATAGCGTTCGCCGCCGCGAACGACGGTCTCCGACGCCCAGTCGTCGTAATCGGCGGCCCGCATCTCGTGCGGATAGCCGTCTTTCAACGGCCACCCAATGCCGACGATGAAGACGGCGGGATGCTCCTGCAGGATAGCCGTCTCCCGTTGCTTTCGAGGGAGATCGGGGTACCGAGCCAGCAGCTCTTCGGCGTGAATGAAATGCAGCTCATCCGGAAAGTCAGGGTACTGGCTCGTCTTGAGCTCGGGAAACTGGGCCTGAACGTAGTCGGCGGCCCCCCGGAGGACCTTCCAAATGCGCCGAACAATCTGCTGTAGGAAATCGAGGTTGCGTTCGGCGGGTGTAATGACCCGCTCCCAGTCCCACTGGTCCACGTAACTGCTGTGGTCGTGGTCGAGGAAGTAGTCCTTGCGGACCGCTCGCATGTCCGTGTTGATGCCGGTTCCGGACGCACATCCGAACTGCGCGAGGGCCATTCGCTTCCACTTCGTCGCCGCTTGCACGACCTGCGCTTCGATGGGTGAAGCCAGACCGAGACCGCATCGGAAGTCGATCGGCGTTCGAGAGCCGTCCCGGTCGAGGTAGTCGTTGACCCCGCTGTCCTTCGAAACGATCAGCGGCACCTGCACCATGTCGAGATTGAGCTCGGCCGCGAGACCGTCTTCGATGTAACGCTTCGCGGCATAGACCGCCCGCATTCGCTGAAGTGGATTCTGCAGCGGTTGATAGTCGGTAGGCAGGATCTTAGCGACCTCTTCGTAGGTACTGATGCCCGGCCCCGCGAGGTCGGCCTGTTTGTCTTGGGACATGCAATGCCTCCTTCACGGAGCGCTCACTGCATAGATCGGTCCCATGGTAGACGCTTCAGAGCACCGCGCTTCGTACCTGCGGGGTGACGCTTTGCGAACCGGAATCGGCTCGCGGTGACGTGACAGGGCGTCAATTCGACGCGCCGCGTAGCCCTGCTCGGAACGTGGTCAGCGCGCGGGCTTTGGAACCCAGCGGTCGTCGCCGGTCATCTGCCAATGAATGAGGGACATCGGGATGACCCCGGCTGCGTTCATCTCTTCGAAGAAAGCATACAACTCGAAGTCGTCGCCCTTCTTTTGACTATATTCGGCCAGCAGTCGCTCCACTAAATATTTACCCGTAACATAGCTCGTGCCGTACCCAGGCTGCCGCAGGTAGAGATGTTGCTCGAAGCGGAGCAGCTCGGGCTCCGTCGTCATCCAGCCCCGTGGCGTCTTTTCGACGTGCACGGTGCCCGCCTCGGCCATGGTCATTTCGTTGGCGTGCGCATACAGCGACCCGAGTCCGCGGGCCGCTCTCTGCGCGAGCATGATCCATACGATCTCCCGTACTCGCGGCTCGTCGTCATACAGGCCTGCATTCATGAAGAGTTCTTCGACGCCGGTGGCGACGCCCTCGGCGCGGCTATCGAATATATTGTACAGCAGAGCGCCTCGACGAATTGGACTCGGGTGGGGCTCGTCGCGCATCTGCGCCAAGTCCCACCAGTGATAGAAGTGGGAGTACAGCGGTGTCGGGTTGAAGTGGGCAGTGATCCAGAAGAAATTTCGCTCCGCTTCGGGCACGAACCGACCGAGGTGCTCCCGGAGCGCCGGTTCCATGTTGGGTTTGACCGGCATCACCTTTCGCTCGGCAAGAAAAGCCATCAGCTTGGAAGCGCTCTCGTCGGCTCGACGATCGTACTCCTTTGGCGTGGCGGCAGCGACCAACGCCGGCCGGTCGCGGTTGCGGTGCTCCTCGAGCCGAAGCGACGACCAAGCGCGGTCGAGTTCTCTTTGGAGGAGGTCGACCTCTTGCTCCCAGGTCATGGGCACGAGGTGAACGTTCTGCAGGTACCAAGTGTAGTTCTCTTTACCGATCCCCGAAGGCCCGGTCTTGGTCGGCGCCTGGGCTTCGAGCCACTGGGCAAACTCGGTGGTCGCGGTCTGGGCCGCCTTCAAAGCCTGACCGAGCTCCGGACTCACTTCGGAACCCAGCGTCTTTTCGAGCGCATCCAAGTCTTCACGCTGGGTCTCGATGTCCTTGATGCCGGCGACCCAGAGGTCGCGCGCGTTGCCGGTGAGGTTGCCCCGAGCCTGCCGCAACAACGGCGGAATCCCCGCCAGATCGCTCGTCAGTCGCTTCGCCTCGGCCTCGGTGAGCGGGAATTGGTAAGTCCATAGCTCGAGGAGCGCGTGGTGGGTCGGTCCTTCGTGAGCCGGCACGTCGCTTTGATACGTCCAGACGGTCTTGTAGAAGGCCGGATCTCGACTCCAGGGCTTGAGGACCCGGCAGTTGAAATCGAAGCCGTTCAGCTCGGCTCGAACGATATGCCAATCGATCTTGCGCTCGATCGACCAATCGTCGGTGTCGATGGCTTCGAGCCGCGCTTGGTACTCGGCCAGCGCTCGATGCCGCTTCGCGGTGCGGGCCGGGGTGTAATCGGGCGCACCATCGAGCATCGGCGGCCGCTCGAAAGCGCGCCACTCTTCGAAGAGCTTCACGAGGTCATCGTACGAGGTCGACCGAGCGGGCATGGTACCGGGAGCACTAACGCCGGTCCCGGCGCAAGCCAAGCTGGTCGCAGCCAGGAACGCGATGGCGGTCGCAATGAAGATCGGGTTCGACGGTCGCCGCATGCTCCTTGGTAAGCACGGGCCCAATCCCATCACAATGGTGCGCGCCGGTTCGAGGACAATCAGGTTCAGGCGCTCAGCGACACCGGCACGCCGGTGAGTACGGCGTTGCCGCTCAACGGGTCGATCTGTCGAGTGCTCACGAGCAGGTTCACGTTCGCGCCCGCCGATTGGCGGGCCACGCCCAACCGGGTATGTTCGTCATCGTGCCCCCAACCGTGCGGCACGGAGACCACGCCAGGCCTCATGCGAGGGTCGACCTCGATGGTGACCGTGATTTCGCCGGTGGCCGAGCTCAGCCGGGCCAGCTGCCCATCTTGAACTCCGAATCGCTGGGCGTCGTCGGGATGAACGAGCGCCGTACATCGAGGCCGACCGGTCATCAGGCTCGGCACGTTGTGCATCCAGGAGTTGTTCGATCGGAGGTGGCGCCGACCCACCAGCGTCAACGGCGCCTCCGCGTGCTCGTTCAGCGCGCGGTCGAGTCTCGCGACATCTTCGATAAAGCTAGGCGGCGCGAGCTCGAGCCGACCTGACGGCGTCTGCAGGGCTTCGGGCAGACGGGGCATGAGCGGTCCAAGATCGATGCCGTGGGGAGACGCCAGCAGTTTGTCGAGGCAGAGCCCGTCCGGGTCGGCGCCGAAGCCCTCGCCGTACAATCCGGCCCGCAGCATGAAGTCCAACATACGTTCGGGGCCTCGACGGTCACCCAACGCGCCGACGAGCTCATCGACGTCGCGGCCGTGCAGCGGCGACGACGCATCGCGGACCTCGCGCTCGACCATCTGCCGGCACACGAAGTCGTCGATGACCTCGACGTTGTCACCGGCCCCGCTGAACAGCCCGGTGAGCCGCAGCATGATCGCCCATTCGGGCAGGGCGTCGTGCGCTCGCTCGAAGACCGGTGGCGAGAAGTTGGCGATGTTTCGAAGCGAATACGTGTAGAACGAGATGTCGTAGTGCGGCCGCGACAGCGAAGGCGGCGGCGGCAGGATGACCTTCGCATGCCGGGTCGTTTCGTTCAGGTACGGGTCGACCGACACCATGAAGTCGAGGCGGCCCAGCGCTTCGTTCAGACGCGCCCCGTCCGGGGTCGACAGGATCGGGTTGCCGGCCACGGTGATCAGCGCCCGAACTTGGTCCTCGCCTTCGGTGAGAATCTCGTCGGCGAGGGTCGCGACCGGAAACTCGCCGAACACCTCGGGTGCCCCGCGAACCCGACTGGTCCACCGCCCGACCTTGAACCCGCGCCCGCCCGGCGTTCGGTTGGGCCGACGGGGCTCGTGAGCCGGGCTGGTGAACATGGCCCCGCCCGGTTCGTCGAGGTTGCCGGTCAGGGCGTTCAGCACGTCGACCAGCCAGTTGGCGAGGGATCCGAAAGGCTGGGTACACGTGCCGATCCGCCCGTAGCAAACGGCCTTGGGCGCAGCCGAGAACGCACGGGTCAGCCGTCGAATCGTATCGGCTTCGACGCCGCAGGCGGGCGCCACTCGCTCGGGCGTAAACGGCGCCACCGCGGATCGAATCTTGTCGACCCCATCGGTAAAGGTCTCCAGACGACCGAGTTGAACCCGGTCCTCTTCGAAGAGGGTGTTGATCATCGCGGCCAGGAACCATCCGTCCGCACCGGGACGAAGCGGAACGTGCTCGTCGGCATGATCTGCGGTCTGGGTGCGCACCGGGTCGACGACCACGAAGCGACCGCCACGCTTGCGCAAGGCGCGCAGCCGCCCCGGCCAGTCCGGCGCAGTGGCCAACGAGCCATTAGAGACCCACGGGTTGGCGCCCAACATGAGCAGGTAGTCGGTTCGGTCGACGTCCGGAATCGGGATCATCAGCGGCGAACCGAACATCATTCCACTCGACACGTGCTTGGGCATCTGGTCGACGGTGCTCGCGGTGAAAAGGTTGCGCGTGCCGATCGACTTGAGAAACACCCGGCTGTAGACCGTACTCGACAGATTGTGCGCGGAAGGGTTTCCGAGATACGCGGCCACCGCCTGCCGGCCATGGGCCGAGATGACGGCCTCGAACCCCGCCGCGACCTCCGCGAACGCCTCATCCCAGCCGACCGTCCGCCAACCGTCGGCCCCCCGGATCATCGGCTCCCGGAGTCGATCGGGGTCTCGGTTCAGCTCGCCGAACGCCGCTCCTTTCGGGCAGATAAAGCCCTTCGAGAATACGTCCTCGCGGTCCCCGCGAATCCGGAGCACTCTCTCACCGTCGTGCTGAATCTCGAGACCGCAGGTCGCCTCGCACAGCGGACACGTACGGTAGGACGTCTGGAGCTTTGGATCGGAAGGGGCATCCATGAGACGCGGTAGCCTACAGACGTTATCAAGAGATGGGTAGTCGGCAAACCATCCGGTCGGATTTGTCGCGAGAGGAAACATCGCCGGGCGGAGCCCGTTTACCGATTATGCGACCTGATGAGATGGAAACGCCCTCCGTGGATCCGATCGGCGTGGTTCGCTATCCGAAGGGTTACTCGGCCCAACCTCGGCGGTACCCAGCCTCGATTCAGCGCCTCGCGTGGCTCATGCTGGTGGTGTTCAGCTTGGTGGTGGTGATCACCACCGGCGTCAGCCTCGGCAGCTACTGCCTCACCAGCGACGGGGCTGACGTGGCGAGGCTTCAGCCTTGGCTGAGCCCCGGACCCGTCTCGGAGTGATTGCTGAGGTCCTCAGAACGCGAGAATCCTGATATCTCGGGGGGGATGGCCAATCCAGCAGGTCACTCCAAGGAGCGCAAGAAGCCGACGGCCCGGCGAGGCTCGCGGCAAGCGTTCATGTTCCTCGGCCCGGTGATCGCGATGTGCGTTTTTGGGGCTTATGTCGGACTGACGACGACTGAAGAGGCACGGGCTCGCTACATATGGGCGGTCAAAGATGGCCTGGTTTTCGCCGTCGCGCCGATCTTCGTGGCGGTGGTGCTCGTCGTCGTCATTCGGCTGTTGATGCGGGTGTTGCGTTCGCCGTCGAACCTGGACTTCGAGGTCGGCGCCAGCGAAGGTGACACGGTGACCAAGCCAGCCACCGACCACAAGGCCGAGGATCCATCATGAGGTTCGACTTTGCGCTCGGGCTCGTCCTCATCGCATTCGGGCTCTTCACTTTGTGGATGCGATTGACCGCGCCTCAGAGCCGGATGTTCTCCAAGCTGGAGCCAATGCAGAAAGCCCTCGGTTCCGGACTCGGAACGGCGCTTCACTGGGTCTCCTACACCGTTTTGCCGATCGTCGTCGGCGCCCTGATGCTCATCTACGGACTGTAAAGACGGCTCGAAGCTTGGGGCGGGCCAGCCTCGGGGGGTTTACGGACGAGCCTCGACGACGTCCTTGAAGTCGCGACCGCCGTTCGCGAAGCTGTCAAGCCAGTCGACGAAGCGAACGCCGTCGACCTCGAGCGTATAGTAGGCGTTCGAACCCAGGATGGTGTGGGCCGCGCCCACCGCCACGAAGCGGTTGTACCGGCGACCGTAGTCCGCCGCGATCGGATCGGTCGTCGTAAGCAGCAGGTCGCGATACATGTCTTCGGTCGGCACTTGAATGAAGAATCGGATCACGCCGTCTCCGTCGTAGCTAAACAGCGACGCCTTCATCCGGCGGTCATTGTCGAGCCAGTATTTGATGACTTCCGACGGCTGCGCGAACGGATCACAGCCCGTGCAGCTCTCCGGGTAGTATTGAACGAAATCCCAGTCTGCCACCTGGGCATTGATGCCCGACACGAAGGCCGGATTGTTGAGGGGCCCGGAGTCGTTGAAGACGCGCAGGCGCGCCTTGGGAAACTTGAAGCGCACCAACATCGCCGAAACGCCATTCACCCCGTAACCTCCGGCGCTCGCGCCGGTCAGGAGGATCCGTTGGGCGTTGGGGAAGGTCGCCTGAGCGAGATCGAGGGCCGCGCTCATATTGCGGACGCCCCGGTGGTATCGAACCGGTCCGGCGGGGAACGTCATGTCGGGGACGTCGTTGTCGCCGCCATAGATCGAACCATCACAATAGCTGAGCACGACCTTCGAGTAGGTCTTCAAGGGATTGAAGATCGGGTCGCCGTACTCGTCGGGGAAGCTGTCGGCGAAAATGCCGCTCGCCCCCGGGGGGTTCATCGGCGCGGTCGTCGAGCAGGCGTAAAGCCCCTGCCAACAGGCGCCTCCGCCCGGCAAAAAGACCACGACGTTCTTCACATCTCGCTTCTGGATGAAGACTCGAAACTCGCTGCCGTCAATGCAGATCGGGCCGTTGCCGCCATCGCTATCGAACGTGTAACGGGTCCAGCCGTCGATGTCGGTTTCGCTGGCCGGCTCGAACTGCCCCAAGTAGCGGGTGATACCGGTTCGCTCCAGATCTTTGCGCGCCGTGCGCGACAGCGCCGACCCCCGGCGCCGTCCTTTGTCCTGGCCGCCCTCGGCCCACGCTTCGAGCGCAGTACCGGCGATCAAGCTGACCGCCACCGCGCTCAGCACCAAGCGGTCGGCAAACGACCCTCTATTCAGTCGAATATTCACAATAACTCCTCCCCGGCGATCGGGTTCCGTCGACCGGGCCTTGCATTCCATGAGTCGGTCCATCGGGCTGGACCAAAGGCCAGCCTAGCGCAAAATTCACCGATCTGCGGATAATGATAACAATCGTGAGGATTGCACATTGCGTCATCGCTCCTCGGATTGCGGCGCTGCAACGTGACGGACATCGGTCGTATGCGCGTCACCTGCCGCCGAAGGGCTGGGGTACCCTCTCCGTCGTGACCGAGACCGAGCTGAAGCGACGCGGGCCCGCTGCCCGGGCCCGCGCGGAGGGCCGATCCTACGGCGTACGTCTGTTGCCCTATCCGATGACCGTCCGCGTCGACGCACATGGTCAGCCGCGCACGCCGATCTCCCCGTTCGGCGCGATCATGGATGCTTGTCGAGTTTGCCCGGCTCGGTGCTGTCGATACCAGGTGACGGTTTCCCTGCCGGATGCCCTTCGTTTCTGTCGAACGCTTGGGGTCCCGCTGTTCGCGGGCCTGACCATCGTTCCCAGCGACCATGACGCTCACGCGTTTTGCCTCGACCCCGATCCCCGGTGGCGGTTCGAGGGTTCGTGGCCCGGCCGAGCCGAACTAGCGCTCAAGCGAAGAGCCGATGGTCGATGTCATGCCTTGGTCGACGTCGGCGGGTATCCACGCTGCGGTGTCTACGCGGCCCGTCCATCCCTATGTCGAACCTATCCCGTTCGGTGGACCTCCGCGGTCGCGGAAGGCGGCCCCCCGACGATCCATTGCCCGGTCCCCTACGGTATCCGCGACGACGAAGCCGACCAGCTCGAGCAGGATATCGAGGCCCAGATCGATGCATGGGAGCTGCACGACGACGTGGTGGCCGCCTGGAACGACCGCGACGACCCGAAGACGATCGAGGCGTTCATCTCGTTTGCGATCCCGTTGACCGCCTCCATGCTCGGCGTTCAGGTCCCCGAAGTGTTGGCTCCAGGGACGCCGGAGGAGCAGCTTCGGGAAGCGATGAATCGAACCCGCTACGCCAACCAACCGGGCCCGGCGATCACCACGACCTTCGCCGGCCTGCCGATCGTCGCCGCCCATGTCCGCGAAGACGAAACCTGACTTGCCCCTTCGTCTAAACCCTTGTGCAGACCCGCACGCCTGACATACAACGCTACCGTCGAAACCGATGTCCGACGGCACTCATTCGGGTGACTTCACTCCATGACGTTGCATCCCATCCAACGTCTGTACCTGGCCGAAGATCTCGTACGGGTGCGCCCCGCCGACGAGCATCGCCGGCACCTGGCCTCGCAGCGCTCGGGGCGCATCGATCCGAACCCCCATCAGATCGACGCCGTCTTGTTTGCGCTGAGAAGAATCCCCGAGGGGGGATGTATCTTGGCCGACGAGGTCGGTCTGGGCAAGACGATCGAAGCCGGCCTGGTGATGGCCCAGCTGCTCGCCGAAGGGGCGGAGCGAATCCTGCTCATCACCCCGAAAGCCCTGCTCGGCCAGTGGCGCCAAGAGCTGCTGACCCTCTTTTCGATCGCCGCCCGCGAATACGAGCCCGACGTCGACCTGGCCCGGCCTGGGGTCTATCTGGTCACTCGAGACTTCGCGGGCGGCGAAAAGGGGCGGGACCTGCTGCTCGGTCTACCGAGCTTCGACCTGTGCGTGATCGATGAGGCCCACGAGATCTTCTCCGGCATCTACAAGCGCTTCGACCGCGACGGCCTGTACCAATCGCAGTCCGACCAGGCAAAAATGGCCGGACGAGTCCGCGATCTTTTGCGCAACACTCCGGTGTTGCTCCTGACCGCGACCCCGATCCAGAACACTCTGACCGAGCTGTGGGGCCTCGCCCAGTTCGTAGAGCCGACGGGCACCCTGTTGGGCGACCTGTCCACGTTTCGACAGATGTTCTGCGCTGGCGACGACCGCCATTTGGCCGAGGGACAGGCCGATGAGCTGCAGAAGCGGGTGGCCGAGATCTGCCAACGGACCCTTCGCCGGCAGGCCCAAGAGTTCATGAAGCGCCCGTTCGTCGGCCGCACGGCGCGGTTGTTCGAGTACGCGATGTCACCCGACGAAAAGGCGCTGTACGACGACATCACCGCCTACCTGACGGAACCGGGAATCTGTGCGTTTCGGGGCCCCCACCGCCGACTCTGGCTGATCGGATTCCACCGGCGGATGGCCTCTTCGATGCCGGCCCTCGCGGCCAGCCTCCAGCGGGTCGCCGAGCGCCTCGAAGCCATGCGCGAGGGTGCGGCGAGGGCGTTCGACGACCGAGCGGCCCACCGCTTCTTCGAGGACCTCGAGGAAGACGACTTCGGCCTCGAAGACGACCTCGACACCGGCCCCTCTCCCGACCCCGCCGCTATCGGCGCCGAACTCGCGCGGGTTCGCGACTTCATCGAACGGGCGCAGGGCCTCGATCGCGACGCCAAGGCCGACGCCCTCGTCACGGCGGTCAAGACCGTCCTCGACCGGGCGAGCGGCGGGCGCGGAAGCGGCAAGATCGTCGTATTCACCGAGTCGATCACCACGCAGGACTACCTGCAAAGCGTCTTGGTCGAATCGGGGCAGCTCGGCGAAGAAGATATCACTCTCTTTCGAGGTCACAACGACGGCGCCCGCGCTCGGCAGGCGCTCGAGCGGTGGACGGAAGAAGAGCTCGCCCTCTTGTCGAAGACCACGCGCCCCACGAGAGACGTCGCGGTGCGACTGGCCCTCGTGCACGAGTTCAAGACTCGGAGCAAGGTGTTCATCTCGACCGAAGCGGGCGCCAAGGGGCTCAACCTTCAGTTCGCCGACACGCTGATCAACTACGACCTGCCGTGGAATCCGCAGCGGATCGAGCAGCGAACCGGCCGGATCCATCGCTATGGGCAGACCCGAGACGTCTCGATCATCAACTTCGCCGCCCGGGGCAACGAAGCTCAGCAGCTCACCCTCGATATTCTCACTCAGAAGCTCGACCTGTTCGGCACGGTCCTCGGTGCCTCCGACGAGGTCTTGCACGAGCCCTCCACCGACGCGCCGGAGGCGCTGGTGGGAGTCATCGGTCCCGACTTCGAGGCCCGACTGCGCCGCATCTACGCCCGCGCCCGGAGCCCGGCCGAGATCGAGACCGAGCTTCGGGCGCTCCGAGCTTCGGTCGATGAAGACCGCGCGCGCTTCGAAGCGACCCACGCTCGCACCGCGCGGCTGATCGAGAGCCGATTCGATGAGCAAGTCAAGATGGTCTTCCGGCGGATCCAAGACTCTCTGCCCCGCGAGCTGGCGGCTTTCGACCGCGATTTGGAGCAGGTGGTGGGCGGCTATCTCGATGCGCTCGACGCACCGTACACCCGCCATCCGGTCCCCAACGGCGTGCGGCTGACCGTGGAGCCCTGCGAGCGCCTCCCCGGCGATCTGCAAGGTGGCTTTTCGGCCCACCTCGGCGACGCCCGAGAGCACGAAGATGGCGAGCTGCTGCATCTCGGGCACCCTTTGGTTCGAGCGGCCGTCGAGGAGGCTCGACTCGCCGCGCGGGCGCTCTCGGCGGTGATCATTGCCGCGCCGCCGACCCTCGTCGACCACGTCGGGGCGACCGGCCGTTTGCGGATCATCAAGCTTCGCTATTCCGGCTTCGAGAGCCGAGAGGAGCTCACGGTCGTGGCCCAGCTGGAAGATGGGGACGGCCCCCTCGATGTAGAGGTCGCCCAACAGCTCGTGTCGAGGGCCGCCATCCGCCCCGCCCCCGGACCGTTGAAGGTGGACATCGATGACGAAGACATGAACGACGCGGTCGAGGAGTTCTTGTTCGTCGTCGGCGGCGAGGCCGCAAAGCGCGAGCAGGCGCGCTTCGACCGAGCCGTCGAACAAATCGAGACATTCATCGAAGATCGGGTGCTCCTGTTGGAGCGTCGGCGCTTGGCCGCGGAAGCGAAGGTTCGAGACGCGGAGGCGAGACGCGACGGCGCAGTCGGCGCAGAGGCACGCACCAGAGCGGAGGCGACGCTTCGTGACCGCACGAGCGAGCTCGAAGCGGTCGAAGCCGAGCTCGGCCGCCTCCGTCAGCGCGACGACGAAGCGTACACCCGGTGGATGAAACGCGCGCACGCGCGCCGTTCGCGACCTCCGAGCGTCGAGCTTTTACTCGACGTGAGGTTCGCGCTGGTGGGAGCCCATGAGTGAATCGGGGGACGATGAGGTGACCCTGAAGGTCTTACACACCGCCGACTGGCACCTTGGCAAACGATTCGGCGCCTTCGACGAACGTGATCAGGAGAAGCTGACCAGGGCTCGGCTCGACGTCATCGACCGCATCCTCAACGTAGCGGAGCAGAACGCGGTAAACGCCGTGTTGGCGGCCGGCGACCTTTTCGATGAGCCGCGACCCGACAGCATCTGGTGGCAGGGGCTCGCCGACAAACTCGCGCGCCGCGACTCGAAGGACTGGGCAGACCGGCCGGTGATCTTGCTTCCCGGCAACCACGATCCGTTGCTCGATAACTCGGTGTACCATTCGAGCCACCGGTTCCGGGCCCACCTGCCGCCCTGGGTTCATGTCGTCGACCACGATGACTTCGAGCTCCCGCTGTCGAGCGACGCGGTGCTGGTCGCTCGTCCGTGCCGACGGCAGTCCGGTCAGGACGACAACGCCCTGCTATTGCCGGCGCGCGAAGCGGGCGATGAGCGGATCCGGATCGGGATGGTCCATGGGTCGACCTTCGAGATGCCCGATTTTCAGACGAATTTCCCGATCGCCAAAGACGCCGCCGAACGCCGCGGCCTCGACTATCTGGCCATCGGCGACACTCACGCGTGGACGATCTACCCCCCCGCGCGCTGCCCGACCGTGTATCCGAGCACGCCCGAGCAGACGAACTTCGGCGAGACCGACACCGGGGCGGTGGCGGTGATCTTCTTTCGGCGCGCCGGTCGTAAGCCGATCATTCGACAGGAGCGGGTCGCGCAATGGACGTGGCGGACCGAGACCGTACGAAGCCTGGAGCAGCTGCGAACGTTGCGCGACGACCGTAGCCTCCGGCAGACCGTCCTTCGCTTGACGGTCGAGATGCGAGTGAACCCCTCCGAATACGAAGAGACGGAGCAGATCCTTCGCGAGCTGAAAGGGACGGCGGCTCAACACGGTCGGGTCGGCGTGCTGCAGCTCGAGCCTGACGGCCTCGAGCTCGACACCCGCGATATCGAGCTCGTGTTCGAGGAGCTGCCGCCGGTGATGCAAGCGGCTGCCCGTGCCTTGAAGGCCGAGGAAGCCGAGCGCCCCGAGACCGTCCAGCGGGCGCTATACCACCTTTATCGGCTCAGCCGTCGTCATCGGGTGTCTCCGTGAGGCTGATCCGGGTCGACGTTGCCCACTTCGGCTGCATCCGTCGTGCTTCGGTCGAGCTCGGGCCCGGCCTCAACGTGCTGTATGGTCCCAACGATCTCGGCAAGTCGACCTTCGGACGCGCGATCCGGGCTGGGCTCCTCCTGCCTCACACGAGCGCCCAGGCCAGCGACTTCGTCGAGTGGGACAGCGACGAAAAGCCGGTCGTCAAGTTGACCCTGCAGCTGCCCTCGGGGCGGTTCTGGCGCATCGAGAAGCGCTTCGGCGGCGGCAGCGGCGGGTCTTCGTTACTGTACGAGTCGTCGGACCGCCAGACCTTCAGCGTCCTCAAGAAGGGCCGGGAGGTCGACGAAGAGATCCGAACCACCCTCCAGTGGGGCATCGCATCGCCAGCCTCGAAAGGCGCCCCCCGAGGTCTTCCCACCAGCTTTCTCGCGACCGTGCTGCTCGGCGAGCAGACCGACGTGGCCGGAATTCTCGACCGCACCCTCGAGGCGGACACCGACGAATCCGGACGCTTGCAGCTGACCGCCGCCTTGGCCGCCTTCGCGCAGGACCCGCTGTTCAAGACGGTGCTCGACGAGGCGCAAGAGAAGGTCGACGAGGCGTTTACCTCCAAGGGAGGCAAGCGGCGCGGTCGGACTTCCCCGTTTCAGCTGGTCACCGATGAGGTCAAGCGCGTGCAGGCGCACTTTCAAGAGATTCAGCGCTCCGTTGAAGAGAGTCGAGCCGCCCAGCGGAGCGTGACCGAACTCGGCGAAGACCTCACCCGCCGGCAGGAGGCGCTCGATGCCGCGATCGAAGCGCATCGAGCGCTGGCGTCAGTCTCCGCCCAGCAGTCCGAACGACGCCGGCTGGAGGCCGCCCGAGCGACGGCGTTGGACCAGCTCGAAGCGCAACAGCGCCAGGTCGTACAACTGGTCACCGACGAAGAGAAACTCGACGAGATCCACGTGACCCTGGCCGCGGCCAAGGCGCAACACGCGACCGCCGTCGCTGAGCAGGCCGCGGCGATGGAGGCCGAACGAGCGGCGGAAGACGGATATCGCCGGGCTCAGAGCCTCGAGGCCCGACAGCAACGACAGCTCGAGCGCAGTGAGCTCGAGAAAAAGCAGCTGACCCTTCAGGCGGAGCGGAAAGCCGCCGAGATGGAGCTCGAGGCGACCCAGCGCGTCGAGGCCGCCGTCGCCGAGGTGGCGCAGCTGACCGAACAACACGCCCGGGCGGCCGCTCGTCACGAGAGCGAGCGGCGCCAGGTCGCGACCCTGGCCGACCGCTACCGGGTCCTCGAACGCACCCGAAGGGTCGCCACGGTCGCCCGTCAGGTCGCCCGGTGGCAGCAGATGCGGGCCGAGGTGCGCGAACTGCGGGCGGTCCAAGCCGCCCGCGACGAAACGCGACAGCAGGCCGAACAACGTCGAACCGAAGCGATCGAGCTTCTCGACGGCATCTCGCCCGCCCTGCCGACCACCGAAACCGTCGAGGCGATGCGAGACCTCGAGCGCGAGCTCCACCGCGCTGAAGCCAGCCTGGGCGGAGAGCTGGCGGTCACCATAGAGCGCCTCGGCGATACTCCCCTAGTGGCGCGCGCCGACGGGCGCTCGCAGCGGGTGTCCGAGGGCATCACCACTTTCGAGTGTCACCGCGAAGTCCAGATCGAAGTAGGCCGCACGGCTCGGATCTCGGTCACCGCTGCTACCCGGTCCGCCCTGAACCACGCACAAGCGCTGCGGGACCGATGGGCCTCGGAGGTGATGCCGCTGTTAGCGCAACACGGCCACTCGGAGCTATCCGCCCTCGAATCCGATGTGCGGGCGGCCGAGCGAATCCGCGGCCGAGCGACGGCCTTGAAGGCCGAAGCCGATCAGCTCGATGCCCAGGCGCGATGGCGATCGGAGGCCCTCGCTCGACTGCCGGAGCTCGAGCGGGCGCGCGATGACCTCGACGCGGCCATCGACCCTGGGTTGCGGGCAGAGGCCGAGGCGCAACTCAAGGCGCGCCCCGGTTCGCAACTGCAGCTGCAGCTCGACAACGAACCGGATTCGCCGGAAGCCTTCGAAGCGAAAGTCAGCGCCGAACTCGAGCAGGCCGACGCCGACCACCGATCCGCCCAAGACCGGCTCCAGAGGCTGCTCACCGAGTCCAGCATCCTCGAGGAGCGCCTCGCCAGCGCGCGTCGGGCCGTCGAAGACCTCGGTGGCGCGCCGCCCGGGGGCCCGCGACCGAAGCGGCGCGCCGAGCTCGAGACCCACCTCGCGCAACTCCGTGCTGACGAGGCGATGGTCAAGGCCCAGCTCGATGCGGCGGGTAGCGCGGTGGACGCCGAGGTCACCCAGGCCGAACAGCGACTCGAAGCCGCCCGCGCGGCCTCGACCCGAGCCGCCGAAGTCGCGTCGACCGCCGAGGCCCGGGTCGACGAGCTGCAGCAACAGGCCGACCGGCTCGCGGGGGCCGTCGACGCACAGCGCCACGTGGTCGCGACGCTCGACATCGATGCGCGTCGCCGGGCCGTCGAGGTCCTCGATGCTCAGCTGGCGGGCCTGCCCGCCGCCGATCCACCGGTCACCGACGATGACCTGGCGGCCGGCGAAAGCCGAGTCCGAGCGGCCCAGCGTGCCTGCGACCTGACCCGCGACGAGCTGCACAAAGCGCAGGGTGTCTTTCAGGCCGTAGGGGGGCAGGTGGTGCACGAACGCGAAGAAGAGGCCCGAGAGGCGCTCCGTATCGCAGCGCAAAAAGAAAAAGACGTCGAGCTCGAGTACGAGGCGTGGCGCCTTCTTGTTCAGAAGCTCCGCGAGGCTGAAAACACCGAAGGACGGCATCTGGGCGAGGCCTTGAGTCAGCCGATCACCGAGCGCTTTGCCGAGTTGACTCAAGACCGCTATGGGCGCCTGGAGGTTGCCGCCGACCTTCGCACCCACGGCCTTCGGGTCGCTGGGGGCATCCGCGCCGTAAGCACGCTGTCGGTGGGAACCCAGGAGCAGCTGGCCACGCTGTTTCGCATCACCGTGGCCGAGCAACTCGGAACGACCCTGGTGCTCGACGACCACTTGACGCAGACGGACCCGTCCCGGAATGCGTGGTTTCGGCGGCTCCTGCGAGACCGAGCGCGGCATTGCCAGATCATCGTGCTGACGTGTCGCCCGTCGGACTACCTCGATCAGCCGGAGGTGGAAACAGCCCCCGAAGCTTCGATCGTTCGGGGGATCGACATGGCGCAGCTCGTCGAACGGAGCCGCTACGAACGTTGATCCCAGGGTTCAGATGCGCTCGCCCTCGCATTTCTTCCCACCGCCGAACAGCGTTCGGTCTCGGCATCAAATCTCACACCATTGGTGCGCTCGCGTCGTTTCGATGCCGACGAGCTGTGACAAAACCGTCGATGTTCGGCTGCCCCGCCACTTATCACACCTGCCGACGGGAAGCAGACCGACACGAAGGAGTCTTCGTTTCATGCGATTTCCAGAAGTAGCGTTAGCGGCCGGAGTTGCCGCCTCATTGGGCTTGGCGTTGTATGCCGGTTCTCTGAATACGTCAGAGCCGGTCGCCCTCGCACCCGTTATCAACTTCACCCCGCCCGGCTCGAGCCCCATTGCGATCAACGAGTTTCGTCGCGGACCGGACGGCGAACAGTTCTTCGAGCTCGCCGGCGATCCCAACACTTCGCTGGCCGGCCTGACCCTGATCATCCTTTCCGGTGAGTTCAACCCCGGCCAGGTCGACGTCGTGGTCGACCTCAGCGCTTTCACCATCCAGGCCGACGGCCTGTTCGCGTTCGGCGACCCGACCGTGAGCACGGGAACGCTCGACGCGACCGGTCTTTTCGATCCGTTCGGCAGACCGACCACCTATATGCTCGTTCGCAACTTCACGGGTACCGAAAGACTGGACCTAGACATCAACGACGACGGGATCCTCGACATCGTTCCCTTCGACGAGGTTCTGGACTCCGTGTCGATCATCGACGGCGACTCCAACGTCGACTTCAACTACAGCGCCAACGCGGTCCTGGGCCCCGACAACAGCTTCACGCCGGCCCACGTCTACCGTTCCCCAAACCGAATCGGTGCATTCCAACCGGGTAGTTTCAGCAGCCTCGGCGTTGATACGCCCGGTGCCGCCAACATTCTGGGCGCACCTTCGCTCACCGCCATCCAGGCCGTGCAAGGCTCCACGCCGCCCGACGGCAACCCGGATAACGACGACAGCCCCGTTAGCGGCGACGTGGTCACAATCCGAGGCGTCGTGACCGGCGACTTCCAGCCCGGCGCCGGCGACAACGGCGAGCTCCGCGGCTTCTACGTGCAAGAGGAGGAAGCGGACGCGGACACCAACCCCAACACTTCAGAGGGCATCTTCGTGTTCTGGGAGGACCTCGACGTCGAGGTGGGCGATATCGTGGAGGTGACCGGGACCGTGGTTGAGTTCTTCGGCCTCACCGAAATCACCAACGTTACCGCCATCACCCGCCTCAACACCGGGGCTCCGCTGCCGCGACCGGTCGAGATCACCCTGCCCACCGGTTTTGCAGTCTTGAACGCCGACGGCGAGCTGATCGCCGACCTCGAGAACTATGAGGGTATGCTCGTGCGATTCCCGGACGTCCTGGAGGTCACCGAGCTGTTCCGGCTCGACGAGTTCGGTGAAATGCGGCTCGCCCAGGGCGGCCGATTCTTTCAGTTCACGCAGAACAACGCACCGAGCACCACGGGCTTCGCCGATCATCTCGACGACCTCGCCCGCCGCAACGTGTTCCTCGATGACGGTTCAACCGAACAGTTTCCGTTCCTGATCCGATACCCATTCCCCGGCCTGTCGGCGAGCAACCCGGTGCGCATGGGGGATCAAGTGGTCGGACTGACGGGTATCCTTCACTTCTCCCGCGGTCAGGGCGGCCGCGGCGACGAGGCCTACCGCCTCATGCCGACCGTCGAGCCCCACTTCTTGGCCAACCCGCGACCAGCCCTTCCGGACGTCGGAGGCAATCTGAAGGTCGCGAGCTTCAACGTCCTCAACTTCTTCACCACCGTGGCCGACGGGTCGAGCACCTGCTTCCAACGCGACAGCTTATCGGCGGGCAACTGCCGGGGAGCCGAGTCGGAGGCCGAACTGACCCGACAGCGCCAAAAGCTCATCACCGCCATGGTCGAGATCGACGCCGACATCTATGGCTTGATCGAGCTCGAGAACGACGCCAACGAAGGTGACAACAGCTCGGTCGCCGACCTGGCCCGATCTCTCAGCGCGGACGAAACCAGCTGCAGGGCCGGCTTCGACTACGTTCGCACCGACAGCCGGGTTGGCGATGACGCGATCGCGGTGGGCATCATCTTCTGCACCAGCAGCGTGGCCCGCGCACCCGGAAGCGCCCCCGCCATCCTGACCGACGCCGACCTGCCAGGCTTGAATCTGGGCTTCACGGGGCCGGTCTTCAACGGCGACGACACCAGCCGGTCGCCTCTCGCGGCCAGCTTCATCGACTTGAGGAACGACGGCGTCTTGACCGTCGTCGTCAACCACTTCAAGTCGAAGGGCGGCAGCGGCATCGGCGACGACGCCAATGCGAACGACGGCGCCGGCGCGTTCAACGGCACCCGAACCCGCTCGTCGCAGGCGCTCAACGCCTGGTTGGGCACCGACCCGACCAACAGCGGCAGCTCGAACGTCCTGATCATCGGCGACCTCAACGCCTACCCGCAGGAGACCCCGATTACGACCCTGGAAGATGCCGGGTGGGTCAACCTGCTCGAAGCCAACAACGCGCTCGAGTACTCGTTCGTGTTCGACGCGCAGGCGGGTACGCTCGACTACGCGTTCGCGAGCACCGACTTGGCCCCGCGGGTCACCGGAGTCGTCGAGTGGCATAGCAACGCCGATGAAGCCGACGGCCTCGACTACAACCTGAGCAACGGCCGTGATCCCGCGATCTTCGACGGCACCGATCCATACCGAGCTTCGGACCACGACCCGGTCGTGGTCGGCCTGAATCTCAGCGAGCCTCCGGTGTTCAGCGAGGACTTCAGCAGCGGTGACCTCGGCGATATGGAGGCCATCGACCGCGGCAGTAACGCCGACTGGGAGTTCCGGGCCGAGCAGCCCAGCACCTCTGATGACCGCCCGTCGGCCCGCATGAATGCCTTTACGGGCAATGAAGACAGCAGAGACTGGCTGATCACCCCCGACCTGTCCATCCCGGTCAGCGGCTCGACCTCGCTCACCTTCGATAGCTTTGTCGCCTTCTCTGGAGGCGACTTCCAGGTGTTCGTGCTCCGAAACTACGCCGGCGACCCGGACACGGCGGACCAAGACCTGCTGACATTCAACAAGCCGAACGATAACAGCCGAAACTGGACGGAGTCGGGCACCGTCGACCTGAGCGCGTACGCGGGCACGTCGATCCGCATTGGCTTCCTGTACACGGGTAGTCCGGGTGGCGACGGCGCCGAGTGGTTCGTGACCAACATCCGGGTCGAGAACTCCTCCGCCCTTAGCCTCCGCCTGACTTCGAGCGCCGACCGGGTCCGCGTCGGCCAGTCGATCGACTTTGGGGCCACCCCTCAGGGTGGCGTCGCGCCCTACACCTTCGGCTGGGACTTTGGCGATACCACGACCAGCAGCGCCCAGAACCCGAGCCACGCCTACACGAGGGCGGGGACCTTCGTGGTCACGTCGTCGGTGACCGACGCCACCGCCGCCACGGTCACCGTCCGCAGGGAGGTCGTCGTCGTGCCCGTGGTCAGCGAGAACATCCCGACCCTGGCCGGCGAGATGCGGGTGGCGAGCTTCAATGCCTCCCTGAACCGGAACAATGCCGGCGATTTGGCCGCCCAGCTCAGCGACCCCACGATCGACCCCGAATTCACCGTCCGGGCGCAGCAGATCGCGGAGATCATTCAACGCGTCCGCCCGACGGTTGTGCTGATCAACGAGTTCGACTACGACGCTGACGGCGCCGCGGCGAACACCTTCCGCTCAGACTACCTCCAGGTTTCTCAGAACGGAGCCGTGCCGATCACCTACGACTACGTATACCAAGCCCCGTCGAACACCGGCATCGCGTCGGGCTTCGACCTCGACAACAACGGCAGCGTTGGCGGCTCGGGTGACGCCTTCGGCTTCGGCTCGTTCCCCGGCCAGTTCGGGATGCTGATCCTGTCGCAGCACCCGATCGACACCGCCAACGTCCGCACCTTCCAGAACTTCTTGTGGAACGACATGCCGGGAGCCCTCTTGCCGATCACCCCGGGCGAAGGCCCGGGCTCCGGAGAGTCGTGGTTCTCGGACGATGAGCTCGGCGTGGTGCGACTGTCTTCGAAGAGCCACTGGGACGTCCCAGTCACCGTGAACGGCGTGACTGTGCACATCCTGGCCGGTCACCCCACGCCGCCGGTCTTCGACGACGGAACGCGAACTTTCGACGGGGTGGTCAACGCGGTCGACCAAAACGGCCTCCGAAACCACGACGAAATCCGCTTCTGGGCGGACTACGTGACCCCGGGTCGCGGCGACTACATCTACGACGACGCGGGCAACATGGGCGGTCTCGGCAGCGGTCAGCGCTTCGTGATCGTCGGTGACTACAACGCGGATCCGTTCGACGGCGACAGCACCGCCGACGCGGCGGTGCAGTTCACCAACAACCCGGTCATCGACAACTCGTTCGTACCCTCCAGCCGCGGTGGCGCCGAGCAGGCGGCCATCCAAGGCAGCATCAACGACGAGCACATCGGCAACCCGGCTTTCGACACTTCGGACTTCGGTGAGCCTGTTCCGGGCAACCTGCGCGTCGACTACGCGCTGCCCTCGAAGTTCGGCCTCAACGTGCTCAACGCGGGCGTGTTCTGGCCGAACGAAGGTGACCCGCTCTTCGATCTGACCCTGGCCAGCGACCACCGCCTGGTCTACGTCGACCTCGACTTCACCAACCAGGGCACCATCGTGAGCTCGACGGCCGAAGCCGCCGGCGCGAACTGCGCCGACGGTGGCTTCCGCTTCGACATCGGCCGTGACCTCAACGGCAACGGCCAGCTCGACCCCGGCGAAATCGAGACCACCGAGTACGCCTGCAACGGCGCACAAGGTCCCGAAGGTCCGGCGGGTGCGCAGGGACCGGCGGGCGCGCAGGGACCAGCGGGTGCGCAGGGACCGACGGGTCCGCAGGGACCAGCGGGTGCGCAGGGTCCGGCCGGCCCCCAAGGTGAGCGGGGTGAAAGCGGCGCCGCCGGCCCGCTTCTGCTCATCCTCGGTGGCCTCGCGCTCTGGCTCCGCCAGCGCCGCCACGCCTGATTTCGTCCAATACCCCCTACATCCTACCTGACTCGCGGGTCGCGTCTTCCGGGGCGTGGCCCGCGCCCTCCTCTATCGACGAATACCGCCCCTTCGCGCCCGCCGGGAGAGGCGCCGAGGTCCGTTTGATGAGCCTCCATAGAACCGCGGCCACCACACCGCCGATGGAGCCGTACACGTGCGCCGGGGCGAGCACCGAGCCGCCGACGAGCGCCTCGGTCGTCGCGGGCGTCCCCAGCCAAAGGTCTCGAGCCAGCTTCAGGCTCAACCCGATCGCGAACAGAGCGCTCCATCCGGGCCGACGAGGCCCCTCCAGGACGATCGCCCCCGCCAACAGACCGTACAGCACCCCCGAAAAGCCGACGTACCAGTCGACATCGGGGTGTCCGACCAACACCCCGATGTCCACCCCGACGACGCTCCCGAGCATGAGCCCGGCGAAGATCCATGGTCGCCGCAAGTCCGGGAACAAGGCCACGAACACCGCCAAGGTGGCGACATTCAGCAGCCCGTGGGACCACGTCAGATGGACCCAATGCCCGGTCAGCAAACGCCACGGTTCACTGAAGACCGTGCTCGCCTGCAGTCGAAGCGATTGCACGACCGCTATGCCCCCGGCCTGCAGAGCCAGAGTCACGCCGCCGCACACCGCCACGGTTCCGACGTGTTGAAAGACCCGTTGCCCGAGTTGCCCACCGGGACCTGGGGGGTCGAGGCTTCGCACGACTTGTGCCAGCGAGCGCGTCGCCCTTACTCGGTGTGCCCCCCAAACGAGAAGTCGCGACGGGCGCCCCGAATCGAAATGATGAACCCGGCGACCACATCGATGCCCGCCATCGCCATGAGCAGGAAAAACGTGGAGGTCGCAAACCCGGGAATCACGATGAACTCGACCAGGCAGAGCACCAGCACTCCGAGCGACAGGGCATGATTTGTGATCACCGGCCCATCGTGCGAAGTCGATCGAACCAGCTCAATGAACAGCAAGGCGAGCCCGATCATGAGAAACAGGTCACCGAGACTCACCTGCCACGGTTGGCCCGACACCATCCCGATATGAAAGAGTTCGTCGTTGAGCGCGTGAAAGACCGGGTCGTCGATGCCGGCCACCGTCCCCGGGTCGGCCGCCGCCGCTCCTCCGTCAGGCGCAGTGGCCGTGCCTGAATCGGGCATGGGGGGCACGTCGGCGCCTTCGCCGGCCCCGGCGGCGCCTTCGCCCTGCGCAGCGGGCGGCTTCGCTGGCGTCGACTCGAACGCATAGGTCAAGGCGAAGAAGTTGTAGGCGAGCACGACCAGCAATAGGAGGGGGAAGGCTTTCATTATGGAGATCCTCGAGCGCGGGCGAGCCGACGCTCGAAAAGCGTTAACACGACCGGAGGCGGTCGAAAAGCCCAGTGAGCCCGCCCGAAATCCTTCGCATCGGCGTTCGCTTCAAGGCGAGCGCGTCATTCTCGGCCGGCGCGGGAGACCCCGCCGCCAAGCAGGCTGACCTGCTAGTAGGTTCTTTTTTGCTCGACAAGACCGTCGGTGCCTCCGTACTCGCAAGCGCGTGACGGGCGTTAAGTTCCGGTGGCCGATTCACGTACGAATGAGCGACCTGGGCGTCGACCAATTCGTGATGGTGCACCGACTCCTCGAATGGTGCCAAGACGCCGCAACCCTCGCCTCGGCGGCCGTCGGCTATCCGACCGCCCGCTACATCGAGATGGGCGGCGGCTGGTACATCCGACAGATCGTCGCCCTCGTCCCCGGCCGGGTCACCTTTGCCGATGACGTCGAGGTCGAAACCTGGGTTTCGGATATTCGACGCTTTCGGAGTCGCCGCGAGTATCTGATTTTCGCCAACGGTGAAGTGGCGGCCCAAGTGTGTGCCGACTGGATGTTTCTCAAGCTCGACCGGTCCGCGGGCACCGTCCGTCCCTTCCACTTCGATCAACAGATGCTCGCGGCCTTCTTGTCGGACCCCGCGGTCGCCGTTGACCCCGACGCCATCCCGAGTTGGCAGACCGAGTTCTCGCCCGTCGGCAGTACAGAACGAACCGCCCATCGGTCCGAGATGGATCGCCACGGACACATGAACCACGTGCATTACGCGAGCTGGGTGCTGGACCACGCTCACGCAACCGTGGCCGCCGGTGCACGACCGACGCAGCTGCGCTTGCAGTACCAAAAAGACGTCCGGCCGGGTCAGACGATCACGCTGGAGCTGGACGCGAACTCGGACACGATTCACCACCGGCTAACCAGGGCCGGTGAGCCGATCGCGCGGGCGGTCACCCGATTCGAAGCTTAAGGCGCGCGCTGCGCACCTGCCCCCCGGAGCAGGCGGTCAGGGTAAGCGACGGCATGCTCGGAAACGACGGGCACACCAAGCGGGCAGCCCCTCTACGACGTCGTCGTACATGTCTTGGTGGGTCGACCATCGCGACTGCGGCGTCGGTCCCCTCCCGCCCGTAAGATCTTGGAATCGCAATCGAGTCTCGGACGTAGATGCGAACCTGGTAAGCCGAGCCGACCGGCGGTGACCCCAGCCGAAGGGCGGCGACGCCAAACCAACCGGTGGTGTCACCACCTCAACGCGTAGTTATGTAGAGGGGTAAGTACCGCCACGCGGGCGGGCACACGGTTCCATTCAAAACATTCCGGGTATCTTCACAATCACCTCTGTATTCGCCGGGAGCCTGAAGGCCACGGATCTAAGGACCCACCCGCAAGCCCAAGAGCGCAATTTCGGCGTGACCGGGCGCGCCCAATTGTTCGATCGGCTGTACGTCTGTGGTATTCCGAAAACGTGGCCACGGCGCCTATCATGCTGGTCCGTAGTGCTTTGACCCCGGGTCCAAAGACTCAGGTCGTCGAGACCAAGACCGCTTGGTTTTGGCTCGACGACGGCGTCGCACTGCACGTCATTCGGCCAGGAGCCCGGCTCGAGCTCGTCGACGCGCAACACAACTTTACCGCAATGGTCGAAATGACGGGACACCAGCGGGTTCCTCTCGTCGCCGATCTGAGTCAGATGGCGGCCGCATCCCGAGAAGTTCGACAATACAACTCCGGAGCTGACGCCGCGACTGCAGTCACTGCTCTGGCTATGATCGTCGGGTCACCGGTGAGTCGAATGATAGGTAACTTCTACATGTCGCTCTACCGTCCGGCATTTCCGGCCCGCCTGTTCAGCGACGCGGCTCAGGCGGTCCAGTGGGCGAAAACCCACCGACTGCCCCCTGGCCAGTGACTCCCCCGAGAACGCTCGCTGTCTGCGTTTCCCGCCCGAGGCCTTCATGAACCGACCATCCGCCTTCGAAACCTCCATCGAGCTCATGACCCGATTGGCCCACGGAGACTATTCGGCGCGCGGAACCGTCTCCGACGTCGACGATGAGCACGAGGCCATCATTGCCGGTCTCAATATGCTGGGCGAAGAGCTGTCCGCGCAAGCGAAGCGGCGAGCTCTGGCGGAGAGTCGGCTGGACGACGCGACTCTCATGTACGAGCGGGCCCCGGTAATGTTCGCATCGGTCAACCCCGACGATCTCACCATCACCAAATGCAACCACACCCTGTCTGAAGGGCTGGGCTACTCGAAAGATGAATTGGTCGAACGCCCCCTGGCTCAGCTCTACCCCGAGCGACGTCGAGCGTCGTCGATCGCGTGGCTCAGAGACGCCATCGAACGATCGGAGTACCAGGAGGCGGAGCAAGAGCTGCTCTGTCGAGACGGCGGGAGCAAGTCGGCCCAGATCCGGGTATCGGTCGTTCCCGCGGCCGGAAAAGACGAGCCCGCCAAAGTCTTGCTGGCTTGGCTGGACCTGACGCAACGCAAGCAGCTGGAACTCGAGCTCTTGCAGGCTCAAAAGATGGAAGCTATGGGTCGCCTCGCGGGGGGAGTCGCCCATGACTTCAATAACATCTTGACGGCGATCCTCGGCCTCGCCGCGTTCCTCAGAGACCAAGTGTCCGACCGCCCACACGCGGCTCAAGACGTCGAACAACTCATCCGGGCTACTCGCCGCGCTACCGAGCTTACCCGCCAACTCTTGACGTTCTCTCGAAAAGAAGTGGTTCAACCCGAAGTCACGGATGTCAACGACCTGGTGGTCGGGATCCACAAGATGATCCGGCGGATCCTGGGCGAGAACATCGAGCTGGCCTCCATCCTCGCCGATGGAGTTTGGCTGGTCGAAATCGATCCGACCCAGCTCGAGCAGGTCCTCATCAATCTCGTGGTGAACGCGAAAGACGCCCTGCAGGACGGCGGCCGGCTCCTTATCGAAACCGAAAATGTGTTTCGAAGCCTCCGGTCGAGTCCCAAGGAGGCAGTATTGATTCGAGTCAGCGACAACGGCACCGGAATGTCGCCTGAAATCTGCGCGCGCGCTTTCGACCCGTTCTTCACCACGAAGCCAGCTGGGCTGGGGACGGGGCTCGGCTTGACCACGAGCCGGGCCATCATCGAACGGTTCGAAGGGGAATTGACGGTTCAAAGCACCGAGGGGCTGGGGTCCACCTTCGAGATCGTGATCCCGCGTTCCCGAGCCCCCCGTTCGCAACCGCCTCCCGCGTCGAGCCTACCGCCGACCGGAGACGAGTCGGTGCTCATCGTCGAAGACGATGCCAGCGTTCGCCATATCGCATCCCGAATTCTCCAAACCGCTGGATATCGAGTGCGTACCGCCGCGAACGGAGTGGAGGCTCTCGGCGCCGCTTCGTCGCTCCCACGGGTCGATCTCCTGCTGACGGATATGGTCATGCCGCACATGGGCGGCCTGCAGCTCGCGGCCACGCTCCGGCAGCGCTGGCCCGACCTTAGGGTGCTTCTGTGTTCTGGCTACCTCGGCGAAATCGATCCCGAGTCGCTCGCTGATGCCGACTTCATCCCCAAACCCTTTCAGTCCCGTGATCTTCTCGAGAAAGTGCGACGCGCCCTCGACAAGCCTGCTTCCAACCCCGTTCAACCACCGCCCGCCCGGTGGGATGACGTCCCAGAGCCGGAAGACGAAGACGACGTCGGGAACGGCTGAACGCTCAAAGCAGGATGATCCCAACCCCTGGGATGCCATAGAAGATAAAGACCAAGTAAGTGAGCGCGCGGACCTTGGATCGCACCGCGACGTCGGCGATCCACTCCGCCAACCCCATAGGGATCCGGCGGAGCCGAGGGACCGGATAGATCAGCGCCGACCCCGTCAAGTTGAACAACAAGTGTACGAGCCCGACCTGAATCGCCGCCGCCAATGCCTCGGCGGGTGCGCCGCTGGCCGCCAACAGCGCGGTGATCGTGGTTCCAACATTGGCACCGAGCGCCAACGGAAAGCCTTGAGCCAGGGTCAATGCGCCCGTGCCGGCTAGTGGCACCAGCAGCGACAAAACGACCGAGCTGGACTGGACGGCAGTGGTCGCCACCATGCCGATGACGAAACCTCGGGCTGGGGTGGTACCGAGGGCGCCGCGAACCGTCGCCTGCAGGCGAGCTTCACCGATCTCGTGCAAGCGTCGAACCAGAAGGTTCAGAGCAGCAAAGATCAGCGCCGCCCCCGACAGTAATATCAGGACACTCGCTAGTTCGGGCGCGACGTGCGCCACCAGCCAGTCTCGAGTTGGCTCGACCAGGACCTCCGTCGCGGTCTGGAGGGGATTCGACAGCTCGCTCCCGGGCGGGATCCGAATCCAGCCCACAAGCAGCGCCGAGAGCCGCTGGAGCGGGTGGAAGACGATCTCTAGGGGAAACAGCACCGCCAACGCGCATAGGTTGAAGAAGTCGTCGAGGGTACCGAACGCCATTGCCCGTCGGAACTCCGCCGGGCGCGTGACATGCCCGAAGGACACCATCGTATTCGTCACCGTGGTGCCGATGTTGGCTCCCATGATCATCGGAACCGCGTTGATCACCGGCAGGTTCCCGGCGGCGACTAACCCCACCACCATCGAGGTCGTGACCGATGAGCTCTGAACGACGGATGTGGTCAGGACCCCGACCGCCAATCCTGCGAATGGGTTCTCGGTAGCCTGGATGAACGCTTCAGCGACGTCTCGACCGAGCAGCTTGAAGCCGTCCCCGAGGGCATCCAGCCCCAGCAAAAACAAATAGATAAGACCCAAGATCTCGGCAGCTCGGGCCGCGCGGGTGACGACTGGAAACACGCTCGCCATGATCCTCTCTCGCTCTGCACCGCCCGGGTTGCCGCTCGGGAGGGGGCGGGCAAGACCGCGCAGGCCCGCGGGACGGCGATAGCATATCAACGATAGCCGTCGGAGGGAGCCGTCGACCGAGAACAATCGGAAATCAATTCGTATACTTGGGAATGCTCCGAGGCTTACCAAAAACTTGTTATCTTAAGCTATGACGTGGGGATTCTATGGCCGTTCCGATGAACTCGCGGAGCTCGACCGGGTCCTGCGGCGCCGGCGATGGTTCTTTGCTCGGGTAACCGGCCGACGTCGGATCGGCAAGACCACCCTGGTCCAGCGAGCGCTGGCCGAGGCGGGTCGCATGCAATCGTTTTACGTCCAGATACCCGACTCGGCCCCGGCCGGCGTGCTGTCGGCAGTCCACGACGCTATGGACACCTTCGGGGTACCGACCGAGACGTTCGGACGACCGGATAGCCTTCTAGCCTTGGCCCGCACCCTCGAGAGCATGTGCGAAGCGGGGTACGTCGTCGCCCTCGACGAGTTTCAGTACTTCAGCCGTAAGCAGCTGGCGGAGTTCACTTCGCATCTGCAAGCGACCGTCGATCGTTTGGCTGCGAACGCGACCCGTGTTCCGGGCGGCCTGATCGTCCTTGGGTCCCTGCACGCGGAACTTGCGGCCCTCCTCGAAGACCGCGACGCGCCCCTATACAACCGCACCACCGATCATCTCGAGCTCGGCCACCTCAATATCTCGTCGCTGCTCGACCTGCTCGACGTGCACGCCGACCGGCGCCCCGAGCGTCTGCTGTTCTTGTGGAACCTATTCGAAGGGGTCCCCAAGTTCTACCGCGATGCCTACGAGCAAGACGTGCTGGGGGCCGACCGCCACACGGTACTGGAACGGCTGTTCTTTCGCTCATCGTCGCCACTGCGGACCGAAGCCGAGAACTGGTTCCTCAGCGAGCTGCGAGGACGCTACGACGTCGTACTCAAATTCGTCGCTCGCAATCCAGGCTGCGGCCACGGGGACATTGAGGCGCACGCCCGTCGGGTCAGCCCGACCACCGCCGAGCATGCGAGCGGCTACCTCAAGATCTTGATCGAGCGCTACCAAATGCTCGAGCGCAAACTCCCCATCTTCGCCCGCCCCAACGCCCGGCGCGGCCGGTACTACGTCCGCGACAACTTCTTGAGGAGCTGGCTCGCCGCATTGCATAGCCCCGTATCGGCCATCAATTTTAGGCCGCTGGCCACCCTGATCCGGCAGGCCGACGAACGACTCGCCCATTCCGAGGGCCACGCGCTCGAACGAATGGTGGCCCAGCTGTACGAAGAAAGAAGCCGAAAAGGGGTGGGTGACTTCAGCCTGACCGCGCGCATTCAAGGCTACTGGGACCGCGGCGACGTCGAGATCGATCTCGTCGCCCTGAACGACGAGGCCCGAATCATTCGCTTCGGGTCGGTGAAGCGGAATGCTGCCCGGCTGCTGAACAACGGCGGCAACCTGCGCGGGCACGTCCAACGATTCTTGGAGCGCTACTCGACGTACGAGGGCTGGACCATGGAACTGGTCGGCCTGGCCCCGACGATCAACGCCGAGCAACGGCGAGCGATCGAAGCGTCGGGGATCATTCCGCAGGATTTGACGGACCTGTGTCGTGGTCTTTGAGCGGTCATTGAACCGCCTCGGTGATCCCATACGCGGTCCCGCCCAGCAGTCCCCCGAGCAGGACCGCCCACCACCGTAGGTCAGGATCATCGATAAAGGACGCCGAAAGGAACCAGATGCCGCCCGAGATCATCAGGCTGTAGCCCAACGGGATGACCAAGGGCCCCGACCCGTCATCCGAAGTGCGGCTCGAAAAGTAGTCCGATACCCTCGTGAAACGCCCGGGCGAGGGGCACGGTTGATCTTCCCGACAGACCGCCAGCAGCTCGGTCTGAACCGGCGTGACCAGTCCGGCGACGGTGATCGCGGCGCCGAGGCCCGCGATCCCCAGCCCCGTCCACTTGACCGCGGTTCTCGCATCGCTCGCATGGACCACATCAACCTCCGGGTCGATGTGAATGACGGTTCTTTGACCTCGGGTGACGGTCACGGTCCGGTCGACGTACGCTTCGGGCGACCGAATCCGAATCCGGCGTAAACCGGCGCCGACCTGCCTCAGAATGACCGTCGCGGCCGTCGACGTCACGACCGGTTCGTCATCGACGGTTACTTGAAGAGGCGGAAGCCATGGGCTTCGCACCTCGACCGTTCCGTTGGGCCACCAGTATCCCCGGCGACCGAAGTCAGCGCTCTTTTCATCCCAGAGCCGAGCGAACGCCTGCTCGAGTGCCCCATCGCCCCAGGTAACTTCGAAGCGGCGCGAAGTGCCGTACCGAACGACCCACCGCTGGATCGAGCTCGGATTGCTCGGGTCGATCCGTCGCCGAGCCTGCGCCACATCGATCATCCAGATCAACACCAGCGCTCGCTCGGGTCGGGGCAACGGGAGCAGCCGGACAAGGACGAAGTACGGCATTTCCGGGTCACGCAAGCTATCTTGTCGCAGCATGTTTCTAACCCAGCAGGGAAGCGAAGGCCGCCGCCGGCAGGGGGATAGTGCATGCTCGAGCCGCTCGAGCTCCTTTGGCGTTCGAAGCCGAAGACGAGTCCGGAGGCCGAGCGTTCGCCTCGCGACCTGGACGGTTTCTCCGGCCCTCAACGCCCAATCGGCGCCCTCGGGCGCCCAGACGTCGAAGGCCAGATCCGGCGCCGGTGGTGGCGCCGCGGTCACCGCGACCGCCACGACCAATGAAAGCATACAGCCCCATACCTTTGTTGGCGCTCGAAAGCCCATCCGGTCGAGCCTCAACTTCAGATCGGAACCCGCGCTTGAACTTCGCGATAATCGAACGTTAGCTAGCCCAAGCCGCCTTGCGATACGTCCCTGTACTTTTGGCCCGTGCGGCCGCGTTCATGGTCGGCGCGGCGGGAGCGGCCTTGTTGGCCAGCCATCTCGGCCTGCTTGCTCGACCAGCGCACCGAGGGGTTGGCGCTCGCCCCAAGGCCGTGATGCCTCGAGCCGTACCGAAACGAGAACCCGAGCCCCGCGCGAAGCCTCGCCGGGTCGATAAAGACGCCAGAAAAGCCGCCGCTCGCGAAGGAGGGAAAGGCGCGAGACGTCGTGGCCGGGAGCCGGCCCGGTCCGAAGCATCGGGTGCTCCAGCGACAGTCTCCGACACGCCCGTCCGGTCGTCGAGACCCGCCGAGGCTCACCATGAGCCAGCCGCGGGGGACTCGCGCTCGGGGACTCGTCCCCCGGCGCAGGAGGTCGACGAGCGACCCCCTGCCATCATTCCGCCTTCGCGCCTCAACGAAGCCGCCCGCGAGCTCGAAGACCAAGCCCGGGATCTGGGCCGAACCGACGTCGTCGACTGTGTCGCCACGTATTGGGCGCACGGAGAAGACCGTCAACGCGAGATCCTCGCGGCCTGTCGTCGAATCCTCCGCGACGGCCCCTCGCGTCGAGGGCGCCCGTGATCGGTTTGAATCGTAGCGAATCACCCCGCTGGGTGAAGATGCCGCAAAGCGTTGCGCTCCGGGTTGACGGTGCGCCAGACCCGGTCTACCCGCCAAATCACCATGGGTATCTTCGACATGATCAAAAACTTCACTGGAAAACTCGCTCCTATCGACATCGATAAGGTGGTCTCGCTGGCCAAGGAAGGCGTCACGGAGCGCGCCCTGAATGAGCTCGTCGGCATGGCGGAGGACCAAGCGAAAGAGAAGCTACAAGAGATCGCTGCCGACGAAGTTGAAAAGCAGGTCGCCAACCTCCTCGGCGACAAGGCCAGCGCCGTTCCCGACGCCGTCAAGAAGCCGGCCATCGACAAGGCGACTGAATCGGTCGTCGAGCAGGTCTGGGACCGCATCAAAGAGAAGCTCAGCGGCCAACCTCAGCAATAGCGAGGCTGGGACAGTTCCCTCGACTTCCTTCTCTCCGCGCTCGCTTCCATCGGTAAAGAACGTCGATGTCGAGGTACGGGCGCCTATCGCTCACCCCCACCGCCGCCCGCCGGCCAGTCGCGCTATCGATAGGCTGCGGCGACCGCGGCTACGAATCGGTCATGCTGCCACCGCTTGCCGTTCGGGTCGACGCCGGTCCGAACGATGACCAATCGCTGATTGGGCAAGATCGTCACGTACTGCCCCTTGTTGCCGGCCGTCGTGTACGTACCCGGCGGAACGCCGGCCACGGTGTCCATCAGCCAAAACTGGGCCCCGTAGCCTCTCTCTCCGGCGACCCGGGGCTTGGCGGGCGCCGGCCGGGCGACGAACTCCGTCCAGCCTTCGGGCAGGATCCGCTCTCCCTGCCAGACTCCTTTTTGCTGATACAGAAGACCGAACCGAGCTAGGTCGCGGGCCGTGGTGTACACCTGACTCGAACCCACGAAGTTGCCCCGGTGGTCCATCTCCATCCGTGTGTCGTGCATCCCGATCCGATGGAAGAGCTCATCGTACGGGTAGCGGTGGTATCGGAGGTCATCGCCGAGGGTCGTCCGCAGCGCATACAGCGCAAGCAGCGTGTCGTTGTTGGCGTACTGCCAACGCGTGTTTGGCGTCGCTTCGAGCGGGTTCGTGGTCGCCGCGCTGACCACGTCCTGGCCGCCGAAGTAGATCGCGTTGGTGTTCGAGCCCTGACTGTAAAGGCCCGATGACATGTGTAGGAGGTTGGCGACCGTGATCCGCTGCCGCGGGTCATCGAAGAACGACCACTCAGGGACGTTCGCCGGCGCCTCGAGCTTCATTAGGCCGTCGCGCACCGCGATCCCGATGAGGGTGGCCGAAATGCTCTTCGCGGTCGACCAGGTGCGGTAGCCGCGGCGGATGCCGAACCCCTGCCGGTACTGCTCACCCACGATCTCCCCGTCTTTGACGATGACCACGCCGACCGTGACCGTGCCGTCGCCGTAGCTCGAGCCGTCGAACGCGGTCGACAACACCCGTCGCTGCCGGTCGCTCGGGTTCGGGGCTGCGAGGTCGCCGAGCGGAAATGGGTCCTGCTCGCGATCCGGAGCGGCCGGGAGCTCGACGTATGGGAGGCGGCTGACGTCGGCCTCGGACCAGTGGGGCGGTAAGAGCGTGCACCCGACGGTTCCTCGGTACGCGGCGATCATGACTCGGCCCTTTTGATCGCGGGCCCGAACGAGCCTACGCTTCTCGTCGATCTGCGGTGGAGGCAGGGCGAAAGGCTTCATGTCGACCAGCTCGACCTCGAGGATGTCGCTGAGCGGGCGCCCGGCCACGAAATGCGCCGAGCACGCAAACAGTGCCTGGTAACCGGCCGTGACTTCTTCGATCGCCGCCGCGCCCGCGGGACGCTGAAACTCGGCGGCAGAGAGGGTCGCGGGAAGCGTGAGGAGGCAAAGGAGCCCGAGCAGCCATCGAAACGCCATTTACCCGCATTCAAACGCCACCGCGCAGCAAAGGACAAGCCGAAGCGGTAGTTGTGAAGGTGCGATCAGGTCGCTACCCTAGGGCGGCACGGCGCAGCCGCGCAACGTGCGAAGGCGGCGCAGCGAGCGGAGAGAGCGAAGAGGGGGGCGCGAATTCGGTTCGTGCTGGAACCCCAGGAGCGGGAGGACACATTGGAAATTCTGTTGATCATTATCGGCGTGATCGCCGCGGCGGGGCTGGGCGTGCTGATATATAGGGCCCGGCGAACGTACGACGGCTCCGAGCACCACACTTACGTGATGCAGAAGGAAGGCAAGGACACCACCGCCATCCGTAAGCCGGTGACCTTGTGGAACCCCGCCATCAAGGTTCTGAAGAAGCGAGACGCGCCCGACCTCACGTTCATGACTCAGCGCCCGTCGAGCGATGAGTACGTCGAAAGCTCGCTCATCGCGCGGCCGTCGGGGCGAATCAGTTTGCGCATCCACACGTGTACGCCCCGGCCGTTTCCGGCCATGACCCTCGACCGGCACCGGATCCTGGTGAAATCCACGGTGACCTTTCAGCTCGACCCGGACCGCATCGACATCGTCTGTCAGCTGCAGAACTTTGGCTCGGCCCTCGCCGGGCGGGTCGAAAACCTCTTTGACAACGAGATTGGCAAGTACCGGGACGAAGAGCTCCGCGCGAACCAAACGACCATCGAGACCGCGGTCACCAAGGCCCTGCAGGAGATCGAGAATCAGACCGGCGAACAGCCCATCATGGGCATTCCGCTGGGCATTCATGTGTACGAAGCCAGCTTCGCGTTCGAAGAGATGCCCCCTGAATCCTTCGATCCGGCGGCGATGGAAGCGCCGGTCGCCGGCGGCGGACCGGGCGTTCCCCGCGGCGTCATGTGGCTGCACGACCAACAACTCGACCGGATCGCCGACGCTTTCCGCGACCGCGACCCGGTCGCCTCGGCGGCCCTGATGCGGATGCTCGAGCTGCAGACCCGTCAGAACATCGTGCAGCTGGTCACCCAGTCCGGTGGCATGATCGGGTTCACCGCCCAGGAGCTTGGATTGTCGGACACGGAATCCGGCGATTCATCGCCCTCGGCCCGCATTCGCCATGCCTCGGTGGTAAACACCGAGGCCGAAGGCGACGCGCCGAAGAACGGAAGCCGTTCGGCCAACACGGTCGCCCGTACCTCGCAACCGGTGGCCGAGGTCGACGCCGAATTGCCCTGAGCGATTCGAATCTTCGCAACCGTTGCTCACATAAACCGATAACCGCTCGCCGAGGGGTCGTCCGCTGAAGGCCCCGGCACAGGTTGACGGACATGGTCGAGCGAACCGGACAGCGAACCCCTCCCCTTATCCACCCGGGCGCTGTCGGCAAGACGGCGAAGTCCGATGGGGCTGCGTCGACGCGGCTCGAGAAGCCGACCGAGATGCCGGACACCGGGTCCGGTTCGACGCCGAAGGGCGTTTCGCACGGGATGCACCACCACCGGAACCTGAACGGCACCGGGCCTAGCGCTCTGGTCGGAGTCCGGGTGGCCGCGCAGAAAGGTTTCACGAGCCCCGAGGGGATCGCGGTGGCGCGCCTGCTCGACGACGTCGACCAGCCCGGTCCGAGCCGGGTCGCCGCGGCCAACCAAGCCCTTGATACGATCATCAACTACCTCGATCAGCGCACCGACTTCGCCAATCAAGTGGGGTCGATGCACCGCGAGCTGGCCGCTGCGCCGACCGATGAGCGCGTCCCGCTCCTCCGTCGAGCCATCCACTCGCTCCGCAAGGCGGTCCGCGATGGCATCCTGCCCCCTCACAACCGGGCCGACCTGAATCGCTTGGCCAAGATCAGCCAGGGCATGGGCTGGAACTTCGACCTCGACGACAACATCGCGTCCCTCGACACCAAGATCATTGTCTTCAACAAAGACACGGGCGAAGAACGGCCGCTGTCGACCAGTGCGTTCGCAGAAGCGCGCGAAGTGATCGGTAAGTCCGGCGAGTTCGAACGGTACGAGATCCTGACCAAAGACGGTGCGCAGAACTCGTTCCGAAACTTTCGGGACGCCGAAGATCCCAGCATCTTCTGGCGCGACTTCTCCGAAGCGATGGACGCCGGCGACTGGAAGGGCCCCAGCTGGGACGCTTTTCAGCGGGCCATGTCGTCGCCGACCACCGCGCAGTGGAGCACCATCATCACCGCTCGAGGCCACTACCCGAACACGATTCACGCGGGCATGCGAAACCTTCAAGACCTCGGCCACATCGAACACGTCTTGCCGCGTGAGAACATCTTTCCGGTCAATCTTCCGGGCCTATCCGATCGTCTCAAGGGGGATGCCGCCTCGCCGTCGTCGGCCAAGGTCCGAGTCATGGAGCAGTACCTCGACCGCCTTCAGAACGCGCCCTTCGGCCCGTCGGCGCAGCCCGTCGTCTCCCGCGACGGCGGCAAGGCGAAACGCTTCCTGCACATGTGGGGCTTTTCGGACGACGACTACGGCACCTTCAAGAAAACGGTCGAAGAGCTTGGAGCCCAGGTGAAAGAAGGTCGCTGGCCCGATGTGAAGATCACCGTCTTCTTCACCGGCGAAGGCCATCCCGAGGCCGCTCCCCACGCGGTGGTCATCACCTCCGACGGCACGACGCGCCCCCGCCTGCCGGCCGAAGCGCACGAGGTCGACCGCGCGCTCGAGGGCATTGCCAAGCTCGAACGCAGCCAACACCAGATCTAGGCTTCCCGCCTGGCGACGAGACGAGGCCGACGGTGGCCGGTTCGTCGAGGCGAGGCGCCGAACGACTTTCCGCGAAGGCATCCGAACATCTGCGGACGAGACCGCGTGACTCGACAGTAGGAGACGCAGGGGGCGGCGATTCTTGATATTGGCAACCATAGCCAGGCGGGAAACCGAAAACCTTTAAGCTAGGCGGAAATCAAAGACCTAGCCAGGGCGGACTTCGAAAACCTAAGACAGCCGGGAATCCAAGGACTAAAATAATTCAAGCCGACCGGAACCAAAACCACACCTTGCGGGAACCGAAAATCTAAGGTTGGCGGGGATTGGAGACACACGCGTTCTTAGGCAGAATGCGAACATCTGCGGAACCGGGAAGCCTGGACCTACTCTCCGCGACTTCGAGCAGCAGATTCCAAATACCTAGCTAGAGCGCCGATTCACTTGGATCGCACTATTGTCGCTGGTTCTTACCCCGTCTGCTCGCCGCGCCGCCTTCGGCTTTCGTCGGTTGCGTATTCCCGATACGCGCCCTCCTCACGCGACGACCCGACGGGCCGATTCCGGCGCGACAACAGCACGCTCCAAGTGAATCGGCGCTCTAGACCCTACACGTTTGACCCCGAAGATCTGCGTGATTGAGCGCAGCTGAAATTCGAATCTCTCCGGCCCCCGATAAGCGTCGGCACGAAAACCGGTGCCTTCTTGAACAATACTTCTAGACGACAAATTAGTTGTGCAGGTGTTCAGTATCAGCAAATACTATCTGCGTGGAGACTTCGTCAACTCAAGCAGCGGCGATGCGGGGCGCGACTATCATGGAGGCGGCTCCCCGGACTCTTCCCTTCGAGACTGCTCCAGGCGCAGAGCGTGCTTCACTGGTGTGCACTGCTGCGGACGACACGGAGTTGGTTCGGCTAGCTCGGCAACAGAACCGGCTTCGGCTGCGCCTCGGTGAGCTCTTCGATGCGCTGTACGAAGACGACGGGCATCACGCGCTAGGTTTCTCCTCGTTTGCTGGCTACGGTGTCGAGCGGGCCGGCCGGAGCGAACGCTGGTGCCACGATACTCGTCGGCTCGCCCGACGGATCCGGCTGCGTCAGCTGGCCTCGGTTCGGCAAGCTATGTTGTCAGGGCGCCTGAGCTGGAGTATGGCCGAAGTCTTAGTCCGGGTGGCAACGGCGAACTGCGAACACAGACTGCTCGAAGAAGCCAGCAGCCGCACCGTCCGACAGATGAAGGCGTTGTGTAAAGGGAGCGGCGAGCTTGATGACAAGGACGCGCCGCCGGTCCGGGCGAGCCGCGCGGTGGGAGCGCCTGAGCGGCTTATGGTCGAAATGTCGCGGATGGTCGTCGAGCACATCGAGGGTCGGCGCATCGACGACGAGGTCTTTCTGACCGCGCTTCTGGGTGAAGCGCAGTCTACCCTGCATGAGCTTGGGGCTCGGCCCATCGCTGGCGTCGTCGTTCCCGAAGTCGATGCGAAGGCAGTCCGAGCGCTGGATGAAATGAAACACCGGGTGGACGCCCATCACCAGTCCGGGCCGGACCCCGCTCCTGTGGTCGACCCCGAGGCGACACAGACTCTGGGTGAGGCAGGGATCGGGCGGTTTGTCGGTCCCCTGGACGATCCGTCGTCGCGTCCGTCGTCCTGTCGCTCCAACCCATCGGAGCAAGTCACGCACGGGATCGCGGTGGCCGATGACCCTCCCCTCCCCCGTGATGTGGAGGGGATCGACCGAGAAATCCGCCGATGTGTGCGACAGATGGCCGAGCGCGACCTGCGCATCGGGCGACTCGCTCGGTCGATGATCGGTCGCGGCGGTTGGTGGGCGCTCGGCTACGCGACGCGCGAACAGTACGCGACCGAGCGGGTGGGCCTGTCTCTATCGAGCCTCGAGCAGCGCGCCACTCTGGCCCGCCGCGCCGAGAAGCAGCCCGCTCTCGCTGACGCGCTGGTGTCCGGAAAGATCAGCTACGAAGCCGCACTCGCCATTAGCCGAATTCCCAACCTCGGGCCCGTCATGGCGAAACTCTGGGTCGACCGGGCCCGGCGGCGCACTGTGCTGCACCTCCGCGAAGAGGTCAATGCCGTTCGGTTGCGCTGGTCTCTCGACAACGCCGCGTCGTGCGCTCCGCCCGACGACGCGGCGCTCGCCGAGATCGCCGAGCTCGAGCGCAAGATTCAGACCGGCGAGCTGTTTTCGTCCTTGCTGGGAACGGCTCGCCTGCGTCCTCCGCAGACGTTCGTAACTCTCCCGGCCGGCACCGGATGCGAAGTGCGGTTTTGCGTATCCGCCGACGTTCGCGCCCACCTCTCCGAGGTCGAGGCTCAATTCAGGAACCTCGCCGGCCCCAAGGCTTCTTTTGTCGCGTTCATGTGCATCTGTCTATGGGATGCGTGGCTTCCGTGGCTCGAAGCTCGAGACGACAAGTGGGCTGCGGTCTTCCGGCGCGACCGCCATCGCTGCAGCAACCCGGTCTGCGACCGCACGGACATTACGCCGCACCACCTCGAGTTCCGGGCCGACGGTGGAGGCGACGAGGACGAGAACATCGCGACGCTGTGCGCCTGGTGTCATCTGCAGGGCGTTCACGGCGACCGAATCGTTGCCTTACCACCTGCTTCAAACATCCACTGGTGGATTGGACGAACCCCAGTGCTCGAGATCCGGGGCCGCGAGGTGCTCGCCCGCGCGGCGTGAGGGTGTTGTTTGGCAGCCTAGACGGTGGTTGCGCCGAGCAGGCGACGCTCCCGTTCGGTCAGATAGGCCCGGTACTCGGCCGCGAACGCGATGGGGTCTTCGAGGATCAGCGCCTCCATTGCGTCGGCCTGCGCCCCCTCTGCGTCCACGGCGTCCTGAACCTTCTCCAGGATGTCGGTTAGCGCTTCGTTCATCATAGAGCCTCCTTGTGTAACATGGCGCGGAGGGTTTCCACCCTGGATTCCGCCAACTCGAGCTGATCTCGCGCGGAGTCGGCGAAACGACGCGCCTCGCCCGAGATGCTCTCTAGCTTGCTGGCGTCTGACTCGGCGTCGGTCGACCGCTCTTTGGCGCGCGCCAGCGCGGCCTTGGCCGAAGCGAGCTGCGCTCGGAGCGTCGTCACGTTAGCGCTATCGGCCGTCGCGACAGCTGACTTTCGACCCTTCGCCGCCGGATCCGGGGCGGCCTTGCGGGCCGCCACCTCGGTTTCCTCACGCCAGAACTCGCCGCGCGACATCTGCCACGGCAGACGGAGCTCTTGACCGGCTTGCCGGAGACTCCAGTACGTCGCACCACCCTGGTAGAATCGGACTTGGTCGGCATCGACCCAGCCTCGCACAGATTCTTGGCTTTCGCCGGTGGTCGTCGTGAGCTCGACCTCCACCCGGTTCCCCTCGAACCCAATCACCCGATGGTCGTAAATCTTCTTCGGCGCCCCCATCATTTCAGTGCCGTCCGTCATGTTGCGTCCGTGGGTCGTCGCCACACGCGGGTCGGCGTCGTTCTTGAATTGCGCAACCTGCTGGTTGCCCTTCGGCCCCGCGTAGACAGGAAACGATGCGCCTTCCTCATCGAGATAGAGACGGTCGTCGGGTAACAAGTCGCGAAGCGTTCGGGCCTGGAGCTTGTTCGCCAGCCCAACCAGCACGTCGATCGCCAGGTCGACATCCTCGAACGCATCGTGCACGTCGCTCTGGGTACGGCCTGCAAGTTGCTCGGCAAGTCGGGTCAACTTGTAGCTCTGGCGCTCCTCCCCTTCTGCCCGGTCGGCCTTCTTCTTGAAAGGAAGGGCCAGCTTGGCGAGCTCCATCGTGCAGATCGATGGGACGTCCACCACTTCGACGTTGACCCCGTCGACGGCGTGCTCAGGCTTCGCGTACTGCAGGTCCAAGAACGGCGCGTCGAATTTCGTGTTGTGGGCCAGCGGCACCGCAACCTTTCCGTCGGCTTGGGCGAGGGCTCGGAAGCGCTCGAGCGCGTCCTGCAGGGGCGGTTCGTCCTTGAGCTTGTCACGGGTCAGGCCGTGAATGTCAGCTGCGGTCTTTGGCACCTTTTGCTCGCTGCCGAAAGCGTTGAAGCCGAGGCGTGATCGCGCGTTGAGCACGCCAATTCGCTCATCGGGCCGCGACCAGATCACCGTCCCATCGGCATTCTCGGTCTTCTGAAGCGATTCGCGCACTGCGGCCATCGAGACCGGCACGTCGCCAAAGTGCGCGGCGAAGCCCGTCGTCTCGAGGTCGTAGGCCATGAGGCTGAGGTCCTCGATCGGTGTATCGAGAGGCACCGACTGAAAGATCGGTTGCCGGTGGGCGAGCGGAACCAGCTCCAGTTTGTCGACGGGCCGGCTGCGCGCGAAGATCTCCTCGAAGACCCGTTCCTGAATCTGCTGGACCACCGATGGATGATGGTAAAAGCGCCCGCCCTCGACGTTTCGTTCAAAGCCGGAATCGCTGAAGTTGGCCGAGCCGTGGGCGGTCCGGGGATCGACCGGCTCGCCGTCGGCGGTCGTCCGACCCAAGATCATGCCCTTCGCGTGCAGCTTGATGTCCTCCGGGCTGATGCGGACGTTGAGCTCTTTACCGAGCTGTTGCGCAATCTCGACGGCATCGCGGTCGGTGAACACGCGAACGTCGACGCCCGCGGTCGTGAGGGCCACGACCTTTTGATTCACTTGCAGGTCATCGATTTCGAGCTCGTGCACGGCGACCCGCACCGGCGGACGCTGCTTTTCCGGGACGTCTTGAAGGGTGCGGTGCAAGTTGACGATCCGCTCCATCACTCCTTTGTCGGTAAGCGCGAAAGCGGCGACGTCGCAGGACTCCTTGCGTTCGATGGCCAGATCGAGGTTGTCGTAGACGAGGTTCTTGTACGAAACGTCACGAATGACAGTATCGTCCCAACACACGAGGGCGCCGAGCTGGCGAAGAGGGCCCGTCGCGTCCTTGATGGCCAGGTAATGGGCCGGGTCGATGCTCTCATCTTCTCTCGGAATGGTTATGGTCACGGCCGAACGATTGCGAAGAGCAGTGGTCAACACGTCCGAGAGCGCGGCGTTGACGCCCCAGCGTGGATTGCCGGCGTCGGTTACGTGCGTGAAGCGCGCCACGTCGTGAATGCTGAGGTTGATGCTCAAGCCGGCTTCGGCTCGGCGCTGGAGGTCTTGCGGACTGTAGGTTTCGGGCTGTGGTACCTGCCGCCGGCCTCCACCGCCGAGCTCGACCTTCGTGAGCGGAATGCCGTCGCGCTCGGACTTCGCGACCACCTTCTTTTCGAGGTCGTCCCGGGGGAAAGCGCGGATCATCGCTTCGGCGACCGAGTCGACCCCATCGTGGGCCCTCGACCGAAACGACAGGTACTTTCGCAAGGCATCGTGTACCGCGGTGCCTTCGATGCGCATCGCGTAGTCGAGGTTATTCGGGGAGTTGTTGCCCCCGTTGATACCGCCCTCCAGCTCCACCAGCGTGCCGTCCGGAGTGTCGGCAACGACCGACTTCTCGTGCATGATCTGCGGAAACTGCTTCTCGGGGTCGTGAGGGACGATGGTCGATTCAGCGACCGTCAGGTTCCTTCGAACCGACGGTTCCTGGGTCTGGGCCGCCATGAGCTTGTCCCACGCGGCCCGCTGAGCCCGCTGGCGTGTGGCCGTCTCGGGCGGATGCATCTCGACTTCGACCTTTACGCCTCGTCGGGCGGCGGCGATCAGCCGGTCTGCGAAGTCTTGTCGTTCGAAGCCATAATATCGAGTAACCAAGAATTTCGAAGATTCATCGACGATACGGTTACGTTCGTAGTCGAAAGTCCCGGGAACGTCCTTGTTGGCCCCCGGGGTCAACGCTCGCGAGACGACCGGCGTCACTAGGTTGGCAAGCGACGTTACCGATGATGACAACGCGAACTCGCGATCGTCTTCGGCCCCGCTATCGGCCGGCGCTACATTCTTGACGGTGCGCCCAGCGTGACTCTCGCGGGCCTTCGGCCTCTGAAAATGCGCGAGACCGAAGCCGCTGTCCTGAAGGAGGGCGAGCACTTCGTGGCGCGCTTCGGGCTTCATCGCCTGCCACTCGTCGCGGGTGATGGGAGACGACGAGTTCGGGTCGAGATAAAAGCGGATTCGCTGGTAGCTCAGCGCATGCCGGGCAACCGGTGCGAGCGACGGCCACTCGGGCAGGTCGAGGGGCGAACGGTCCGCAATCTGTTCGCCCAGAGTCTCCACCACGTCACGGTGGGCCGCCGGCACGTAACCTGGATTGACGGTGTTGTAGTAGAGATTGAACGGTAACGCGTCGACGAGCTTGGCCCACGACAACCCGAGTTCTTTGGAAAAGCCGTCGGTGGGTCCGTCGGGGTCGCCGCCGGGAGCCGGGCGCTTCCTTCCACGCGGGGCAAGGTCCTCAACCGACACCCCGGTCTGGCTCAGGAGCTTCACGACCTCTTGGCGAGCCGATCGGTCCAGGGAAGCCCACCGCTCGGCCGTGATCGGACTTCCGGCCAGGAAGGTCACTCGCTTAAGAACCGCCTCATCGGCCTTCCGGAACTTGCTCTTGTATAGATGAAGCGCGTGAGGCAGCTGGCTGAGGGTATTCGCCCATGCTTTCGATCGATTGAATTCGACGACTTCGGATCCCTGCGGATCGGCCGAATCCCGGCCAGTCTTTCCCGTGCGGATAGTCTGCATCGATATCGCTCCCACCTTCGCGCAGGGGGGCGGGCTCACCCGATCCTACGGAACGCTTTTCATTATCGTCAGCCAATATCCGACAGTGTGCGATATTTTCGGTTTTTGTTCGAGCCGGTGCTAAGACTCCGAAATTGCCGATAAAATACCTCCCTAAGACTCGAGCATCGGCCAGCCGGCCGACCAGGGCTGATTGAAAACGGGTGCATAGCGGCGTAACCGAGGGCTTCGTGGTCAAGTCTCACCGCATCCAAGTGGGCGACAGCCATATCGACCTTGTCGAACTCGCCGGAGGAAACGGCCCCCGCTTCATTCACGTGCATCGCAACGAGTTGGCGGCCGTCGCGGCCGCCCGGTCGGTCGTCGAATCGGGCGTCGGCCATCTGTTCTCGTTCGCTGGCGATCCGGAACGATGCCTCACCTTTTCGACCGGCGGCGACATGTTCCGCTTCGACCCCAATCGGATCTTCAGCGACCCGGGAATCGAATCCACCCTCATGATCAAAAGTGGCGCCGCCCCCGAAGTCGCCATCGCCGCCGTAAGGTCATTTCGGACGCAGCTTCTCGCGCTGTGGCGCATGGAAGCCGCCCCGGCGGTGATTGCCGTCCACAACACCCGCGATGACTACTCGATACGTTCTTATCTTACGGGCGGAAGCGAGGCCCCCAACGCGGCTGACGTCTTCGTCAAACCCGAGCTTCATCAGCACGACTTTTTCTTCGTAACGACTCCGGCCGATTTCAACCACCTGCGCGACGCCGGCTTCAATGTCGCTCTGCAGGCGACTTCGCCGGTGGATGATGGCTCGATGTCCGTGTACTGCGCTCGGCGGGGGATTCGCTACATCAATGTCGAGGCGCGTTTCGACGCGGTAGATGCTCAGCGAAAGATGATCGCCGCCGCCCTCAAGGCGACCGCCAAGTCCTCGTAGCTCGGCGCTTTTGACGACCGCGCCTTCACGCCGATCCATTGAGTTCAGCAGCACACGGGCTGCAAACCTACGGCCGCCGAGTGATCGAAGTCAGATGACTATGACTCAGCTGAGCCAAAACGCTCGCGAAGATAGGCGATGATGTCGGCCGACTCGGGCATCCACCGCGACGAATCGCCAGCATCGCATCGTAGGACGGGGACCGTCGGCCGCCCCCGGGCCGTGATCAACTCGTCGCGATAGGTCGGATTCTCGAAAATATCTCGATACTCGACCGGAGCATTGAGCTCTTCAATAACCCGACGAACCCGAGCACAGAACGGGCAGGCCTGAAACTGGTACAACGACAGCGTTTCTTCGGGTGCCTTCATATACTGCTCGACGAACTTCGCCGCGTAGATGCCTTTCCAGTCGCTGCCCGGGTCTCGGGTCTGCTGCTCTTCGTCGTAGGTGACGAGCGCTCGAGTAATGTCGGTGCGCGACAGCTGACGGCCCAGCCGGTGGCTGAGGGGTTGCTGAAGATACTGGGCATACCAGACCGCCCAATCATCATCGGCCCCATCGACCTGGATGAAGGCTTCGTGGTGGGCGTGGCTAGTTCGCTCCAGCAGACGCGCGATGTCATCGATGAGCTCGCTTCGATTCATGAATAATCTCTCTGTCACGATGTCGCGGAATGGAAGGAAGTTACACGAGTCTTTCAACCCACCCTGGCGTCGGAACCGGGCGTCGGAACCGGGCGTCGGAACCGGACTTCGGAGAATGGGACATCATCGGAGCGACATCAAGGTGCCGGCAACTTCGCGCCCCCCCGGGTCCTTTCGTTCGAAGCCGAGCAGCAGTCCGGTGTCCAGCTCGTAGTAACGGAAGTTGTCGGGCCCCGCCTCGACCTCAAGGGCTTTAAAGGCCTTGTAGCTGGTGACCCTCTTGACGTAGCCGCCCAACGAGATGCTGTCCAGCACCCGCTGTTCCGACGGTAGCCAAAGCGCGCCTGGGTCCAGGAAGCCGCCGAGGGCGAGTGGGAACTCGATCTGGTCGGTGGCATCGACGGGTCTCAGCTTGCGATCGACCCGAACGAGACGGTCTCCATGCTCGGTTCGGACCTCGACCTCGAGGAATCCAGCCGGGCGTTTGTGCAAGATCACCCTGAGCAAGTAAGCCTTTGACTTGCTGGGTGAAGTCTCCGTGACCGCGAACAGCAGCCGGTCGCCGGGCTGCAGCGGCGCATCCGAGTCTTTCAAGAACTCGGGCACCACGAAGATCACCACGAACGCGATGACCCCCACGATGGTGGCGATCCGGAGCTGAAGGGGCGACAACACACCCGGAATCTCGATCGCAAGGCTCGCACCGTCAATCCTCGGGAGCCTCTTGCCGACCGCCATCGCCACACTCGCCGGCGAAAGCTCGATTGCGTCCCCCGAACCAACCGCCTCGTGAGCCGGAGCACCGGGTGAGGGACCTGGCGACGTTTTGCTCGCAGTGCCCCCTGGCGTCATTGTTTGAGTTCAGGTAGCGTCGGGTCGCGGGCCGATTGTCGGCCGTGGCGTACCGGGTATATACCGCGCTGGTCTAAGGCTGAATCAAGTCGATAAAAGGCTACAGAAGGTCGTCGTAACCTCGGGGACGTAGGACGTCCCCTACAATTGAACGCCTCGCTGAGTCGGACGCTGGAGCGCGATGTTGAGGCGAGGTGCCGGCGGCACTGCCGGGGGAGGATTTGCAAACGTGATAAAGATTAATGGTCTCCCGAGGTGCATCAGCTGACGTGAAGCGCCTCTGATTCCGAGGCCTGTTGCGGCGACGGAGCGTCTCGGAGAAGGCGTCCGTCGCCAACTTTTACTCTGCGGTTTCTACGCTGCGGTTTCTACGCTGCGGTGAAAGGCGTCTAAGCCGGCGCCACGCATGAAGCGCCACCACCGAACGCCGACGCTATCCGAGAGCTACCCCATCCGGGAACCTATCCGGTCCGAGGGCTACCCCATCCGGGAACCTATCCCGTCCGGCGAGGATGCACGGTCCCGGCATTCCGTTCCAGTTGCAATTCGCCCCGGCACGGCGCGGTTCCCCACCGTACCCCTAAAGACCGAGTCAACCTGTGACGACGTGACGTATGGTCTTGTCCACGTTCGAACAGAGGCAGAACCAGCGATACGATATGCTGATGTCCGGCCCCGACCCCCTCCGCGCGGAAGACGAAGGCACCGCGCCCGCCCGGACGGTCCCTTACGAGATCATCGGCCGTTTCGCGGACGGCGCCATGGGACAGGTCTACCTAGCTCGGCTTGACGACGCAGACCATCGCCCCTTCCACCTGGTCATGAAGCGCATCCGTCCCGAGCTGCAGGCCGATCCCGAGATGGTCATGATGTTCCAGGACGAAGCCCGCATCGCTGCGCAGCTCAACCACCCCAACATCGTTCGGCTGTACGAGATCGGAGAGCTCGACGGTTCACTTTTCTTGGCGATGGAGCTGGTGGAAGGCGTCACGCTCGAGCACCTCCTCGCGACCTTGGGCGAGCAGCGAAGGTTCATCCCGATCGATCTCGGCCTCACCATTGCCCTCGGCACCCTCGAGGCGCTCGAATACGCCCACGACTTCGCCGATGCGGACGGACGACCTCTGCGGATCGTTCATCGAGATGTCTCGCCGCAGAATTTGATGGTCAGTTACGGCGGAGATGTGAAGCTGCTCGATTTCGGCGTCACCCGGGCCGAGGGACGTCTGCACCAGACGCTTCCTGGCTTATTGAAGGGCAAGCTCGCCTACATGCCTCCCGAGGCGATCGAGGGCCGAGGCATCGATTCGCGGGCTGATCTGTTCTCGCTGGGCGCTGTTCTATACGAGCTCTTACTGCTCAAGCATCCGTTCTTCGGCTCGACCGACGCGATGGTGTTGCGCTCGATCGTGGAGCATCCACCGATTCCACCATCTGAGCTCGACCCAAACTTCCCGGATGAGCTCGCGCAAATCCTCCTCGCCGCGCTCGCCAAAGACCCAGAGCATAGGGTTCCAAGCGCCAAAGACATGAAGACGGCCATTCACCGTTTTCTCGAGCGAACCGGCTGTTCGATAGACAGTGGCTACCAGCGACTGGGCCAATTCCTCCGCGAACTGTACGCCGACCGAGTCGAGCTGCACGAGCACGCGAAGTCGATCGACGATGACGCGCTGCTGCTGCAAGCACTGCGCGGTTTCGTCCGACGGCCGCTCCGACGGGGTGATGGGGCGCCGGGTGTGCGGCCACCCGAGGGGCCGTACGGGCTGCCCCACTCTCAAGTCGAGCTCGAATACGCGAGGGTCCCCACCGCCGACTTACCTGTGCTCCGTCGTACGAATCCCGGTGCCGAGCCCAGCGTAGCCCGTCCAAAGATCGATCTAGAAGAGGCATTCAGTGAAACCTCATCGCACGCGGCCCCTCGGGGGTTCGAAACTCGCCTGGGACGCTATCAGCTGTTCGACGTCCTCGAACAAACCGAGACTCGGGTTCTGCAGCGAGCCCGCTTCAACGGTGCCCTCGGCTTCCGAAAGGACGTCCTCGTGCGACGGCTTCCGCCGCACCGCGCCACAGACCCGGAATCGATGGCCAGCTTCGTGCGGGAAGCGAAAATCCGCGCGAACCTCCATCATCCACACGTAGAAGTCGTGCTCGACTTCGATGACCAACCCGAGGTGCATTTTGTCGTCGAGCCCCTGGATGGGTGGAGCCTCGAACAGCTGCTGAACGCGGCGGCCCGAGGTCACCATGCTCCCCCGCGCCTCGATGTCGCCCTGCGTTTGATGCTGGATGTGGTTGAAGCCCTGGAGTACCTGCACGGCCTCAACGAGCCGATCATTCACCGAGGTCTTGAGCCGCGCGCGATTCTTCTCCATCGTAGCGGCCGGGCGAGACTGACTGGATTCGAGGTCGCCCGGCCCCTCGGGAGTCGAGTTCCGCATTCCTCGACCTCCCGCCCCGACCTCGATCGCGTCGCTCCGGAGATCGTAGCCCCGCAAAGAGCCCTAGAGGGGCGATCCACCGACGCGTACGGCGTATGTTTGCTGCTGGTCGAGTGCCTGCTCATGCGGCGTGCGTTTCTTCGCGACGAGCCCGCGGCGGTAATGCAGGCTGTCCTGCATGGGATCGGCGACGAGGTTCTCGACGAACTGCCAGCGGCGGTCCGGCCCGCGATAGTCCGAGGCCTCGCGGTCGATCCGGCCCGCAGATTTCCTGACATGTCGGCACTCCGAACGGCGCTGGTCGCCGCGGCCCTGGTCGCCGACCGCGCCACAGTTCGAGACTGGTTCGCAGAGAGCTAAAGCTCAGTTTGAGAAATATTCGAACCGCCAGACAGCGTTCGCTCCGTTCGGAAGACGCCGGTAAAGCCATCAGAGATGCCGTGTCTACATATCCCAAATGAAGCCCATGCACCCATAGTTGAGATGAGACTGACAGAATCGGTCATCGCGGACTTCCACCCCCCAGTGAGCTGCGAGCATCCGGCCTTTTAAGAGACGGAAACCACCCGATTAGAGCCATGGCCGTGGCCGAGTACGAGTTCCCTCGGATGGATAAGCCGACCCCTTACGGTCGCTACGAGTTGCTGGAGCCGATCGGGGTTGGGGGGATGGCCGAAGTGTATCGAGCCCGGCTCCCTGGAGTCGCCGGTTTCGAGAAGCCGGTGGTCATCAAACGGCTGCAAGCTAAATTTCGCAACGATCCTCGCTTCAAGCGGATGTTTGTTGAGGAGGCCAAGCTCGCAAGCCAGGTACAGCACAAGAATGTCGTGCAGGTGTTCGAGCTCGGACACCATGATGGTGAGCTGTACATGGTTCTGGAGTACATTCCAGGAACCGACCTCAAGAAGCTATTCCGCGAAGCCAGCCTCAAGCGTTTGACCTTACCTGTATGGCTGTCGGTGCACATCGCTATCGAAGTGCTGGAGGCCCTGTCCTTCGCCCACGACCTTCGGAATGCAGAAGGTCAGCGGCGCAATCTCGTTCACTGTGACGTTACGCCCGAGAACATCTTCATGTCGGCGGGCGGCGAGGTGAAGCTGGGCGATTTTGGCGTCGCCCACGACGAGACCCGCGCCGAAGACGACTTTCCAGGGGAAATCCGAGGCAAGCTGGCCTACATGTCACCCGAGCAGCTGTCGGGCCGACCGGTCGACCAGCGGGCCGACGTCTTTTCGGCCGCGGTCGTCCTGTGGGAAGCCCTGTCGCACCGCCGACTGTTCCGAGGTCCGACCGACGACGAAACCGTGACCCGGATCTGTAATGAAGACCGAGCCCGGCCTTCGCTGTACAACAGCCGAGTCCCGGCAAGCCTCGACGATGTCGTCCTCAGCGCGCTTCGGGCCGACCGCACCCGAAGAACCCGCACTGCGCGGGAATTCCAGCGAGCGCTGGTCGACGTGCAGATCGAGCTTCGCCATCGGGTCGCCCTGGTCGACGTCGAACGTGCCCTGCGGAAGATCCTGACCGCCCAACCTCCCAACGTCGACCGTTCCCGGGTCGCTGACCAGGACCCGTCGAAGGTGCCGACCCTCGAAAGCGAGATCCCGAGCGAAGACACCGGCGCGGCGCTCGAGCCGCCGCCCAGGGCCGACGTCGACTGGCCGACGATGCCCCCTCCCATGGATCCGTTCGCCCAACTCCCCGAACCGGAGCGCCGCGACCGCGGCGCAGAGCCGACGGGGTCGTCGTGGGCGGTCAGCTCCAACACCCACGATCGACTGCCGGTCGGCGCGGCCGTCACCCTGCCAAACCGAACGTCACTCCCTTCTCGGCCTGTTCCGGACCGGACGAGAATTCGGACGGAGCCGGAGCCCGAGGCACCGCCCGCTTCGTTGGCGGCGGGATGGACCGCCGCGCTCACTGGAGCCGAGCCCCCGCGGTTGCCCCCCGGATACTCGACCGCTTCCGTCGAGCCGTCGCCGTTGGCCGTCGCTCCGATCCGCGGCGGGACTTCCCAGGTGGAGACCGCCGACATCCTCAAGGCCCCCATGCCACGGAACACGCCGCTTCCCGCCCTGCGTACTTCTGGGCTTCCCAGCCCTCGTTCCATACCGGTACCGAGCAGGGCGGAGCTGGCGACCGACCGCGCTCAGGACGCGAGCTCGTCGGACCCCGGCATCTGGCTGCGCCGGCCCGGCAGCGCGGAGACTGGTCCGCGCCCGGTTCCCGATGCCCTGACCGTGCTTCGCCGGCTTCTGCTGGACAGCCCGGTGCTCGACGCCGAAGTGTCCGTCGACGGCGGGAGCTGGCGCCAAGGGACCCTGCTCGCGCGCCTGCTGGGCGAAGAGGTGGTGTCAGCCGAAGGCACCCTTCCCGAGACCGAAGATCGCGGCAACCTGCAGAGCTCCAGCTTGGTCTCGATCTTCGGTCGACTGTCGCGTCGACGACAATCTGGACGCCTCATCGTCGTGGTCGAGCGGCACGGTCGGCCGGACCGATACGAGCTTCACGTTCATCGCGGACGGTTGTTTCACGTAGCATCGAGTCGAAGCCTCTTGGCCGCCTGGCGGTCGTTGCTATGTAGCCCCCAAGTCGAGCAGAGCCAGCTGCGGGCATGGGTGGCCCAGGTCATCGATCAGTGTCAGCCCTTCGAGCTGGTCGCCGCCGCACCCGTGGTCGAAGCGGTCCGGGCACAACAGGCCCACTTCGCTCAGGACGATCTTCAGACTCTGTTTTCGGAGCGCGCAGGGCGATACGCCTTCGCGGCGCACCCGTCACCGCCATCACCGAACGGGTCCGGCCACGCCCTGCTCACGCTGATCCCGTCACTGATTTCTCGGTCCTGTCGGACTTCCGACCTCGAGCGCCGTCTCCTGAGCCGGCTGGCAACCCCTATGTACCGGAGTCCCGACTTCGACGCGGAAGCCGGTCAACTCGGGCTATCTTGGCGAGACGCCGCTGCCTTGGAGCGTTTTGTGAGCGGCGCGCCGCTCAGCCGAGCATTGGCTGACCCATCCAACCCTCGCGAACGCAAGCTGACTCTGGTGCTCGCATACACGCTTTCGGAGCTTGGCCTGCTACGACCTCAGTTGGCGGTGTCGTCTTGACGACAGCGCTCGTGCATCGCCTGGGTGGCGCTTTCGTTGAATCGTGAAGGCGAAAACGAAGAATAGGCAGTCGCAACTTATACTGCGCCGCGGCGCGTTGTCTTCCGCGCCCCGGCCACGTAGATTGAAGGGCATGTCCGACGAATCTAAGGCGTTTCGCCGCGCCCTTGGTTGTTTCGCTACTGGAGTCACGATTGTCACTACGGTCGATCCCAATGGGGCGCCGGTAGGGTTGACCGCTAGCAGCTTCAACTCCGTTTCACTCAACCCGCCGCTGGTTCTTTGGAGCCTGGACCGTGGTGCCCGCTCGATGCCGTTCTTCCAAGCGGCCCCGTACTTTGCGGTCCATGTGCTCTGTCAAGAGCAGGTCGAGCTATCGAACCGGTTCGCGAAGGCCGGCATCGACAGGTTCGAAGGCATCACCTATGAACCCGGCCTTGGGGGCGTGCCGTTACTGAGTGACTGCGCGGCGGTCTTTCAATGCTCGACGGTTCACCAGTACGACGGAGGGGACCACATCATTTTTGTCGGCGAAGTCAAGACGTTCACCAACGTCGACCGGGAGCCTTTGATTTTCCACGGAGGCCGCTACGCACGCCTCACCCCCAGCGAATAACCTCGCCTCGTTGGCGTCAGTCGCCGACGACCCGTTTCGCACCGTTTTCACGAAGCCAAGCCGCGGCGCGCTCGGCCAGATCACCGAGCAGGACGACGCAGCCATCCTCGACCACTGCTCCACACCCGAGCTGTCGTTTCATATCTCGCGCCAGGGCGGTCAGTCCGGCGTCGTCGAGCTGCAAACCCAGGATCCGAGTCGCCGTTTTTCCGGCTCGGCCCTTCTTTTCTTTTTGCACGGCGAGCTTGCCCTTCAAGACATACGGCGCCCCTGGCAAGCGCGCCGAGCCTTCATCGACCTGTGGTTGTGGTTCGTCCGCGAGCGTTTCATCGGGGAGCGCCGCCCGAAGGTCCGCGAGCGCAGAAAAGGCCGTATTAAAAAGCGCCTCCCCATCGGAAGAAGCGTCCGTTCGGTCGCGGGATGAACGGTTGCGTTTCGCCACCGCGAAAGGCTGCCAGAAAGGCGGCTGGTCGGCCATTCTTCGATGACCGGCGCAAGCCGAAGAGGGAACATTATCGGCATGAGGTTTCTGCATCCCGAGCACGACCGGCACCTGGAGCTGTCGCTCGATGACGTCTTCTTGGTTCCGAACTACTTCGACGGAACGTCCCGCCTCGAGGTCGACCTCACGCCGCTGGACTTCCCCGGCGGCTCACATCCGGCGGTCTCCGCGAACATGAACGGGGTCACCGGTAAGCGCATGGCGGAAACCATGGCCCGTTACGGCGGTCTTGGTGTGCTCCCGCAGGATATGGATCTCCAAACGGTCGACCGTATCGTCCGCCACATCAAGGGGGCCGACGTTCGGTACGACACGCCCCTTACCGTTCGTCCAGACGCGACCCTTAGGGACATCGCTGGACTGATTCGCAAGCGGGCCCACGACATGGTCGTCGTCGTCGACCCGGACCACCGGCCTTTGGGAATCATCACTCACGCCGACTTACGTGACTGGGACCAGTACACACCGGCCCATCGAGTCATGGTCCGCCGGTTGATGACCATCCGGACCGGCACGCCGAATCGGGATGCGTTCAATCTTATGGAAATAGAACGGTTGAAAGCGGCGCCCGTGGTCGACGAAGAAGGCACCTTGGTGGGCATCCTGACCCGCGACGACGCGGTTCGCTTGGAGATCCTGAAACCCTCGGTCAACGCTCACGGCGACCTCATGGTGGCCGCGGCAGTTGGCATTTCCAGCCAAGTGCAGGAGCAGGCCGACGCCCTCATCGGCATGGGCGTCGACCTGCTGGTCCTCGATACGGCGCACGGGCATCAACGCCGTATGCTGGAAGCCATCCGAGCAGTCCGAACGATCGCCCCCCGCACCCTTCCGATCGTGGCGGGGAATGTATGCACCATCGAGGGAACCCGGGCTCTGATCGAAGCCGGTGCCGACATCATCAAAGTCAATGTCGGCCCGGGCGCGATGTGCACGACTCGGATGCAGACAGGAGTTGGACGTCCAACGTTCAGCGCGGTCGCCGCCTGTGCATCGGAAGCAAAACTCCTCGGTAAACACGTGTGGGCTGACGGCGGCGTCAAGCATCCCCGGGACGTAGGTCTTTATCTAGCCGCAGGCGCCGCTCGCGTCATGATCGGCAGTTGGCTCGCTGGCACCTACGAGAGCCCGGGTGACATTAAAGAGGACCGGGATGGCGAGCTTTACAAAGAGAACTACGGCATGGCTTCCGCCCGTGCCGTCCGGTATCGCACTGCGAATCTAGACCCGTTCGAACAAGCCCAGAAGGCCTTTTTCCAAGAAGGGATATCTAGTTCACGAATGTACCTTCGGAGAGGACAAGAGAGCGTCGGCAGCATCATCGTAGACATTCTCACCGGCCTGAAGTCGGCCTTTACGTACGTAGGTGCCGAGAACTGCTCGAGATTCAACGAGCGAGCGGTGGTCGGGGTTCAGACCACGGCCGGCTACAACGAAGGCAAACCTAGCCCATCTCTCCGAGGAGACCCTCGATAGTACTTGATTGCCCCACGGGCGGGCTCTAGAAGGTCGGATAGGGCCGTGTCTAGTACGCCGAAATTCCGGATTCAGGCTGTTTCGGAAGCCACGGGGCTGCCGACGGCCACCCTTCGCGCGTGGGAGCGACGGTACGGCGTCCCCTCACCGAAACGCGCGGGCAACCAGTATCGCCTCTACTCTGAGGAAGACATCGCTCTCATTCGCCGCATGGCGCTTCTGTGCCGCCAGGGCACGGCGCCCTCGCAGGCCGCCAAAATCGTCATGGCGGAAAACCCGCGCTCGGCTCTGCTGACCGCGTCGGTTTCCGACGCTCCTCCCACGACACGCTTAGACCCGTACTCGGAGGCCGCAGATCGGATCGTCGCCGCTGCCACCGACTTCGACAGCTTTGCCCTCGACCGCGAAATCCAACGTGGGCTCTACCTCGGGCCTGCGCTGACTGTATTTCGCCGGGTCTTCGCTCCGGCGATGGTCCGCCTCGGCAAGCAGTGGGAGACCGGCGAAACCGGCATCGCGGAAGAGCACCTCGCCTCGCAGGCGCTCATGGGCGCCGTCCGGAATATGGTGCGATTGAGCCTGCGACACGATGCCGAGAGCCAAATTCTTCTGGGTTGTGTGGCGGATGAGAGCCACGAGCTGCCTCTGTACGGCGTCGCCATCATGGCGGCGCAAGCAGGTTGGCGGCCGACGGTGCTCGGCGCCAGCACTCCACCGGAGGCCGTCGCCGCCGCTGTCCGAGCGAGCAATCCGGAGGCGGTCGGTCTTTCGATGACGGTGGCCCAGCCGACGCGCAATATGACGCTCCTGTTTCAACAGTACGCGCAGGCGTGTGGCCGCACACCGTGGGTTGTCGGCGGGCAAGCGTCCAACCTGAATCGTCGGGATATCGAAGAGGCCGGCGGCGGCGTCGCGGGCACTGACGATGAAGCGATCACGCAGTTCCTGAAACAGGCTCGCACCCGCCTCGCTTCTGGCGACGCTTGATTCTCATCGAAGGGCCGATCACGGCCCTCTTCACGAAGAACACTTTCTTCCCCCAAGAACGTGAACGCGTGACTGGCCCCGCACAATCGGGCGCTGCCGGCTCACGCGATCGTCCGATCGAACGAGCAGCGGGACCCTACCGGTCATCACGAACATTAGCGGGGACACTACCGGTCTTGACCGCCGTGCCTTCGTTGCCCTCTTCAGATCATTGGTTTCGCTAGTCCAGGCTTGGTGATGACGCTTACCCGTCTGTCGCGGCCGCCCGTTTCGCGGGCCAGCCTCGCTAGTCCGAGAAGGCCTCGCTAGTCCGAGAGGGCACTCTAAATCTAAAACGAGCAACGGGGACGCTCCAAATGGAACGCCCCCGCTACTCGTCCGTTTCAATTGTCAGGTCGCCCGACTGACCGTCGTCGAACGACCGAGTTCAAGCTTGGTTATTGAATTGCTGGCGGCAGGAGCACTCCGCCGATGACGTGGACGACACCGGTCAGAGTTCGAATGTCAGTATCCAAGATTTGGATGGAGTTCGACTGTTCGTCGATCAAGAAGACATCGCTTCCGACGATGTCGACGGTCAGGTTGGCCCCATTCACGGTAGGAATGATCTGCCCATCCGACAGGTCCGTCGACAAGAACTGGCCCTGAACGACGTGATACGTCAGGACACTGGCCAGATTGGCGGGCGGGTTGTTAACGGGATCGGTAATACCGGCCGCCGTAAACGCCTCATTAGTGGGCGCGAAAACGGTGAGCGGCTGGTCACCACTCAGCACGTCCGGAGAAACCGCACCGACCAAGCTAGCAGCGCCGAGAGCGTCGAACAGGATCGACAGCGACTCCGTATCGTCGGCCACTTGGACGATGCTCGGCGGAACGATCACCCCGTCCATGACGTGGACGATGCCGTTGCGCGCATCGAGATCGAGGAAGTTCGGGTCCGTGGTGAGATTCGCGCCACCGATGGTGACCGGGTTGGCCGGAAGACCGCTCGTGTCGATCGCGAGCGAAGTCTTGGCTTCGGTCGGCAAGCTGGTCGCCCCCAACACAGCCGTCGAGTCGAAGTCACCGGTCGCCGTGTGGTGCAACAGGATATTGGCGACGACGTCGGTTGAAACAACGCTCAGGTCGACCCCAAGGTCGATAAAGGCTTGGTTGGTCGGTGCGAAAACCGTGAAGGGTCCAGTGCTGGTCAGAGTTCCGACGAGGTCCGCCGCCACGACTGCATCGACCAGCGACGTGAAATCAGCCTCGATGGCGATGTCGACGACGGTGGGCTTCGGAATGAGCACGCCGTCGATGACGTGAATCACGCCAGTCAGCGTACGAATGTCGGTGTCGATGACGTTCACGGTGTTCCCGCTCTCGTCGGTCAGGCTGACCGATTGGTCGTTGGCCACGTTGACGGTGATGTTGCCGTTGAGTGTCGGGATGACCTGACCGTCGCTGAGGTCCGTCGAGAGGTTCTGACCCACGACCGCGTGGTGCTGAAGAACCCGGTTGAGCAGGTTCTCGGAAATCGTGGCCGGGTCGATACCGGCGGCGATGAAGGCGTCGTCGGTGGGCGCGAAAACGGTGATCGGGGACGCCGGGTTTGGGACGTCGAGCGTGTCCGGCTCAAGGGCGGACTGAACGTCGGCCGAGGCCCGACCCACCGCGATCTCGAGCAGGCTGAACGCGTCGAGCTCGGTCGCAACGTCGATGATGGTGGGCGGAACGATGACCTGGTCCATCACGTGGACGACGCCGTTGCGGGCGTCGAGGTCGAGAAGGGCGGCGTTGGTGGTCAGGTTAGCGCCACCGATGGTGATCGGGCCGGACGGAAGGCCACTCGTGTCGACCGCGAGCGGGAGCTTCGCCTGGCTTGTGAAGCCCGTCGTCGCCGTCACCACGCTCGAATCGAAGTCGCCAGCAACAACGTGGTGCAGCAGGATGTTGGCCACCACGTCACCCGAAACCAGGGTGAGATCGGTTTGGACTGCCGTCTCGAGCGTCTCGAATGCCGTATCGGTGGGTGCGAAGACCGTGAACGGTCCCGGCCCGGTGAGCGTACCGACGAGGTCGGTCGCGACGACCGCGCCCACGAGGGCGTTGAAGTCCGCCTCGATGGCAATATCGACGACGGTGGGCTTCGGAATCAGGACCCCGTCGATGACGTGAATGACGCCCGAGCGCGTACGGATATCGGTGTCGATGACGTTGACGGTGTTGCCGCTTTCATCGGTCAGGCTGACCGATCCGCCGGTGACGTTGACGGTGATGCTTCCGTTCAGCGTGGTGATGACCTGGCCGTTTTGGAGGTCGGTCGAGAGCACCTGCCCAACGGCTGCGTGGTGCGACAAAATGCGGTCGAGTTCATTATCGGAGATGGTGGTGAGGTCGATGCCGGAGGCCGTGAAGGCATCGTTGTTCGGAGCGAACACGGTGATCGGGTCGGCGCCGGTCAGGGTCGCGGGGTCGAGCGCGTCGCGCACCGTCGGTGATGCGGCCGCCGACTGATTGACCGCGGCCACCAGCGAGCTGAAGCTATCGGGAATCGCGGCCGCCACTTCGAGAGTCGTGGGCGGAACGATGACTTCATCCATCACGTGGATACGACCGTTCGTGGCGGGGACGTCGATCAGGCTGCTCAGGTCAGCGTCGCCTACCGTGATCGGGCTACCGGTGGCATCCACGACCAGCGGTAGCTTCGCCTCCGTGGTCAAGGTCGGGCTCGTCAGCACCTCGGTGCCTGGGACGTCTCGACCGATGACGTGCTGAAGCAGGATGTTGCCGAGGACGTCGTTGGAAATCAAAGACAGGTCGACGTCAGGCCGAGCATCGAGGGTCGCGAAAGCCTCGTCGGTCGGCGCGAAGACCGTCAAGGTCGCCGTGGGGTCCGACAAAACGGTGTCGAGTCCGGCCGCGGTCGCCGCGCCGAGGAGCGTGGTGAACGAGCCGTTGGCGGTCGCCACCTCGACGATGTTCTGCGTCGGCTGGTTGTTCGAATTGTTGTTGGCGTTATCGTTGTTGTTGTTCGAGATGTTGTTGTTGCTGTCGCCGTCTTCGTCGCTGCAGGCGAACGCGGCGAGTCCCGCGCACAACATCATCCCGTACAATCCCGGTCGAAGAAGTACTGAACGAGTCATTGAGCAATGGTCTCCGATTGCGTTTTGAGCCCCTGCTTTATGCAGAAGCTAGACACGCATTGGTTTATCAGTAGACAAAACCTGAACACGCGTCGACCGGACATTGCGCAACGGCCACGTCTCCTTCCAGCCTTTTTTCAGTAAAATGAAGCATATCGGGCGAATTGGAGCCGGCCCGTAGGCCATAACCCTACAACACACAAACACGCGCAAAGCTTCTTCACAGTGTGAACAGAAGCCAAGCAGAACTGGAACAGGGTCAAAGCTACCGAGGTTTCGAGAGGATGTCCTCGAGGCAGGGTTTCATCTCACGGAATCGAAACGTAAAGCCATGTGCTTCGGCGGCCGCCGGAATGGCGTTTTGGCCCCCCAGCAACGCGGTCGCGGCCTGTCCGAAAACGGCCTTGAGCGCCAGGCTCGGCACCGGCAGCACGGTCGGGCGATTCAGCACCTGACCGAGCGCTTGCGTAAACGCGCGGTTGGTGACCGGCACCGGCGCGGTTCCGTTGACGACGGAAGGGAAGCTCGGATCCTCGATGGCCGCCACGAACAAGCGAACGAGGTCATCGAGGTGGATCCAGGGCATCATCTGGGTCCCGGGCCCGATGCGCCCGCCGAGGCCCGCCCGAAACACCCCGAGCATCTGGTTCAGGGCGCCTCCCCGAGGGCCGAGGACCAGTCCGATCCGGACGCAACAGACCCGAACGTCGTGGGCTTTTGCCCCGCGGGCCGCCGTCTCCCAGTCGACGCAGAGCCGGGCCAAGAAGTCGTCTCCGGCCGGCGAGGTTTCAGGCCGGGGCTCGGCCCCGGCATCGTGTCCGTAGAATCCTACCGCCGACGCCGAAACCAGCACCTTGGGTCTCGGATCAACGGCGCCCATCATCTCGACGAGGCGCTCGGTCAGACCGACGCGGCTTTCGACGAGTCTGCTGCGCTTCTCGGCGGTCCAGCGTCCCGGCAAGACCGGCTCTCCGGCCAGATTGACCACGCCATCGGCGCTCCGGACCGCCTCTTGGATTTCGCTCGGCTCTCGCCCGTTCACGACCTCGACCTCGGGCCCAAACATTGTACAAGCTTGTTCAGGGGTCCGGGACATTACGACGGCGGCATGCCCGGCCCTCCGAAGGTGTGCAATGAGCTCTTGTCCAATGAATCCGGTTCCCCCGGTAATGAAGACCCGCATATCTGTTCAACTCCTGACCAAGTTTGTGGTCCTATAGGCCGGGTTTATACCCGACATTTTTCTGTTTTTAAGCTTCGTATAAGCTTGTCAAAACTGAATCTGCCCTGTAGACCCTGAATAAAGGTTAGACAAAATCGGTCGGGGCGGCTAAACATTAGACGAACTCCTCCGAAGCTTCTACAAACTCCGACTCGAGACGAGATGACCATGGAAGAATCAACGGCAGCACACAACACTTACATCCGAAAGGCGCTGAAAGCGCCAAAACTGGGCCGCGACGAAGAGATGGCATTGATTCGTCGGTACCAGGACCAAGACGACCAACGCGCCGGCGACCGCCTCGCGCGGGCGCATCTGCGGACCGTTGTTTTCCTCGCTCGAAAGTATCAGCGGTACGGGGTTCCTCTGTCCGACCTGATCTCGGCCGGCAACGTCGGTCTGGTGCACGCCTTGGGCAAGTTCGACCCGGAACGCGGTGTGCGCTTCCGCACCTACGCCGACTACTGGATTCGGGCCTACATGGTCCGGCACATGGTCAGGAGCTGGAGCATGGTCACCGGAGGCTACTCGGCCCTCGAACCTCGATTGTTTTTCAAGCTTCGACGGGAGGCGGCCAAGGCGAAGAGCTTACTCGGCGACACCCCCGAAGCCGAGCAGGCCCTAGCCGATCAGCTTGAGCTGCCGGTCGAACGACTGAGCACCATGCTCAGGCGCGTGCAGGAACGGGACGTGTCGCTCGACGTTCCTCTGACCGCTGACGCGTCGACCACACGCCTCGACCTGTTGGTCTCGCAGATGGCCAATCAAGAAGAGGTCATCGGCAGCGCTGAAGCGCGAAACCGGCTGCAAAAGGCCGTCCGAGAAGCGATCGAGACCCTCGACGAGCGCGAGCGCTACATCGCGGAAAATCGGTTGCTCGTCGACAGCGAAGACCGACTGACCCTGCAGGACATCGGCGCTCGGTACAAAGTCTCCCGCGAGCGAGTCCGGCAGCTCGAGGTCCTCATCAAGCAAAAACTCCAGAAGCGTCTAGCCACCAAATGGAAGGCTGACGAACTCCCACTCACCGACGGCCACGCCTGATTTCGGGCCGGTCCGATGCCGACGGCGACGCCTGGGGCCGTCGCCGTACCTCGACCGATTCACCCTCGCTTTCGTTCCAGCGCCCATTCGTACATCGACGCGTACTGCTTGGCGGAGTTGTCCCACCCCATCGACTTCAACATCCCCCGGCGTTGCATCGTCCGGAAGAGCTCGGGCTGGTTGCGATAGACGTCCACTGCCCACTGCACGGTGGCGTAAAGAGATGCCTCGTAGAGATCGTAGAACTTGAAGCCGGTTCCCGCGCCCGTCGACGGATCGCACTGCTCCACAGTATCCGCGAGCCCGCCGGTCGACCGAACGATCGGGAGGGTGCCGTAGCGCTGGCTGTACATTTGGTTGAGCCCACACGGTTCGAAGCGCGATGGCATCAAATACATGTCGCTGGCGGCTTCGATCCGGTGCGCGAGGCGCTCGTTGTACCCGATCCAGGCAAAGAATCGGCCGAAACCGTAGTGCGAACGATGCCTCAGTTCTTCTTCGAACGCCGGGTCGCCGGAGCCCAGCAACACGACCTGAGTATCGAGGCTCAAGATGCCGTCCAGTGCGCCGATCAACACGTCCACGCCCTTTTGGTAGTTGAGACGAGAAACGATTCCCAGCAGCGGCACATCGGGCCGAACGTCGAGGCCGACCTCCTTTTGCAGCCCTGCCTTGCAGATCGCCTTTCGGCTCATATCATCCGCGGTGTAGGTCGCTTCGATGTTCGGGTCGGTGGCCGGGTTCCAAACGGACTCGTCGATTCCGTTCAGAATCCCGACGAGGTCGCCGCCTCGGAAGTTCATGGTGCGGTCGAGTCCCTCACCGAACTGCGGGGTCCGGATCTCGCGAGCGTAGTTGGGGGACACCGTCGACAGCATGGTGGAATGGTACAGCCCCCCCTTGAAGGGATTGAGCTCGCCGAAATCCTCGAGACCGTCGGAGACGAAGACCGACTCCGGCAATTGCAACAGTGACAGTCCAGCCTTCGGAAACCGGGGCTGGTACGCCATGTTGTGGATGCTCAGGATGGTCGCAGTACGCTCGAAAGGTGGCTGATTCTCGACGGTGTTGAGAAGGATCGGAATCCAGGCGGTCGGCCAGTCATGCACATGAATGACGTCGGGCGCCCACTCCAGGAATCGGCACAGCTGCAGCGATGCACGCGACAACAGCGCAAACCGAGCCATCTCATCCACCGAGCCTCCGTACCCGTGGTACGGTTGACTGCCGTAGAACAGGGCGTCGTGTTCGATGAAGTATACCGGTACGTCGGAGCCCGGAAGCCGAGACTCGAGCACCCCGCACCATGCTTCCCCATCGCCCAACGGCACACCGAGGGGCTTCGAGTGCCGCTGCTTGTTCCACGTGGCGATGAATTGGTAGCGGGGCAGGACGACCCGTACGTCGTGACCGAGGGCCAACAGGGCTTTGGGCAATGCGCCAACGACATCACCCAGACCGCCCGCCTTCGCAAAGGGCGCGCATTCCGATGCGGCGAATAGGATTCGCATGAAGTTTCCTGTCTAAATCGCGTTGAGTTCGCGCACGCTGTACGGCTTATCAGAGTGATTGGATCCGTCGAAGCGCAGCACGATCGGTTTATTGTCAATCCTGGTTGCAATCGCTACCGGACGACGCCACAGTCGATGCAAGTTCTCAAGCGTATCGCGAGCCCAATCCGCTCGAAGGTCGACGCCGTAATGGGTATGGGTCATCAACAACTCGCCTCGGTTCTGCCAGTTGGCATCGATGACGTCGATGACTGGATTACCAAAGTTCGTCAGCTGGCCTAGCAGACGCTCTTTGACTTCGCGAAACTCTCTCGACTGAATCTCCCAGTCGCCGGTATTTCGATTCATTCCGTACGTGAAGAGCTTCTGCTCGCGCGCGAAGTCTTCAGTCAAGAACTCATCGATGAACGTCACGTCGTTGTGAAGCTTGCGCACCTCGAAGATCTTGGCCCGCCCCTCTCCGGTCTGCTTGTCCCAGGCTCGGCGAGTCGCAAAATCGTCGCAGTCTTCCCAGTCGCGCCCGTACTGACCTTTGTTCCACCGCTCCTCGATGTGCTTGAACAGCTCGATGCCGAGCTTATACGGATTGATCGCGCCCGGCTGCATGCCCATCGTCGACGAGTGGACGTCGGCGTAGTCCATGAGCTCGGTGTCTCGGAGAGCGCGGGTGGTCATGATTCGGGAGTGCCAATAGCTCGCCCAGCCCTCGTTCATGATCTTGGTCTGGATAATGGGCGCGAAGTAGTACGCCTCCTCCCGGATGATGTCGACGCAGTCCTGTTCCCAGGTCTCGAGCGGACCGTGCTCCATGATGAAGCCGATGATGTCCCGCTCCAAGTTGGCCGGGAATCGCTTCTTCTTCTTGGCCTCGTCTTCGAGCTTCTTCCGCTCGGCTTCTATGAACTCGGAGGGATTGATGTAGCTGCGGAGGTAGCCCTTGTCGGTCGGCAACAGCCGCACCGGGGTTGGTGCGACACCGGCATCGACGTCTTCGGGGACCGGATCCGGATGTCGACGCGGCTCGAACAACGCCCGATGGTCGATCAGGTTCTCGATCGACAAACAGGCGTCGAGAAAGCTCTCGACCCGCTCCACACCGTACTTGTCCATGTAGCGCCGAATGCGCGCTGCGTGGTTGGCGAGCTGATCAAGCATGCGCCGGTTCGTATTCTTGAAGTAGTAGTTGTTCTTGAAGAAGTCGCAGTGCCCATACACGTGGGCCATCACCAGCTTCTGCTCCATGATCGAATTGGAGTCGATCAAGTAAGCGTAGCAAGGGTCGGTATTGATGACGAGCTCGTAGATTTTCGAGAGGCCGTATTCGTGGCTCTTCGACAGCTGCTCGTACTCCATCCCCCAGCGCCAGTGAGGATAGCGGGTCGGAAAGCCGCCGTACGCGGCGACCATGTTCATCTCTTCGACAGAGACCAGCTCGAAGATGACCTCGAAGAAGTCGAGCCCCGCTTCTTCGGCGAACCCCCGGATCTCGCGTTGGATCTCCACGAGGTGTGGCGGAAGTGTCATGGAGATCGATGCTAGCAGGGCGAAGGCCTCCCTGCACACCTCGGACCCACTCGATGTCCCGCTCGGTATCGCTATCCTCTTCTCGCCTGAAATCACTGGCCAATCGGATTCTGCGAGGCTACTGAACGTCCATGCGCAAGGGGCAATTTTCGGTTTTCCCTGTGGTCGTAGTGTACGCGGCATCGGCGTTCGCCGGATTCTCGCAAGCGGGGTGCACCGCCCGTCAGTCAACGGACGCGACCGCGTCGGCACCGACGCACGCGGACCAAGCTCGTGGAGAATCGCCCGAGGATCGCGAGTACGTGGACACCGACGGGGTGGTCCGACGTGGAGAATCGCTCTCGAGCGGGCCCTCGCTCTCGGTGAACGACGTCGTGACGAAAGCCGCGAGCCTCGACGGAAAAGTCGTCAAGGTGACAGGGACCGTCGGTCGGGTTTGCGGCAAGTCCGGTTGCTGGTTCGAGCTGAAGGGCGCTCATTCGCCGACGGGGATTCGCATTACCTCCAAGGGCTATCGCTTCTTCGTTCCCTCCAAAGCGAAAGGCATGCGGGCCACCCTCGAAGGCGACCTCAAGGTTCGGATGCTCGACGCCGCGACCGCGCAACATTTGGCCGACGACCTGGCGGAAGGCACCGGTCAGCCGGCGGAACAAGTGACCGCGCCGGTTCCCGAGATCAGCATCGCAGCGGTCGCGCTCGAGATGCGGCCCGGCTCCGAAGACGGCTGACCGAAGAAACAACCCGCCCCGTGGCTCTCCGATGAGCCACGTCGACAACCAGGACTCGTTAGTACTTATACCGACTCGCAGACCCTTTTCCTATGCGTCGCGCCAATCGGTGGGCGGCAATGACTGAACGTGGTCGTCCGTGCCTGGCGGCTCTTGCTCCTCTACGGCTGTCGTTTCATCCGGCGCCATCGACCCCTCAGCCATCGCCGACGCGCGGGAAGCAGGCGGTGCGGCAAGAAGCCATGCCGGATCCGGACCGGACGCTCCGCGAAGATACCCTCGACGACTGCGAAGACGGCGACTGCATATGACACCGATTCGCACCCCGCGGGTCAGCCCAGCGGTACGGGCGGACCGTCTCGACGCCTGGTCTCGACGCCTGAACGGCCGAGCAGCTCTTCAACCTGTTCCGGGCTCGGTCGACCGCGCTCCCCGGTGTCGCTCGCCGCGCGTTGGCGCGTGGTCTGCGGAGTCCAATTAGGCTAGAAAGACCTCGTGGCCGCCCCGGCGGAGATACCGCACGCTGACGAAGCCTTGAAGACGCTGGTCCAGCGGTTCAAGACGGCTCCTGGCTCTTCCGCCTTTACCGAGCTGGCCGCGGCCTTGCTCGCCCGTGGGCACGCGGCGGAGGCGCTTCGAATCACCGAACACGGACTCCAGCTGGTCCCCGGATCGGTCGAGGGGCGCGTTCAGCGCGCCGCGGCGCTGTTGGCGCAGGGCCGCCCGCGCATGGCCTACGTTGAGCTGCTCCGTGCCCTGGCGATCGAGCCCCAACACCGCCGTTCACTCCGCCTCCTGGGTAAGGCTTTCGTCGACGCCGGGGCGCCGGAGCGGGCTGCCGCCCTCCTGGCCCAGCGGTCCGGCGCGTCGCGACCGGCGCGGACGGAATCGGAACCCTCGTCGAACCTCGCGGCGGCCCTGATCAGCGATCTGACCGACGAGACGGCGTCAACGACCGAGACGACCTGGCACCCCAAGGAAAAGAGCGCATCGGCCCTGCCCGACCTCTTCTCGTCACTGACCAAGGACCTCGGGCTCGGCGCCGCGGTGCCTGAACACGGGCCTCAGCGCCCGGTCGAGGTCACCCAGATCATTCGGCGAAAGGCCCGCCCCCGGCCTCCTCGGTCGGCATCGGAGCTCGCCGAGATCGATGGGCCGATCGTCGACACCACCCAACCGACCCCCGCGATCACCGACGATGAGCCGGCCCCGATCGTCACGACCCGCGACCGAGTGCCGCTGTACGCGTCGAACCCCGACCTCACTTCGCTTTCTCTGGATGATGAACCGCTCTTTCAGGAGCATCTGCCCTTTGCGGTTCGTCCGGTTCGAAGCGGTGACGACTCGGCGCCCATGGAGCCGAGCCGGAGCGATCCGATCGCGAACGACGCGGGGGGGCCGGACAGGAGGGCAGCTGAAGCGAGGGCGCGGTCGAGCCGGAGCGATCCGATCGCGAACGACGCGGGGGGGCGGTCACGCCGGGCCGTGGGCGGCGTCGCCGCTTGGGGAGGCCCGGTGCCGCATCGCACGGGGTCGATCACGGACCCCGAGATCGAGCTGGATCCAACCGACGACGGACCGATGGGTTTTACTGAGCCCAGCAGGTCTGGCGTGGCCGCCGAAGCAGTCGATCGACGGTCCGGCCCGCCGCCGTCCGGCAGCGTCTCCGCGGCGACGAAGGACGCCCATCGGCGACGGCCTGCTCAAACCACTTCGGCCGCCGAAACCGCCGTCACGGCACGGCCCAGTATCGATGCGTTCCGCCCCGACCGCGCCGCCGCGGTGGTGGAGCGAAACCGCCCGTTGGACGCCATGCGACTCGCCATTCGAGCGCCGGCCGCGAACCGGGGGCGCTGGATCCTCGCCATCGTGGTAAGCCTCGTGATGACGGTCTATTTCTTCGGGTGGTGGATCGCATTTCACGAGCAGCTCTCGGTGTGGTGGCCCTCTTGAACGTACGTGACAAAACCATTGTTCAGAAATATGGCGGCAGCTCCGTAGCCACACCCGACAAGCTCAAGCGCGTCGCCGAGCTGGTCGCGCAGCGCCGAGCGCAGGGCTTCAACCTCGTCGTCGTAGTGTCGGCAATGGGCGATGCGACCGACGAACTATTGGCGCGGGCCCGCGAGATCACACCGGCTCCCGATCGACGCGAGCTCGATATGTTGTTGACGGTGGGCGAGCGCATCTCGATGGCCCTGCTCGCCATGGCCATTCGCGAGTACGGACATGAGGCCGTCTCGCTCACCGGGAGCCAGTGCGGGATCATCACCACCCACAGTCACACCAACGCTCGCATCATCGAGGTCCGACCCTTTCGCGTGTTGGACGAGCTGGCGGCGGGACGCGTAGTCATCGTCGCAGGCTATCAGGGCGTGAGTTACAAGCGGGACATCACGACCCTGGGGCGAGGCGGCTCGGACACGACGGCGATCGCCCTCGCCGCCGCCCTCGAGGCCGAAGCCTGCGAAATCTACTCCGACGTCGACGGGGTATATACCGCCGACCCCCGCGTGGTTCCTGACGCGGTCCCCCTCGAGAGCCTCAGCTACGACGAAATGCAGGCGTTGGCGGCCGCTGGCGCCAAGGTGCTCAACCAACAAGCGGTCGAATTCGCCAAGCGCAGCCGGATCGCCATCTACGCACGCCGGACCGGCTCGGACGCGCCGGGGACGGTTATTCGGCTCGATGCGCCGCCCCGTTCATCGACCATTCGGGGCGTCGCCCACCGGCATGAAGTCTTGCGGGTTCATAGCTCGTCGGCATCTACGCCGAAGGTGCAGGCGTTCCTGCACCAGGTTGGGGCTCTTGGCGTGATGCCCCGAGATCTTCAGTACGACGGGGCGAACGAAGGCCAGTTCCGGTGCACCTTTCCAGTTGATGATTTGCTCGACGAGCTCAAGGCATCCGCCGCCACCCATTTCGGACCCGACGCGTTCCAAGATGGCTCGGGGACGATCACCCTCGTCGGCGAAGCCATGGGGCCGGAAGTACTCCCCACCGCGCTACAGAAACTGGCGGAACGAGACTTTGGTATCGAGTACGTATGCGCGGACCTCCTGCACCTGACGTTCGGACTCCCCAGCGCACAGGTCGCGGATGCCGCTCGGCATCTGCATGAGTCGCTCGAGGTCGCCGCCCCACCTCGGTGACTTGATTCTGCGAGTCGAGTAGGGGACAAGCGAGCTTACGGCGTCGGGCGGCGACAACAACCGCTACAGAAGGACAGACGTCGTCGCCCTCGAGGCGTGACAGGAGGTCTTGTGCTCTCGCTCGCTCGTCGACCTGGTCAGAAAATCCGAATCGGGGAGGACATCGTCCTCGTGGTGCGCGAGATCCGAGGGCGTCAAGTCAAGGTCGGAATCGAAGCACCTCCGCACGTGCGAGTCCTTCGGGAAGAAATCTACGAAGAGCTCGTCGCTGCGAACAAGCAAGCGGCAGAGCACGACTCCGCGCCCGATGCGCTCCTCGACCTGAAGAAAACCCCACCGACGACCAAGAAGAAAAAGGGTGGCACGTGAAGATCGAAACGACTCGGTTCGGAGTTCAAGAAGTCCCGGACAGCTCCGTTATCCGGTTTCCGGACGGCCTTCCAGGGTTTGGCAGCAAGAGCTACGTGCTGCTCCACAGCGACGACAACCCCCTCATTCAGTGGCTACAATCGGTCGATGACCCTTCGCTGGCTCTGATGACGGTCGACCCGGCCGACTTGCTCTTGGAGTATCAGCCCAAGGTCAAGCCGGCCGAAATTCAAGCGATCCACCCTGAAGACGGGGTCGACAAGTTCGCCTGCCGGGTGATCATTCGGGTGGGCGACAGTCCGAAGACGCTATTCATCAACCTCTTCGCCCCTCTGTTCATCAACGTCGACCGTCAGCTTGCGATTCAGATTCCGTTGGTCGGCAGCGGATACTCGGTCCGCGAAGTTTGGCCCCCCGCCTCGATCACCGCCGCGTCGCCGGCCGCCGAGTAGCGAACCGTCGGAGTGTTCACGCGATCACCGGTTCTGTCCGGTCAGCGAAAACCGAATCCCTCTGCTAGAATAGCGAAATCATGAACCGTCGTGTGGGCACTGGAATCGTCTTCTTGGTCGCTTTCGGACTGAATATTGCCGGCGCGGAGCCCATCGTTCGCCCGGGCCCCGAGCCGGGCGCCGTCATCGGATGGCGAAGCGAGGGCCGAACGGTGGTTCTCACGGTCGATGAGCAGTACGACCCAGCCGATATCGCGCAAGCGATCACGGAGTCGGTGCCTTCGGCTCGGGCGCGGGTCGACCAAGACCGCGTCATCGTGACCGGCCTCAATCAGCAGAAGCTCCTGAGCGCCCTTTCGACTCTCGAGGTCACTCCTCTACTCGACGATATCGATGCCATGCTCCACGCTCTGCACTCCGAGGAAGAGGGGTCTCGCGGAACGGGCTCCTCGATCCGCGCCTTTCGGACCATGACCCTCGACAAGCTCTTGGGCGACCCGAAGCGTCGCACCAGGGCCACCGTGCTGGCGGTGCAACGAGGTGACTTTCCGCTGGTTTTGGTCACCCTCCGGATCGACCGAGCCCCCGCGACCACGAAGGTCGAGGTCGGTCAGACGATCACCGTCGTACCGCGGATCCCGATTCGAAAAGGCAGGATCTTGCCCGCTGACGCCCAGTCGGCGCTCAACATCGGCGCATGGTACGCCCAGCCCGGTGACCAGGTTGAAATCAAACTTGCAGAACGACGCAAGCGGGTTTGGTTCGTCGCTGGCTACCGACGCGTCAAGCCTTAGCGAGGCTGCGCCTGGTTAGAAACAACGGCGTAACCTCTCGTAATCACACATCGGTTTGCTTCGTCCTCTCGGGTCGGCGCAGCGGGTGGCGAACTCAAACGCTCGAGTTCAATCGCGATTCCGTGCTGGCGCAGCCTCGCGTCGACAGTCTTTGGCTCGCGACTGTTGGCTAGTAGCACCTGATGACTGCAGGCCCCGGCGGTGGACCGAGCGCCCAAAGTCGGCTTCTTTGTCACGCTTCGCTCGGAGCAAATCTCCTAGCCCAGCGGCAGACAGAGGCGGATTCGGGTACCGGCACCGAGCGCGGAGTCGATGAGCACGCGGCCCCCGTATCGACAGCTCACTTGGGAGACCAAGAACAGACCGAGCCCCCAACCATCTTCGCGCTGACCGTCGCCCCGAGCGAACGCTTCGGTGAGCGATCGCTGGCGGTCGACGGGGATGCCGGGACCGTTGTCGCCGACCTCAACCCACGCCTCTACGTCGGAGCGGCCGACCACGACGCTGACCACCCCGGTGTCGAGACCGTGCTTGCATGCGTTCCAGACCAGATTGAGCACCGCGCGAACGATGTCTGAACCCTCGGCCTGAACGACCGGACCCGGCTCGGCCACAGACAAACGGACTTCCATCTCGTAGACATCCGTGATCGGACGACTCAGCTCCACTGCTTCGTTGACCGCGGCGTTCAGAGCCAGCATTCCCGGTCGTGACGGGTTGGGTGACGGGCATTGCCTGTCGCTGTCCTGCGGGTTCCGGGCGCGACTGAATCGCGCCCACTCGTCTTCACTCCCAGCGCTCCCTGGCCACTCGCCCTTGTGACTCACCTCGCGCTTGGCCGCTCGCTCGTCCAGCAACCCACGCAAGATAACCTGCATCATCCCGAAGCCGGCTTCGACCCGTTGAATTCGCTCCCGAGCCCCTGGAGACAGCCCCTCGTCCGCGGAGGCCTCCGCCAAGAGGAGACCCGCGGCCATGCTTAGACCTCGAATATCGTGCACCGCGACAAGCAAGCCGAGCTCGGTCAGCCCGGCCGAGCCGACCGACGGCGGCGCCGGCAGCGATGCCGCCCCGTGACTGACCTTGCTGGCGAGTCGCCGCAGCACCCGGATCGCCATCTGGCGAGCGGGGTCTGACGCGGTGATCGCGAACGCTTGCACCCGCTGCATGACCGCCGACCCTTTTCGAACCAGGCTGCTTTCGGCCGCGGCACGAACGTGGGCGTCCGGATCATCGAGCAGGTCGAGCAACAGGTCGACGGTATCGTCGGCCTCGAAGTACCCCAGCCCCCACGCAGCGGCGGCTCGAACTTCGGGGTGGACAGCCTGGGTGGCCTGCCGAAGATCGGGCAGCGCTCGCTCGTCACCGTCCAAACTGCGCGCGCGAAGCGCGTACGCAAGGCGGCGTTCGTCCTGACCGGAAGACCATGCACTCGACATCGTTGGACGCCGCCTCATGACTACATCGACACTGCTTACCGCACTGCGCCATCCCCAGAATGGGGTAAATTGGCCAATTTCAGCCATGGATCCTTCCATTGCGCCATCATTCGGGTCGGGGCATCGGGTCAGAACAGAAGAGCACACGAATGAAATCCAGAAACTGACC
>CAZFIV010000017.1:0-95422 GCA_964519665.1 uncultured Myxococcales bacterium
GCGCCAGCACGGAATCGCGAATGAACTCGAGCGTTTGAGGCGCAGCCTCGCTAAATCTGATTCTGTGTGTGGGTATCCTTATCCCGGTTCGATGGGTGCGGGACGGCTTCCTCATGTACGCCGCGATTTGGGGTTTTCTTACCGCGCTGGCCCGTCCGGTTGCGGGCATGCGGTTTCAGTACGAGTGGTGGGGGGCTGACCAGTATCTTCACGAGTTCGTGTACCGAGCCCCTCATTTCGTCGTACTGCTCTTCTTGCTGTTCGCGTGGCGCCAGATGCCTGCTACTCGGACCGGGTGATATCTCAATGGTCGGGCTTCCGGTAAATTTGATCTCGGATGGCAGATAATCGTCGATTGGGTCCCCGTCTCGTCACGGTCCGGGCGCCTGAAGCCCCCCCGCAACTGGACGACAACAAACCGAAGGAGCTCGTTCGGGACGTCCACAACCCCTACGCGCCCCACATCTTGCCCGATCTCGAGAATCGAAAGGTCCCGGGGCTGGGCGAACAACCGCAGGTGCGGGCGATCCAAGATACTCTGCCGGGCCTGCGAAGGGATGCCGACGCTCTGGGTGCCTGTGACGCCCAGTGGAACAGCGTCGCGCTCTTTTACAACCTCGAGATTCCGGATGCGAAGCGTCCGGCCGACTACTCGACGACGACGATTCAGGGCGCCCGCGACTTTCTCGATGAGGGCACGGGGGCCCTCACTCCCGGAATATCGGAGTTTCTCTGCCGCTACTGGTCCGCGTTGAGCTACGGAAAGCTGGCTTTCGGTTTGAACACCCCTCGAGACGTAGCGGGCAATCCTCTGATTCCCACCATTCGGGTCAACAATGATGATCCGCAGGACTGGCAGGACATGATCAATCGTTGTTTGGACCAGGTCGCCGACGCCGCCTGGCGGGCGGCCGGCGGGCTCATGAAAGACAGACTGCGGTGGATTCCGTCGGTCGTGCTGGTCCAAAACTACTGGACCCATGCCAGCGCCTTCTTCGGCGCCTATACTCGGACGTTCGGCGGCCAAAGCTACATTGTCGGCGACCGAACTCATATCGCGTACTCGCTGCAGACATGGTCTCCGCCCGACGCGCCCCGCAAGGTCGGACGACCGTGGTGGGGCACGCTCTGCCATGAATATGCCCACAACTTTCTAGAGTTTTGGGACCTGTACGGCCCATCGGGCTGCACCGGGTATTGGGATCTGTTGGGCGACAATTCGCCCCCCGGCCGCATGTCGGAAGTCTGCTCGGCGATCAAGGCGCGGGTCGGCTGGCTCTCCTTCAAAGCCGTGATCACCGGGCCCACCCGACCGGCCGAGTCCCTGTCGCTCCAGCCGTACACGACGACGGGGGAAGCCTATAAGGTCATCCCGGACCCTGAGCACACTCCGCACGAGTACTTCCTGCTGGAGTTTCGCAAGTCCACGGGCGACGAAGTCTGGCGGCCCGATGGAGGTCTCCGGGAGAGCGGCCTGCTCATCACGCACGTCAACGACCGGCTGGGGGTGCCGCGCACTTGGCTTCTTCGGGAGGCTCCGTTTCTCGACCCGGAGTTTGCGGACGACCCGGCGCCCACCTATGTCGATTGGAGCGGCCACGACGATCTCGAAGGCAAGCTGTTTCCGCAGGGCCGAAAGAACGCTTTTACGCCATCGACGACGCCCTCTAGCCGTTTGTATGGTCATCGAAACTCGGGCTTGTTCATCACGGAGATCGCGGTTTCGGGCGATCGGTGCACGTTCGATCTGTACATCGACGGCCAGCCGCAAGTGGGCTGGCGAATGGGTGCGTACGACCGGGCAATGGCCGGGAGGTTCTCGCCGCTGGCGGCCGCGCAAGGGGAAGAGATCTTCATTCGTAACGATAATCAGGCGGCCCTGCTGGTGCACCGGCAAGCGCAGTGGATGGTGAACCGAGCCGAACGAGGCTGGATCGGCCACTGGAACCTGGGTCGTGATGACCGAGAACGGGTCGGTGACCTCGACGGGGACGGTCTCGATGAGATCTATATCCGAAGCTCCGAATGGGCCGGGGTCTTGAAATACGAACGAGGACGATTCCGCAGCGTGGTCGTTCAACACGACTGGATCGACGAGTGGAGCCTCGCCGCCGACGACTGGGAACACATGGCCGACCTCGACGGTGACGGGATGGTCGAGGTGTACATCCGGAGTAAGGAAGGGGCCGGAGTCGCCAAACTCGATGGTTCGCAGCTTCGCTTACTTCGGATGCACCAGCGCAAAATCGATGGCTGGAACTTGGGCCCCGACGACCGAGAGTTCGTGGGGCGGTTTTCGACCCAGCAGCGGGACGAGGTTCTCGTCCGGAGCCCACAACGGTTGGGGCTCCTTCAGTGGAGCCACCGGTTGGCGCGGCTCGAGCTGGTTCGAATTCAGCACGACTGGGTCGACGGCTGGAGCCTGGGCCCGCGCGACGAGCACTTCATCGGCGACTTCGACGGCGATGGGTACGACGAGATCTTCATACGTAGCCCAGAGTGGGCTGGGCTGCTCAAGTACGAGCAGGGCCGCTTTCGGGTGTTGTGGATGACCAACCGGGTGATCGACCACGTCAACGGTCATCCGAACGACGCGTGGGCCCTGGCCGCTCAAGACCGGCACTATAGTGGACGCTTTCGTTTCGATCGGGACGGTGTCCTCATCCGCAACGACAATTGGGGCCTGGCCGTTCTCGCCTGGGATGGGGATGCGATGCGGGTGCACCAGACGCTCCCCTCTCCCTTCAGCTATCGCTGGAACTTCGGGAGTCAAGACAACTTCGTGCTCGGGGACTTTCATCGTCGGGCCCCTGACGTTGCCGATGCGCCGTACGACACGGTCATCGACGGGCTGACCGATGTCTTTGTATACAATGCGTGGGGTACCGGAATGGTCGGGGTCAACCACGGCCCGACCTATCCGAGCGACCTGGTCGATCAGATGGGCCTCACCTGGATGCAGGCCAGTAAACTGATGAATGAAGACTGACTGACCGACCCCACCGGTCCCGGGCTGGCCAAGGACGGCTCCGTGGCCTTACTTCGGCCGAGAACAAACGCAGCGAATCCCGAGGTCGGAGTGACCTATCCGCGGAAAGAAAGCTTCTCGGAAGGCGCTACGCATCCTCCGGGCAGGCTCGAAGAAGGAACAGCCTCGGATCACGCGGTCTTTGGCGCCGGTGCCGGTGTGGGCCAGGAGCCGTCGATCGCCGGTCGGGTTGACTACCCGAAGGTCGAGCGGATTGCCGTTCGCGTGATGCTCCGGCGACCATTCATCCCAACACCATTGGCACACGTTCCCTGACAAATCGTGAAAGCCCCAAGGGTTCGGCTGCTTGCCGGCGACGGGGGGCGGGTTGCCGGCCGGACGCTCGAGCCAAGCGTAGTTCCGCGCGACGGCGGCGTCGTCGCCCCAGAAGTAATCGGTCTTGGTCCCTGCTCGCAGGGCGTACTCGTATTCGGCATCGAGGGGCAGCCGAAAGCCGTCGGCGTAGTCGAGCCATTGAACGAAAGCGATCTCGGCGGCTGGCGTCATCAGCGGCAGCTCTCGGTGATCGAGGTCGAGCAGGCGGTAGGCCGGGGTGCGACCCGATTTGATGGAAAGCAGGTTGCAGAACTGAACGGCCCCGATCCATGAGATGCTCGTGACCGGCGCCTGGGGCTCTTCGCGGTTAGCGCTGGGATCGCCCGTGACCGCGGCGTACTGCTGTACCGTCACCGGGGTGACCATCATGGCGAAGGGCTCGACCACGGATAGATGAGAGGGCCCTTCATTCGCTCGACGACCTCCCATCTCGAAACTGCCGCCGGGCAGGGCCAGCATGTCGACCTCGATCGAACGGCCACCATCGAGGTGGATGGGCACGGTGAACGTAGAGGGCTTCGGCGCGGCCGGCGAGACGGGAGGCGAAGCGGCGGAGACGGGCGATGGGGCCTCGGTGCTGGAAGGAACCGGCTCCGGCGGGTCTCTCTCGGGGTCGGCCTTCTCGAGCACACTCCGTCGGCGGGGCGAAAACGGCGCCGGAGTATCCTCGATTGGCTTGGGCTTAGGTTGAGGAGGGCTTGCGGGCGGGTTTTCCGGAGGCAGGACGATGTCGCCACCCTCCTCGAGGATCCGCTTGCCTTCGAACTTTTCGATGCTTCGGACGACCGCGTCGGACAGGAGCTTCGCATCATCGGAGAACCGCTCGATCCGCAGTTCGACCGCATGACGGTCGGCGAGAGGCTTGAGGGGAGGCGGGAGCTCGTCGCGGCCGGGCATGCCGGCCCGGTTAACCAGGACCGGAATGACCCGCTTGCCGAGGCGAAGCGCGTGCCCCACCTCGATTCGGACCCAGTCGCTCGCCTGGTCGAGTCTCCGCAGACCATCGTCGGTCTTCAGGTTCAGCCAGGTGGGACCGATGATCGTCAACATGACGTCGCACTGCTGGACCCGAAGCTCGAGCTCTTTGGGGTAGTCGTCGCCGGGGAGGAGGCCGTCGACATCCATAAAAATGTTCTGCTCGGAGATGGCCGTCTTCAGCTTCTCTTTGATGAGGAGCGCGAAGGGGCCATCTTCGTTGCGGCGATAGTTGATGAATACGATCCCCGACATACCCGTCTTCTATGATACACACGCCCCCAGCCGGGTCCATCGCCTGGACGTGCGACGGTCCGTGACCCGCCGTCACTCACCGCATCCGTTCGCCGCAAGGACGTCCGCCCTGCGGGCCGATGGTCTACGACAGACGGAGCTTCACCTCGGGGATGTGCTCGAGCGACGCCGCCGCTCGTATTCTTTCTTCGTCCGATTCCGACATCGGGCCGACCAGCTCGAGCGTATGGAGCCGCTTCAGGATCGGATGGTCGACGAGGGCGCGCAGCGGTCGAGAGGGAGCGTTGATCAGGACCAGGTGCTCGAGCTTCGGCATGCGCTGAGCGCAACGGTCGAGGGCTTGCTCGGCCCCGGCGCGTCGACCGAACCGAAGGTGCAGGCGGGTGAGGGCCGGCCAGGAGCCTTCGTCGATCAGGTCCCTCGCGAAGAGCTCGAGGTGTTCGAGACCGGGTTGCGGGCTCACGGAGAGGTTACCGCCGATCATGAGGCTTCGAAGGTTGGGGAGCCGTCGAACGATTTCGGAGATGTCGACGTTCGACGTGCCCTTGATGGCATTGTCGTGGTCGGCGGCGACGGCCAGGCTGCGCAACGAAATTGGGGCTGAAACACTCGTTGTCTCCCCGCCGTCCGCTCCGACGGGCGTCTCGGTGCGGGTTGGTTCCGCTGGGGGCAGTAGGGCCAAGACCGCGGGCACGTTGGCGGCCGGGTCTTCGAAGCGCAGGGCCTGCAGGGCGCAGCACACGGGCGCCGACAAGACAGATTGCACGAGCGCGAGGTCGTAGGGGCCGGCGAGGCCGTTGGGGGCGGCCCGAGTGAGAGTCGCGCGTTGAACGACGCCGAAGCGCCAGTCGAGCTTCACCTCGTGTAGGTACTCCGCCAGCGCGCCGAACAGATGCCGCTTGTGGGTCGCCAGCAGTTCGTCTCGGCGCGCCTGCAGCCGTATGAAGCGAGGAATGTCGGTCTCGCCGAACAGGGCGTGCCCCAACGCGATCAACTCACCGAGCGGGTCGCCCTCGCTCTGCAGATAGTCAGCGTAAACGAGGTAGGGGTCGGGCTCGGTGGGTGTTGCGTGGATCTGCGCCAAGAGGCCATGGTGTTCGGCGCGAGGTGGCGGCACGTACTCGGCGGTAGGTGGTGGCGGCGAACCTTCAATATAACGATATCCTTCCTTTTCTTTGCGCGCGACCATTCGCACAGCGGCCCGTCGGGCCGCGTCATCGGAGTCGTAGACCTTTATCCGGCGCTGCCCTTTTTGCCCCAGGCGGCCGTACCTCAGGACGACCTTGGTGCCCGCAAGCGTGATTTCCCAGAACTTGTGGGCGCCGCGCAGCTCGCCGTCGGCCGTATACCCGTCGCTGTACTCGTACCGCGCCACGCCTCATCCTGACGGTCGGGAACGACACGGATCAAGGCGGGGGAGGGGACTCGCATTGCCCGGCGCTCACAGACGAGTCAGGCTGGCGCCGTGACCGACCGAAAACTGCTCATGATCCCTGGCCCCATCGAAATCTCGCCGGAGGTTCGCGCCGCGCACGATGGACCGCCACCGGGGCACCTCGCCCCGGCGCTCATCGAGGCGTACGGCGCTGCGTTGGAGCAAATGAGATCCGTTTGGCAGGCGCCGCCGGCTTCGCAGCCGTTCATGGTCGCCGGATCCGGCACTCTGGCCATGGATATGGCGGCCGCGAACATGGTGGCGGCCGGTGATCGCGTGCTCGTGATCGGCACCGGATACTTCTCCGACCGGATGGCCGAGATCCTTCGGCGCTACGGCGCGGATGTGGCCCGCGTCGATGCGCCGGCCGGCGCCGCGGTCGAGTTGGAGGCGGTCGAGACCGCCATCAAGCGCGAGTCGCCCCGCGCGGTATTCGTGACCCACGTGGACACCTCGACGGGCGTTCGGATGGACGCGCAGGCGGTCGCGCGCCTCGCGCACGCCGCCGGCGCGATGACCGTGGTGGACGGTGTTTGCGCGACCGCTGCGGAGCCGTTGTCGATGGAGACCGGTGAGGTCGACGTCTATGTGACAGGTTCCCAAAAAGCGATCGGGTTGCCCCCGGGCCTCGCGATGTTGGTGGCCAGCGAGCGGGCCCTCGCCGCCCGCGAAGCGTTGTCCACGCCTCCGCCGATGTACCTTGACTACCAGCAGTGGCGGCCCATCATGACCGCGTACGAAGCTCGCGAAAAAGCCTACTTTGCAACCCCCGCGACCAACCTCGTACGAGCGGCGGCGGTGGGGCTAGAGCAGATCTTGGCGGACCGATTCGCGGGGCACCAGGGCGTTCAGGCCCGCACGGCCCGCCACGCCCATGCCGCGTGTGCGATGGAAGGCGCCTGGCAGGCCTACGGATTGAGTCATCTGTGCGACGCGCCTCAAGACCGCGGAGTGACCCTCAGCGCGCTCAAATACCCATCGGGGGTCGGCGCCGAGTTGGTCGGTCACATCGGCAACCATGGCGTGGTGGTCGCCGGCGGCCTTCATCCGCTCCGAAAGGCGGAGTACTTCCGGGTCGGTCATATGGGGTGGTGCGTTACGCAACCGGAGTTGCTCGAAAAGACGGTCGTCGCGATCGGGCTCGGTCTTCGAGATGCGGGAATCGCCGCAGACGTCGAAGCCGCACGGGGGGCGTACCAGCGGACGATGTCAGCCACAGACGCCCCATTGTCAAAACACTAAGTTCGGGCTGCGCACGCCGTCGCAGCCGGCCCGGTGAACGCTTGAACTCGAGCCCGAGCCGCGCGCAACGGCATCCGCCGATCAATGGTCAGCGAGTCAATGGTCAGCGGGTCAAGGGTCAGCGGGTCAAGGGTCAGCGGGTCAAGGGTCAGCGGGTCCGGGCCGTCGGCGATACATCGGGAAGTTGGGAGCTACAGACCCGAAGTGTTCTTTAGCGTGTTGAGGACCCGACGCCAAACGACCGGGCCGTTGGCGTCGGTGCTGGGAAACGTCACGCTCATATGGACGAGGTCGCCACCGGCCTCGAACAGGAACATCTCGGCGAGAAAGTCGGGTCCGAACTTCGCTTTGATCTGGGCCGACACGAACAGGCCGTCGAAGCCTCCGACGGTTCCCCGCTCCTTCGTCGAGGACACGTCACGAACAACCGGGTTGGCTCGAATCTCGCCAATGGCGCCATCCGCGGCGCCGTCCAGGTTCACCGTGATGCCCTGTACATATCGTACGTGTCCAACCGAGACCGCGAGCCCTTGGGTCGTCGCCATGTGCTGGCGGGCGAAGACCATCGAGTCCTTCAGAGACGACAGCGCGGGGGTGGCGAGCATGTCGGTGGTGGAGGGGGCGCCCGGTAGTTCGACTCGCACGGTGGCGTCGGGGAGGCGAAAAACGATCCAACCATCCGCCGCGGTCTCGCCGGATCCCGCCGACTCGTCGTAGGACGGCTCACCGTAAGCGGGTTCGCCGACGGCAGATTCGCCGAACGCCGGGTCATCGAAGATGGAGTCGACCGTTGTCGTAGAAGGTTTGGTGGCGAGGCCGAACGCGAACACCGCCGCTCCAAGAGCGACCATGACGCCGGCAATGATCAGAATCCGGATGGCAGGGCTTGGACCGCTGGACATAGGCTATTCAATCTTGGGTGCCGCTCGCGATCAACCAGCCCCCACGCATCACGGCATGGACGCTTCGCCCTTCGGCCCGACCAACGGATGTCGTCGTATCCTAGACGCGTCGAAAGGTTCGGGCGATGTTTTTAAACGTGATAAGGCTTCTTCATGGGCCCTCCCCGGCATGACCTCGATGGACTCAAGCGCCCTTTGCCGGAGTGGTTCAAAGCCGCCTTCGAAGTGCCTCGGACAAGCGGGCAGGTGGAGGTGCAGGGTTGCGCTATCCATTACCTGGAGTGGGGGGACCGGAGTCAGCCCCCCATCCTGCTGACGCACGGGTTCCTGGCCCACGCACACGTCTTCGCTTTCATTGCCCCGATGCTGGCCCATCGCTTTCACCTGGTGGCCTTCGACCTATCGGGCATGGGCAGCTCCGGCCATCGCTCGTCGACCAACGCGTCGTACGGGAGCCGGGTGCAAGAAGCGATAGCGGTGGCCGAGGCCACCGACCTGTTCCGGCACCGACGGCGGCCCCTCTTCGTGACCCACAGCTTTGGGGGCACGGTGGCCATCGAGGTGTTCGAGCGACACCCTGAACGGTTCGGAGGTCTGGTGGTTTGCGATCTCATGATGATGCCGCCCGACCACCTCGCTGAACATTTCAAGCGAGACCCCATCGCCCGGATGCCGCCGGAGCGAGCGGCTGGTCACCGGGTGTACGCAGACCTTGAAACGATCCTTGGTCGGTATCGGCTGGCGCCCCCGCAGCCGTGCGCCAACGACTTCCTAATGGAGTATATGGCTCGACACTCCGTCCGCCGCGTCGACGGCGGCTGGTCGTGGAAGTTCGACCCGAAGATCCTTCTCAACGATCGCCACCCGGTCGATTGGTGGTCCCGTCTACCGCACCGGCTCGCGGCGCTGAAGACCCGAAAGGCGATCGTGCATGGACGCGACAGCGACCTATTCGGTCCGCCATCGGTCGACTTCGTTCAAGACTTGGTCGGACCACACGTGCCGATCATCGGATTGGTAGGGGCTCACCATCACTTGATGCTCGACCAGCCGCTCGCGTTCGTCGCGGCCCTGGAGGCCCTGTTGACGAGCTGGAGCGTGAGCGACGATGAAGCTTCTCGATGAGCACACTGTTCTTGGTTCGACACGGTCAGGCGCGCTTCCTGACCGACGACTATGATCGCCTATCGGATCTCGGACGCGTTCAGAGCGGCCGGGTGGGCCGATACTTTTGCGATGAGTCCGTCACGGTTGACCAAGTGTGGACGGGGACGCTGGTCCGGCAGCGGGACACCGCCGTCGAAGCGCGGGCGGCGTCGGCGGAAGCCGGCCGCGAGTGGCCGGCGGCGTTGACGCTGGAGGGCCTCGACGAGTACCCGGCCGACGCGATCAAAGCGACGATCGCTCCCCAGCTGGCGGACCGAGACCCATCGTTTGCGGCGTTGCTCGCCGACATGCGGGAGGCAACGGAGCGTCGGGCTCGGTACCGCCTGGTGCACCTGGTGCTGGAGGCGGTGATGGACGCATGGATCGCCGGCCACTATGAGGGTCCCGACCTGCTTTCGTGGCCGGAGTTCTCGGCGCGGGTGAAGGGCGCACTGAAAGAGATCATGTCCGCGGCGCCGCGGAGTTCGACGTCGGTCGTCGTGACTTCCGGCGGCCCGATCGGGGTCGCGGTGCAGTCGGTCTTGCAGGCGCCGGATCGCGAGGCGGCTCGACTGAACTGGCGGGTGTACAACGCGTCGATGACGCGCTTCACGTTCTCCGGCGCTCGGATCTCCCTCGACCAGTTCAACGCGATTCCGCATCTGCGCGATCCCGCCGAACGAACGTACCGTTGACAGCGCCTGCGGACCGCCGCCAACGAGCTAAAGCTCGATGGTGATCGCACCTTCAGGGGCCCGATCTTGAGCGATGACCCAGATCACTTGGTCTCGCAGCCGTGGGTCTTCGGCCATGCGGACGGCGAGTGGGACGACGACCGTCTCTTCGATGACCCGTTTGAGCGGGCGAGCACCCCGGGTTGGGTGGTAGCCGAGCTGGGCCAGCCGCGCTCGGGCGTCAGGGGTCACGCGAAGGCGAAGCTTCCGCTGGCGAAGGCCGATGCGCTCCTCGAGTTCGGCCAGCATCAGATCGGTGACCTGCTCGACATCCTCGGGGCTCAGCGCCCGAAACGATACTACCTTGTCGAGGCGGCCGAAGAACTCGGGACGAAAGTGGTCACGGACCTGGGCGATGTAGCCGTCTTGGGGTCGGCTGTCGAAACCGACCGGGCCTCGCTCGCTCACGCCCAGGTTCGAGGTCATGATGAACACGACCATCCGGAAGTCGACGAGATGGCCGCGGTCGTCGGTCATCCGGCCTTCGCCGAGCAGGGCCAAAAGGAGGTCGAAGACTTCGGGATGGGCCTTCTCGATCTCGTCGAGCAGCACCAAGGACAGAGGCTGTTGTCGAACCCGCTGCGCCAGGCTGCCCATGCCCTCGGACTCGGCACTCAGGAGCCGCTGGACCGAGCCGGGCAACATGTACTCACTCATGTCGAGGCGAATCAACCGATTGGTGCCCGAGTCGGCTCCGGCTCCGAACATGAAGCGAGCGATCTGCTTTGCGAGCTCGGTCTTGCCGACCCCGGTCGGGCCCACGAAGAAAAGGGCGGCGACGGGGCGTTCGGGGTCTTGCAGGCCAGCCTTCAGCCGAGCGATGACCTGCGCCGCGGCCCGACAGGCCTCGGGCTGACCGATCACCCGCTCGGCGAGCTTGGCTCGGATCGCTTCCGGCCCGAGGGCGAACTCGTCGGCGATCAGCTCATTCGGCAAGCCTGAGTATCGAGAAAAGAACTTCGACACCGCTTGCGCTTGGAGGGGAGGCCCCTCGGAGCCGGCTTCGTCGAGAAGCCAACGAACCGCACGAAACGCCTTTCCGGGAAAACACTGGCCCGGCACAAAATCGTCGAGATGCCGCACCAGTCGGACCAAGCCGTCCGATTGGATGCGGTTGGGTGCGCCGCTCTTTTCTAAGAAGCGCATCATCAGTTGGGGCACATCTTTCGGGGCGGGCTCGGACAGACGGACCACATGAAACAGATCAACGAGGCGGGGCCGGGTGAGACGGAGGCGCTCGTACTCCACTTCGGTGGCTTCGGCGATCAGGCTGAGTTCTTCGGCGCGCAGCCCCTCTTCGAAGTGGTCCGCGATGCTCGCCCCGTCGCTCATCGGCCGCACGAAATCGACCAGACGGCCGACGGCCAGATAGTGGCGCTCGTTAGAGAGCTCACGGACGATGGCCAGACACCGAGCCTGCCACATCCCGAAGTACACCTGGCCGGCCAGGATCCGGTCGCGGTTGGTGCTGAAGATATACGGAACGACCTGATGTTTGCGCTTTTCGAGGAGTAGATAACGGGCGAGGCGATGGATCCAGGTGGTCTTGCCCACCCCCACGCCCCCGACCACCAGCAGCGATGTGGGCCTCGGGGCGACGACCATGTCGCGGTATGGCAGGAACTCCTCGTGCCGGCCGACCGCGGGCGGGAGCCGCTTCTTCCTGGCCTGGAGAAGGAGCTCGTCGGCGACCTGCTGGAGCGTCGGGAATCCTGCGAAGGGGTTCTCTTCGGTCGAACTATCGGCCTTGGTCGCCCATTGGGGCGCCCACTCGTGAACGTACTCGTCACCTTCGCGCCTAAAGTCGTAAAGCCATTTGCCCTTCTCACCGACCAGAGCGGCCGAAACCGCGTTGGACAAAACGTCGGCAGCGATGGAGAGCTCTTCGATGATGAACCACCAGTCGAAGCGCGGCAGCACGATGCGATAGCCGCCGTGGGGGGTTTGCGACCACGCGTAGGACAGCCGCAACGGGATCTGGCGGGCCCCGATGACCCGGCGGCCCTTGACCGCGCTCTCCGGATGGACCGTGACCTTGGTCGTGCCGACCTCGAACGTTTCGTTCCAGTAGTACTTGTTGCGGCTGTCTTCACCGTTGACCTCCGCCGCCATCAACTGCAGCTCCAGCAGCGCCAAGACTTCTTCTTGGGTCGTGCCGTACGCCGATGGCGGGGCAGGGTCCAAGAAGCCGTGCTGACTGCGCATGAGGTGGCCGGTCAAGCGGCCGTCATGGTGGGTCACGAAGTAGACCCGAAAGCTGGCCGGCTTCATGCGTCCTCCTCCCCGCTCATCGCGAGACGCCACAACGGCCTCAAGGCGGCGCGCAGGTTCTCGGCGCGGCGCTGGTAGGTGGTCGTGAGCGCGTGGTCCTCAATGTCATACGACGCGCTCACCGAAGGATCCCCGGACGGCTCCAGTCGCACGCGTCGGGTGAGCGGAAGCAGCCGGTCAGGGTTGATGGGAAGATCTTCGGCGCCCTCCGCTAGCGCGCCCTCGAATCGCTTCCGGTCCGCCTCGTAGGCATCGAGATGCGCTTCCGGGGTCTCGAGGGCGAGGTCGTCGGCCGTTTCGACCACCGCCAGGGTCGCGCCTTCGGCGAGGGTCTCGAGGGCGTGGGTACCGACCTCGAACCTCATCAGACTGCGAACGCCAGGCCCCGAGAGGTCGAAGACGACGATGGTCGGGATCTCGACTTCCAGGCTTGAAAAGTCGCGCTCGCCGCGGCGGCGACGACCGTCGACCAGCCGGGCCGCCCAGCGACCGACCGAGATTTCGTCGTCGATGACGCCGTACGCCGCGGTGAGGTCTCGAACGAAGGTCGTCGAACGCACGGGCCCCACGTGGCGGACGATGACCCGCACTGCGTGTCGCCCTGTCTGCTCGACCACCGCCAACTCGCGGGCGAGGAAATACAGGCGGGCGATGTGGTCCAGCTGTTGTTCCTCGGTTCTCGCGGTCGGTCGGGCCGGATCCTTCGCCACCGGAGGATCCAGACGAACGGGCAGGGCACCCTGGCCATCCCAATCGTCGTAATCCTCCCACGCGTCTTCGGGGGCGTCGGGTTCCGCCGACAGGCTGGTCAGGCGCATAATCTCGCTCTGCATCGCCTCGAGAGCCGGAAGCTCGTCGGCGCTGGTCGGGTCGGACAAACATCGACCGACCATGGCCCGCAAACGCGGCAGGCCGTGTTCAGCGCCGGCTTGAAGGCGGGCCAGCGCTCGTTCGACTTGTTTATCGAGCGTGTCGGAAATCCAGCCGGAGGCGTCTTCGAGCGGCGACCGCACCGGGATGGGCTGTCGGTCGACCAGGCCTTCCATGTGTACCTGGAACTGACCGTTCGCGACGTAGAGGGTCAGCAACCGCATATCCGCCGGTGCTTCTTTGGTCAGGGCTTCGGTCAGGAGGCTGGTGACGTTCGACTCGAGGTATCGCTTCACGGTGCGGGCGCCGTGTTCGGGGTCGAAACCGTCGGCCACGACCTTATCGAGCACGGCGCGGGTCGTCGAGACGTACACTCGGCGCGACAGCAGGCCCCGCCGGGCCACCAGACGAGCGAGCTCCTTGTCGGCCACCTGGCGAGCGCTGGTCGCGTCCAATACGCCGAACGGAACCACCCGGTCGATCCGGTTGAAGAGTTCGGGGGGAAAGAAGTCTTGCACCGCCCGGGCGATCTGGTGAGCGCGCGCTTCGGGCGCTTCTTCGAACCCGACCGGGGCGCGCCGGCGTGCGCCGAGATTGCTCGTCATGATCACCACCGCTCGTCGAGCGTCGGCCACCCGGCCGGCGGCGTCGGTCAGGCGGCCCTCGTCGAACAGCTGGAGCAAGAGATTGAGCACCGACGGGTGCGCCTTTTCGATCTCGTCGAGTAGCAGGGTACAGAACGCTTGCTCGAGGAGCGGGCGGGTCAGAAGCCCGTCGGGCGCGTAGCGGTCGCCGATCAGTCGCGTCGGGCCATCGGGGCCCGACATCTCGCTCATGTCGATGCGGATCAGCCGGGCGAGACTCCCGTACTGATAACGCGCGATCGCCTTGGCGAGCTCGGTCTTGCCGGTGCCCGTCGGGCCGGTCAACAGCAGGACGGCGTACGGTCGGCTCGCGTCGGTCAGGCCTTCTTGCACCCGCACGACGACGTCGGTCGCGGCCCGGCTGGCCTCCGGCTGGCCCATCACTCGGCTCGCGAAGAACCCCTCGATCTTGCGGACGTCGACCGATCCATCGGACCGCAGGAGGCTGCGCGGAAGGCCCGTGCGGGCCGACAGGTGGTCGATGACCGCGGGCGGGCCGATCGGTTTGTTGTTCTTCTTCCGCCGGGACAACGTGCGCACGACGTCGAGCGCCTTGCCGGGGAAGGCAGCGCCCGGAAACAGGGCGTCGGTGAGCTCGACCGTGGTTCGATAGCTGTGCACATCGAACCGGATGTCGTGCTGAAGTTCGAGCCGCCGCGCCTCGTGAAAGAGCAGTTGGTAAGTTTCGTCGAGCGACGTCGCGGGGACCTCGATGCGCCGAAACAGGGCCGCGAACGACGGGGCCTCCTGTTCGAGCCGAGTGGACGCCTCGGGCGTACACTCTCCGATCATCGTGATTTCGCCGCGGGCGACCGGTCCTCGAAAATAGTCCGCGAGCGAACGGTCGCTTTCGCGGGTCTGACCGATGCTGCCAAAGCCCTGGATATCTTCGATATAAAGGATGATCTTTCGGCCCCGACATTCGTCGAGGAGCTTTCCGCATTGCTCTTCCCAGTCGCCGATGTAGCTCATCCCCGCGATCAACCGCTGGCCAGAGATTCGCCAGACGTGCCGGATCCGATCGAGGTTGGTGTGGCTCGGATAGTCGTCGATGTCGACGAGGTCGGCGACCAGACGGTGCAGGAGCGTGGTTTTGCCGCATCCCGGGGGCCCGACGAGGATCACCGACGGCGCGGGGGTCGACTTGAGCTGCCGGAGCAGAGTCGTTCGCAGTGGTTCCCGGGGCCGGCCGACGTCGAGGGTCTTTTGAATGGCGCGGGGGGTCAGGTCGACGCCGATCTTGGGCAAGACCGTGAGGGCCGGCGGCCCGACGGGCCGGTCTTTCTCTTTGCGGTCGGCCAGAAGATCCGACCATACGCCGCTGTTGTCTTTGGCGAGAAGGCTCTCCAATGTCACCGGGCGAGCGTCGAGCGAGAACACCTTCAGCTTGTCGCGTCCGTTGGACTTGAGTCGCTGGATTTCGTAGTCGTCGAGGTCCTTCCAGGCGTCTCGAAAGTAGAGCTCGGCGTTGGTCGCGATCTCGTCGTCGTCATAGGCTGGAAACCAAGCTTGCTGTCGACGAGGATGGTAGCAAACCAGGAACCGATCGTCTTCGCTCGTCCACCGGGGTTCGACGACGATCGGGAATCGGCCCGCGACGTTCGTCCGGCGTTGGCCGCGCAAAGTGAATTCGAGGGTCAAGCGGACCAAGCGGGTGGACCGAGCGCCGCACAGCCGGGCCGCGATCCGAGCTGACATCTCGCCGATCCGGAGCTTGAGGGTCGCGCTCAGGGACTGCTGGAGCTTGATCGGATTACGGCCCGTCGCGCGCTCTTCGAGGCCGGCGAGAGCCACCCACTCGACCATACCGTCGGCCTTGGACTCGTAGACCGGAATCAGGAAGTTCACTCCGTACCTCCGTAGCCACGCTCGAAGCGCCCTCGGAAGAGGCGGTCTCGATCGCGTTCGGGCTCCCGTTCATACACGGTCAACTCGGCCACCGCGACATCTTCGAACCGGCGCCAGTATTGCTCGAGCGGGAGCACGATGGTGCTCTCGGCCGCGCCGAGGTAGAGGCGGTCGTGTTTGGGGGCGTGTCGGCGGATCGGCTTTTGAATCGCGTGCGTCGATTGGGTAGGGTGGGGCAGGGGCGCCACCGGGCCCGAATTCCACGCCTCCTCGTCGGGCAGATCGACTTGCATGGCGATCAGATCGACGAACAGCTGAGGGGTCGCGCCCCGGTGCCCGCGGGCATCGAAGCGATGCACGCCCTGCTCGAGCGCCAACAGGACGCCGGCGTAGGGGCCCGAGACCCGCAGCAAGAGGCTTTCATCGACCAGCTGAGCGTCCGGGCCGCCCTTGAGACGAGGCCGGATCTGGTTCGGAGTGCGCGGCGGGCCCCAGCACCGAGTTTCGGGCCACCGGTCGTCTTCATCCGGTTGCTCGCCGGGAACGTGTACTTCGACCGTCCAGTGGCGCCGTTCGAGGTCATCGAAGAGCGGCAAAAGCCAGCATTGAAATCCGCCCGGCGGGCCGACTTGCTGGACTTCGAGCATCGCATGATCGCGCCGTGGCTCCTGGGCCAGCAGCAGATACGGCAGCTCACGTTGAAAGACGCCGTAGGCCTCGACGGCCTCGTCGAGTAGGCCGACGGTTTCTTCACCGCCGAGGAGCGACATCAACGCGACCTCCTCGAGGTGGATCAGAGCGTCGCGTCGAACTTCGGCCCGAGTGATCGCTTCGTCGAGTCGATGGTGTTCCTGATTCAACTTCGCGTGGTCTTCGGCTGATCGGGCGGCACGCTGGAGGGACTTCTTGCGCTGCCGGGCGGAGCCTTCGCCTCCCGCGTTGAGCTGGGTTCGGACGTTCTGGCGCTGGGTGCGGGTCTGTTCGACGCGCTCGTAGGCGAGCGCCTTCTCGGCGCTTCGGCGCAGGTCGGATATCCGGCTCACGTGACCGGTGTCGCGGCGGGCCCGCTGCTGATGGCCTTCGGTCAGCTGAAAGGACAGCGGTCCGGCGGAGAGCTGCCCGAGCGAGCGGCCTTGGGGGCCGTCGGTGCCTCGGCGCGAGCGGCCAGCGGGTGATCCGTCGGCCCCGCCTACTTCGGAGTTCGCCCGGATCCACGCGGTGGCCCCGTTGGCGGCGGTTCCGGTCTTCGCGAGCATCCGCGCGAGCGGGGCGGCGACCGAGTCGTCGATGTGGCGTCGAATGGCTCGAGCCCCGTAGGCCGCCGAGTAGCCGTCCTGGGCGAGCCGCGCGAGCGCCTCTTCGCTGACGTGGAGGGTCAAGCCTCGATCGACGATACCCCGGCGCCGCTCGAGCTTGGCGATCGCGAGCCGGGTCACCGCTTCGATCTCCTGGGTGGTCAGAGCCTGAAAGGCGATGATGCGGTCGAGACGGTTGATGAGCTCCGGGCGAAACGTCTGCTCGACCTGTTTTTGATAGTAGCTATGGTCGACCTCGGACGTTGCGTCGAAGCCCACGGTGTTGCGTCGGTGGGCAGCGCCGAGGTTCGACGTCATGATGATGATCGCGTTGTGAAAGTAGGCGGTCTGGCCGCGAGCGTCGGTCAGGCGGCCCTCGCCGAGGACCTGCAAAAGAAGATCGAAGACCGCCGGGTGAGCCTTTTCGATCTCGTCGAGCAGTAGAACGCAGAACGGCTGGGTCCGAACCCGCCGCGTCAACAATCCTTCCTCCCGTTCGTTACCCCGAATCAGACGTTCGGCGGCGAAGGGGTCCGCGAACTCGCTCATGTCGAACCGGATCATCCGCTCATCACCGCCGAACAAGAAGCTGGCCAGGCATCGGGCAAGCTCGGTCTTGCCCACGCCGGTGGGGCCGACGAACAGAAACGTGGCCAGGGGTTTGCCGGTCGGCTGCAGCGCGGCCTTGACCACGCAGATGGTCTCGACCACCGCCTGTACCGCCGCTCGCTGGCCGATGAGCCGCTTCTCGAAGGCGGCTCGGGTCTGTGAGGCCTTGAGCACTTCGTCGTCTCGCAGCAGGAAGGTCGGAATGCCCGATTCGAGGCTGAAGGACTCCAGGGCCGCGGTCGGTCCGAGCTTCGGGCGAGGTCCTTCGTCGTGGGGGGCGTCGACGGCGAGATTTCGCATCGATGCATAAAGGCGCAAGGCCTTGGCCGGAAACGGGCGATAGGGGAAGTAACGGTCGGTCAGTTCGACGATCGGCTCGATGGCGGTCGGATCGATCTGCGGGCCGTCCGAGTCGTGAGCGGCATCGAACGCGATCCGTCGCCGGAGCGCTTCTTCGGCGGCGGTTTTGTCTCGAGCGTCCACCCGGATCCGATTGAAGGCCGCAAAGAACGCCACGTCTCGATGCTCGAGCTTGTCGAGGGCGCGAGGTGAGATTTCGCCGACCACCCGGACCGATTGGCCTTCGAGGAAGGGTCGCATGGCCGCGGGCATATCGATGCCGTGGCTGCGCTCTCCAAAGAGGTCGGCGAGATCGTCGAGGTAGATGATCGCATCGAGGGTCTCCGCCGCCTGCATAACCCTCCGAATGCGCTCTTGCCACTGCCCAAGGCCGCTCATCCCCGCGATCAATTGGGCCCCCGAAGTCGCCCACACCGAGCGGTTGCGCCCCCCCGGCCGCCGGAGCAGCGCCCACAACAGCTCGGTCTTCCCGGTGCGAGGCTCGCCGACGATCATGACCGCCTGCTTGGTGGGGGCGGACAAGATAGACTGGAGGCGGGCGAGGGGCTCTTCGATTCCGACCGCTTCCGGCCCGTCGATGAACCCGTCGTTCTCGTTGAGCGGGCGCCCGACTGATTCGAGGACCGCGCGCGCGTCTTTCTTCTTTTTGCGGTCGAGCGCGTCGCGGCGGGCCTTGGCGCCGGCCATCCCGCCGGCCTCGCGGGGCAGGGTCAGCTCCAGGGTGGTCAGTTCCTCGTCGGCGGGTGGGAGCAGATCGAGGTAGTCGATCGGCTCGGGCTTGGCGGCGGCCGCCATGCGCTGAACTTCGGTGGTGATCGCCTCGGTAAGGTCCTCGGCTTTGGGCACGAAGAAGGTGTGGTCCAGCTTCGGGATCATGACCCAAACATCGGGTTCCGTTCGGCGGTGGTACTCGAGGCTCGGGATGACCAGCGCCGCGACCTCGATGGGCACCCGTATACGAAGGCGATGGGGAAGATCGTGACGGGGAATGATCGTCTTTATGGTGTGAACGGTGACCGGCTCGGGCAGGGAGAACCGGGCGAGGACCGATGCGGGCACCCGATCGAGGTAGCGGGTGAGGTACCGCGACAGGACGTTCTCGACGTCATCGTCGCGCCCGAGCTCGGCTTGGGCGAGGTCCGACACCGGTGCGACGAGGCGCGGGCCGGTCCACGTCGATTCCGACCAGACCCGGATGCGCAAGGATAGGGTTTTGGAGGATTCGGTCACCGAGCTGCGAGCCTACACAACGTGAAGGCGCGCGTCAGTGTTCCAGCTCTACAACCCGGCGAGCGGTACGAGGCCTCGCTGGGCGTCCACCGAGCGAAGAGCAAGAGGTCGAAGCGTCGCTCGCTCCCTGCGTCGGGGCGGGGCCGGCCGCCCGCGCGGAAGCCGCACCGCTCGGTATCGTGCGGCGCACTCATGATGGACACGCAGTCAGCGTAGACTCGCGGAGGTTGCGACGTTTCGATTCGCTTGAATGGCCTTTGCGAGGTGGGCCTCGGTCGAGTCGATCCTCTTCGGTGAGTCATTCACCGTCGGCCGATCCGATGACTGGTTTCGATAGCGTTCAGGATCTCGTGAGCGCCCCCTTTGACACCGCGCTCGCTCTTGGCGAGGCTCCCCCCAGCCATGAAGGTCTCCGATGTTATCTCAGAACATGAAGGCCGGGGTCGCTACGTCACCGCGTCGGGCGTCCGGACGTTCGTGCTCGACCGCGGACACGGGCCGGCGGTGGTGTGCATGCACGGCGTCCCGGCGTCGAGCTTTCTGTACCGCAAGGTGGTCGACGAGCTGGCAGAGCGCGGCTTGCGAGGCGTTGCCTTCGACTTGCCTGGCCTGGGGTTGGCGGAGCGCCCCGCCGATTTCGACTACCGATGGACGGGCCTCGGGCAGTACGCGACCGCGGTGATCCAGGAGCTCGGGCTCGAGACCTTTCACCTGGTGGTGCACGACATCGGCGGCCCGATCGGTTTCGAGGTGGCGGCCGCGATGCCGTCCAGCTTGCTGTCGCTCACGGTTCTGAACACGATTATCGATGTCGACACCTTCACCCGCCCCTGGGTCATGGAGCCGTTCGCGCACCCGACCTTCGGTCCGATCTGGCTGGCGTCGATGGTGGCGCCGGTCTTTCGAACGCTCATGTATTGGCAAGGCATCGAAGACCGAACGGCGGTGTCCTCGTCCGAGCTCGCGGCGTGGGTGCGACTGCTCAAGCGGGAGGACGGCGGACGCGCGTTCCTGAAGATCATGAGGGGCTTCGAGCAGACCGTCGTCAAGCGTGAGCTCTACCGCAGCGTCCTGCAGGACGTCCCTTATCCGCGTCAGGTCATCTGGGGGAGCCGAGACCCAGCGCTCCGCCTCGAGCCCTACGCCCGTATCGCCCAGGAGGCCACGGGTGTCGCCGAGGTGGTAGAGCTCCCGGCGAAGCACTTCTTACAGGAAGATCAGGCGCCGGCCATCGCAGCGTACGTGCACGAGTTGGCGGGCGTCGCTTCGCAGCCGCCGCCTCAATGAAAAACAGAGGGCGACCGTCACCCGAGCCAGGGGACGAGCAGACCGGCCTGCGCTGACCACTGTCGATGGACCTCCGGGAACCGAGCTCGGAGACCTCGGTCTTCAACCACCGCCTGCAGGATCGCGCATACGGTTCCGATGCCCCACACCACGAAAGCGAAGGGCGGCGACCACATCAGCAGGAAGCCGGACATCGTAAGGATGTCGCCCGAATACATAGGGTGTCGAATCCAGCGGAAGAGGCCGCCGCTCACCACGAGGTGCTCGGGGCGCTCGAGATCGGAAAGCTGGCGCCGCAGGACCGAGTAGTGGAACAGGTGTATGACGCAGCCGCCGATCACCAGCAGCTGCCCGACCCAGTATGGCAGGACGATGATCCGACCTGTTCCCCCGATCTCGTTGAACGGAAGGGACAACAACGTAAGGCCGGCCAGGACCTTGATGCCCCAGAACAGCCGATTCATCGCGGGTGCCCATCGACCCGAAGTTGAGCCAAGAAGTAAGGGGGCGAGCAGGCGTCTGTCAGCAGCAGCAGCGGCAGCACTTCTCGAAGATGCCACGAATCGGGTCCCTCGTCTGCCGTCGATGGTCGACCCTCGAGGCGATACCCAACCGGGACACTAGCTACCGTCGACGTCGAGGGAGTCGAGGACCTGGTCGAAGCCGGGGAGGTTGGTGGCCATCCCGTTGATAGGGCTGATGATGTCAATATAAACGGTATGTGGGCCGAGCGCGATGACCTAAGTCTCCATGGTGATCTCTTGGTTCAGGCCACTGTCCCCGATCGCGAAGGTTCGCTTGCGCCCGCGCCGAACCGCGTTCGACTGCGTTCGACCGCGTTCGACCGCGTTCGACTGCGTTCGACCGCGTTCGAGATCGGGCGCTGTATATGCGCGGAGGATGAATTCTTCCGCCCGCAGGCGCAAACCCGGCGAAAGCGAGCCCGCTTTCGGCATCGGTCGGACTATACGCGCGACGGGGGATGTCGAAAAGTGCAGGCTGAGTTAGGTTAGTCCCATGCCGTTGAGCGATCTTTCCAACCCTTCAATTCTGCTCAAAGAGAGCTGGGATGCGAGTCTTCGTCGGGGAGCGGACGGCACGCCGTTGTTGCCGCCCGCTTTCGTGGCCGAAGCGGGGCCCCGGGTCTGGATTCTCGATGTGCGAGAGGCCGACGAACTGGGAGGTCCCCTCGGGCACATCCCGGGCGTCGTGCGAGCGCCGCTACGGGATATCGGGAGCGTGGCCGAAAAGCTCCCCGCGTTCACTCCGGTGATTCTCGTGTGCGGTGACGGCGTCCATTCGAGCACCGCCGCTCGATATCTGTCGGCGCTGGGAATGACCACGGTGGCGGCGATGGAAGGAGGTCTCATTGCTTGGAGGAGCGACGGCTTCGGCACCTCGCGAGACCCGGCGGCGAAAGAACGAACCCTGTCCCCTCCGGCGCCGGGCCATGGTTCGGACGGTCGCCCCTTGGTGGCCGACCGCGAAAAGGGCGACCGTCGTCTTCGCCGAGACATGATCGAGCGCCACGTCGGTGATCCGGCCAAGGTGCGGCGCGTCAAGCTGGCTGCTTTCCTGCTTGCCAGCCAGACGTCCTGCGTGGACGGACGAGAAGATCGCGCGATCATCGGGACGCCGGGCGGCGACGCCGGCGAATTGATCCTCGGTCTGGCAGCCGTCGAAGCGGTCACCGGCAACCGAGTCGACCTCACCCACGTTCCAGCGCTCACTCGCGCGTTTGCCGATACTTTCGGTGGAATCTATCTGCACACCGACAACCATGCCCTCAATCAGCTCGCGCGTTCGATGGCGGCCGACCCCCGCCTTAGCACCACCGCTAGCGCCCTGAACACCGTCAGAGAATGGGAGAGCTTTCTGCGCCATCCACCGCATCAGCTTCGCGACCCGCTTCTCGATCATTTGGTCATGCCGAATCATGTGGGGTGTGGGCACCTTCGGCTGGCTCTGACCAAGCCCGAACGCTACAGCGTTCGGAGCGACCTGATCACCGCTTTCTTCCGGGCCTTTTACCGAGGTCTGTGGGATGGGGCACCCGACCTTCACTGGGTCGTGCTCGGGGGCGATCACGCGGAGGGGGCGGTCGTCAACGTGACCCTCGAAGGCGAACTCTCCCCCTTCACCGAGGTACCCATGGTGGCGCCCTCGGTCGGGGGCATTCAGATGTTCGTCAATCACCCCCAAGTCGTCGGTTATCTGCGGGCGCAGATCGCCCGTTTTCTAGCCATTCGAGCCAATGAGTTGCTACCTATCGACCTCGAACGCGAAGACGAGCTTTTCGCCAAGATCAACGAGCTGGGCGGCGCCCAGGCCAGCGCCACGCTGCAAGCCCTTGCGGCTGGTCTTCCCGTGTTCAACGTGCACTTCAGCCGCACCGGGTCGATCGAGGTGACCGACGCCGGCTCGATCTAAGCGCGCGGGCCGGTACCCGGATGGGCGTGCGACCGGACTTGCTGGCCTCCGGGGTGGAACTCCGGGCCGATTGGCTATAGCTGTTCCTCGTGCACGATGGGCAAGGCATGAGCTCGATTTACGGCCTGCTGATCATGCAGATCGGGGGCTTCTTCGCCCTAGCGTTGGCCGCGTATTTTCTGGTCCGCCGCCACAGTCGGGCCGCCGCGGGCGCGCTTTGCGCGGGCATCATCGTAGCCGGCGTGATCTTCGCGGGCTTTTCGACGCTGGTCTTGATCGCCGACCATCACCAGGAGGGCGTGAACGTCGCCTCCGACGTTGGTACGTCGAGCCCGGACGCCGAGACCGTGGTCTCGACGCCCGACGCGGGGGCTTCGACGCACCGGGTCACTCTCCACGTGCCGCCTCGGCTGCTCGGCGAAGACAGGTCGCCTCTGCTGGTGTGGTTGCACGGAACAGGGGGCGGTCCCGAAGAACTCGAAGCTCAGCTCGGGCCGATCGCCGAGCAGCTCGGGTTCGTCTTTTTCGGTATCAGCGCCACCCGGCCCACGGCGGGTGGACGCTTCGAGTGGACCGAAGAGTTCGAACGAGACCGGGACCACGTCAAAGCGGCCATCGATGAACTATCGACCCAGCAACGCAAGGATTTTGCGCCGATCGTCGTTTTGGGGTTCGGCGACGGGGCTCAGGTGGCGACGAACCTCGCCCTGAGCGAGCCGTGGGTCGATGGAGCGCTCGTCTTCTCGCCGGGATGGAGGGGGCCCCCGCAGGACCTATTGCCATTGCTCAACGTTCGGCGGGACCGGAAGCGGGCGGTGGTCGTGGTGGGCGAGCGCGAGGCGCCGGCTACGCTTTCGGCGGCTCGCGAGGACGCGGCGGCCCTGACCGAGGCCGGCTTCGAGGTCACCATTCGAGTGACCGACGAGCAGTCCCGTCATGCGTTGCCAGAGGACTTCGTGGCATCCTTCCCCAGGTGGTGGTCCATCGCTGCAGGGCCGTAATCGCCCCGGCCACCCGTCACCGTATGTCACCGTACGTCGCCGTATGTCACCGTATGTCACCGCCTAGAGCCCACATCCACGTTGCATCGGGACCAATGAAAGGAACGGGATGACGAAGACGATCGATTCCACAGAACATCTCCAACACGTCCGGTACGAGGTGAGCGATCGGGTCGCTACCGTCACGTTGAATCGACCCGAGCGCTTCAACGCCATCAGTACATTGATGCCCGAAGAGATTCGGCAAGCGGTCGATGAGGCCGAGGCGGATCCGGCGGTGCACGTCGTCGTCCTCCGGGGCGCTGGGGCGGGCTTCTGCGGCGGATACGATCTCAAGGAGTACGCCGAAAAAAAGGGGACCAACGCAGGGGTGCAAACGATGCCGTGGGACCCGATGATCGACTTTCGGTTCATGGACCGGTGCAGTCGGAATTTCCTTCGGCTGTGGCGCTGCCACAAGCCGACGATCGCGGTGGTCCACGGTGACGCGGTCGCCGGGGGCAGCGATATCGCGCTGTCCTGCGACCTGGTGTTGATGGCCGACGAGGCTCGCATCGGCTATCCACCGGCGCGGGTGTGGGGCGTCCCGTCGACAGGGATGTGGGTTCATCGGGTAGGGGCGCAGAACGCCAAGCGAATGATGCTGACCGGCGACTTGATAGACGGTCGCGCGGCGGCTGCGATGGGTCTCGCGCTCGAGTCCGTGCCGCGGTCCCAGCTGGAGTCGCGCGTCGACTATTACGTGGGGCGGATGAAGGGCGTTCCTCGCAATCAACTCATGATGTGCAAGATGGTCATCAACCAGGCCATCGAGCTCCAAGGGCTCGAGCAGTCTCAGCGCCTTTCGACGTTGTTCGACGGCATAGCCCGCCACACGCCGGAGGGCATGTGGTTCAAGGCGCGGGCGGAACAGGTCGGTTTCAAGCAGGCGGTGGCCGAGCGCGACGGAGGCGAGCCGATTCCGGGCGCCAAAGATGGACCGAGCGAAGCTGAAGGTGACCCCGCGCCTAAAAGTTGAGCAACCGCTTTTCACGGGCGTGCCAGTTCAGGATCTCCTGCACCAGGTACCGCCCGCGGACCGCGGTGACTTGAGCGGTCCGGAGAAAGACGGTGACTTCGATGGATGGCTCACCCGGGTCTGACTTGACGATCTCGTGCAGGGTTCGATTGCGATCGACGCGCCAGTCGTTGGTAAGCTGGATGAGATCGGTCCCCTTCTTGATGAGCTCGTCCCCCCACTGACGATCCGTGGGCAGGAGCGCGCCGCCGGGGCTATCCTGTCGCCAGTACGCGATCAGTCGCCCGAACGTCAGCCGGAGGCGCTTTTCCCGATCGATGCCGGCGATCGGGCCGTTTGCCCGAGCGAGATAGGAGACCAGGCGGTCGGACATGATGCTCTCGGCGAGGGTGATCGCTTCGAGGTAGAAGCCGGCCGCGATGGCCCGTTTGATCCGTTCTCGCGCCTCGGCGTACGCCTCGTACTTGAGGACGTTGCCCTGCTTGGCTGGTGCCGGGGCCGAAAAACGCATGGGCGCGTCGGTTCCGTCCTCGTTCGACATGTCAGGCGCCAACGTACCGAATGCGCCAGATCCAGCCTTTCTCGGTGTCCGACACGTACAGGCTTCCGTCGGGCGCGGTCGCGAGCCCCATCGGTCGAAACTCGGCGTTGGTGGATTCGGGGATGGGTTTGGGGCCGGCGAAGCCATCGACGAAGGTCTCCGGCTCGCCGGTCTTGACGCCCTTGTTCATGGGCAGGAAGTCGACCCGATAGCCTTCCTGGCCAAACTCACCGCGATTCCAGGAGCCCCGCCAAGCGATGAACGCGCCTTCCCGATAGCGTTCGGGGAATTGGGTGCCCTCATAGAACAACAGTCCGTTCGGGGCGTAGTGAGCGGGGAACGCGTGGATGGGTTCCGGGTACTTGCCGGCCGGGCTTTTCTTCTTTCCGTCCCCTCCGTACTCGGGCGCGACCATTCGCGCGTTCAGGTCGGGGTCGTAATAGGTGTACGGCCACCCACCCACGAAGCCTTCCGAGAGCCTGAGGAACTCCTCGGCCGGCAGCTCCGCGCTCTGCTTCGGAGTGTAGAGTTTGTCGAACAGGGCATGAAGCTGGTCGCGCCCGTGCTGAACCCCGAAGAGGTCACCGGCGGTCCGGTTCCACTGAAGCGCGACCACGTTCCGAAGCCCCGTCGCGTGCCGGACGCCGTTCCTTTCCAGCGTCTGACCGGCTTTATTCGCTGCGAAGCGCCAGATGGTCCCTTGCTTTTCGAGTTGAGGGCACGGCCTTTGACCCGGTGAGCCCGGGAACCGCGCCTTGACTTGGCAAGCGTTCGAAGGTGCGCCGATGTTGACGTAGAGCCGACTGCGGTCGTCGATGGTTATACTCTTGGCCGCGTGACTCCGTTGCTCGGGAAGGCCGGTGACCACGGTTTCGGTCTTGCCGGAGGGGACCAGTTCTTCATTGCTGGCCCAACGCATCCGGAAGACTTCGGTCCGGGAAGAGAAGTAGAGATAGCTCCCGTGAATGGCGATGCCGGTGCCACCGCCGTGGTCGCTGAAGTACTCGATGGTCTCCGGCACGCCGTCGTGGTCGCTGTCGCGCAGGGCGACCAGGCTCTTTCCATCGGCGGTCGGTTCACGGAGATTCGCGTACAGGTCGCCGTTGGCCCGCACCGCGATGTGGCGAACCCGCCCCAGGTCGCGGGCGATGACCGAGTATTCGAAGCCTTCGGCCAAGCTCAGCGAAGGGCCGGATGCCGAGTCGGCGGTGATGCTGGCCTTGGTCGCGGCGGTGGTCGCCGACTCGGATCCGTCGGCCGGAGCCGTCGCGGGGCCAGCGGAGGGCGCATCACCGGGCGTGGCGGGTGGGCACGCGGCGCCGAAGATCGACAGTGCCCAGGTCATCGCGGCCAGCGACCAGGAATGACGAAGCGAACCCGCTTCTACAGAAGAGCTCATGGTCGAACGCTATCCTGCTCATGAATGACCGGAAAGATTCACCGCCGCTCGCGCCCACGTCCTTGCGGTCCATCCTCACCACCACCGGTCTTCGGGCGCGGCTCGGAACCGCCGACCCTGCCATCTGCGGCGCGCCGAGCCCCGTCGAGGTCGCCGCTCGATCATCGGCTATAGTCGTTTTGATGTTCACATATGCTTACATTATGGTGTTCAAATGCTGGATGCGAGACGAGCCCGAGTGGCCACCCATGAGGAGCGAGGTGAAGCCCAATGAAAATCAACGGCGGCCCTCCGGATTCGACACCGAACGTCGACCGGGTTTCAGAACCTCAGCCCGAAGTGACGAAAGACGGCCCTTCAAGCGCGGGTGCCTCATCGGAGGAAGCTCCGCTGGGGGTGTATGCGCCGGGTCGACCCGGCTCGGTCGCCTCGCCGGATGAGGGCGGGTCGGCGCTCGCCCTTCGCGCTGGCCTTCGAACGGGCGGCGGCGGTTTGCCGCCGGGCCCGTTGGATCCAAAGAGTCCGGCCGGACGCGCGGCGGTGGCGAAGATTCGTTCGGCGCTGCCGCGGATGCCCACGGGCATCGGCGGCGAAACAGCGAGCTTCGAACCCATTCGAGCCTTCGTTGACCAGCTGGGCATCACCCATGTTCGTCTGCAACCTCGGATGGGCGAGACGCCGATCTTCGGCGAGCACGTGAACGCCCAGATCCGGCCCGGTGGCCGCGTATCGTGGGCCGGCTCGTCGACCGACGTCTTCTCTCCGGCGGCGCCGATGTACTCGCTCGAGAAGCCGTCCGCGGGGCCGGTGATCGCCACGGCGCGAGAGTTTTCGCACCGCAGGTACGGAGCGGGACCGTCGATGAAGGCCGAAGCGACTCCGGTCTTGATCCGTCACCGAAACTCGGATGGCTCGTCCGAGCTTCGAAGCGCGTTTCACGTGAGCGTAGCCGATTTCGCGTGCCATCGGCCGGGCCATCCGGTCTCGGACACGCCCGCGGATCACAGCGAGATGCGGCCGGTCTTGGTCAATCTGCTGGTCGACGCCGAGTCGGGGGAGATCGTCAAGCACTGGAACCAGCTGCATCACCCCCACCGCCGTGGCGCCGGGCAAGTCGCCTTGCGACTGGAGAACGGGACGACGGCGACCGCGCCGTTCGGGCCGAACCCCGTTCGTTTCGAGGTCCCATTTTCTCGGGACCTCACGGTGGAAAGGGCGACGCTCAAGCTCGGCTCTCCCTCCGCGCCGGGGATCGAGCACGACTGGCGCGGCGACGTGGTGCTGAAGGTCATTTCGCCGGACGGGCGAACGACCGAGCTTGCGCCCCACGAGGCCGACGACTCCCGGGACGACGTCAGCGGCGATTTCGACCTGTCGAGCGCCTTTCGAGGGGCCCGCGCCGCTGGTTCATGGATCGTAGAAGTCACGGACCGATTCCCTCGGGCCGACGACGGCGTGGTTCGACGGATCGACTTGGTCCTCGAAGGGCCCCGCACGAGCTCGCCGACCGAGCCTCCCACGGTGGGCGGCGACGACTTCGGTCCGTACGTCGGTCGCGTGAACCTGTCGACTACCCCCACCGATCGCGGCTTCGTGCTCACCACGCCGGATAACCGGGTCGAGACTCGCGATGCGCGGGCTCAGGATCCGAATCGGGTGGCCGGCCGATTCGATCTGGGGACGCCCTTCGTCGACGCCGATGATCGCTGGGGTGGGCCGAACGCGAGCACCCGGGAGCTGGCCGCCGTCGAGACCCACCATTCCGCCACCACTTTCCTTCCGTTTTTGACGGACGTCTTCGGCCTCGACTCGCTCGACAACCAGGGTATGAGGCTGCAGGCCCTCTCGAACGTGGGCGTTCGCTTTAACAACGCGTTCTGGTTTCGCGATGTCTTTCACATCGGCCACGGCGACGGGCGCGTCTTCGATCGGCTCTCGTCGATCGACATCGTTGGGCACGAGCTCGCTCACGGGATCACCGAGAAGAGCGCCAATCTGATCTACGATGACCAATCCGGCGGGCTCAACGAGTCGTACAGCGACATCGTAGGTACTTTGTTCGAATGGTGGCAGAGCAAGCAGCCCGGCGCCCAGGAGGCCGGCGTTCCGCCCTTCGATTGGAAGATCGGCGAAGATGTCTTCACCCCCCAAGGCCCCGACGACGACGCCCTCCGGTCCATGAAAGACCCATTGACCGACGGGGTCTCCATCGACCACTTCTCGGCGTATAGCGACGACGTGGGGGTGCACTTCTCGTCGGGCATCCAGAACAACGCCTTTTATCTCGCGGTGGAGGGCGGTACGCACCGGTTGGGCGGGCAGGTCGAACAGCAGGGCCTCAAGGGTGTCTTCGGCCGTTTCGACGAAGCGGTGGTTGCCGCCGGACGGATCTGGATGCGGGCGTTGCAGTTCTACTTGACACCATCGAGCGGCTTCTCCGATGCCCGGGCGGCGACCCGCCTCGCCGCTCGCGACCTGTTCCCGGATCAGCCCGAAGTGGTTCGAGTGCTCGACCAAGCGTGGGACGCGGTCGGCGTATGGCCGACCAAAATGTGAACGAGATATCGTGAGTCGATTCGAGAAGAAGGTTTCGTGAACACCCGGCGGTCGGCCATACTCTACGGCATGCTCAGTCGGTACACGATGAAGCGGGGAGTGAAAGCCGCCGACCTACCCGCCGGTGTCCGCCAAGACACGCGAAAACACACCCGGCACGTGTTGCGGCCCGAACCGGAGCTAGTGACTCGATACTTTGATGGCATCATCGACTGGACTTCGTTCTGCGCGCTGTATCAGGCGGTGATCAAGGCCCGGTTTCGAGCCGATCCGCGGCCGTTCGAGGCGCTGGCCGAGCTGGCTCGGCACAACGATGTCTATTTGGGGTGCTCGTGTCCGACTCGGCGAAATCCCGACGTTCGCCACTGTCACACGCGATTGGCGCTCGAGTTCATGCAGGCCCAGTTTCCCGATCTTGACGTTCGGTTCGGCGCCGAAGATGGATCGTGAAGTGGCTTGCCTCTTCACGCGGCGCAGGTGAAGCAGGGGCCGATGGTCGAGACCAGCCAGCTGATCGAGATTCGCGATACGCTCATCGATATCGCTCAGGAGGCCGGCGACCTCGTGGTCGAAGGGCGCGACCGGTCGGCCGGTACCGGCACCCGCTCGACCAAGAAGGGGAAAACCGACCTCGTGACCGAGTTCGACCTGGCGGCGGAGCGGCTGATCACCGAGCGGCTTCAGCAACGCATCCCCGACGTTCCGATCATGAGCGAAGAGCTCGCGAGCGATCTGGGGGCCGCTCATCGCCATTCGCGCCTATTCGTGGTCGACCCGATCGACGGCACTACGAACTACGCGCACGGCCATCCCATCTTCGGGATCTCGCTGGCCTACGTGGAGCGGGAGACGGTCGAAGGTCGAATCCGTCTCTGCCCCCGCGTGGGGGTGGTCGGGGCGCCGGTTCTCGGCCGCATCTATGCGGCGGTCGAGGGGCGAGGGGCGACCCAGAACGGCCAGCCGATTCGAACCAGTGGTACCGCCGAGCTCGGCGACGCCCTCGCGGCAACCGGGTTTCCGTACAACAAGTGGGACAGCGACGACGATAACGTCACCGAGTTCAAGGCCTTTCTCAAGAGGGTGCAAGGCGTCCGTCGATGTGGTGCCGCCTCCTTGGATCTCTGCTTCGTCGCCGAAGGCACCTACGACTTCTACTGGGAGCGCAAGTTGAAGCCTTGGGACGTGGCGGCGGGAGCGGTGATCGTGGCGGAAGGCGGCGGTCGGCTCAGCGACGAGCTGGGAGGTCCCCTCGACCTTCTGTCCGACGCCATCGTGGCGAGCAATGGGCGCCTTCACGATGCGGTCATCGACGTCCTCCGGCCGCTGCGGCGGGCGCGGGTGAGCGGCTGAGGCGGCCGCACCGCGAAAGCTTGCCCACGGGGCCCATCGGGCGAACGCGCGGGTTCCGTCAGGGCGACGCCCGCCGCGGACTGATGGCCGTTTTCGTCCGGCCGTGGTCCCCGGAGGGCCTGTTCAGCGAGGGGTGGGAGCGCTAATGTAGCGACTTCGATGTCGCCTGACGACCGCTCTAGAGCGCCTAAGTTGGTGTTCTTGATGCTTCCCGAAGTTCACGCGTTGGACTTCGGGGGGCCCCTCCAGGCCTTCTTCGAGGTCAATCGGTGGGGGGCCGGATATGACCTGGTGTTCGCCGCGTCGACCCCGATGATCAAGACCGCGCCTGGTCTGTGGCTGGCGGGGTTGGTTCCTTACCCGCGGGTTGAAGTCGGCGATATGGTGCTCGTACCGGGGATGGATTCGAGCACCCTCGACACCCTCGACCGGAGCGCATCCGCATGGTTGGTGGAAGCCTACGCGGCGGGCGCGGTTGTCGGTTCAGTGTGCACCGGGGCGTTCGTGCTGGCGGATGCCGGTTTGCTCGACGGTCGAGCGTGCACGACCCACTGGAAGCTCACCGATCGCCTTCAGGAGGCCTATCCGGCCGCTCAAGTGGAACGCGGACGGCTGTTCGTGCAGGACGGCCGAATCATCACCAGCGCCGGAGTGGCCTCGGGTATCGACATGTCGCTGGCGCTCATCGAAGCAGCGCACGGCCCTCTCATGGCGGCTCGGGTGGCCCGTGAGATGGTGGTTTACTTTCGGCGCAACGGTGACCACCAGCAAGAGAGCATTTTCCTGAGCTACCGGACCCACCTCAACGTCGGCGTGCATCGGGTGCAGGACTGGTTGATCGCGCATCTGCATCTGAATCCCAACCTCGACGACCTCGCCGCGGTGGCTCGTATGAGTCCGCGGCACCTCACTCGGGTCTTTCGACAGGCCACCGGCATTACGCTGAAAACGTTTGCGATGCGCCTGAGCCTCGAACGGGCAGCGCAGCTGCTGCTCGATCCCGCCGAGACCGTGGAGAGCGTGGCCCATCAATGCGGCTATCAGGATGCCCGGCAGCTTCGGCGAATCTTCAAGAAACACTTTGGCTCGACCCCGTCCGCATGGCAGCGCCAGAAGGGGGTGCGGAGAGCTTCATGACCGCCTCTTCTCTGAAGTTTCGCTCGCGACGACTTGGGGGGCCTCGGCAAGCGCGCTAAGCTCAGGGCATGACGTTCGCCCTCAGAGGTCTCGCGGCGGCGGCGGTGATCATGATGGCGTCGGGTCTGGGGCTCGGGGGATGCGGCGAGGACCCTGCGCTGCGACCGATGAGCGTCGATGTCCAGGGGCTGTCGGCGCTGGCCGAGCGCCTGGTGGTGGTGTTCGTGACCGGCGATGATGCGCCCCTTTGTACCCAGGTGAGTCTCGACAACGTGACGACCTACATCGGTGAAGTCGAGCTGGTCTGGGAGCGCGCGTCGAACGCCGATCGCTTCCTGGAGGCGGGCAACTTCGAAACGGATCAGTTGACCGTCCTCGCGTACACCGAAGACGCGGGAGGCGCCGTCATCCAGGTTGGCTGCCGACAGGTCGACTACCTCGACATCGAGTCACCCGAAGTCGAAGTCACGTTGTCCGTGGTCATGCTGTGATCCGACCGACGCGCGGCCGGTCGGCAGAAATCGGCGATATGTGACTTTGGTTACAAACGCTCCGCGTCTCCAAGTCGTAATCGTTTCGGGGCATGAATGAACTCTACTGGCTCTCGCTGACCATCGCTTTTACGGCCCTGCTGTGGCTGCCCTACGTCCTCAACTCCTTCGCGGTTCGAGGCATCGTCGATACCATGGGCTACGCCGACGACCTGGCGCCCCTGAGCCCATGGGCCGTTCGCGCCAAGAAAGCTCACTACAATGCGATCGAGAACCTCGTTCTCTTCGGCGCCACGATCATCGCTTACAACCTGGTCACCAAAGGCGATGGCGACCCTACGGTCGCGACGGCGGCCATGGTTTACTTCGTGGCTCGCGTCGCCCATTACGTCGTGTACGCGGCGAAGGTGCCTCTGCTTCGTACCGTCACGTTCATCGCGGCGTGGGGAGCTCAGCTTTACGCGGTGTACCTGCTGATCATGGCGCTGCAGGCCAGCTGATCGTTTCCGGCGAAAGCGGCGGCCCCGGTTCGCCGCCGCTCACTCTCCCATAAACTGCACCAAGACGCAGGTGATGTTATCAGTGCCGCCGTTTTCGTTGGCGGTCTGCACTAGCTGTTCACAGGCCGCCTCGAGGCTGCCCGCCGACAAGATGATGTCGAGGATATGGTCATTGTTGACCATGCCCGAGAGGCCGTCCGAGCAGAGCAGGTAGTAGTCGCCGATCTTCGGATCGAGGCGGTTGACGTCGACCTGCACGGTGTCCTTCATGCCCAGCGCTCGCACGATCACGTTTTTGTGCGGGAAATTCTCGATCTCCTCGGGCGTCAATTTGTTCGCTTTAATGTAGTCGTTGAGGAGGGAGTGGTCATCGGTGATCTGCTCGATCCGGCCGTCGCGGATCCGGTAACCACGGGAGTCTCCTACGTGTCCGAGGTATGCACCACCTTGCGTAAAGAACGCGGTCACGATGGTAGTGCCCATACCCTTGAATCGGGCCTCGCGGGCCGCGGCCTCATAGATTCGCTGGTTCGAGAACTTGATCGCGGCGACCAACCGGTTTTCGTCGTATCGGAGGTTCTTTTCTTCCTTGAAGGGCCATGTGACCTCTTCGTCTCGGGTGGTCATCCGGAAGAAGCTCATGATCGTTTCGACCGCCATCTGGCTGGCGACCTCGCCGGAGGCATGTCCGCCCATGCCGTCGGCGACCAGGTAGAGGCTCTCTTCGGGCAGCAACGCGAGGTTGTCTTCATTGTGCGTGCGCCTCATGCCCACATGGGTCAGGCCGGCGTACCTCAGCTTCATCAAACCGCGGGGATCGTTTCCGCGGCTGGGGTGGGAGTCAAGAACGCAACGATCCGACCGCCGAGGAGTCCATGGGGACCCGGACCCGGTCGCCCCAGATCTCGCCGCGCTCCAGCTCCTGGACCAGCTCCCGGCGGACGACGACGCAGTCGGTCGCCGTCTCGCCGGGCTCGATGGTGACCCCCTCGGCAACGATGGCGCGCTCGACGGTGGCCCCGTCACCGATGACCGCCCCCGCCCATAAGACCGTTCGGTCGACCCGAGCCGTCGGCGAGACCATCGCGGTCGCGTCTCGGCACACCCGGGGCGCCATTTCCTCGTCCGCGGCCCGCTGGTGCAGCGCCCAATAGCGCTCCGGCGTTGAAAACTCCCACCAGCGACCCTCGTCGGCGACGTGCGCGTGCACCCCCCCGGCGGCGATCACCGGCGGATAGACGTGGCGAATAGTGTCCGAGAACACCGGCTCCATCCGCTGCAATACCGCGGGCGAGACGACGTGAATGCCGGTGAACAGGTAGGGATTCGGACCTTCGGGTACCCGCCCCTCCCCGAAACCGGTGACCCGCCCCGCGTCGACCAGCACCTCCCGGAAGTGGGCCCGATCCTTGTTGAGGCGAAGCGCCATCGTTACTTCCGCTCCCGAGGCTCGGTGGGCGGTCATGACGCGGGCGAAGTCGATCTCCGTATAGAGCTTGCCGTTGACGATCAGGGTGTCTTGGTCTGGATCGAGGAGCCCGCGGTCGCGGGCGGCGGCCGGACCGCCGGCGGTGCCTAGGATCTCGGGCTCGTGGCTGAAACGAACGCCGGGGTGGTCACCGAGGGCGGCATGGATCGAGTTGGCTTGGTGGTGGGTGTTGACCACGATGCGGTCGTAGCCGCACCGCCGGAGCCGCTCGACCAGGCCGGCGATGAGCGGGCGCCCCAAGAATGGCACCGCAGGTTTCGCGCGGTCGACGGTCAGCGGCCACAGGCGCGTACCAAAGCCGGCCGCAAGCAGGATGACTTGCACTTTAGTTCTCCAATTCGGCCTTGAGCAGGATCTGCTCCCGGAAGACGTCCAGTTTGCTGCGGGCGTCGATCAGCGCTTCTTCGCGTCGGTGCAGCTCGCTGCGGACCAAGTCGACGTAGCGCTGCGCCTCGGCGACCGGCCCGATGAGCGGCGATGACCTCGATTCTAGATTCTCGAGCCGCCGTCGAGCGCGGCCGAGCTGCCCCTGAAGCTTCTTGACGTCGGATTCGAGGCGGTTGACCTCGCTCTGGAGGCCGCGGGCCGTCGCCCGTTCCTGCCGATTCATCGGCATCTGCATGAAGGGCAGATATTCGAGGTTGGCAATGATCTCGTCGCCGGAGCGTGAGCGCACCCGGCGGCTCCAGGTTCGGAAGCCGGGCTTCTTGACGGTCACCCGGAATCGGCGCCCGCTCGGCACCCGAAGGTCGTACAACGGGGTTCGGCCGCGAGGCTGGCGGTCGATGAGGACTTCGCCGCCAGGAGGCTCCGACAGGATCACGACCGTGGTCGCCGGCTCGAGCTCGATCTTGCGCTCCGCGGGGGTCTCGCCCTTCGGGTCGAGCAGCAACCTGTGGGGCAGGTAGCCTTCCTGCTCCAGGGTCACGGTTGCCGTATCACCGAACGGAATCGGCTCGAGCGTGAGCGGCGTTACATTCGAGAGTCGCTTTCCGTTGACCGTGACCACGGCTCCGACCGGTTCGGTGACGATGGAAAAGACCCGCCCCGGTCGAAGCGTGAAGTTGGCGCTTGTCTGTCCGCTCTGCACGGGGATCGTCAGCGTGATGTCCCGGGGCACCGACAGATGCTCGGGCAGCTGCACCGACACGTGCAGCGGTCGGCCGATCGCCAGGTTCGATAAGGTTTGGGGGGTGGTCTTGCCCGTATCCCGCCGGTTGAGGAAGATCCGAGCGTCGGGCGGCTGGGACGTGACGGTCAGCTTGCCCGTCTTGGGGAGGGCCGTCGGCCCCGGGTTCCGATTCCCGCCCGAGAAGAGCGAAACGACGATCAGTCCGACGACCACCATCAGAATGCCGGCCAGCGCGAGCGGAAGGACGGCAGGTGTCTCCCGCCGCCGACGGGCGGGTGGCGGCGACTCTTGGGCCGCGGCGGGGTTGCCTCGTAAATGGTCGAGGACCCGCTCCAGATACGGGTCGTGGACCGGATCGCCAGCCGAGGTTGGGGTGTGCAGAGCCGTCCGATGTCCGGGGTTCGCGGGCCGAGGCTGCGAGGGGGGCAGGGCGGGCGCACCGAGGACGCTCCTCGGTCGGGCGGCGGTCGCACTGAAAAGGTCGGCCGCGCGGCCCTGCTTGACCTCCTCGGACTCTTCAGCGCCGAAGTACTGCATCGCCTCCATGGTGGCGCTGCGCGACACCAGTTGCAGTTGGGGCTGCTCTTCGGGGAGAAACTGCTTCGGCCAGCCGTGCTCGTAGACGTGGCCGGTCCCTTCTTCGCGGGGATGGGGAGCGGCGGCGGCCCAGGCCGTGCGGACGTCGCCTTCGGCCGCTTCGGCGGGCTCCGAGGGGCTAAACGGAAGATGCCCGTCCGTCGGGTCGTTCCGGAAACCCGCGCCGTACGAGGCGGGTGGGGCACCCGCCGACGCGGCCGAAACTCCGGTCGACGGATGAACCGGTGGTGGCGTCGCGGATGAGCTCGGCGGGGGGGGGCGGATCGGTGGTTGTGGGGACGGCGACCGCGACGTCGCAGAGATCAACGCCGCCCCGAGCGTGTCGTCCGGCAGGTATTTGGCGAATACCTGCTGGAGGAATTGCTCGAGCGGCTGACCGGCGATGTGCCCGCTCATAGCGCCTCGCAGCTCGGTGGCCGCTTGCGCGGCGGTAGCGGGTCGTTGATTCGGGTCGAGCGCGCATAGCCGTTGGGCGACGCTTTCAAGGTCGCGGGGCGCTTCCGGTCGGTAGGCGAACAGGTGTCGGATACGGTCCGCGATGCCCAGGACGCCGGTCGTCCGCTCGTTGGGCCGCTCGTGGTTGGCCATCACCCGCCGAGCCGAGATGAGCTCGGTGAGCAAGATACCCACGGAGAACAGGTCGGCTCGGCGGTCGGTCGTGTCGCCCATCGCTTGCTCGGGCGCCATGTAACCCGGCTTGCCCTTGGGGGGCTCTCCGGCCTGGGTGTAGGTCGCGCGAGCTTCGTGCCGAGCGATGCCGAAGTCGGCGAGTTTGACGCCACCTTGCCGCGAAAGAAGCGTGTTCTGCGGGCTGACATCGCGATGAACGAGCCGCAACGGCCGCCCGTCGAGGTCGATGAGCTCGTGCGCGTACTGCAGGGCGTCCAGCAGCTTCAAGCATATGTCGACGGCGGGCTGAACCGGCAGCCAGCGCTTCTTCAACGCGAGGGTTCGGCAAAAGTGCGCCAGATTCACGCCATCGATCAATTCGAGCGCCATGTACGGCGTGGCGTCGACCGACCCGTAGTCGAAGGTCTGCACGATGTTCGGGTGATTGAGGAGGGCGGTGATGCGGGCCTCTTCCAGAAACATCTGGCGCATGGCTTCGTGGCCCTGGATCTCGGGCATGATCCGCTTCAGGACGCACGGCTTCACGAAGCCGTCGGGGCCCAGCTGGCGCGCGAGGTGGACGAAGGCCATCCCGCCCGCGCCCACCAGTTTGATGAGCTCGTACCGCCCGAACGATTCGGCCGCTCCCATCGGGCCGATACGTAACGCGTCGCGGGGACAAGGGAAAGTGATCGACCAGCTCCAAAAAAAACTCGGGGGGTCGACAACTGGAATGAGACTCCTTTGACCGTACCGCGGATCACCGAGGGTCGCCGAAGACGGCCGGCAGGTTGTAGACAATGAGCAGCATGCCTCGACGGTGGTTCAGTCGGCCCGCAGCTGGTGGGCACCCGTCCGATCAGCTCGGAGAGGAGCTGCTTCGGCGCTGGCGCCGCGGAGATGAGCGCGCCTTTGCGGATATCTTCAAGACGTACCGGGGGCTCGTGTATGGGGTCCTGAGGCACCTGCTGTCGAATGATCCTGATCTCGAGGACGCGGTGCAGACGGCCTTCTTGGAGGTTTTTCGGTCTCTCGAGAGCTTTGAAGGGCGTTCGAAGCTTTCGAGTTGGATCGCGCGGATCGCCCTTCATGTCGGGTATCACCATCTGCGCCGACAACGAAGCCGGCCGGGCGACTACTCGGCCGAGTCCGGCGTCCCCGAGCGGGCTGATGGGCGTCCGGACGCCGACCCGGAGACCGCCGCTCGGCGCTCGGAGGCGATCCGCCGGGTCCATGAAATTCTGGCCGCTTTGCCCCCGAAGAAGCGGACTGTGTTCATCCTCAACGACCTCCAGGGCATGCCCCAGGAGGATGTGGCCGAGGTCGTCAACGCGAGCCTGGCCACGGTTCGAACCCGGCTGTTTTACGCTCGAAAAGAGTTCTGGAAGCGGGCCGCCAAAGATCCGGTTCTCAGCGACCTGGTCGACGAACCGATGGTGCTCGAGACCAAAGCTTGACGCTCCGGAGGGAACCGACAAGCATCCAACTTCGGAGTCAATGTGCGCTACGCCATTCTATCCGTCGCCACGGTGACAATCATCGGCGTCGCTTTGGGCTTGTCTGTTTGGGACCGGTTCACCGCCGCGCTACGGGAGCCGGCCGGCACGAGCGCCTTACCCGTGGTGGTGATCCTCGAAGAGGGAGACACTCTCGAGACCGTGCTGCCTCGTCTCGTCGAACGCGAAGTGGTCCGCAATCCCGACCTCGTCCGCCGGTACATCCGTGACTTTCACGAAGCCAAGCAGCTGATTCCGGGGGAGTACGCGGTCACGCGATCGATGGGGGCGGCCGAAGTCATCGCCCACCTCGAATCCGGTCGGGTGATGAAGCGACCGGTGAATATTCCGGAAGGGGCGACCCTCCGCTCGGTGGCCAAGATCCTCGAAAAGGCCGAGATCGTGCAGCAGCGGCCGTTCCTTGCCGCGGGTCGCGACCGGGCGCTGCTGGGTCGGCTGGGCGTGCCCGGGCCGACCGCCGAAGGATATCTGCTGCCCGAGGTCTACTCCTTCGCTCGCAACACGCCGGCCGAAACGGTCGTCGAAGTGATGGTCTCCGCGTTCATCGCGTCGTTTCAGCGGAGTGTGGGCGACGAGACCAACGGTCTGACCCACCACGAGGTGGTCACCCTCGCATCGCTCATCGAGCTTGCGCCGTACCCCCGGTCCGAGCGCCGAGCGTTGTCCGCGATGGTCCGAAATCGGCTTCGGGCGGGAATTCCGCTCCACATGGAGGCGGTCACGGCGTACGCCGAGAATGCGGACCCATCGGTCCGCGCGAAGTTCGACACGTTTTCGAGGCCCGGCTTGCCGGCCGGCCCGATCTGCAGCCCGGGCACCTCCGCGATCCTCGCCGCCGCGAATCCGGGGACCTCCCGCGCGTTGTATGCGGTGACCCGCAACGATGGCTCCCACGTGTTTTGTGATGACCTCGACTGCTTTTATGAGATGTCGCAGAAATTCGGACGACCACTTCCGCGCCGGTTGCCCTTGCCGGTCCCGGAGGGGCCGCAAGGTCCCGTCTTGACACCGGTGCCCGTCGAGCCCCTCGACGAACCGGAGCCGGATCGCCCGGCCCCGGTCGAACCACCGGGGTTCGAAGAGGCTCCGCTCGAGATTCCGTGAGCGCTGGAATTCGGGTCGAGGGCCTCGCGAAGCAGTTTCGCGGGCGGGCGACCTGGCGTCACTGGATCCGATGGCGGGCCCCGCCTCCGGTTCGCGCCATCGATCGCGTCGACCTCACGGTTCGCCCGGGCGAGCTCGTCGCGCTGTTGGGCCCGAACGGAGCCGGAAAAACCACCTTGCTCAAGGTGCTGGCGACCTTGGTTCGCCCCAGCGGCGGTCGAGCCTGGGTCGACGGTATCGACGTGGGGGCTTGCCCTCATGTGGCGCGGGGAAGGGTCGGGTACGTGCTCGCCGATGACCGTTCGTTCTTCTGGCGCATCTCGGTCCGCGAAAACCTCCGGTTTTTTGCGGCCCTGCAAGGACTGCACGGCCGTCGGAGCCGGGACCGGATCGATGAGTTAGCGTCGCTGGTCGGCCTCACCGATTTCGTCGATCGGCCTTTCTCGGACCTCTCGATGGGACAGCGGCAGCGGGTGGCCTTCGCGCGGGGCCTCCTGGGTGACCCGCCGGTCGTGTTGTTCGATGAAGCGACGCGGTCTTTGGATCCCGGGCGAGCCGGACGACTGCGGCGGGTGATCCGGAATGTCCTCGTCGACGCCGGGGACAAGGCGGTCCTGTTCGCTACTCACGATCTGCAGGAGGCGCAGACGCTCGCTGACCGGGTGGTGCTCATGGTCGAGGGTCGGGTCGCCGCTGACGGCAGCTTCGAATCGCTCGCAGGCCGACTGGTCGAGATCTTCGAAGCGGAGGCGCGGGCCGAAGACGAAGCGCTGTTTCGCGCCTTTCCGGAGCTCGCCGAAGCAAGCGGAGCGAGCCCGAGCCCAGCAGCAGTATCGACGGGCTCGACATCCTTGACGCCGACGACACCTTTGGCCCGCACCGACCCCCAGGGCGGATAACTCATGAACGCGCTCCGGTTGATGCTCGCCTTCGTTCGGCGCGACTTGAAGATCGCGTTCAGCTACCGCCTGCAGTTTTTCTTGCAGGGGGCGAGCGTGTTCTCATTGCTGATCACGTTCTTCTTCCTGTCGATCATGATGAGTCGGGTGCAAGCCCACATCGTGAGCCTCGACAAGTACGGTGGGCAGTACTTCGGGTTCGTTCTGGTGGGGCTCGCCTTCAGCACCTTTCTCGACGGTACGCTCCGGACGTTTGCATTCACGATCCGCCAGGCGCAGATGACGGGGACCATGGAGGCGATGCTGGCCACCCGGGCTCGCATCGGCTGGGTCGTGGCGGGGTCGGCCCTGTACACCCTGATGAACACGAGCCTTCGAACCTGTTTGTTCGGAGTGGTTGGGGTGGTGGTTTTCCAGCAGCGGCTCTATTGGTCGGCATGGCCCGCAGTGCTCCTGGTCTTCGGGCTTACGGTGTTGTGCACGCTGTCGCTGGGGATCTTCTCGGCCGGCTTCATCGTCATGTTCAAGCAGGGTGACCCGGTGACCGGGGCCCTATCCGGCCTGTCGTGGTTGTTGTCGGGCGTCCTGTATCCGAAGGAGATCCTTCCCCCCTGGGTTCAACGGGTGGCGGACGGACTCCCGCTGACTCACACCCTCGAGTCGATGCGGTTGGCGTTGCTGACCGGCGCTCGAGCGGAAGACCTCACCCGCTCGGTGACGTACCTGACCGCTTTCGCAGGAATAAGCCTACCGCTCGCGATCGTGTGGTTCGGATGGGCCGTGGGGCGGGCCCGGATCGCAGGAAGCCTCGCAAAATACTGAAGACCACGCTAGCGTCATCGTTATGACGTTGTCCGTCTCCAGCATTGCGCAACTCCAGAACATCGAGGAGTACCAGGAGCTTCACTGGGAAGGCTCGTTCGACGACTACCTCAACATCGTGAAGGAGCGACCGGGCGTCACCCGGTCGGCGTACCAGCGCATGTACGACATGATCGAGTCGTACGGCCGCGAGGAGTACATCGACAGCCGAAAGAAGCTGATTCGTTACCCGTTTTTCCGTGACGAAGCCAACGAGGGCAAGGACGCCGTTTACGGTCTCGACATTTCGCTGATGCGGCTCGTCAACGTCTTCAAATCGGCGGCGATGGGCTACGGCACCGAAAAGCGGGTGCTCTTGCTCCACGGCCCGGTCGGATCGGCAAAGTCGACCATCGTGCGGGTCTTGAAGAAAGGGCTCGAGCAGTATTCGCGAACCAAGGCCGGCGCTCTGTACACGTTCGAGTGGCGCCTGCCCGATAACCTCGCGCACATCGCGGGGGCCAACGTCTTCCGCAGCCCGATGAACGAGGACCCGCTCAAGCTGATCCCCGAAGACTGGCGGTCCAAGGTCTTCCGGGAGCTCGGGCTCGACCAAAACCTCGGCTACCCCATCCAGCTGTCGGGTGAGCCGGATCCGGCCTCTCGCTTCATTTACAACGAGCTGATGCGCCACTACGGCGGCAACTGGGAAAAGACGATGAGCCACGTCACCGTCGTTCGCCTGGTGCTGTCCGAAAAGGATCGCGTGGGCATCGGAACCTTCCAGCCCAAAGACGAAAAGAACCAGGACAGCACTGAGCTTTCGGGCGACGTGAACTACCGGAAGATCGCCGAGTTTGGATCGGACTCCGACCCCCGGGCCTTCAACTTCGACGGCGAATTCAACATCGCGAACCGCGGCATCATCGAGTTCATCGAGGTGCTCAAGCTCGACGTCGCGTTCCTCTACGACCTCTTGAGCGCGTCGCAAGAGCACAAGATCAAGCCCAAGAAGTTTGCTCAGACCGATATCGACGAAGTCATCATCGGGCACACGAACGAGGCCGAGTACAAGAAGCTCCTGAACAACGAGTTCATGGAGGCCCTGCGCGACCGGACGGTGAAGATCGACATCCCGTACATCACGAAGCTCGATGAAGAGATCAAGATCTACGTCAAAGACTACAATCCCAGGCGGATCCAAAAACACATCGCGCCGCATACGCTCACCACGGCTGCGATGTGGGCAGTGCTGACCCGGCTCGAAGAGCCGAAGAAGCACAATCTGTCGTTGATGCAGAAGCTCAAGCTGTACAACGGCAAGAGCCTGCCCGGATACACCGAAGACAACGTCAAGGAGCTGCGCAAGGAGACCGTCCGCGAGGGGATGGACGGGATTTCGCCTCGCTACGTGCAAGACAAGATCTCGAACGCGCTGGTGTCCGAAAAGTCCGAAGGGCACCTCAACCCGTTCCTGCTGATGAACGAGCTCGAAGCGGGCCTCAAGAACCACTCGCTCATCACCAACGACGAGCACCGCAAGCACTATCGCGAGATGATCACGGTCGTGAAGCAAGAATACGAAGACATCGTCAAGAACGAGGTCCAGCGCGCGATCTCGGCCGACGAAGAAGCGGTGCAGAAGCTCTGCGCCAACTACATCGACAACGTCAAAGCCTACACCCAAAAGGAGCGGGTCAAGAACAAGTATACCGGCCAGGACGAAGAGCCCGACGAGCGCTTGATGCGGTCGATCGAGGAGAAGGTTGGTATCAATGAGGCGCGCAAGGATGATTTCCGGCGCGAAATCATGAACTACATCGGGGCGCTGGCCATCGAGGGCAAGACCTTCGATTACAAGACCAACGAGCGACTACACAAGGCGCTCGAAGCGAAGCTCTTCGAAGACCAAAAGGACTCCATCAAGCTCTCATCGCTCATTTCCAACGTCGTCGACCGCGAAACCCAGAAGAAGATCGACGTGGTGAAAGAACGGATGATCCGGAACTTTGGGTACAACGAGGAGTCGGCCACCGACGTCCTCAATTATGTCGCCTCGATCTTTGCTCGCGGTGACATCAAGAGCTGACGTCTTGACTCGCTGGCCGACCCCCACAACACTCGACCGGCGTGGGCGGTATAGACGGATCCGATCCAGCCGGCGGACCCGGCTCGCCAGCTGAAGGCGCGTGGCCAGGTTCGACCGGGTCCGACGACACCGTCGATCGGGAGCCGCTGGTCGGTGACCTCGCACCCGACCAGCGGCATCCTGAACCTATCCAGGAACCTGACCAGGAACCTGACGAGGGTATCGCCGAGGCCCTCGAGCATCCGAGCGCCCCCGCCGAACCGCCCGCCGAGGGCTCGAGTCCATTCGAAGCTCCCGATGACCTTCGCTTGGTGGTCGGCGAGCCCGAAAGCGTCGAGATCAGCGATTTCGACGCCGCCTTGGCCAGCACTCTGCATCGAGCCGGTCGAGCCGAGCGCTGGCCGCCGGAGGCGATGGCGGGCGAGTCCCCTCCCCACGATTCGCTGCTCAGTCAGCCGCCCGCCGGCGCTGAACGCTCGCCCGAAGAGGCGGGGGCCGGGTCAGCTCACGATTCGGCCAGCGATGCTGGCCGCGTCGGCGGTTCGCCGGGGGGCACTCCGCTGAGAACCCCGCTGCCCAGGGGGGTGGGCTCGGTCACCATGGACCCGCTGATCGGTCGGGTCATCGGCGGGCGGTACGAGATCGTTCAGCGCATCGGGTCCGGGGGCATGGGCGCCGTCTACCGAGCTCGTCAGGCATCGGTGGCCCGTCACGTGGCGCTCAAGGTGCTGCGGCCCGACCTGATCAGCAACGACCACATTCGGCAGCGCTTTCACCGGGAAGCCGAGATCATCGGTCGTCTGAGCCACCCAAACACTATCCGGCTCTATGAGTTCTGCACCACCGAGGATGGCCTCGCGGTGATGGTGATGGAGCTTCTGGATGGTCAGCCGCTCAGCGAGCGGCTGAAGAGCCAGGGCCCGATGGACCTCTCCGAGGGCTTGACGGTCGGCTCCGAGGTCGCACGTTCGCTCGCCGAGGCTCACCATCTGGGCCTGGTCCACCGCGACCTCAAACCCGCCAACATCTTTCTGCATCGCGCCGCAGGCCAGCAGATCACCAAAGTCCTCGATTTCGGGATCGCTCGCCTGATGGATGAAGAAGCGACCCGGCTCACGGTGACCGACCAGGTCTTCGGAACTCCGCGCTACATGTCGCCGGAGCAAGGACTGTCGACGGCCAACGTCGATGCCCGCTCCGACCTGTATAGCCTGGGGTTGATCCTATACGAGTGCGTCGTCGGACAACCTCCGTTCGTCGCCCAGACGTCCTTTCAGTACCTGAGCGCGCACTCGGCTCAGCCTCCGCCGAAGCTCCGAGAGTCGCTGCCGACCGCGCCCGAGGCCCTCGAGCAGCTGATCGATGCTTGCCTGAGGAAGAAACCGGACGACCGGCCTCAGACCGCGGCGGCGATCGCCCTTCAGCTGGATGCCATTCGCAGCTCGGTCGAGGTTGGGTCTCCGCCGCCTCCGCCGCTGATGCCGCTGCGCGACCCGTCGGGCGCCCGCGGGCAGACCGACGCCACGGCCAAGGGCGTCGATCCGAACCGCGCCACCACCGGCCGAATCTGGCTCGTCGCGGCCGCGCTGGTGGTCCTCGGTTTGGTCGGGCTGGGGATCGCGCTGGCCACGCATGATTCGTCCCGAGTCGTCGCGGGTGGTGCGCCCGATGCGGGATGGGCGGATTCCGGGACCACCGACCCGAACGCCATGCTGGCCGTCCGAGGGGGCCCCGATGCCTCAGAGAGCATCCCCGACGCCGGTCGGACCCAAAAAGAGGTGGATGGGCCGCCCGACGCGTCGGCGGTGGCCAAGGCTCCGCCGAAGAAGCGAACCAAGCGGCGGCCATCGAAGCGCAAGTCGACCAAGCGCCGAACGGCGCCGCCTTCGAATCGGCTGACCGGTCCTGGCGTCGTGTCGGGGCCCCGGGCCTTGTATCTGGAGACCAACGACGAACAGAGCGATGACCTGCTCCGGAAGGCCCTCGGCTGCAAGACCTCGATCCACCGAGGAGTGGCGTCGTTGACGACGCAAGGCTGCCCCACGGGCTGCGCGATCCTCATCGACGAGACGTGCGGAGGTCGCACCCCCGCCGAGAAACGTCCGATGCCCCCAGGAAAACGCGATATCGCGGTGATCTGCCGGGGCAAGGTTCAACGGATCGCCACCCTGACCTTCGTGGCGAACGACGTGACGCTCTTCCGCTGCCGTTGACGCGTTGCGTTGGCCTTCTTGACCGACGCGGCCCTACCCCGGCACACTCGCGTTTTGTAGGCTGAACGGTGTCGGGGTCCGATATGATCCTGCATCTAGGCCGGGCGGGTAAATGAAGTCCTACAGCAAAGTCGGTGGAGGACCCACTGCGTCTATACACGGCGTGGCGAACGGTGCACCGGAGGAGCATCGTGTGGCTGCGGACCAGCCCTCGCTCTCGGCGCCGGACACGGTCCGGGTCCCGCTGCCGGAGCCGGTCGGCCCGATGACCGGAGCCCGCGAAACCCCGAGCACCGTAACGGTGCGGACGTCGGCGCGGTGGTCCAAACGGGGTAAGCGTATGGCCCGGTTCCGGACCGAGCGCCTCCAAGAGCTCAAGCATCGTGAAGCGGAAGCATTGCGAGGTGCTGTGCCAGTGATCACTCATCACGTCGGTCGTCTTCGTCCGCGGAGCAACGACCCTGCGTGGCCCGAGATGCTGCGAGAATCCGGTGAGGCGCTCACGGCCGCGCTGCAGTCTGCCTTGCAGAGTGCGCGGCTCAATCGGCTCGCGGTCATGGTTGAAGACTTCCGCCAAAGCGGCTTTCACCACTTGCTGACCGAGATGCTGGTTCGGGGCAACCTGACGTCATCGATGGCCAAGGCCCATCGCGATCAGCTCAAGAAGAACATCGACGATCGATCGTTGTCCGGCGACGCCGTCAAGCGGGGTTTTCTAGTGTTCGACGGGCTCGCCCAGCGTCTCGCCCTGCTGACTCCCGAGCTTCAGTACGACATCGACGGAGCACCGCGCGTGTTCCTGGAGACGTATGCTGGTTCGTTCCACCGCGGATGACGTGACCCGCGCGGTTGAGACTGATAGCCTTCGACCGGATGAGCCTGAAGATCGACACCGATCACGCGCGATTCAAGAATATCGTCCGCGGCAAGATCAAACAGAACCTTCGTAAGTACATCCAGAAGGGCGAGATGATCGGGAAGCAGGGCAAAGACCTGGTGTCGATCCCTGTCCCGTCGATCGACTTGCCGAAGTTCCGATTCGGTCACGCCGACCAGGGGGGCACCGGCCAGGGTGAGGGCGACGTGGGTGATGTCTTGCAGCCCGGCCAGGTCAGCCCTGGGCAAGGCGGGCTCGGGCAGGCGGGCCAGGATCCGGGCGACCACGTGCTCGAGGTCGACGTGACGATGGAAGAGCTGGCGGAGATGCTCGGCGACGAGTTGCAGCTTCCTCGCATCGAGCCGAAGGGCAAAGAGAACATCGAAGACGTGAAGATCCGCTATACGGGCATCAACACCACGGGTCCCGAGTCGCTGCGTCACCTCAAGCGAACCTACAAGCAGGCCCTGCGTCGAACGATCGCGTCCGGTTCCTACGACCCCGAGCGGCCGCAGGTCATCTTGACGAGGCAAGACAAGCGCTACCGAACCTGGAAAGAGAACGTCGAGCCCGAGGCCAACGCGGTGATCATCTACATGATGGACGTGTCGGGCTCGATGGGCGACGAGCAAAAAGAGATCGTGCGTATCGAGTCGTTCTGGCTCGATACGTGGCTTCGCTCGCAGTACAAGGGCATCGAAGCCCGGTACATCATTCATGACGCGATGGCCAAAGAGGTCGACCGCGACACGTTCTTTCACACCCGCGAGTCCGGGGGCACGATGATTTCTTCCGCCTACAAGCTCGCCTGGAAGATCATCGAAGAAGATTACCCGGTCTCCCAGTGGAACATCTATCCCTTCCATTTCTCGGACGGCGACAACTGGTCGGCCGACGATACCGGGCAGTGCATCGGCCTCATGCGCGACCACATGCTGCCGGTCGTCAACATGTTCTGCTACGGCCAGGTCGAGTCGCCGTACGGCTCCGGGCAGTTCATCAAAGACCTCCGCGACGCGTTCCCCGACCCTGAGGTTCACAAGGTCGTGACGTCCGAGATCAAAGACAAAGAAGCGATCTACGGCTCGATTCGCGATTTTTTGGGCAAGGGCTACTGAGCTCCATCGTCATATCGGGCTCGTGTAGACGAGGTCGCTCGGGCCGACCTGAAGCAGCTTCTGCGTCGTGCGGGTCAGGCGTACCGAGGGTTCGCGCCGAGCGCTCACGGCGGCTACCGTCGCCCGAAAGCGGGTCGGTCCCACGGAAGAGCCCACCGCGACCAGCGCGCGGACCGCCCCATCTCGGCTTTCGCGTTCAAAGAGGACGGCCTGGTCGATCTGTTCGTCGAGCGGCGACGGGTCGACCACGGCGGCGCGGGTGTGTCGGACCACCGTCACCTTGTCGGTGTCCGCGTGAAAGTGGGGTCCACCGTCGAAGGGGTCGATCCGGCGCGAGTAGCGAAACCCGACCTCTTCCAGCATCCGACGGACGGGGCGGGTGGCGGGCCCGACTTCTCCGATCAAGCCGCGAACGTCTTCGGGCAGGAGCGTCGCGGTCATCTCGGCGGGGAAGAGCGAGACTATGAACTCTTTGTTGTGCTGGCTCAGCTTGTCGGCGGACTGATAGTCGAGCCCGGTAAAGCGGCGTCCAAGGTGCTCCCACAGGCGAGACCGCCCGTCCGCTTCGAGCGGGGGCATGAGCTCCGCGATCACTTCGTCTCGAAACCGGCTTCGGTACATGGCGACGAATACGAAGCGGACGAACGACAGCGGTTTGCCGAGCCCCGATGAGCGGAGGCTCGGATCGAGAACCAGCGCGCCGATCTCGGTGGGCCCGTAATAGGCGAAGCCGAGGCGCAAGGTCGTGTGTCGAAAGTGACGGTCGAGCGTCGACGAGTAGTGCTCGTCTTCGAGTACGTCGAAGTAGATGTGGGGCGCCGAAGGCGTTCCGTGTTGACTGAAGATAAGGGAACTTCCGACTACCGGGCTTCCATCCGCAGGGACGAGCACGAACATGTACTGACCTTCGGCGGGGTCGACCGGGCGACTCGTGAAGCTGCGTCGAGACGTCTCGATCAGCCGTTGCAGCTGGGCTCGGTCGTGGGGGAGGTTCACTGAGTTGAGGTGACCGGACAGCTCGAAAAGACCGTCGAGGTCTTCGGGTTCGACCTCGCGCAACAAGTACCGCTGACGGGGCGTCATGATGACACGGTAACCTGGTCGTGGAACCTGGACCACCGACCGGCCATCGAAATCCAGTCCGCGAGCAAAGAACTCGATGACGAGTCGCTTGCTCGCCTCGAACTTACGGCGCACGATTCAACGGATGGTAGCGACCAGTGCCCACACCCTCGGTCCAAGGGCCATCGCGACGCTGAGGGCGCGTTTGGTCGAGGGGCGGGCGGCCCTGAAATCCCAGCTCGCCGGACTCCCATCGATGGACGGTGCCGGGGCCGTCGAAGCGGTCACCGACCTGATGGACGCGAGCGTTCGACAGGTGCGGGACGCGGTCCTCGCCGAGCTCGGCGACGACGTGGCCTCGGCCGCCCCCGATGTTCACCTCGTGGCGATCGGGAGCTACGGGCGGCGGGAGCTGTGTCCACACTCCGACGTCGACTTGCTGTTTCTCTTGCCCGATGCACCCGTTCGTACGCCCTTTCACGAGCGCTACATCAACGGGATCCTGTATGGCTTGTGGGACCTCGGCCTGGAGGTCGGGCAGGCCGTCCGCACGGTGACCGAATGCCTGGAAGCCGCCCAGCAAGACCAATCGATCCTCTCGAGCCTCCTCGATGCGCGTCCGATCGATGGCGACTCGGAGGAACCGACTTTTCGAGACCTCGAGCGGGCGGTCGATCAGCTCTTGTTCAAGGGGGCATCGGCGAGCCGGCTGATCGCGGCGAAGCTCGCGGAATCGAATCAGCGCGTCGATCGCTTTGCCGACTCGATCTACCTGCTCGAGCCGAACGTCAAAGAGAGCCGAGGGGGCTTGCGCGAGCTGCATACCGCCCGGTGGATCGCTCGGGCTCGGTGGAGGGCGCGATCTCTGGATGAGCTTCGGCGGATGGGGGTCATCTCGACGCGCGAAAGTCGCAGCCTCGAGCGGGCTTATGGCTTTTTGCTGCGGGTTCGGTGCGAGCTGCATCTCGCCGCGGGCCGTCGGCAAGATATCCTTCAGTTTCGTTTTCAGGAGCTTCTGGCTACGACGCTGGGCTATCGGCCCCCCGATGCCGGCCCCCACGACCATCAAGGCACGGAGCGGTTCATGCGGGCGTATTACTTTCATGCCCACGCCCTTCGTCACTACACCGAGCTGTTGATCGAGCGGGCGACGCACCACCGCCCCCGGCGGGGCCCGACCTCTACGCCCGCGCAGGGCGGTTTCCGGCTCTGGAACGGGATGCTCACGGTCAGCAACCGGGATCAGTTTCTCAAGGATCCTTCGGCTCTCATCCGGTTGTTCCGGGTCGCGCGGGAAGAGTCGATCGAAGTGTACAGCTACACCAAAGACCTGGCGACCCACTCGCGCGGCGCCATCGACCGCAACGCCCGTCGAAGCGCCGCCGTCGTGGAAGAATTCCTCAAGCTGCTAGAGTCGCCGCATGATGATGGTTCGGCCCTGTTCGATCTTCATCGGCTCGGGTTGCTCGCGCGGGTGATTCCGGAATGGCAGCGGATTTCAGCCCGGTGGCAGCAGTCGCTGTACCATGTGTACACGGTCGATGTTCACAGCCTCGAAGTGGTCCGCAATCTGAAGCGCCTGCAGTCCGGCGACCTGTTCCACGAGTATCCGGAGCTCAGCCGGCTGCTCAACGACCTGCCTCGCCTCGCCGTGTTGCTGCTGGCCGCGATGTTTCACGACATCGGAAAGGGCTGGCCTCGGGGGGACCACTCGATTCGAGGCGCGAAGGTCGCCCGGGTTGCCGGCCAGCGCTTCGAAGAAGCGAAGCTCGGCCAGTGGACGCAGCGCGATACGACCGATCTGGCGTGGCTGGTCGAGCATCATCTGGCCATGAGTGACATCGCGCAGCGCCGAGATATCTCGGATCGGCACCTGGTCGAGCAGTTCGCGGCGCAGGTCGAGAGCGTCGAGCGCCTCACGATGCTCTATCTGCTGACCGTCGCCGACATGCGGGGGACTTCGCCGAAGGTCTGGACCGATTGGAAAGGCGCCTTGCTTCGGGAGTTGTACGAGCACACCTCCGCGGTGCTGGCGGCCGATGGGGGCAGCCAAACTTCAATGGAAGAGCGACGCCGGCGGGTCGGAGTAGACGTCGTCGAGGCCGCGGATCGCTCCGAGCGGTACATCGAGCCCCGGGTCGTCGACGCGTTCGTCAACGCGATGCCCGCGCGGTATCTACAGGGCTTTTCGTCGCGGCAGATGGTCCGCCACGTGCAAATGTGGCGCGATGTTAGCCATCGAGGGGGTTTGGCGGTGCACGTGCGGCAGCTTCGCCGGGAGGACATCACGCGAGTGACCGTCGTTTGTCCGGACTATCCGGGTCTACTTTCGGACCTCAGCGGCGTTCTGGCCGCGCATCACCTCGACATTCTGTCCGCCTCGATCTTTTCGCTCGATGCGCACCACGCCGACGACAGTCTCGACCTGACCGGCGAGCTGCCTTACCAGCACCTGGAGCACATGGGTGCTCGGGGCGAGCATAAAGATCGGGTCGCGCTCGATGTCCTGTACGTCAAGCATCAGGCGAACGGCATCGTCGATGATCCGCACAAGTGGGAACAGATTCGTCGCACCCTCGAGCGAGTCGTGCTCGCCCAGCAGGAGGTGGTGTCGGTGCTGCGGGCCCGGCGGGAATCCCGGCTGCGCCGTCCCCATCGGCCGGCCCAACCGGTCAAGGTCGACGTTCGGAACCACGATAGCCGAACCGAGACGGTGGTCGACGTGTTCGGACCCGACCATCCAGGTGCGCTGCACACGATCGCCCGCGCGCTCGCGGACCTCGGCCTTTCGATCTCTCTCGCCAAGATCTCCACTCAGGGAGACCGGGTGGCCGACGGCTTCTACGTGACCGACGCTGAAACCGGTCACAAACTCGACGATCCGGACCGCATCCGCGACGTGAAGCGCGTGTTGACGGAAGCCTTTAGACAAGCCGCCGGATAACTCGGGCGCGCCCATCGACGGGAGCGGGGCCCACCTCTTCATGGGGCCCCGGAGGACGCGAGCCGCGGTACTAACGTGAGCGATGCCGCCGACGTTGACGCCGCCGGGCGCGGGCCGCTCGGTCATACGAGGGATCGCGCTCGCCGGCGAGGTGGAGCGTCGATATGAAGCCGATCGTTCCCTTCTCGGAGCGAGCCAGCATCCAGCCCTCGGGGGTTGGAAACTCCGGGAACACGGTCACCCGATGGCCGGCGCGCAGGCGGGCGGAACGAAACACCGTCGGGTCAGGCCGGATGAAGAGGGCCGAGGGCACGGCCAGCCGAACCCGCCGGGTCGACAGCCCACCGTCGGCGGTGCGTCGGCTCGGTGCCCGGGCGCCCGGATGCGCCGGCTCCTCGGTTTCGGTCTTTTCGACCGCGGCGGCCCAACGGGTCGCGCTTGCGTCGGCCACCACCGCCACCGGGTCGGGCCGCGCGAAGAACAGGTAGCCAACGAGGCCGATCGCGCCTGCGTACGGAGCCGCCACCCAGCCGGCCTGTTGCCATCGAGGAAGTCTTTCGAAGCGGCGCAGGGCGGTCGCGCTCCAGTCGGTCACCGTGGCCGCGACCGTCCTTCCGACCGCGCCCGAGCCCGACCTCAAGCGGGCCGCCACCAACGTGAGTTGATGGATCGGCGAGGCCCGAAAACGGGCGGCTTCCTGGATGACGGATTCGTTGCGCCGGAGGTGAGGACGCACCGTGGGTGCCGGCGGCTGCCTTGTCGACTCGGGTCCGAAGTGCGGTCCGAAGGCGGCCCCGGAGGGTTCATCAAGCCGATCCGAGGTCCTCCGGATCGGCTCGGAGCGCCGGGTGGACTCGGTTGGTGCTTCGCTGGCGAGCAGTGGCGTTCGGCTCGGCTCGGCGAGCGGAATCTCGGGGGTGGGCGAACAGCCCAGCGATGTTTCACCTAAGGTCGGCCCACTTTCGGCAGGGTCATTCGCTTCTGGGGTGACGTCGGTCGTCGCGGGGCGCGGCGGCCGAGGGTCGGCGAGGGCACCGAGGAGGGTCCCATCATCCTGGGGGTCCGCGCCGGCCATCTCTTCGCCTCGCAGCATCGCATCGACCGGGGAAGCAATCCACGGTCCACATCGATGACCCTCGCTCCAAGCAGAGCGCGCACTGGGCGTTCAGGACCGGGCGGTGGACGGTTGGGGGGACCCGGGGGCGTCAATGGTGACGCTTCACCCCACTATCGAGACGCCGGAGCTGAGCGCGCGCAGCCCGCACGACCGGGCTGATGCGCTGCGGAGGCGGGACATCCGGGCGGGGACTCATGCGAGGCGCCTCGTGGTGGGCTTTGGAGAGCGCCATGAACGAAGTCTGTGCCCGTACCGGCTCGGCGCCGTTGGGCTCGCGACGCTGATAGGAGCCGTCGGGCTTCAGTTCCCAACTGAAGCAGTTGTCGGCCCACTCGAGCGGAAAGAGCTCATCCGTGATCCGCTTCTTGAGCTTCGGGTGAAGGATCGGAAATCCGACTTCTATGCGGCGGTTGAGGTTGCGCGGCATCCAATCGGCGCTCGCGAGCATGACCTCGTCCTCCCCGCCGTTGGTCCAGCAATAGACGCGCGCATGCTCGAGGAATCGGTCGAGGATCGACCGCACCCGAATGTTCTCGCTTACGCCCGGGATCTGTGGCCGAAGGCAACATATCCCGCGGACGACCAGGTCGATGCGCACCCCGGCCTGGCTCGCACGGTAGAGCGCGTCGATCATTTCGCCATCGACCAGGGAGTTCATCTTGGCCCGAATCCCTGACGGGCGGTCGGCTTTTGCGTGGGCGATCTCTCGCTCGATGCGGTCGAGCATGAACGACCGCATCGTGAAGGGTGCGACCACCAGGCGACGCATCGGCGGCAGCTCGGCGTATCCGGTGAGCACGTTGAACAGCATCATGACGTCGTGGGTCATGTCTTCATCGGCCGTCAGGAGTCCGAGGTCGGTGTACAGGTTGGCGGTCTTGGGGTTGTAGTTGCCGGTGGCCAAGTGAGCGTAGCGCTGGAGGCGGTCGCCCTCGCGGCGGGTCACCAGCAGCATCTTGCTGTGGGTCTTCAGCCCGATGAGGCCGTACACCACGTGCGCACCGCTTTCTTCGAGCTGTTGGGCCCAGACGATGTTGTTGGCTTCATCGAAGCGAGCCTTCAGCTCGACGAGGGCGGTCACCTCTTTGCCGGCCTCGGCGGCCCTCTGCAATGCCCGCACGATCGGCGAGTCTCCGCTGGTACGGTACAGCGTGATCTTGATAGCGACGACGTCTTCGTCGGCCGCGGCCTGCTCCAGAAAGTCGACGACGTGGCGGAACGACTCGTACGGATGATGCAGCAGGAAATCTCGCTCCCGGATCGACTGAAAAAGGGTCGGACCGTAGTTGAGCCGCTGGTGCTGAACGGGCGCGAACGGCTCGTCTCGGTGCTCGGGCAGCTTGATACGGCTCAAAATCGAGAACAACGCAGACGGATCGATAAGCCCCTTGACGGTCTGAACCTGCCACGGTTCGACGTCGAGACTCGTTCGCAACCTCTCCTTCACAAGGTCGGATGCGTCTTCATCGACCTCGAGTCGCACCGGCTCGCCGCGGTCTCGCCGACGCAGTTCGTCTTGAATGGTCGTGAGCAGGTTTTCGGCGATATCCTCGTCGAAATCCAAGTCGCTGGCCCGAGTGACTCGAAACGGGGTCGTCTCGAGGATCCGAAAGCCCGCGAAGACTTCACCGACGAACAGCGAGATCACGTCCTCGAGCGCCATGAACTGATTCGGTTTCAAGTCGGTGCCCAAATGGACGAAGCGAGGCAGCAGACTGGGCAGCTGAACGACCGCCAACAGGGGCCCCGGGGGGAGCTCGAAGGGACCGCCGCGGTCCGACGTCGCTTCGACCCGAACGGCGAGGTTGATGGTTCCGGACCGCAAAGACGGAAACGGGTGCGAATGGTCGACCGCGATCGGGGTAAGGCAGGGATGGACCTCCGCGCGATAGTAGTCGTGCACTCGGTCGCGCAGTTCGGGGGTCAGGGTCGCGGGGGCTTGCAGGTGCACGTCGGCTTCGGTGAGCGCAGGAAGGAGCTGCTCATACAGCACCTCGGCCATGGTCCGAGTCAACGCCGAGCCTTCGGACCAAACCCGTTCCAACACCTCTTCGAGGGACAAGCCATCGGGGCCGCGTTCGTAGGTGTGGTCGGGCCGGCGCCGATGACGCTCGAGCCCACCGACCCGAACCATGAAGAACTCGTTGAGGTTCCCGGCGGTGATGGCAAGGAACTTGACGCGCTCCAGTAGCGGAACATCCGTGCGTTCGGCCAGCGCGAGGACGCGCTTGTTGAAGCCCAACCACGAGAGCTCTCTATTCGTGTAGCGCTGGGTCGCTTTCGGGTCGACAGCCATCGGACGTTGGAGATTCATAGCAGAAATGTGGGCCTCGGTTCGCAACCTTCTCGGGCCCGACGGTATCGCTGCACGGATCGTACCGGGCTGGGAGCCGAGGGTCGCCCAACTGACGATGGCCGAAGCCATCCTCGATCGACTGGTCAACGGGGGTTCGATTGTCGTTGAGGCTCCCACCGGGGTCGGCAAGACATTGGCGTACCTCGTTCCCGCCGTCTTGTCCGGCCGTCAGGTCATCGTCAGTACGAATACCAAGAACCTTCAGGATCAGCTTATCGATAAGGATCTTCCACTGTTGGGGCAGCTCCTGGCCGAGCTTGACGTGGCGCTGATCCGCGCCGAATCGACTTTGGCACCGACCTCGGCGGCGGCGTCCGGTTCATCCAACGGAGGCATCGGAGCTCGGGCGATTCGGTACGCCCTCATGAAGGGACGCTCCAACTATCTTTGTATCGAGCGTCTGGCTCGACGGACTCGCCAGCAGGCTTTCGCATTCGATATCGACCGCGTCACCGATGGTGGGTCTGGCGACCACGGCCCGGATGTTTGGGCAGAACTGCAGGCCTGGAGCCGGACGACCGCGCGCGGCGACCGGGCGGAGCTCGTCCATCTTCCGGAGCGAAGCTCGGCCTGGGACGAGGTCGACGCCCGGAGCGAGACATGCCTGGGCACCCGGTGTGCGTCCTACGAGCCTTGTTTCGTCGTCCGCATGCGGCGCGAGGCCGAGTCGGCCGACCTGATCGTGGTCAACCACCACCTGCTGATGGCCGATTTAGCGTTGAAGGCGCAGGCTGCATTGTCGCCGGATGGTCGGGCCTTCGGGTCGGTGATCCCGGAGGCGGCCGCGCTGATCGTCGACGAGGCCCACGGAATCGAAGAGGTGGCTTCCATATACTTCGGGGGTTCGGTGTCGAACCGAAAACTGGAGCGCTTCGCGAAGGACGCCACCCAGTGGATCGACGATAGCGGTCACGACACGTCGTCGGTCTCGCTCTCCCGCGCGGTTACCGCGAGCGAGAGTCTCTTGGCGAGCCTGCCATCGGAAGAGGGGCGGGCGCGGGTTCCACGGGTCGAGGGGCCGGCATCCGAAGCGCGGGCTCGGGCCCGCTTCGGAGAGCCGCAACGTCGCCTGCCGGAAGCCATCACGGCGCTCGAGAGCCTCGCGGATCGCCTCGACTCGGCCGACGCGGCGACCGCCGAGGCGCTGGCTCGGCGCGCCCGAGACCTGGCGGAGAGCTTTCGTTTCGTTCTGACCGCCGAAGACCCCGACTACGTCTATTGGTCGGAGCGCCAAGGTAAGACGGTGACCCTGGGGGCGGCGCCGGTCCGGGTCGGACATCTGTTGTCTCGGTTCCTGTTCGGCCGGTTCGAAGCGGTCGCGCTGGCCAGCGCCACGCTGAGCGCCGGAGGCGATCAGGGTCGCTACTTCATGGACGCAGTCGGGGCGCCCCCCGAGACCGAGGCCTTGGTGTTGGATTCTCCGTTCGATTTTTCGCGCCAGGCGGCTCTCTTCGTGCCGGACACCGCGGTCGATCCCGCCCATCCTCGGTGCACCGAGGTCCTGGTGAGGATCGGCGAAGATCTGATCTCGCTGGTGGAGGGCGGGGCGATGTTCCTGTTCACCAGCCATCGCCAGATGCGGGCGGTTCACGAACGCCTGAAGGTCCGCCTGCCGTACCCGGTCTTCGTTCAGGGCGACCGGCCGAAACGCGAGCTGCTCAAGCTGTTCATCGAGCAAACGCCCGCGGTGTTGCTGGCGACGATGAGCTTCTGGGAGGGCGTCGATATTCCCGGCGACCCTCTGCGGCTGGTGCTCATCGACAAGCTGCCTTTCGATGCTCCCGACGATCCGCTGGTGGTGGCACGGGGCCAACAGCTCGCCGCCGAAGGCAAGAGTCCGTTCGCGGCTCTTCAACTGCCACGAGCCATACTCCGGCTGAAGCAAGGGTTCGGAAGGCTCGTGCGGGGCCGCGATGATCGCGGCATCGTAGCGATCCTCGACCCCCGGATCCGGACGAAAGCCTACGGGCGGCAGTTCTTGCGGGCGCTCCCGGACGCGCCGGTGGTGACCCATCGCGACGAGCTCGAGGCGTGGTGGCGCGGAGCGGTGGCCGCTTCGGCGTGCTCCGCCGGACCGGGTACTCCACGCGGCGAAGCCGCGCCGTGAACCGAGGATAGGGGTGAGCACCGCCGAGCACTACGACCGCGTGACCGCGGTTTGGCAGCGATTCATCATGGGCGATGAGCTGCACTTCGGTCTGTTCGAGCGGCCCGACGAACCCCTCGCGCGGGCGACCCGCCGACTGACCGACCGTCTGATCGAGGCCGCGGAGCTCGAGCCGGGGCACGAGGTTCTCGACGTTGGCTGCGGGATTGGGCTGCCCGCGTGCCGCCTCGCGCTCGAGCGAGATTGCCGCGTAGTGGGCATTTCGAGCAGCCGGGTAGGCGTGGATGCGGCCCGAGCCCGGGCCGCTGTGCTTCCGCCGAGCGTTGCCCCGAGGTTCATGCTTCAGGATGCGGCCGCCCTCCGGGTGGGCGCGATTCACTCGCGCCCGGGCCCCGCGGAACTCGAGCCGGCCCGCTTCGATCGGGTCTTCGCGCTCGAGTCGGTTCACCTCATCAATGATAAGGGCGCGCTGTTTCGCCGGTGGTACGAACTCTTGCGCCCTGGAGGCCGGATCGCCTTGTGCGACGTGACGTTGGTCGCGAAGCTCGAGCGCAGGCTGGGGGAAGTCGAGAGTTATCGAGCGCTCGGGTATTCGAAGTCGGCCGCGGAACGCGTTCGGGCGGCGGTTCACGGTACCCTGGCCCGAGCGTTCGGAGCGCCCGGGCTCACCGACGCTCTCGACTACCGGGACGCGGCTGAAGCGGCGGGTTTTGTCGACGTGAAGATCGATAACCTATCGTCGCCGACCCGGCCCACCCTTAACCAGTGGGCGGCCCAGGCCGACCGGCACGCCGGCGAGATCGTCTCCGAGCTCGGCGAGCGGTACCTCGATGACCTCCTTCTGGCCTTGTTGCACATGTCGACGGGGTGGGGTCGCGTCGGTGGCTATGTGGTCATGACCGCCGTTCGACCCTGAGGCCCCGGACTGGACAAAGGGGTCGGGCCTTGCGATGCGTGCGAAGAGGCGACCTCGCCTGTTGGGACAGGGGTGGCCACTCAGCATAGGGGTGGCCACTCAGCATAGGGGTGGCCACTCATCATAGGGGTGGCCACTCAGCATGTATGGGCAGACCGGTAACCGGTGGACGGTTTCGGTCTGGGAGGCGCGAGTTTCGAGATGACGACCGACTACGCCCTGATCGACGAGCCGACCCCCGGGCCGCTGCGGGAATACGTGGTGCGGCCGTTTTGGGTTTTCCTAGCCCTGTTGGTGGGTGGCGCGTGGCTCGCTTTCCCGTGGTTTGTCTTCAATGCGCACGCGATGGGGAGTCCGACCAAGAGTCGGGAGATCGGGGTGGCGGCCGGGTATTTCGTGCTTGCCACCCTCTTTGCGGGGCTCATCGTCGTAGGGAGCGCGATCGGCGTGCCTCCGGCGGTCGTCCGCTACGCGCTGCTGGGCGTAGTGGTCATCAAGCTCACCATGGCGTTTTGGGTGGTCACCCTCCAATCGCGAACGTTCGCCCTCTATGCGGAGTTCGGGAGCGTCTATCCCCATCCCGCCCTGATCATCGTGATCGCGTGGTCTCTTCGGGGCTTGTTTCATCTCGAAGCGTCTAACGGTGTGCTTCAGGTCATCTGGGCGGTGCTGTCATGACCACCCCGGAGCTGGAGCGGCAGGTCGAACTCGGACAGACGTTTGTCGACCGGGGCCTCCATCATCAGGCGGTGGAGACGCTCCGCGAAGTGCTGAGCCTGGATCCGGATCATCCGACGGCGCATGCAGTCCTGGCCGTCGCCCTTCTCAACCTTCGACGATGGCGGGCCGCCGACCACGAGGCCGCTCGGGCGCTGACGTGCGATCCTGATAATTTCGAAGCGAACCTTGCGTTAGCGCGGATCCGGCTCGCCCAGCGGCGGTTCGATGAAGCGCAGGCTCACTTGACATGGTGCCTCGACCACCGCGGCGGGGATGCGGCCGCGCTGGGGTTGCTGGGCGAGCTACGGCTGCAGCAGAGGCGGCCCCGCGAGGCGCAGCGAGTCTTCGAGGAAGCGCTCGAACGAGCGCCGAATGATGTGGCGGTCATCGTTCGGCTCGGACGTCTCGCTTTCGACGAAGGTGACCTCGAGACGGCGTCTCGGCGGGCCGACGCGGCGGGAGCGCTGAGACCCGAAGACCCCTCGGTTCTCGTGCTCCGGGGTCGACTGTTGCTCCGCCAAGGCGCGGTTCAGAAAGCACGTCGACACGCCATTTCGGCCCTGCGGGGTGATGCTAGCCACGTCGACGCCCTCGCGTTGTTGACGGAGGTCAAGGCGAAGGAAGACTGGGCGGACGGGGTCTGGTGGCGACTCAACGTTTGGATGGGTCCGGTCGGCGCCCCGCGCAGCCTTCTCATTCTCGGAATCGTCCATCTGGTGTTCTGCGTTCTTTACCTCGTTTCCCGAGATCTGGGCCAGACCGCCCTCCGGGCGGCGCTGGAGACGGTCTGGCTCGCGATGATCGTGTATTCATGGGCGGGTCCGATGTGGTTTCGGCGAACCTTGGATGCGGAGCTCGGACAAGTCAGATTGCGGGAAGACGCCTGAACCAACGACCACTCTGACCTACATTTAATGGTCGACTGGGTTTGCAGGGACGAGGTCGACGGAGTATGGCCAACAAAGCCGTGTCCGCGGAATTGGACCAGCGCGATGATTTCGCCGACCTCCCCGACCAGCTGCCGTTGCTGCCGGTGCGCGATCTCGCGGTTTTCCCGTTCATGGTGGTGCCGCTGTTCGTAAGCCGCCCCATCTCGCTGGCGGCGGTCGAAGAGGCGCTCGCCGCCGACCGGCGTTTGTTTCTGGTGGCCCAGCGCGACCCACACGAAGTGACCCCTAACCTCGATGGGCTATACGCGGTTGGAACGCTGGGGAAAATCTTGCGGGTCCAGCGGCATCCCGACGCTCAGGTCAAGATCCTGGTCCAAGGACTGCGGCGCATCAGGATGCAACGGGTATTGCGGGAGCAGCCGGCGTTGGTGGTTCGTCCTGAGTCGCTCATGGAGCCGCCTCAGGAAGCGTCCAAGCAAGAAATCGAGGGCACGATCCGGGCGGTCAAGGCTTCCCTGAAGCGGCTCGAAGAGGTGGGCAAGGGACTCCCGGAAGAGGTCATGACCGTCCTCATGGGCTTGAATGAGCCGGGCGCCCTCGCCGACCTGGTGGCATCCAACCTGAGCCTCAAGGTTTCTGACGCCCAGCTGGTCTTGGAGATGGCGTCACCGCTGGGGCGGCTGGCTCTGGTCAACGAGATGCTCGCCCGTGAAGCCGAGGTCATGGCCTGGAAGAACAAGATCCAGACCCAGGCCAAGGCGGAAATGTCTCGCACCCAGCGGGAACACTTCCTTCGCGAACAGCTCAAACAGATCCGACACGAGCTGGGCGATATCGACGGTAAACAAGACGAGCTCGACGAACTTAGGGAACGATTTGCCAAGGCCGAGCTGCCGCCCGAAGCCGAACGCGAGGCGAAAAAGCAGCTGCGTCGTCTGGAATCGATGAGCTCGGAGTCGGCCGAGGCGGCGGTGGTACGGACCTACCTCGACTGGTTGGCCGACCTTCCATGGTCGGCGAAGAGTCCCGACCGGATCGACCTCATAGAGGCTAAGCGGATCCTCGATGAAGAGCACTACGGGCTCGAGCGGGTAAAAGACCGCATTTTGGAGTACCTGGGCGTGCTCAAGCTGAAGGGGGACCACCGCGGCCCGATCCTCTGCTTCGTGGGACCGCCCGGAGTGGGCAAAACCAGCATCGGTCGGAGCATTGCGCGGGCGATCGGGCGCTCGTTCGTGCGGATCTCGCTGGGCGGGGTGCATGACGAATCCGAGATTCGGGGTCACCGGCGAACATATGTCGGGGCGATGCCTGGACGCATCATCAGCGGCCTGAAACAGGCCGCCAGTCGCAACCCGGTCTTCATGCTCGACGAGCTCGACAAGCTTGGCAAAGACGGGCGCGGGGACCCGTCGGCGGCGCTGCTCGAGGTCCTCGACCCCGAGCAGAACACTTCATTTCGCGATCACTATCTGAATTTGCCATTCGATCTGTCGCGGGTGCTGTGGGTGGCGACCGCGAACGTCGTCGAGTCGATGCCGCCCCCGCTGCGCGACCGGATGGAAATCATCCATCTGCCCGGGTACGACCTCGAAGAAAAGGCGACCATTGCTCGACGGTTCCTGATTCCGAACCAGACCGAATCGGCCGGTCTAAAGCCGCAAGACATCGTGATCTCAAACAGCGCCGTCGAGATGCTCATCGACCGGTATACGCGGGAGGCGGGCGTGCGCGGCCTAGAAAGGCAGATTGCGGCGCTCTGCCGAAAAGTTGCCCGGCGGATCGTCGAAGGAAAGGCCGGTATCGGGAGCGACGGGTTCAACAAGCGGGTGCGGATCGGCGCGAAGGATCTGGAGCGCTTCCTCGGGTCTCCCAAGCACGACCCCGATCGGCCCGACGAAAGCGATCGGGTCGGGCTGGCCACGGGGCTCGCGTGGACCGAAGTCGGCGGGACCATCCTGCACGTCGAGGCCACGGCCATGCAGGGGCGGCAGGGTCTCACCCTCACCGGTCAGCTCGGACCGGTGATGAAAGAATCAGCGACCGCCGCCCTGTCGTGCGCTCGGTCGAAGATCGAGGACTTCGGATTGACGGCCGAGGTCTTCAAAGACCGGGAGCTTCACTTGCATGTTCCGAAAGGGGCCATTCCGAAGGACGGGCCATCGGCGGGGGTCACGATGGCGACGGCCCTCATCTCGCTATTGACGGGCTGTCCGGTCCGTCGCGACGTGGCGATGACCGGCGAAATCACCCTGAGGGGGCGAGTGCTCGGTATTGGGGGACTCCGCCAAAAATTGCTCGCCGCCGCCCGGGCGGGCATTCGTGAGGTTGTGGTGCCCGTCGCCAACGAACCCGACCTCAAAGAAATGCCGGCCCGGCTTCGGCAACAAGTGACGATCACCCCGGTCGCAGAGCTCGACGAAGTGTTGGCGCTGGCGCTCGTCGGCTTCGAAGGGCGGGTGCGGCGCCGCGGGCCGGGGCCGGTACCCAAAGTGGGTGTCGCGTAGCACCGGCCGAAGGGGCGTGCTAGCTGAAAAGGGTGGCGTTCGACCCACTGTATGCCTTGAGCCGTCCGATGCTGTTCACGCTCGACGCGGAGCGGGCGCACGAGCTGACCCTGAGTATCGCGTCGGGGCTGTCCACTCAGCGCGCCTTGCTGGCGCTGGTGCGGTCCCGCTACGGGGTGCGTGCCGATCCGAGGCTGACGCAGACGGTCTTCGGCCTGCGTTTCGCTCATCCGCTGGGGCTGGCCGCGGGGCTCGACAAAGACGGGGTGGCCATCGATTTTTGGGCCGCGATCGGCTTCGCTTTCGTCGAGCTTGGCACCGTCACGCCGGGGCACGGCCAGCCGGGCAACGATCGGCCCCGCCTCGAACGCATCGTCGAAGGGCAGGGCATCGTGAACCGCATGGGGTTCAACAACCGGGGAGCCGATCGGTTGACCCAGCGGCTTCGGGCTCGAAGGACCGATGTGCCGTGCGGTGCCAACCTCGGAAAGGCGAAGGCCACGCCCCTCGAACGGGCCGCGGATGACTACGAAGCGGCCCTACGGGTGGTCTGGGAGCACTGCGACTACGTCGTGATCAACGTGTCGAGTCCCAACACTCCGGGCCTTCGAGACCTGCAGGCCGTCGACAGTCTGGCGCCGCTGGTCGAGCGGGTCATGCGGGTCAACGACGAGCAGTCCAGGTTGGCGAACCGGCCGGTGAAGCCCATCTTGCTCAAGGTCGCGCCGGATCTCGCCGATGAAGACATTGACGCCATTGCGGATCTGGCGTTGGGGCAGAAGATGGACGGGATTATCGCCACCAACACGACGTTGCGACACGAGCTCGCCGCCCGACCGCCGCGGATCCAAGGCGGTCTGTCCGGGCCGGCGCTGGCGCCCCGGGCTCTCGAGCTGACCCGTCGCCTCTATCGGCGCCTCGAAGGCGCGCTTCCGATCGTCGGCGTGGGAGGCATTCGGACCGCCGACGATGCTTACGCTCGGATGGCGGCTGGGGCGACGCTATTGCAGGTTTACACTGCTTTGGTGTACGAAGGTCCTTCTCTTGTGCATCGGATCGTGTCAGGTCTGACGAAGAGGCTAGACGAGGACAATCTTCAGTCGATCGCGTCCCTCGTCGGACGGGACGCCTGATTGGCGGAGCAGCGGTGCAGTTCAACGCCAAAGACAAAGAGCTGACGCTCAAGGTCGTCTATTACGGACCCGCGCTGTCGGGAAAGACGACCAATATCCAAGCGCTCCACCAGATCCTCGACCCGTCGGCTCGCGGTCGTCTGATGACGATAGACACCAAAGGCGACCGAACCCTGTTCTTCGACCTGCTGCCCGTGCATTTCACGACCCGCAAGGGCTACAAGGTCAAGATCAAGCTCTTCACGGTCCCGGGGCAGGTCGTCCACGAGTCCACTCGGCGTATCGTGCTGGCGAGCACGGACGCGATCGTGTTCATCGCGGACGGCAGTCGCTCTCAGCGCGCCAGCAACAACGAGGCCTATTCGGGCATGCTGCGCAACCTGAAGGCGAACGGCCTGCGCCCCGAACGCACCCCGATCGTCATTCAATTCAATAAAATGGACCTTCCCGGAGTCCTCACTCCGGAGGAAGTGGCCGACTACGCGGCGCGAGGCAGTGAACCCATTTTGACGGCCTCCGCGATTCGGCGCGAAGGCGTGGTCGAAACGCTTCAGGCCTGTCTGGAGTCGCTATGGGACACCCTCGATTCCGAACATCAGCTTCGCCGCCAGCTGGGCATCACGCGAGACGAGTTCCTCAGTCGGATCCTCGGGCCCAAGGAACCGGAGTCACACCCGTCGGAGGCGCCCCGGTGAGCCGGGACCTGCATCTACCGGGCTCGTCAAACCGGTTGCCGGTGTTGCCAGCAGAAACGCGCTTCGCCGAAGACCTCGAGGTGGAGGACTTGCCGACCAGCTCGCCGTCGTCGGTGCTCGACCGCCAGTTTCAGCTCGCCGAGTTGCTCGACATCAACGCCTTTCGCGACGTCTGCGCAAGTTTCGTTGACCTTTACAAGATCGGAATCAAGATCTTCGACGGTGACGGCACCAAGCTCGTGGATATTCGCGTCGGGAATGGGGACTGGTGCGGGTATATCTTCCAGAACCCGGTCGGCCGAAAAAAGTGCACGGCGCTCGTGGCCCGGATCAAGCAGTCGAACTTTCCGGGCCTCGAAGACGGTGAGGTCGTCGAACAGCAGTGCTTCAGCGGCCTCAAGTACGTGATCATGCCGATCATGTACGGGGGCGATCTTCTGGGCCGCGTGATTTACGGCCCGTTCTTGCCCGCCGAGCTCCGAGCGCCGAGCGAGGAGGTCTATCAGTTCCCGGGCGACTTCGACCCCAACGAGCTGTGGCAGTACGGCGAAAAGATCCGGCGCGCGCCGGACGAGATGATCATCAAGATCCTCAAGAACTTTCGGGGCGTCGTGGACACGATCACCTTCATTGCGATGAAGGCGCTCATGACTCAGCAGTTGCACCTCGAGAGCATCACGTCGAGCTACAACGAGATTCAAAATAAGAACCGAGAGCTGCGGACTTCGTATGAAAAGCTGCGAGAGCTCGACCGGCTGAAATCCAACTTTTTGGCGATGATCAGCCACGAGCTGAAGACCCCGCTCACCAGCGTCATCGGCTACTCGGAGATGCTCCTCGAGGGGATGGCGGGCGACGTCAACGGGGAACAGCACGGCTACATCAGCACGATCAAAGACAAGGGCGAGTCGTTGCTCGAGCTGATCGGCTCGCTCCTCGATATGTCGAAGATCGAGGCCGGCGCGATGCGCCTCAACATTACGACCCTCGACATTCCAGGGCTTCTCGATGCGGCTCGCAGCTACGTCGTACCTCAGGCGAGCAAGAAACGCCTGCAACTACAGCTGCAAACGGCGGGAGGGCTGCCCTCGGTGACCGGCGACCGCGACAAGTTGCGCCAGTGCATCGTCAATCTTCTGGGCAACGCCGTCAAATTCACGCCCGAAGGCGGGTACGTGCGTTTGTCGGCGGATGTGTTTCGCGGCGTGCGGCGGTACGGACCCGAAGCGGGCCGTTTTGGTCCACCCGAAGAGCGATTCTTGCGCATCGCGGTTCAGGATACGGGCATCGGGATTCCCACCGATCGGATCGACAAGATCTTCAACAGCTTCTACCAGGTCGACAACACGATTACCCGCGAATACGGCGGGACCGGACTGGGCCTAGCCATCGTGAAGCGCTTCATGGAAGCCCATAACGGCGAAGTCTGGGTCGATAGCCAAGAAGGCAAGGGCACGCGATTTTCGCTTCTGTTGCCCATTGATGCAGACGGCGAGGTCGGCGACGGAGAGGTGATTCCGCCGGCCGGGTTGTAGCCGTAGCCCTTGCCGCTGTCCTGCTGATCTGGCTAGTTTCCGGCGACCAATGGACCCGCAACCTTCCGGCCTGGCTTTCTCCCGGGTGCTGCTCAAATTCTCTGGCGAGGCCTTACAGGGCGATGGCAAGAGCATCAATCCCCAGGTCATCAACCGCATCAGTCGCGAGGTGAAGGAGGTCCACGATCTCGGCATTCAGATCGCGCTCGTGATCGGGGGCGGGAACATCTTCCGGGGGGTGTCGGCGGCGACGGAGGGCATGGCCCGCGCGACGGCCGACTATATGGGTATGCTGGCGACCAGCATCAACGCGCTCGCGCTTCAGGACGCCCTCGAAAAGGTTGGGCTCGAGACCCGCGTGCAGACCGCGATCGAGATGCGAGAGATCGCCGAGCCGTACATTCGCCGCCGTGCGGTCCGCCACCTCGAGCGGGGGCGGGTCGTGATCTTCGCCGCGGGCACTGGTAACCCGTTCTTCACGACCGATACCGCCGCTTCGCTGCGCGGCATGGAGATCGGCGCGGAAGCCATTTTGAAGGCGACCAAAGTCGATGGGGTCTACGACAAAGACCCCATGAAGTACGACGATGCCCGGCGATTCGCTCGGGTGAGCTACCTGGACGCATTGAATCGGGGCCTGAAGGTCATGGACGCGACGGCCATCTCGTTGTGCATGGACAACAACCTGCCGATCATCGTCTTCAATATGGAAGTCGACGGAAACATCCTCCGTGTTCTTCGTGGAGAGAGAGTGGGCACTTGGGTCGGCGAGGGCGCGACCCTCATGGCCGGATGAACCGGCGCCCGCTCGGCCCGTGGTCGCCGGGCTGGAGCGTCGTCGTTGATCGCCATGTAACCGGAAGAGGTGACCGTCCTCGCCACAGGGCGGAGCCCGAGGGACAAGAAAATGAAGGACGAAATCATCAGCGAGCTGAAAGACAAGGGTGAGGAGGCGATGAAGGCGCTCCGAGCTGCGCTCACGCGAATTCGGACGGGTCGAGCCAATCTGTCGATCCTCGACAATATTCGGGTCGAGTATTACGGGACGAAGTCGCCGCTCAATCAAGTCGCCCAGCTGAAGGTGGAGGATCCTCGGCTGATCACCGTTAAGCCGTTCGACAAGTCGCTCCTCGGCGAGATCGAGAAGGTCCTCCGGTCGGCTTCCGACCTTGGGATTTCGCCCCAGAACGACGGCGAAAAGATCATGCTGCCGATTCCCGCGCTCACCGAAGAGCGCCGAAAGGAATTCGTGAAGGGCGCCAAGGCCAAAGGCGAGGATGCGAAAATCTCGATTCGCAACGCCCGAAGGGAAGCTAACGAGACCCTCAAAGCGCTTGAAAAGGATGGGGACCTGCCCGAAGACGACGCCAAAAAGGCGATCGGCGAGGTGCAGAAGATCACCGACGAGTTCGTGAAGACGGTCGACGCGACGGTGACCGCCAAAGAGAAAGAAATCATGGAGGTCTGATGGGCGATTCGTCCGCCAAAGCCCTGTTACCGGTCGAGGAACCCCCGGAATCTGACACCCCGCCCCGGTTGTCGCCGGGGCGGGTGCCTCGACATATCGCCATCATCATGGATGGCAACGGGCGATGGGCGGAGATGAGAGGCCGGCCTCGGTACGAAGGGCATGCGTACGGTGCCCGTTCGGTCCGCCGAATCGTGACCGCCGCCCGCGAAAACAACATCGAGGCGCTGACCCTCTACGCATTCAGTGTGCAGAACTGGGCGCGCCCCGACACCGAGGTCGAGCGGCTCATGGAGCTGTTGCTCGACTACCTGGTGAGCGAGCGGGACACGATCCTGAAGAACGGCATTCGCCTTCAGGGCATTGGCCAGGTCGAACGGCTCCCTCCGCGGGTGCTCAAGCAGCTGCGGTTTCTCGAGTCCGAGTCGGGCCACAACGACAAAATGGTTCTGACCTTGGCGCTGTCGTACGGCAGCCGCGAAGAGATCGTCGAGGCCTGTCAGGCCATCGCCCGCGATGTCTCGGAGGGGCGACTCCGGGCCGAAGACATCACCGAAGAGGTCGTCGACCGCTACACGTTTACCTATGGGCTTCCGGCCCTCGACCTTTTGATTCGAACCAGCGGCGAGCTGCGTTTGTCGAACTTCCTCCTGTGGCAGGCGGCCTACACCGAGATCGTGGTCACCGAAGTGTTGTGGCCCGATTTCGATGAGCCGGAGTTTTTCCGGTGCATCGAGACGTTCCGTTCCCGTGAGCGTCGCTTCGGCAAGACCGGCAAACAGGTGGCGTCCCCAATCTGATTCGTACGTGGTCACCCGGCTCGCCAGTGCATTCGTCGCCCTGCCGATTGTGCTGTACATCATTGGGTTGGGCGGGTGGTGGTTCGGCGCGCTCCTGCTGCTGGTGGCGACCATCAGCCAGTACGAGTTCTTTTGCATGACGCAGCCCCGCGACCCGATAGCTCAGGTCGGCCTCACCGGGCTCGGGGTCTCGCTGGTCGCACTCGCGATGATGGACGGGCTCGGGGGGGCGCGCGCCATGATCGCGATGAGCGGCGCCTTGCTGGCGGTCTTGACCTACTTTCTGTTCCGATCCGGCGACCTCGACACCGTCGCCGACCGCCTCTCGCTGGCGTTGCTAGGCCTTCTGTGGGCGGGGGGCCTGTTGGCGGTGGTCGGAGCCCTGCGACTGCTTCCCAATGGCGCCGGCTGGCTGGTGCTCGCTTGCGGCCTCGCCTGGGGCTCCGATGCCGGCGCCTATTTTGTAGGGCGTTCACTCGGTAAGCGTAAGCTTTACCCGAAGATCAGCCCCAATAAGACGTGGGAAGGCGCCATCGCAGGCGTCTTGACCGCGACGCCGATCGTGTTTGGTGTTCGGGCCGTTCTGTCGCTCGACATCGATACGGTCGACCTGCTGATTCTATCGCCGATCGGGGCTGCCCTCGGTCAGATTGGCGACCTGGCGGAGAGCATGCTCAAGCGCTCGGTGGGCGTGAAGGACTCGGGCCGGATCCTGCCGGGACACGGGGGCATGTTCGATCGATTGGATGCACTGTTGTTCACTGGTCCCGTGGTGTTCGCGTATGCCGTAGGCTGGCGCGCGCTCGGGTTGGAGTACTTACCCGGGCTTCCTTGATGCACCGGTGAATGAATCGGGGGTAAAGGTTGTTTGCGCCCCACGCAACGCTACATAAAGTGCGCGTTTAGGAGACTCTGTTGCTGCGTCTAGGCCCTGAAGATTTCGCCGCGTTCATTGCCTTGCTGGGCATTCTTATCTTCGTCCACGAACTCGGCCACTTCCTCGTGGCGAAGGCGTTCGACATCAAGGTGACCAAATTCTCCCTGGGGTTTTGGCGACCTCTGGTTTCCTTCACCTGGGGCGAGACCACCTACCAGATCGCCGCCATCCCCTTGGGGGGGTACGTCAAGATGGCCGGCGACAATCCGTACGAAGAGGTCGACTCGAAAGACCGCGACCGTGCCTTCACGACGGCCCCGATTTATCAACGCGCGCTCGTCGCGGCGGCCGGTCCAACCGCGAACTTCATCCTCCCGGTCATTTGTTTCTTCGCCTACAACGTGCTCGGTCCCGAAGTGTTGGCGCCCGAGGTCGGGGGGATCGAGCCCGGAACGCCAGCCGCCCGAGCGGGCCTGAAGCCCGGTGACCGATTTCTCAGCGTCGATGGCCACCGGGTGTGGTCGTTCGAACGTCTGCAGGAGTTGATCCAAGATCGGCCCGGGGTGCCCGTCCAACTTGAGGTCGAACGCGAAGGGGAGCAGGTCGCCGTCGACCTGACGACCGACGTCAAGACCATCCGGGGTGATTTCGGGTCGAAGCGCGACATCGGGGTCATCGGGGTCGCGAACTCTCGCAATGGGACCCGCATCGGTATCATTGACTCGAAGCGCGCGCCGTCCGGTCTTGAAACCGGCGATCAGGTGCTCACGGTCGATGGGCAGCGGGTGGTCGATATCAACGAGCTCGAGAGCGCCCTTCGCAGTCGCGCGGGCAAGACGGTGCCTATCGAGGTGGCTCGCACGGTCCCGGTCGAGGTCGGGGCCCTGCTGAGCGGCGAGGAGACCTCACCGGTCTCGCTGTCACTGTCGATCCCAGAGAGCTATCAAGAGCTCGCCGCGTTGGGCTTGGCGTCATCGGAGTTGTTCGTTCGCAACGTGGTTCCAGGCAGCCCGGCCGACAAGGCGGGCATCCGGCCGGGCGACCAGGTGGTGACCGTCGATGGTAAGCCGGTGCGGCATTTCTGGGCCGTCCACGCCGCCCTCGACCGGGCCGAAGGCAAGGCCACCGAATTGGGACTTCGTCGCGATGGAGCAGTGAAGACGGTTCGGCTCGCGACGGAGCCTGTGCCCTGCTTCGACGAAATGAAGGGCGAGAACGAAACGAGGTCTCTCGCCGGCTTCGGCGTCCGTCCGGCGGGCAAGCCGGTCCCGACCTGCGTGAGCCTGATGCTCGGCGAGCAGACGGCCGCCCACTGGTCCTCACTGGCGCCGCTGCGGCTCGAGACTCCCGATCTATCGCTCGGTGAAGCGGCGGTCGAGGCCGTTCGGCTGACGGTCGAGGTGATGGCGCTGACCGTCACCGGCCTCTACAAGATGTTCTCGTTTCAGATCTCTTCCCGAAACCTGGGCGGCCCGCTTTCGATCCTGGGAGTCACCGCGCAGGTGGCCGACCAAGGCATTCTGCCCTCCCTGCAGCTCTTGGCGTTGTTGTCGGTGAACATCGGTCTCATCAACCTGTTGCCCATACCCATCCTGGATGGCGGCCACCTTCTGTTCTGCGGCATTGAAGCGATCCGGCGTAAGCCTCTGTCGGTCAAGGCGCGAGAGTTCGCGAGCATGGTCGGTCTTCTGGTGCTGTTGGGAGTCTTCATCCTGGCCATGAGCAACGATCTGCTGCGCCTGGAAAAGATCCTGTTCTGACCGGTGCGCGTCCTCGCGATCGAAACGTCGGCCCTCGTCGGCACCGTCGCGCTCTGTGAGGCGGACCGGTGCGTGGCCCGCGCTGAATTCTCGGGCACTCGAAACCACGCCGCCGAGCTGGCCCCGACCGTCAGGGCGCTCCTCGCCGAGCACGGAGGCCTGGAGGCGGTCGGGGGCTACGCGATCAGCATCGGGCCCGGGTCCTTCACCGGTCTTCGCATCGGCGTCGCGTTCGTCAAAGGTCTGGCCGCGGTGTGCCCTCGACCCGCGGTCGCTGTGTCCTCGCTGAGGATCATCGCGGTGCAGGCACTTGCCCTTCGTCCCGACACGCCTTGCTGGGCGATTCTCGACGCGCGTCGCGGTGAGGTCTTCGCGGGATTGTACGACCGTGCCGGTCAGGCCGACCCGCGGGTGAGTGATGGGCTGTATATGGCCGCCGAGCTGAAGGGCCGGGCGGCGAACCTGCCCGGGTCGTCGGAGTGGATGGCGGTCGGAGATGACGTCGGGGCGCTGCCCGACGGGCTATTCTGGGCCCCGTCCAGCGCCGCGACACCGATGGCCGAGACGGTGGGACGGTTGGCGTGGGTGCCGCTCGTGGCCGGGGAGGGGATCGACGCCGGCCGTCTCGACCCGGCGTACATGCAGCGCTCGGGCGCCGAAGTGACCCTCGGGGTGGATGCACCAGAATCCATGCCTCTCCACCTCGAACCGGACGCCTGAGGTTGACCGCCCGCCAGGGCATTCCTACCCTCAAACCCGTTCATGGCATCCAGCGCCGATAACTCACCGATCGATATCGAAGCCGAAGTCAGCCGCTTGCAAGAGGTCCATCGCGAGCTCAAAGCCCGGCTATCCGATCTGAACAGCCGGCTTTACTTGAGCCCGGACGAACAGGTTGAGCGCAAGCGCTTGCAGAAGCTCAAACTCGCTACCAAAGACCGGATCGTTCGGTTACGGGCCTCCTCGACGTCCTGATCGAGCTCGATCTCGTTCGTGAAGGTGAGCGAAGACGGTTCATAGGTTCTTATGAATGACATCGTCATTTTAGGGGCGCACACCCTCGTGGCCCGTTCACTGGCGCAGCGCCTGGCCGACCGCGCTATCGGCAACGTCGTGCTGGCCACCACCAGCGAATTCATCGAGCCCGACCTCGACCTCATCGATGAGGGGCTGCTGAGGCGATCGGGGCTCTGGGTGTTGGCGATGGCCGGCGACTTACCGCGCCGGATCGCCGACGCGATGGCGGCGCGCGGCCAACCGGTGCTCGACGTGGCCGGAGTCTTCGATGACGGGCCGATGTTATGGCCCTACCTGGAAGCCGGAGTGTCGGTGGCATCCGGCCTCCAAGCGGGCCTCCATCGATTGGCGGTCGGTCCGGCGGGGCCGATCGGGGCGGTTCTGCGAGCGCTGAGCGTCTTTCGGCCGCAGGTGGTTCGCGCCACCACGTTCGAGTCAGCCGCGGCGCGCGGGCAGCCGGGCCTCGATGAGTTGTCGGAGCAGACCCGGGCGGTGTTCAGCTTGCGAGAGGTCGACGTGGACGTGTTTCCGGCTTCGTTGGCCTTCGACGCGATTCCATCGCTGGCGACGGGCGACGACCCGCCCGAAGACGCCGACCAAGCGCTGGTCGACCAAGTGTTGGCCGGCCTGCACGCGGCCGGCCAGCCGCCGGTCGATCTGGTCGCGACCCGGGTCTTGGTGCCGTCGTTCGTCGCCGAGGCCGCCGTCTTACACATCACGACCGAGGATTCGACGCCCGAGCGTACCACGGTGATCGACGCGCTCCGGCGCGGCCGAGGGCTTCGGTACGTCGAGACCGTGGTCGTCCCGTCGCTCGACGCCGTCGACCGCGACGATATGCTGGTGTCGAGGGTTCGCACCGGGCGCCGTCACATCGATCTGTGGTTGACCTATGACCTCAGTCGAGCCGGCAGCGCGGTGCCGGCGGCCCTGCTCATCGACGGCTGGTGCCAGCGATGGTCCGGGGTGGACCCGTCTCGTGAGTGACAGAAAGTCAGGAGGATGCAGGGGTTAAGCCAACTTGGCAGGCCATCGCGTCGATAAAACCTGACCGATCTCGTGCAGGGCGTGGTACGCACTTTGCGTACAGTCGCGGAGCGCAAATGTCGAAGCCTTGGCTGACCCTCATCATCTTAGTTCTGTGCGGCCTCCCTACGGTCGCGACGGCCCAGTTGCTTGGTAACAATGTCATTATCAGCCGCTCCGTGCTGACCTTGCAGGAGCAACGGATCAACATCGATGACCTCGTCGACGACGAGGCCAATCCTGCCCCCATCCGGCTTTCGTGGTCGGTGTCGGGGCTCGGCTTCGGGGACTTTGAGTACGAGCTCACCTACGGGGCCATCACCCAGACGTCGTCCACGCCTCCCCGCCTCCGGGTGATCGAGAGCGACGGCTTTGCGGAGGCCCAGGGCGACCAGATCGCCGGCGAGCTTCGAGTCGAGCTGTTCCTCCGGGACATCATCGCCGATTCCGAAGACCTCCCCATCGCACTGGGGGGAGAGGGGCGAGACGAGTACGATGAGGCGATCTGCGTAAACGTGTATCCCGCCGGCAACCCCGATCCCGACGAGACCACCTCGGACTGCTGGACCTTCGATGTCGACACCCTGGCCCCGCCCGCCCCCATCATCACCGAGCTCATCCCGGGCGAAGGTCGGGTGTTGGTGCTCTGGGAGCGTCTGAACGACAACGACATCGATGCGTACGAGGTCGTCTACTGCACGAACGTCAGCACGGCCGCGGAGTCGTTCACCGAACTGCCGTGTCCGGTCAACGAGCGCGGCTCGAGCGGGGAGATCGGCAGCACCGAAAACTCGGCCTCGATCAGCCGCGGCATCAACACCGGCGAGCGGGTCGCTCTGGCGATGCGGTCGATCGATGAGTTCGTGAATGTCGGCGACCCCGGCGACGTCAGCACCGCGGTCCCCGTTCCGGTCGACGACTTCTTCGAGCTGTACGAAGGTAACGAAGACGGGGGGTTCTGCTTCATGGCCACCGCCGCTCACGGGTCGTACGCGCACCCCACGGTTCGAATCCTGCGCGCGTTTCGCGACCGGATCCTGACCGCGGTGCCGTTCGGTCCTGCCGCCATCGCGGTGTACTACAAGTACTCTCCGCCGCTCGCGGCTCGCCTGTCGGCGGCGCCCCACGTGGCGGCGCCGGTGCGGATAGGCTTGGTCATCCTCGCCGCCTTCGCCGCCCTCATGATGCTGTGCCCGCTGGTCGCCTTGGGCTGGCTGATCGCCATGGTGGCCCGAGGGCTCTTCGAGCGCTCCGGGCGAGTCTCGCGGGGGTGGACGGCCGGCGGAGCCGCGGTGCTGGCCCTCCTAGTGGCCGTCCCGGCGGAGGCGAAGCGCCCCGAGTCGGAGCTCGAGACTCTGGGGATCGGTATCGAGTTCAAAGGGGGACCGTACTCGGGTGCCATCCAAGACGAGACGGGCTTTTCGGACGTTTTCGGCTCCGGGGGCCAGCCGTTGTTCGTGTTCGGCCTCGACCTGCAGCTGTATCGGGGCTTCGGCACCGTGACCGCCGGGGGCACGGTGGGCTTTCTTCGCTACTCCGGGTTCGGGTTGTTCGGGGAGGGCAGCGGCATGGAGGGCGACGTATCCAGCGACGAAAATGAGCTCAGCATCGTGCCGATGACCGCCGTGGTCGGGTACCGATTCGACTGGTTGGCCGACAATACATGGTTTCCTTTCGTGCCTTATGCCGAAGGCGGGCTTGCGTACTACGTGTGGTGGGCGACGAACGGGGTCGGCAACCTCCAGCGGCGTACGGTCGATGGTGAGCGTCAGGAGGCCCGCGGCGGCACGCTCGGCTACACCGGGACGCTCGGGCTGGCCTTCATGCTGAACAAATTGGACACGAAGGCGGCGAAGACCTTGTTCTCCAACACCGGGATTCGAGGCACCTACGTATTCTTCGAGGTGACCTCGTCCCAAGTCGACGACTTCGGCGGCGACGGTTTCGACCTGTCCGACTTCAACTGGAGCGTCGGCCTGTACATGGAGTTGTGAGCTTGCCGCGCACTCTGCGCATGGTCCTCGAGTACGACGGCACCAACTTTTCGGGCTGGCAGATTCAAAAGGGCCTACCTCCGCAGCAGACCGTTCAAGGGGCGGTCGAACACGCGATCGAGCGACTGACGCTCGAAAAGACCCCGGTGCGGGGGGCGTCTCGGACCGACGCGGGGGTGCACGCGAGAGGCCAGGTGGTCGCGTTCGAGACCACCAAGGATACGGTTCCCATCATCGGTTTTGTGCGCGGCCTGGGGCAGTTCTTGCCCCGATCGATCGCGGTTCGCCGCGTCGATGAGGTCGAGCCAGGCTGGGATCCTCGTCGTACTTCACGGGGGAAACGTTATCGGTACACGTACTGGAACGACGCGACGCCGACCGCCCTCGAGCGGAATCGGACCTGGTGGGTCCGCGGTGAGCTCGACCTGGACGCGATGGCCGAAGCGGCCCAACACCTGGTGGGCACCCATGATTTCGAGGCCTTTCGAAGCGCTGGCTGCTCGGCGAAGCACGCCGTGCGCACGATGTATGGCCTCGAGCTTCGCAGGGGCGCCTACCATCGGGTCGAGCTCGACGTACTCGGCAATGCGTTCTGCCGGAACATGGTGCGGATCTTTGCGGGTACCCTATGCGAGGTTGGCGTCGGCAAGCGGACGCCGGAAGAGGTGGCCGACATCCTTCGGTCGCGCGATCGGACCCAGGGCGGCGTGACGGCGCCGCCGCAGGGGCTCTGCCTCGAGGAGGTCATCTACGACGATCGCCTGCCCCCGCGCCCGAAAAACGACATCGATCTCGACGATGATGACGGTGAGGCGGATACGGCGCTTGGCGGCGACGACCCGGTCGTTCCAAGCTAACGCCGTGCTGGGATCCGTTTACCGAGCGGCGGCGTTGGTCTGGGTGACGGTCCCATGGTCGTTTCTCGTCTTGGTGCTCGCGCCGATTCAAGAGGGGCGATATACACCGCCGGTCGTCCGGCTGTGGGCCCGTCATCTGCTGTTGATGTGCGGGGTGAAGGTTGAAGTCTTCGAGCCCCCCGAGCCGCTCGATGAGCCCGCCTACCTGGTGATGTCGAATCACAGCAGCCACTTCGACGTGCCTTCGCTCTTCTCGGCGACCTCCATCGACATGCGGCCGGTGGCGAAGGAAGAGCTGGGGTCGATCCCGGTCTTCGGCTGGGCGCTGCGGATGGGCGCCGCCATCATGATCGACCGTCGGAACAGTGAGAAGGCGCACGCGAGCATCCAACGGGCGGCCGAGACGATCCGGAGTGGCCGATCGGTGCTGATGTTCCCCGAGGGCACCCGGACCCCGACCGAAGAGCTGGGTCCCCTCAAGAAGGGCGCCTTTCACCTGGCGTTGGCGGCCCGAGTGCCGGTGTTGCCGGTGGCCGTATTGGGAACGCGAGAAGTGTTGCCCTCCGGTGGCTGGCGCATCAAGCCGGGGCGCGTGCAGGTTCGATACGGCCGTCCGATTCCCACCGCCGACCTCCCGGAGGGTGAAGAGGGGCGCGAGATCCTCATGGGCGCGTTCCGAAGGTCGATCGCGGAGCTGGTGCGCGAGAGTCGGGCCGCTCGGTCGGCAACGGAGTGACATCGCGCTTGACAGAGCCGGGAGACCCTCTTACACCCGCTCTTCCCATGGCCGAGGAAAACGGCAACGCGCCCGACGAAAACGGCAACGAGCCCGAAGAGACCGAAGAGGCGTCTGAGGACACCAACGAAGAGTCCGAAAAGACCGCCGAGGCTTCGGAAGAGGTTGTCGAGGCCTCCGAGGATACCGTCGAGGCGAAAGCATCGAGAGGCATCGAGCCGATCGCCAATCTGAGCGCGACCAAGTTCTTCCGCCGCGACAATACCGAGCGCAAGTGGCTGTTGGTCGATGCCGAAGGTCAGTCGGTTGGCCGTCTTGCGACCCAGGTCGCGATGTTCCTTCGGGGCAAGCACAAGCCAACGTTCACCCCGCATGACGACGTCGGTGATTTCGTGGTCGTGATCAACGCCTCGAAGGCCGAGTTCCGTGGAAACGAAAAGGCCAAAAAGAAGGTGTACTTCAAGCACACCGGGTACCTGGGCAATGCGAAATACCGCACCGGCACCGAGATGATGGAAAAGAAGCCCGAAAAAGTCATCGAGCTGGCCATCTGGGGAATGATGCCTCGAGGGGCTCTGGCCAACGCCCAGCGCAAGAAGCTCAAAATCTACGCGGGTAGCGAGCACCCCCATAAGGCTCAGAATCCCGAGCCCGTGAAGCTCGTAGACAACCGCCGCGCCTGAGCGGACGGTCACAGAGGAAGCGAATGGAGCAGTTCTACGCCACCGGAAAGCGCAAGGAAGCTGTCGCGCGGGTCTACCTCCGCCCGGGTAGCGGTCAGATCGTCGTCAACAAGCGCGACGTCGACGTGTACTTTCCCCGCGAAACCTTGAAAATGATTCTCCGCCAGCCTCTGGAGATCGTCGAGCACACCAACAAGTGGGACATCGTGGTCAACGTGCGAGGCGGCGGGCCTTCGGGCCAAGCCGGTGCTGTTCGTCACGGCATCAGCCGGGCTTTGGTCGAAGCCGACCCCGACCTTCGTCCCGCGCTCAAGAAGGCGGGCTTCCTGACTCGCGACGCTCGTAAGGTCGAACGGAAGAAGTACGGCCAGCCCGGCGCTCGTAAGCGCTTCCAGTTCTCCAAGCGCTGATCTCCTACTCGACACCTTCTCGCCGTATCCGGCCCTTCGCTTTGCCGTTGCATACGGGCTAAAGAGAGCTATGACCTCCGGCGAACGTGCTCGGGCGGGCTTCTGCCGGCGGGTTTTGCCCTCGCTCTCCGTTGCTCGGTTGGAGGGACGAAACGGTCAAGCCCGGCCGTGCGGGCCGGCCGGGAACCCACGTGCGGTCGCCACGTCGGGGCTCGCGTTCGCGGTGCTGATGCTCGCGTTGGCCGGCCCGGCGCGGGCAGACGACCTTGCTGCTCACTTTTCGAGCTTCACCCCCCTGAGCCTCGAAGAGCTGTACGCGAAGCGGATGCGGTTCTCCAAGGGCGAGCCTTTCATCTCGATCGGCCTCATGGAGGGGCAGTCTGAAGTCGCGATGCGCGCCGATGGCCCCGTCCGCCTCATGTTCAAACGGCGGGGGCGTACGAAGACGATCTACGGCCCCAAAGGTAGCCGCTACATCTTTCGTATCCGCCGCGGCCGGCCGGCCGTCATCAAGCATTGGGTGATCGTATCCGATTTCGCGTACGGCGATATTCTGGCCGCGAAGGCCGACACCCGGCGCTGGGAGGCGGATCAGCCGGTCAAGACGTTCGTTACGGGCACGATCGTCGCTCTGAGGGGCAAGGTCCTCGACACCCGGCGTCGGCTGGTCGGCGTGGGGGGCTTCGATGACGACGGTGAGGCGCGGGCGTTCAGCGAGCGGCTGTTTCGAACCCGCGGGCTACGCACCGTGATCCGACAAGAGTTGGTCACCCTGCCGAGGGGCCGGATGACCATTCACGACCGACGGGGTCGGCTTCTGCACGCCGCGACCAACTCAGTGTATTTCGGGACCGTCGACGGTGGCCAGATCACCGTCGAGAACGTCGAGCACAGTCGAGGCTACAAGCGGCATGGCCGGCAAACGCGAAGGTATCGAGGCCATATCTACGTCGCATTCGATCGGACGGGTCGACTCGCGGTGGTCAACTCGGTAGGCGCCGAGCGTCTATTGAATGGGCTCGTGCCGGCCGAGATCTTCGCCAATGCGCCCCTTGAAGCGTTGAAGGCCCAGGCGGTCACCGCCCGGGGCGAAGTGTTCAGCAAGCTCGGCCACCGACACTTTTCGGACCCCTATCACCTGTGTAGCGAGCAGCACTGCCAGGTGTACGCGGGTGCTCAGCGAGAGCGCCCCAAGAGCAATCGGGCCGTGGCCGAGACTCGGGGCTTGCTGGCCGTTCGGCCGCGCAGCGACCCGAAGGCGCCGCTCGAGCTGGTCGACTCCGTGTACTCGAGCACCTGCGGTGGATTCACCGAAGACAACGAGGTCGTCTGGGACACGCCGCCGTCCGAGTCGCTGCGGGGGCGCCTCGACGGCAATCCTAGCGACCCGGCCCTCGCGCCGTTCAAACATGGCCTCAACGAAGAGAATATTCGCGCTTGGCTCGAGGCCTATCCCCCCACCTACGACGCGCGGTCATCATTCACGAAACCCAGCAAGTACCGGTGGAAGAAGCACTTCACGGCGCAGGCGCTCGACCGGTTCGTCGCCTCGAAGGGCGTCGGTCAGTTGATCGACATCCAAATTCTGGGGCGTGGCAAAGGGGGGCGGGTGACCGGGGTTCGGCTGGTGGGCACCGCGGGCGAGGTCGACGTTCTGCGCGAGCTTCCGGTGCGACGGTTGTTCGGCAACCTCAACAGCGGAATGTTCGTCCTCGACGTCGAGCGGTCGGGCGATGGCGCCTTGACCGGGGTCGAGTTCATCGGCGGGGGCTGGGGCCACGGGGTGGGCATGTGCCAAATGGGCGCCATAGGTCGGGCCGAGGCCAATCAGACGTTCGAACAAATTCTCGGTCACTACTACAATGGCGCCGTGATCGAGAAGCTGTACTGAGCGGCGTTGGTGGCGCCCGGCGGCGCCTCCGAAGGCTCACTGCACCGTTGTTCGTGCCGGCCCCGGGCAGTGACCGCTCACTCCGTCACTTGGGCGGGCGCGGCGGTGCCGCCGGTTTCGCCTTCGGGCGGCGGCGCGAAGAAAGTGAGGAAGACGCCTAGCGCGATCATGACTGCGCCCAGGCCGCCGTAGAAGATGCGGGTAGCCGTTCGGCCGATGATCTTCACGAAAAAGCGCGCCCGATAGTTCTCCATGAACCAGTCCCAGTTCATGTAGCCCCCGAGGAACGAGAAGAGGCCGGCGGCGATGATGATCAGTCCAAACCAGTTGAATTCCACGGACGGGGTTCTGACACGGGTCGCCGCATCGGGCAACCGGGCGGCAGACGAAGCAGCGGCCGATCCTGCGACCCTGCCGCGACCCTGCCGCGACCCTGCCCGGGCCTGAGCCCGTCCTCGAGCGCTCGACGCAGGGCTCGGCACCGGGCTGACGGCCCCTACGCCGTGGCGCGGAGCTTTCGCTCCACGTACAGCTCGCCCGCGCGGTAAGACGAGCGAACCAGCGGGCCGGACGCCACGTACTCGAACCCGAGTTCTCTGGCCAGGTCGGCGTACCGGTCGAACGTTCGTGGGTGCACGAACTCCACCACCGGCAGGTGCTTGTGCGATGGCCGCAGGTACTGACCGAGGGTAACGATATTGCAGTCGACCTGACGAAGGTCTCGAAGACACTCGATCACCTCGTCTTCGGTCTCGCCGAGCCCCACCATCAGCGAGCTCTTGGTGAGGAGGTCGGGGCGCACGCGCTTGCTGTACGCGAGAACGTCGAGGCTCTGCTGGTAGTCGGCTCGCGGGTCGCGCACGGTGGGCGTGAGGCGACGCACCGTTTCGACGTTGTGCGCCAAGACGGCGATGTTGGCGTCGGCGATCTTCCTCACCGAAGCTTGCTGACCCTCGAAGTCGGGAATCAGAATCTCGACCAGCACTTCGGGCGTCTCGGCGTGGATGGCGTCGAGGCAATCCCGCAGGTGACCGGCCCCGCCATCGGGGAGCTCGTCGCGGTTGACCGAGGTCAGGACCACGTACGACAGGCCCATCTCGCGCACCGCTTCGGCGATGGCCGCGGGCTCTTCCGGGTCGAGCGCGGGCGGCCGCTTGGCCGTGTTGATGGCGCAGAACCGGCAGCCGCGGGTACAGGTGTCGCCCATCAGCATGAACGTGGCCGTGCCGCCGCCCCAGCACTCGCTGATGTTGGGGCACTGCGCCTCTTCGCACACCGTGGCGAGCTTGAGCCGGCGAGCCCGTTTCTTGAGGACGGTGTAGTGGCCTCCGCCGGGCGGACGAATCTTCAGCCACTCCGGTTTACGGCGGGTGGGTCCGGTGGACCGGCCGTCGGCGTCCTGCAAGACGGGGAGACTCTGCCTCATACTAAGCTGTTAGCACCCGCGATCGGCGGTCGCAAGTGAAGCCGGCCCTCTGAACTCACGCCTCGTTCGACAAGCCCTCGGGCGGCTCGCGGCGTATCGACCCGCCCGGTCCGACCAGGGCCGCGAGCGCATACGCGGCGACCGCGATGGCGAAGGTTGCCGTCAACCCGAACTGCGCCCCGATCAGGATGGCGAGGGCGGTGCCCGCCACCGAGGCGACCCCGTTGAAGGCCACCGCCCACGCTGCGCCCCCCGGTCGGTGGCCAACCGCCTTGAGCCCGAGGGGGAATGGAAAGCCCATCGACCATCCCAACGCGAAGACGGTGATCAACGCGATGGCGATTCGAAGCCAACCTGGGCCGGGCAGAGCGAGACGGACGACCGCGGGCAGAATCAGGGCGGCCCCCGCCACCGCCACGCCCGACAAGATCGGGGCCCGGCGGGGCCAAGGCCACCGAAGCGAAGTGGCGCTCCCGAGGGCAGTGCCCGCCAACAAGCCGGCGAACACCACCGCGAATGACAACGTCGGGCTGCCCAGCAGCAGGCCGAGCCGCTGGACCAACGATACCTCGACCAGCATGAACGCCAGACCGATGGCGCTGAAGTAGATGGCGGTTCGCCCCGATTCCGACCGCCGCCGGGAAGGTTCGAGCGCCAACGGCAGCAGCAGCACGATCGCCGCCATCACCGTCGTTTCGGCGAGCAAGACCAATACCGACAGCTCGGCGAAGGGGCGGTCTTCCAGGGCGTAGCGGGCGCGACCGTCCTGACCGATGAGGTCGCCGAACCTCCAGTCCAACCACCGCCGATGCTGATGAAAGTATGGCCGGTCGTCGGTGGCCAATCTCGGGAGCGACCCGTGGTCGGCGTCGTTGTCGACGTGGGGGGCCGTCGGCGGTGGCGGCGAGTCCGCCTCCACGGGCGCGGTCAGCACCGCTCGCAGACGTTCGTGGGTGGTCGTGTGGCGGGGGTCGACTTGGGCATCCGGTTGCAAGGGGTCGGCGAGCACATGCAGGCCGATCGCCTCTAGCCGAGCGCGGACCGCTTGCGCCTCCGGGTCGGTCCACGGCCGACCGTGCTTGACCATCACCGCGCTGTAGAAGCCGACCGCGGGCGGCGGCTGCGTCCATATCCACACTCGGTCGGCCGGAACGCCGGCGTGCCGAAGATTCCAGACGAGCGGGGGCAACTGGGCTTTCGGCCGCGTCAACAACAGGAGGCCGTCGTCTCGAAGTCGCGCTTTCATCGCGGCCAACGCTTCGACGGTCAGCAGGTAATCCTCGGCCAGCCGCAGCGCGCCCACGGCGGTGGCGGCGTTGCTGATGGTGTGGATCAGCACGATCACGTCGTAGCGATCACCGGGCTGATGAAGAAATGAGCGCCCGTCGACGATAAACCATCGAACACCGGGGTATCGTTTGAAGCGAACCGGTGCCTCTCTCGCTACGCTGGGATTGATCTCCACCGCGTCCACCCGGCGGGCGCCAAACTGTAGGGCCTCCGCGACTTGCCACCCCGCGCCGGCGCCGATCACCAGCACCCGGGCGTCGGGGCGCAGCTCGTAGGGCAGGGCGGTGTCGGTCGTCGGAATCGGGCGCCGGGGTGGCACCCGGACGGTCGCGACGCCGGCGTCGAGCACCACCCGGCGGTAGTCGCGCCCAAAGTCGACGACGTCGACCCGTCCGAGCGGGCCCCACGAAGTCCTTCGGGTCCGGCGCGTATCGGAGAGGACGTCGCGAAAGGGTTCCCCGCCCACCGTTGTGGTCTTGCTTGCCGAGATGTGAAGCGGCAGGGGGGCGATGGCGGCGGCGAGCGCGACTGTCGCGGCCATGACGATGGCTGCCGGCGAAGGCCCCCGAAAGGCGATGGCCGCCGCGATGGCCAGCATCGAGGCCGCGTACAACCCTGACGGCCCCAACGAGAGTGCCCCGAGCGCCACGAAACAGCCCACGCTGGCTCCGGCCAGGTCGGCCGCGTACAGCGCCGGCGCCCGGTCGGCAAACACGTCGAGAATCAGGGCGATGGTCCACCCGGCCACCGCGAACGGCAGGGCGAGAAGCAGATAGGCGAGGGCGAGCCACCCAACCTGGCCAAGGTCGCGACCCAGGGCCAAAGGCTCCAGGGGGACCGCCTGACTCAGCGCATACAGGGTCGGCAGGGCGGCCGCGAACGCCAAGGATGCGGCGCCCGCCCATCGGCTACTGTCGGTTCGACCCCAGGCCGGGCGGAGCACGATCGCCAGGCTGCCGGCGGCGGTCCCGAACATGGCCGTCGAAACGACCACGAAGGCCAGGTGGTGAAAGAGACCCGCTGAAAGCAGGCGGGTCAGAGTGACTTCAGCGCTGAGGACAGCGGCCGCGAACAAGCCGAGTCCCACGCTGCGACGTACTCGGGGGGACACGAAGGGAACCCGGCGGGCCGAAGGATGGGGCCGGCGCGCGCGCCGAGGTCGCCGACCTTCGTCGAGCGGACCGAGGCGGCGCGCCGAGGTTCATCGGCGGTGTCAGTTGGCTTCCGACCAGTCCGCGTCAATGACGTTTTCGTCGTCCTTCTTTTTCTTCTTCTCGCCAGCATCGGCGCTCGGATCATCATCTGGGGGCGGAACGTCGGGACCGCCGGCGCCATCTTCGCTCGCCGTGGTCTTGTAGAGGTGCTCGGCCATCTTGCTCGACGCGGCCAGCAACTTTTCTTCCGCCGCCGACCAAGCCGCTTCTTCCTCGCCCTTCAAGGCGGTGCGGGCCTCTTCGAGCGCCTCGGAGACTTCCCGACCGATATCGACCGGCAGCTTGTCCTTCGAGTCGGTCATCGTCTTTTCGACCTGGTACACCAGCTGGTCGAGCTTATTGCGGGTCTCGACCCGCTTGCGACGAACTTCGTCCTCCGCCTCGTGCGCGGCCGCATCGTCGACCATACGCTGGATCTCGTCATCGCTGAGACCCGACGACGCCTGGATCTTGACCGACTGCTCACGACCGGTCGCCTTGTCTTTGGCGGACACGTGCACGATGCCGTTGGCGTCGATATCGAAGGTCACCTCGATCTGCGGCACTCCACGCGGCGCGGGGGGGATGCCGTCGAGGATGAACTTGCCGAGCGTCTTGTTGTTGCCGGCCATCTTGCGCTCGCCCTGGAGCACGTGCACCTCGACCTGGCTCTGGCCGTCGGCGGCGGTCGAGAACACCTCGGACTTGCGGGTCGGGATGGTGGTGTTGCGCTGGATGAGCGGTGTGAACACGCCGCCGAGGGTCTCGATGCCCAGCGACAGCGGGGTGACGTCGAGAAGGACGATATCCTTCGCTTCGCCGGTGAGTACGCCACCTTGAATGGCCGCGCCGACCGCGACCACCTCGTCCGGGTTCACGGAACGGTTCGGGTCTTTGCCAAAGAACGCCTTGACCTTCTCTTGGATGAGCGGGATTCGAGTCGAGCCGCCCACCATGACGACCTCATCGATCTCGCGGGCCGACTTCTTGGCGTCCTGAAGGGCTCGCTTCACGCTCTCGAACGATCGCTCGACCAGGTCACCGACCAGCGCTTCGAACTTCGCGCGAGAGAGCTTGAGCTGAAGGTGCTTCGGGCCGCTCGCGTCGGCGGTCAAGAAGGGCAGGTTGATCTCGGTCTCGAATGCGCTCGAAAGCTCGATCTTGGCCTTCTCGGCCCCTTCTTTGAGGCGCTGCATGACCATCTTGTCGCCGGAAACGTCGATGCCGGTTTCCTTGCGGAACTCACCGATGAGATATTGAATGAGTACGTTATCGAAGTCGTCACCGCCCAGGTGGGTGTCACCGTTGGTGGCGACCACTTCGACGACCCCGTCGCCGACCTCGAGAACCGAGATGTCGAAGGTCCCGCCGCCGAAGTCGTAGACGGCGATGATCTCGTTCTCCTTCTTGTCGAGGCCATAGGCGAGGGCGGCCGCCGTCGGCTCATTGATGATGCGAAGAACGTTGAGCCCCGCGATGCGACCGGCATCTTTAGTGGCCTGACGCTGGGCGTCATTGAAGTACGCGGGGACGGTGATGACCGCGTCGTTGACCTCGGTTCCCAAGTGGTTCTCGGCGGCGCGCTTCAGCTTCTGAAGGACCTTGGCCGAAATCTCGGGGGGCGCGAAGGTCTGGTCGCCGATCACCACCTGTGCATCGCCATTCGCCGCCGCCGTCATCAGGTACGGCATACGGCTCGACTCCTCGGCGACGTCCTTGTGCTTCATCCCCATGAACCGCTTTACCGAGAAGACGGTCCGCTCGGGGTTCGTGATCGCTTGTCGCCGGGCGACTTGACCCACCAAAACGTCGCTCTTGTCGCTCCATGCGACGACCGACGGGGTCGTCCGAGCGCCCTCGTCGTTGACGAGGACCTTGGTTTCACCACTCTCCATCACCGCAACGACCGAGTTGGTCGTCCCCAGGTCGATTCCGATCACCTTGCCCGTGTTTGTCATTGTTTCGGGTTACTCCTGAAAAAATTCGCCCGTAGGCGGTGCGCGAACCCGAACTCCGGCCGGGCTGCCGACTCGGACATAGCCACTCCGACCGGCCCGTCAATGCGCAAAAAAACTCTGGAATTACCGAAAGTTGGTCGGCCAGGTTTCAACCCTTGACGAAACATGTCGTGTTCCGGAGCGTACGACCGAAACAATCGGCACCCGGACCAGGTTGGTGCGCTGAGCGCGTCATGCATCATCATGATCGGCCACGGTCATCGGCGACCATCATCCTTCTAGACTCCGTTCTATCCGACCTAGACGGTCTCGAAACGGTCTAGAAACGCTCTTGAGTCTGGGAGCGCTTCGAGGAGCTAATTCTCAATGAAATCTGGTGCAGCATTTGTAGGGTTCTTGTTCAGCGGCATCGTCGGGATCGCGCTGGGCTACACGGTTGGGTACACCGTCGCGGCGAGCAAGGCCGCCGGTTCGGGCGGCGTGCAGCGCGGACACGACGCCCCCAGCGACTTCGAGGGGCAAAAGCCCCGGGCCGCTCGCGGTGACCGGGCTCGTCGACCAGCCGTCCGCGACGGCGCGAAGAAGCCCGCCCCGCGGCGGGCGGCAGCCGAAGACGTTTTCAAGGTGCCGGTCGGGCAGTCCTTCGCCAAGGGACCGGACAACGCCCTCGTGACCATCATCGAGTTCTCGGACTTCCAGTGCCCCTACTGCGCCAAGGTCACGCCCACGCTCCGCGACGTCGAGCGAGAGTACAGGGGCGACGTTCGCATCGTGTTCAAGCACCAGCCGCTCGGTTTCCACAAGGACGCTCGCCTCGCTTCCAAGTACGCGTTGGCAGCCGGACAGCAGGGCAAGTTCTGGGAGATGCATGACCTGTTGTTCGAGAACCCCCGGGCGCTCAAAGAGAGCGATCTCAAGCGCTACGCTGCCCAGCTCGGGCTCGACCAAGCTCGGATCGACGATTATCTCGCGTCGAACGCCGGCGAGCGGCTGATCCAGGCCGACGAAGCCTTGGCGCGAAAGATCGGCGCTCGAGGCACGCCGACGTTCTTCGTCAACGGGCGCAAGCTGGTTGGCGCGCAGCCTCTGAGCGGCTTCAAGCGGGTCATCGACGAGGAGCTCGAAAAGGCTCGGGCGCTCGTCCAAAAGGGCGTCCGCCCCGCCGATGTGTACGCCGAGTCGATCAAGGACGGCCGCGACACCCCGCCCGCGCCCGCGCCTCGTCCGAAGCGGCAAGCGGGCCGGCAAAAGGTCGCGCTGCTCGACCGAACGCCGAAGAAGGGCGGCCGCGAGCCGCTGGTTACCATCGTGGCGTTCTCCGATTTCCAGTGTCCCTACTGCGGAAAGGTCAATCCGACCCTCGAGCAAGTGCAACAGACCTACGGGGACAAGGTTCAGATCCGGTTCCGCAACCTTCCGCTGTCGTTTCACCAGCGGGCCAAGCCGGCCGCGAAGGCGGCCCTGGCGGCCCACAAGCAGGGCAAGTTCTGGGAGATGCACGACATGATCTTTGCGGACCGGAGCCGCCTGAGTGACGCCGACTTTGTCGCCCACGCGCGCCAGCTCGGCCTCAACGTCACCCAGTTCGAGGCTGACATGAACAGCCCCGAGATCGCGGCCTGGGTCGACAAAGACGTCGCCGATGCCGGTCAGTATGGGGCGAGCGGAACCCCGAGCCTGTTCGTGAACGGCATCCTGTTGCGGGGGGCCCAGCCATTTTCGGCGTTCAAACGGGTCATCGACGACGAGATCGCGAAGGCCGAGAAGCTCCTGCAAAGCGGCGTTCGGCGGGCGAAGGTGTACGAAGAGCTGCTCAAGCGCGAAGGCACCGCGGCGGCGGCCGACCGGCCGGCGGCCCGTCGGCCGCCTCGCGCGCCGGTGGTGGGCGACCCGGTCGACATCGAACTCGGCAGGGCCCCGCTGTACGGCAAGCCGAACGCGCCGGTGCAGCTGGTGGTGTTCTCGGACTTCCAGTGTCCGTACTGCAGCAGGGTGAACACGAGCATCGAGGCCATCAAGCGGGAATACGGCAACAAGGTGTCGGTCGCGTTCAAGCATTTCCCCCTCAGCTTCCACCGGCAAGCCGAGCTGGCGGCGGTCGCTTCGCTGGCGGCCCACAAGCAGGGCAAGTTCTGGGAGATGCACGACAAGCTGTTCGCTAACCAACGCGCCCTAGGCCGACAGAACTTGATTCAGTACGCGCAGGACCTCGGACTGAACATGGTGCAGTTCGAGTCCGACCTCGACGACCCCGCCCTATTGCGCTGGGTCAAGGACGACATGGCCGAAGGGTCCAAGGTTGGTGTTCGGGGCACCCCGGCCACGTTCATCAACGGCCGGCTGGTGTCGGGCGCTCAGCCCCTGAGCACCTTCAAGAGCGTCGTCGAAGCCGAGCTCAACAAGTAAGGCGAGCCGACCGAAACCACCCGCCCACCGATACGACCGCCGACCCCCGCTTGGCAGATCGGGTCCCGCTGCGTACACTGAGGCGACGCGGATGGTGCCTGGTCTTCGAGTCCCCGCCGAAGGGAGCGGGTCTGGCTGCTGTCGCCCATCGCGGTCACCAGTCTCTTCTTCGTCGCCCAGCTCACTTTGAGCTTCCAGGCGCCCGAAGAGACCTCGAGCCTAGCCGCGGCCTCGGCCGCCGACGGCCCGGGGCCGGGTTCGGTCGAGGTCAGAACGGTCGTCGAGATTCGCCCCGTCGCCCCGAGGGCGCCCGCCCAAATCCCCGAGAACGAGGCCGAGTTCTGGTCACTCCTCAGCCGCGACGGCCATGTCATTTTCCGCAGCGACGAGGTCGGGGTGCTCAACACCCCGGTCCCGACCCGCCAAAACGACCACCACGCCCCTTGACGGCTCCAAACCTGCAAGGCATCTTTGCGCGCCCTGCCTGGGTGGCGGAATCGGTAGACGCGACGGATTCAAAATCCGTTTTCGGAAACGGAGTGTGGGTTCGAGTCCCTCCCCAGGCAACCTCTTCTTCCCGCTAAATCATTGTAATGTCCGCGGTTTCGATAATCTGCCGCTGATGGCTTGACCAGTTCGACTCGTCATCGGTCGTCAGGTATACCCGCAAGTCTTCAAAATCCAGTTACGTTCCAGGTACGTTGGAACATGGCCAAGCGGCGTCGAAAGCTGCCGGATGGGCTCGGTCTGTACTGGCGGAAAGACAGCTCGTCGATCTGGATGATCGACCCGCGGGACGGGAAGAAGCGATCCACGCGTACCGATGTGGTTGAGCAGGCGGTGGCTTTGATCTCGAAGCTGAAGACCGAGGTCTTCGAGACGGAGCACTTCCCGGCGCGGGCCGTGGCGAACAAGCGGGCGACGCTCGACGAAGCGGTCGAGCAATTTCTGGCCGAGCGTGCGCATAAGGCCAGCATCGACGATGACCGACAGCGGCTCACTCGGGCGGTCGAGCATTTCGGCGATCAACCGCTCGTCGAGATCGCGCGCGTTGACGTGATCGACTTCCTCACCGGGCTCGGCTTGGCGCCGGCGACGCGCAACCGGTATCGAGCGGCGCTGCATTCGTGCTGGGCGCTGGCGGTCAAGAATCGGCTGGCGAACGAGAACCCCGTGGCCGAGGTCGAGCTGCTGCCCGAAGACAACGAGCGCGACCGTATCGCCACTCAGGACGAGCTGGACCGTCTTATCGAAGGTGCGGACCCTGAGCTGCGCTCGGCCATCGTCATCGCCGTTTGGAGCGGCATGCGCCTCGGCGAGATCGTCGGCATCGAGCCGGGCTGGATCGACCGAGAGGGGAGGGTGATTCGCATCCCGCAGGCGTCCACGAAGGCCCGCACCGCACGAACCGTCCCGATGGCGGCCGCGGTCGTCGAGGCGCTTGCCGAGTTTGAAGGCTTCAAGTCGACGAATGGGAATATCAGTGGTCGGTTCGCGCGACTCACCGAACGGCTGGGCATCCCAGACCTGAGATTCCACGACCTCCGGCACACGGCCTGTACGCGGATGCGTCGCGCGGGGGTGGACGTCATGACCATGGCGACGATCAGTGGGCACAAGACCCTGGAGCAGCTCCGGCGCTACATGACCATCGACGAGGATGACCAGCTCAACGCGGTCCGCGCCGTCGAGTCGATGGTGTGCGAGCGGGTTGAGAGCAAGTTAAAGGCAGCTGCAAATCGCACGGACCAGAAGACTTGGTCGCTCTGAAACCCAGGTCTCCTGGCGGCCAACGCATTTATCGTAAAATTGCGGATGGTCTAGGCATTGGAATGGCAAAAACACCGGCTTTGGTCATGGTTGGCGACGATCGGCTGTTCGATGGCCGTATCGGCGGGCGATCGCCTCGCTGGCCGGTTGCTACCGCTCTAGGGAAGGAGACTGCCCTTACATCGATGGACGTGCTCGGCGTAAGCTCGGTCGTTTTAGACAGATGCATTCAATGCGTCCTTCTAAGGGAAAAATGGAGGAGTTACGGTGGCAAGGATCTTCGTAAGTCACGCGAGCCAGGACAATGCGTTCGCCCGGCAGTTTGTGCGTTGGCTCGATCGGGAAGGCCTTGACGATGTCTTCCTGGATATTGATCCAGAGCGAGGGATTCTGGGCGGGACAGGTTGGGCAGAAGCTTTGTACCGGGCCGGGCGTCGATGTCGGGTGGTCATCTGTCTAGTCTCGAAGCATTGGCTCAAATCTGAGTGGTGTCTCAGGGAATTTGAGATGGGAAGGAAGAAGGCGATTCTTACTGTGCTTATAGATCAGACTCCAGTCGACGAAATTCCCGGCGAGATACGTCATTTTCAAATGATTGATATAAGCCAGCGGCAAGACGAAGCTTATTCGAAAGTACGGGCGAGTCTTACGGCTCTTGATATCGATCCTAACTACTTTGTTCCTACCGGCGAGGGGGCGCCTTTCAAGGGCTTATTCCCTTTCAATGAGGACGATGCCGCATTCTATTTTGGTCGCGATAGCTACGTGCGGGCCGGGCTTGAGATGCTGAGGGCGCCGAGGCGAGATCCATCGGCACGTCGACTGCTCTTGATTGCCGGTGATTCTGGTGTCGGCAAAACTTCGTTCCTTCGTGCTGGCCTACTGCCCAGGCTCACGAGGAATCAGCGGGACTTTTTCGCGCTACCCGTTGTTCGCCCGGGAAAAAACTGGTCAACAGCCTTCGCGGAATCGTTGTCAATTGACTTCATTTCCAGGCGTTTAGGGTCTGATTCTTTGGGGGGTGATATTTCCAATATATCGCGCATTCTGAGAGAGCCTCAGGGTCTCGAGGTTATTCTCAAGCTCATCCGCGATGGGGCAGAAAGCGTGGCATGCTACGGGGAGTCACCCGTTAAGCCAAATATCGTCCTGTGTATCGATCAGTTGGAGGAGTTATTCACTCTTCATGAAGAGGACATAGACCGACTACAGTTGCTTTCGCAGCTTCTTGACGCCCTCCATAGGTGTTCGTGGCTCCAAGTTGTTTTCTGCGTTCGTACCGACTTTCTAGAGCGTTTGTATGCGTCCGTTTCGATGCCATCAGAGCATCTGATGCAGATCGAACTTTCGATTTTGCCTGCACCGATGATGGTTGAGGTTATACGTGAGCCCGTCAGGGTATTGGCGCGTCATCATGCGTTGACTCAACATGACTCCACTTCTTCACCGGCAAAAGTCGATGTGGAGCCGGACCTAGTAGAGGCCGTAGTGTACGACGCACAAGGCCTAACCGGGGCGCTGCCTTTCGTGTCATATCTTATGAGTGTGCTATGGGGCCAACATAGTCGTGGTTCACTAACAAGGGCCGACTACGAACGATACGGCGGGTTCGAGCAACTCGTCGATGATGCAATCCGAATTGCGATTGAGAATGCAAGGGTGAGCCCAGGGGAGGGGCTTGACACCATAGCGCGCGCTTTTGTTCCCGCGATGGTTGATGCGGACCCCTCCACCGGAAAGGTGGCTCCGCGCGAGGTTCGATTTGATTCAGTCGAACTGCCTCCTAGTCTTCTCGTCTGGCTGATGTACCAGCGGGTCATAATACGAAGGGGTGATTCCGCGGCGACTATCAACGATACGGTGATCCGCTACTGGAAGCCTCTCAAGACCTGGCTGAAGACTGAAGAGATTAGACTTAGGGCTATCTTTGGCGTTCGTCGAGCTGCTGTCGACTGGGATTCGGCGGGACGGCCCTCCCACGCACTTCTACACAACGGCTCAATGCTCAGGACCTTGGAGGCAGGGCGGCAAGTGCATTTCCTGAATGGGTTCACGGCAACGGAGAATGCATACCTGACGGCATGCCGCCAGTTCGTGGGTTGGAACCGGCGAAAGTACCTTTTCTTTGTTGTGTTCGTGGCAATGCTGTCGTCTGCTGCGACCGCAGCGCTTCTATTTCTGGTGTGTCTAATCTAATGTTAGGACTGCAGCCATTCTTCGGTTGGGCCTGCTCTCAGCAGATGCAAAACTCAAAGTACTCCTGCTGTTAAACAGCGGTACTAATCAAGTCTTAGCAAGAACCATTCAGCTCTTCCGCGTGCCCAGCATTGAGAACCGAACAGATGATGAGATTTGGATATACGAGTTCTGGGGCTGCTGAGTGTTTTATGGGGTTTAACGGGATAGATCTTAGATGCGTGGATTGGCCAGGCTGGCGTAGACGCTTACGATCAGCGGGCACAAGACCCTGGAGCAGCTCCGGCGCTAGATGACCATCGACGAGGATGGCCAGCTCAACGCGGTCCGCGCCGTCGAGTCGATGGTGTGCGAGCGGGTTGAAACGCCGATGGGAATAGCGCCTCCGCCCGCTCGACGTCGCTGACCCGGACCTTGAGTCCGCCGGTGCAACGTGTGGCCTTCAACACATCGGCGTGCTTGCGCAGCCTACGGTCTACGGTGGATAGGCTGCAGCTCCATCGCAGGGAGAGTTGCTTCCGCGTCAAGTAGGCCGGCGCGTTCGCCGGCTCCGAACCCTTATGCTCCTCGAATGCCATCCTCACCGCCTCGCGGGCGGATGCTGCTGCGACTTGACCGGCCGTTGGACCCTCGAACAAGGACTTATACTGCGGGTCCATGGCAGCCAGGTCGGCAGCGACCGCGATCGTATCTCCCTTGTGCAGGACCGAAGTCTGCGCGGCGGCTCATGGCGCTACTGTCCCAGGTTCGCGCGCGCGTCTGACCGGTACGGCAGCGTTCCGGCGTACCGGCGCAGCGTTGTCGGCTTCCGTTGCGCCCAGGCAGACTAATTCTGGATTCGGAGTTCTGGATTTCTGAATCCTGTCTTCCTGGTCATGATGGCTGCAACGATAGTCAGCGACCAAGACACAGTCCGCCCACTGTCGTCCGGCCGCGTCCTTGGGGATTGATCTTGGCTCTCCAAACCGTAGTGGTTTCACAACATGAAGCGCAGGGATTTGATTCGAGGGGCGGTGGCGTCTTTGGCGTTCGCGCCGGTGTGGGACGCGAGGGCGGACGAGACAGAAGAGGACATCGAAGGCGAGATTCTCTCGTCCATGGAGGAAGAATTTCGACTCTTAGGCGGCCGTTCTGTGGATGGCGTTTCGTCGCTGGCGCAGCAAGAGGCGAACGTCGCCCCCGATGGCCGATTCGTCGTGCCGGCGTTGGCGCCTGAGCTCTCTGACGTGCTTCGCAAAGGCGTCCGCTACTGGCGCCTGCCGTCGAACGAAAGGCAGCTTGCCCCGCTTTGGTCAAAGCGGGATGCGAATCCAGACCTGTTCCATCTCAAAGGTGTCTCGGGCCCCCGAACCCAGAGCTTCACCCTCGATGTCGGACTGCTCCAGAAGCTGGCCAAAGCGTATGCGTTTCCGGCGCTCAACGGGCGCGTGATCGTCGGGCTGCGCGGGGCGACGCTGGCGTCTGAAGAACAGGACTCGGGATGGGCGCGGTCCCATGCGGTGCGCCTCGCGGAGCCCGACCATGTGAATTTTCGGTGCCTGATGGGCATCGTCTCCGTAGAGCGGGGCGATAAAGGCGATAAAGGTCGTATCCGCCTGTTTCAGGCCTCAACGGTTCCGCAGGCGGCCAACATGTTTGCCGCGATGCAGACGGGGGGCTGGGGCACCAGCCTTTTGCCGGCGGGACGATATCAGTTTGTCTCCGGGACCCACAAAGCAACCTCGCGATGGAAGCAACCCGGCGCGCTGCAAAACCAGAGCCGATACGTATCACTCCGCTCGCCGCGCGACCTGGACTACGACCCCACGTCGCTGTGGGACGTATGGACCTACGGCGCCGCGCACAACATTCACGCGGCCGGGCGCCGACGACGAAACCCGCTGTTCGACTCGGCCGGGTGCCAAGTCATCCCGGGCGGTTACAACCGGTCGCGAACGCGAAGCTACGGCCCCTGGCGAACCTTTCAAATCGAGGCCGGCCTGGCCGACACAAAGGGCAGAGCCCTCTCCGCCAAACGTCCGTACGAGTACATGCTGTTCACTGGATTCGAAGCCGCGCTCGCATACCACGACCGTGCGTATGATCGTCTGAGGCCAGGAAGCATTGATGCATTGGAAAGCAAACGCGTGAGAAGACTGCAGACGCGTTTGTTCCGGCTGCCGGCGCCGAACGCGAAGGACGGGCCGGCCGTGCAGGCCTATAGGTCTTTCCTGCGCGAGAAGCGTCCGCGTCCGGACGGTGACTTTGGTGCGCTGACATCCCTGGCGGTTCTCCTCTACCAGAAAGCGTTTTCCGAATTTGAGCAGCCGATGGGTCCGGTTGAGGTCGGCTGAGCGATCCGCCGGCCAGGGTTGGCATCAGACGCGCTCTGATCGACCCTGCCGATGAAATGTCAAATGCCTGGATGCTGACGCTGCTCCTGGTGAGTGGTCCGCCGACGGGGGCCGGTGGGCCGGTGTTGTTTCCGGCCAAAGACTTCGGGCGGGTGAACAAAGGCTTTCGCCAAGCGATGGATGCCCAGCGCGAGGCGCTCGCCTCGGGCGTGCGGGACGGTGCCTACGAAGATGTGTACGGGATGGAGGCCAGGGATCGATTCCGTCAGATCGGACGATCGGTCGGCATGCTCGACTTGATGGTGAAGCTACCGGACGGTCGCCGACGAAATACGGTTTGCACCGCCACCCTCGTGGACCAGAAGCTACTGCTTACCAACTACCATTGCGTCCCCGGGTATCGTGGGCAGTGGAAAGCTCTGAAGGCTCAGGTTCGACTAGGCTACTTGGACCGCCTGGAGGCGACCGGCGACAAGTTCAGCGTATCGGTCAAGCCCGTCGAAGCAGACCGGACCTTGGACGTGTCCGTTTTGCGGGTGACGGACGAGATACCCACCCAACGCTATCCGCCGCTCGACTGGAAGACGGAGACAGTCCGCGATAAGCAAAGGCTGTTCCTCCTTCACCATCCGCTCGGCATGCCGCTGCAGTTAACGAACTTTCGCTGCCAGGCGGCAGCGCCGGCCCTCAACAATGGTCGCCTCGTCCATCGCTGCGACACTTTGGGCGGGTCGTCGGGCGCGCTATTGTTCTCTGCCAACTCCGCGAGCGTCGTCGGCATCCACCACACGGGGCTGCCGAGCAAGCGGCCTCGAAACTTTGCGACCCCGGTGAAGTCGGTCGTTGCGTCTATAGATGTGCTTCGTAAGCGGTTTGAGCGCCCACCTCCTCCACCTCCGCCGCCGCGAGATGACGGCATGGTTTCTGTGCCGGCGGGCGAGTTCTTCATGGGGTGCAATGAGCGGGTCGACAGCGAGTGCGAAAACGACGAGAAGCCGGGTCGGCGGGTGTCGGTAAAAGCCTTTCGCATCGACAAGACCGAGGTGACGGTCGCGGCGTACAGGAAGTGCGTGCAAGCGGGTGGTTGCTCGGCGGAGGGTCTTACGACGGCCTTCTGGTCAGGGAAAGTGCAGACGAAGTGGTCGAAGTACTGCAATTGGGACAAACCGGACCGCGCGAACCACCCGATCAACTGTGTCAACTGGGAGCATGCTCGACGCTACTGCGCGTGGGCGAACAAGCGTCTTCCCACGGACGCAGAGTGGGAGAAGGCGGCGCGTGGCACTGACGGCCGCAAGTATCCCTGGGGCAACAAGGGCTTCGGCGACGTTCGGGTGGCGAACATCGCGGACGAGTCGGCGAAGCGCAAGTTCTCGAAGTTGACAGTGGCCGAGGGATACGATGACGGATTTGTTGACACGGCCCCGGTGGGGAGCTTCTCGCCCGCGGGCGACTCGCCGTTCCACGCGCAAGACGTGATAGGCAATGTCTGGGAGTGGACTGCGGATTGGTACGTTCACGGCGATATAGTTCGCGGAAAATACCGCAGTCTGCGCGGCGGCTCGTGGCTCTCCGATCCCAGGTTCGCGCGCGCGTCGAACCGGAACCTCCACGATCCGGCGGACCGGCGCGACTTCGTTGGATTTCGCTGCGTGCAGTCAGAGTAGTTCTGTAGGCTGTTTCCTGACATTCTGGTTTCTGGTGGGATCTGTCGCATGAGCAGTGGTTCCCCAATATTCATCAAGACCTTCGAGATGCTCGTCTGGCTCCTGGAGCACACCAAGAAATTCCCCAAGCACCAGCGGTTCGTGATGGCCCAGCGCATGGAGCAGGCGGCCCTGAGCTTTCAGGACCAGCTGGTGTGGGCGACCAAAACCAGCCAGAAACACGCGGCGCTGATCGACGCGGACTTTCACCTCGAACGTCTGAAGCTTTACAACCGCCTGGCCGTGCAGCTGAGGCTGTCGAGCGTCGGGCAGCACGAGCACCTGGCGCGCCAGCTCGACGAGCTGGG
>CAZFIV010000018.1:0-94767 GCA_964519665.1 uncultured Myxococcales bacterium
TATCATCCAGTGGTGGTCCGCGCGGCTCAGCTTCCCGAGATCGGTGAGGTCGACCAGATCGTCCGGCTCCATGGGATGAACTGGTGGCAATTCGAGGCCGTGCTCGCCATTCGGGGCGACAACCCAGCGCCGAGGTTGGCCTACGCCAACGGAACAATCGAGCTAATGAGCCCCTCGAGACGACACGAAAGAGCGAAGTCGAGCTTGGGAAGACTCGTGGAAGCCTACTGCTTCGAGCGCGGGGTGTACTTCGATCCCGTCGCTTCCACCACCCTCAAGAACGAGGCGATGGAAAAAGGCATCGAACCAGACGAGTCCTACGCCTTCAAACCCAATCAGGACGTGCCCGACCTCGCTATCGAAGTCGTTCTCACGTCTGGGGGCCTCGACAAGCTAGAGCTCTATGCAGCCCTCGGGGTGGAGGAGGTCTGGATCCTGTTCGGGGAGCGTCTCGAAATGTACGCCCGCCCGAAGGACCGTTCACCCACCGGACAGCGAAGCGACTACTGCAAGATTGCAGCGAGTCAGAACCTACCCGAGCTGACGGTGGACCGCCTACAGCCCTATGCGATTGACGAGAACGTCTTCGAGGCCGTGCAGTCCTTTAGAAGGAGCCTTCTTCCGTCGCCTTCTTCTGAGTAGCTTCACTGTCCTGTGCAATTGCTCCCGTTGTGGCGGGCGCCGTGGCTCAGCTTGCCGACGATCTTCGGTTGCAACTGCGCACCCCCAGGTGGCTATGTACCGACGGTTACATAACGGACTCCGGACTGAGCCGAACGCACGCCGAGCACGTTCGGGCCTGGTTCTCCGCTACCCTCCGATAGCGGGCCTTGGCATGCTCCACCCGCAGGCGAGTCTGAAGGTCGTCTTCTCGGCCGAAGAAGGCCTCGTTGGGTGTTCGGCCACCAAGCTCGGCCCGAGGAATGAGCTTGTTGTGGTCGTCGAAGTACTTTTCGACCAGGCGTTGGAGTGTCGCAAAGGAATCGAGAGTATGAAGGAACAACCACCAGGACTTAATCTGGAGCCACAGCGCCTCGACCATCGAGTTCGACTGCGTGATGTCCACCTGAGCAACGACATGGGCGATCTGCTTCATCTCCGCGAGAACCAGATTTTCGCAACCGCCGTCGGTCACGACGCGAATCGGCAAGGCCGTTGCTTGGATCGCCTCCAAAGACTCGTTGAGCAGCCTCCGAGTAGTCTCCGCCGTCAGATTCGCCTCGAGCGAGCACGCTATGACCCGCCGCGAGTAGTTGTCGACCACGGCATGGAGAAAAGCGCGTGTTCCATCCAGCAGCCGGATGGTCGTGACGTCGACATGCAGCAGCTGCCCGGGACCATCGGCTCGAATTCCGACCCTCGGTTTGGCGGGATAGACACGACGACGAGGCCGATTCCAGTGGTACCGCTTGATGGCTCGACAACGGGTCTCGTAGGATGCGAAAACTCGTCCGAGTCTTTGGGCGAGAATGGCAAGGGAGCGAATCGAGAGATGCTTGAATCCGTCGGCCTCGACCATGTCGCGCATCACCGAGCGCTCCGTAAAAGTCAAGCAGCCCGGTCTCGACCGTGGGCACGGCGGAGCGTCGTCAAGTTCACATTTCGCCGCTGCCTTGGTCCACTCGCGAAGGCGAGCTTGCCGCATGCCGAGGATTCGAAGAGCGGCTCGGTGGCCGAGGAAGGGCTTGGCATGCTCCAGAGCGCGCAGGATTCGCGCCTTAGCGCCAGCAGAGGGAACGCGGATGCCCGACAGGCTGGCTCCCGTCGATCGTACGAGGGCGAGAAGAAGCCGCAGAATCGCGATGAGGACCTGAATCTGCTTGCGCAATCTCGCGACTTGAATTCTGAGTTCCACGAGTTCGGCTCCGGAATCTTCCGCCGTCACGACTTTCGGCAGACCGCGGCGAACCCAGGTATGTCGTGTGGACTTCGGAATCCGGAGGCCAGGGAACAAAGAAACGTCGCCGGATTCGACGATAGCTTCACGGATGCGGTGGTCGTACTTGCGTCGAAGAGCTACCGACACCGGGGCAGATAACATCGGATTATCTTAGCGGTACAAGGGCGGGTGGCTATAGCAAGGCTCGCAAATGCACACGGGTTCGGAGGGGAGGTCGTGCCACGACGCTCGGCGATGGTACGCCCAGCGGGTACGCCCGACCGGGCAACATGAGCCGCAGCCTGGCTTGCTTCAGCTAAGGCTACGGAATCAGAGATGTTTGATTAAGCGGCATTTGAGGACGGCGCCGTCGGCGAAGCCGATGGTGACACCGCAGAGGTCGCGAGAAGCCTCGAATCAGGCAGGCGAAGCCTGCTGATCGAGGCTTCGTTAAAGCGGGAAACGGGACTCGAACCCGCGACTTCAACCTTGGGAAGGTTGCACTCTACCAACTGAGTTATTCCCGCGTCAGTCTTCGTACGCTGCCACTGCGCGGGACCCGAGTCAATGCCTCGGACCTGGGTCGTTCGCCTCGGTGACGTACGGCGCGATGAGGAACAACACCCCGGCCACCAGGTAGGCCCCGGCATAAGGCCACGCCGGCCCCAACGCCCCGACCACGTCGCCCGGAGTGTAGGCGTACGTGTGAATCAACCCGGTCGCGGCCAGGCCCGCTCCGATGAACATCCACACCGCCGCTCGGTGGAACCGCCGCTCGATGAGCTCCACCGTGGCCGCCGCCAAGAACATGGACACCAGGATGAAGCCCTGCTCTAGCGCAAAGGCACCTTCTATCCACGTTCCGTTTTGCTTGAAGGGCCCCACCAGGGCGTCCGAGAAGGCGGGGCCTCCGGGGGCCCCGACCCCGGCTGACCGCAGCGCGGTCTTGGCCATCAGGGTGCCCCACGCGGCGACCCCGGGCAAAATGCCGATCACCGCGGCGGGGGCGTGGGCCGGCGGGGTAGCCTGGAAGGCCTGGGCAGTGATGACGATGCCGATCCAGATGACGATCGCGAGCGCCGCGTCGACGGGGACGGCCCACGCGACCTGGGTGACGGTGCCGGTGACGATGATCGCCGTGCAGAAAATCGCGTTCAGAATCGAGTAGCCCGCCCGGGCCCCCATCGCCTTCCAGCCCGGGTGCCCGATGTAGATGGTGGTCGGAAAGCACGAACCGAACAAGGCCGCTACGAAGGTGCCCACCCCGTTCACCGCCAACGACGGGGCCGTTGGATAGCCGTCGCCGGCGGCCTCCGCCGATTCGATATTTTGAAGCGAGCCGATGACGTTGAATAATCCCATGGGGAGCAGGACCGACAGGTACTTCAGCTCGAACTCGCTAAAGCCTTGAAGAAGGTCGCCGAGCACCGGGATCGGGGGCGAAAAGCCGGCGGCCTCGGGGCTGACCGTTGCGTCGGGCGCGACTCCGGTCATCCAGGCGATGGCGGTGCCGAGCGCTACGGCGACCAGGCCGCCCGGGATGCGGCCCTTGAAGCGAACCCGACCGTAGTAGACCAAGAGCACCACGCCCAACGTGGTGACGCCGACCATCGGTTGAGCGAAGGCGCGAAACAGGAATCCGAGTGAGATGAAGCCGAGCGCAATGCCCGAGAGGGTGGCCAACAGGGCCGCGCGCGGGGTCGCTCGGCGGATGCGTTCGGCCACGAACGCGCCCCCGACTTCGATCAACCCGGAGCCCAAGCAAGCGATCAGGCCCGCCCGCCAGGCGACCTCCGACGGGTTGGGGTGACCGACGCTCTGGGCCGCCAGCTTCACGGGGAGCATGACTAGGAATACGTACGCCAGGAGCGACACCGTATTGATGCCGTACGGAAGCGCGCACACGTCGGTGCGGCCGGTCTGCTTCATCAGCCGCCGAGCCTGGTAGGCGTAGAAGAGGTTGCCGACGATCAGCGACACGGCGGCGCCCGGGAGGATGCGGCCGGCGACCAGCTCACTGGGAAACTGAAGAACTCCCCGGCACAAGCCATCGATCAGAAGAAGCTGCACGAGATTGTCGAGCGCGAGCCCGAAGAAACCATCGACGTCTCCCCTAACGAACCATCGGGTCTGACCGGAGGAATTCGGGGCGGTAGTCACGGAACGTACCTCACGCGGCCCTCTCTACCACGAATCGTTACCTGCTCGGTTCATGCGGTCCGAGGAAGGGGTGGTTCCGACCGCTTCGCGCCAAGCTCGCTTTTCATCCACTTGTACAGGCGCTAGGAAGTGGGCGATGGAAGCTCTGCTCGCCGAGATCACGAGGGGCTTGGGCTCTGTCGATAGCCTGGAAGAGCTCCTGCCGTTCGTCTTGTCGAAGGCGACCGCAATGTTCTCGGCGGACCGCGCGGTCTTCGCGGTTTGCAACCCCGGCGGGGAGATCCGACGAGCCATTCGCCACAACATGCCGATCGATGCGAACGGTCGGCTCCCGGTGAGCGGCAATCTCATTCAGCAAGTTCTCAGCCGACGGCGCACCGTTTTCGTGCCCAATACCGCGGACCTCGTCGACTATGAGTCCCGGGACAGCGTCAAGTCTCACAACATTCGATTCATGATGGGCGTCCCGGTGATGAGCGCATCCGCCCTCATGGGCGTGCTCTACATCGACAGCACCAGCATGCGGTACCTCAGCCCCGCTGGTGAGACGCAGCGCTACCTAGAGGCCCTGGCCGGGCTGGTTTCGCTCGCCCTCAAGAACGTGCAAGCGAACGAAGAACAGAAGTATCGGAACAGCTTCACTGCGTACGCCTTTCACAACGTTCGCAACGCGCTGCACGTCATGCGCACCAACGCCGACGAGCTCGCCAAGAAGGACTACTTGAAGAGCGACGGCGTCGAGCTCGTCGACACCATCTCCGGCTCCATCGACCGCCTGGCCACGGTCTCGAAGTCGGTGCTCGCTCTGCATAAACTGGAGACCGCAATGACCTCCCCGCTGGTCGAGATCGATCCGGTAGTCGAGCTGCGCCTGCGCAGCGAGGCGCTCGAACGGTTCGCCCAGACCGTGCTCTCCAAAGGCATCGAAGTGACGTCCGTGCCGACACCGATGCTGCAGACCGACGGCGCGCGGTTCGGAATGATCGTCGACGAGCTCCTCCTAAACGCGATCAAGTACTCGCCGGCCGGACAGTCGATCACGGTGGCCGTTCATCCGTCGCCCAACACGCGCCCCACCCCGCATCCGCTTGCTCCCGACGCCCCTCAGATGCACCGCCTGCCACAAATGAAGATCAGCCCGCAGGCCACCTTCGTCAGTATCTCGGTGACCAACGCCAACCGAAGCGGACGAATCCCGCCCGACAAGCTGCGTCAACTGTTCGCGCCCTTCGTCGGCGAAGAAGACGACTCGGCGCCGGTGCCGTCGTCGGGTCTCGGTCTGTCGATGGTGCGAGAGGTCGTCACCAGCCTGGGCGGCGACATTCGCGCCGAATCCGATGACGACGTCACGTCATTCATCTTCGAGCTGCCTACCCGGATCGAATACGAAGATGATTAAATGTGTGATCGCGTCGCTCGCGTACTTCGCACTCCGAGCTTTCCGAGTATCGAAACACTCGGCGTCACGCCCCGACCCGCTCCAACGATGGCATGGGAGCCTGGGGCGCGGCGTACATGTCGTCGATCAGCCCGGCGTAGCGAAGCATCACTTGTTGGCGGCGCACCTTCAGGCTCGCGGTGAGAAGCTGGTTATCCACCGAGAACGGTTCGTCGACGATCCGAAACGCCTTCATGGTCTCGAAGCTGGCGAGCTCCGCGTTGACCTTCTCCACGTGCTGAGCCACCGCCGTCTCGGCGTGGTCACGGGTCACCTCCGCTAACAACTCGGGGTCCGGGACGACGAGACACACGCAGTAGTTCCTCGCGTCCCCTATCACCACCGCCTCCTGAATGAGAGGATGGCGCTTCAGCATTTCTTCAATCTTGGCGGGGACCACGTATTTGCCGCCCGACGTCTTGATGAGCTCCTTCTTTCGACCGGTGATGGTCAGGAAGCCGTCCGCGTCGATCGCGCCGAGGTCTCCGGTCTTGAACCAACCGTCCTCGAAAGCCTCGGCGGTGGCCTCGGGTCGGTTCAGGTAACCGGCGGTAATGTTGGGGCCACGCGCGAGCACCTCCCCATCGGGCGCCACGCGCAACTCGATGCCGGGAAAGGCTCGGCCCACGGTGCCCACCCGGAAGTTGTTCGGGGTGTTGCTGGTGAGACCCGGACACGTCTCGGTGAGACCGTAGGCCTCCACGAGGTCGAGCCCGAGGGCGAGAAAAAACCGATGCACCTGCGGTGATAAGGGTGCCGAGCCGGACAGCAGGAGCTCCGCCCGGTGAAGCCCGAGCCGCCGATGGAGCTTCGACCACACCAGCCGCCTCGCGACGGCGGCCCGAATGCGCAGCGTCAGTGGAAGCGGTCGGCCGTGCGAGCGCAGCTCGATGGTCTTTTCACCGACCGCCAGGGCCCACCGGAACAAGGCACGACGGATCGGCGACGCGGCGGCCACGGCGCTCTCGATGCGGAGCTTCATCTTCTCGTACACCCGGGGCGCGCTCGGGAAGAAGCCGGGGGCGCTCAACGCCAAGTCTTCGCCGAGGGTCGGCACCGAAGACAGCACGATCGGCGCACCAAAGTACGGACCAGCGAGCTCGATCAATCGACCGAACGAGTGGGCCGGGGGCAGGAACAAGAACAGCCCGTGGCGCCGAACCCCATCTTTGAAGAGCCCGAGGGCATCGGCCGCTTCGAGCATCGAAAGCATGTTTCCGTGGGTCTGGATCACCGCCTTCGGCGCACCGGTGGTACCGGAGGTGTAGGTGAAGGTCGCAAGGTGGTCGCGCTTCGACAGCGCGGCTCGCCGGCTGCGCTCGGCCGCTGTCTCCTCGAGCGCCGCGCGGCCCCTGGCTTCGAGGGTTTCGAGGCTCTCCCAATCGTCAGCCTCGGCGACGCCTTCGGCGCGAACCACGACGATGCGTCGGACCTTCACCGACTCGGCGGGAATGGGCCGGTCGCCGAGAGTACCGCCTCGACGGGCTCTTCTCACTTTCTCGAGCTGAGCGCGGTCTTCCACCACCACAATTTGGGCGCCGGTGTCGGCAAGCATGTAGGCGATCTCATCGGGGAGGAGACTCGCGTAGATGGGCACAGTCTGGAGCCCCACCGACAGCGCGGCGAAGTCGGTGAGGAGCCACTCGAGACTCGCGTTGCCCACGATGGCAATCCGAGCGTCTTCGGCGAGCGGAAACATGGCGAGGAGCCCCGCTGCGATGGCGTCCATCCGGCGACCGGCCTCGGCCCAGCTGACCGAGACATACTCGTCGGAGCTGCGCACCATGAACGCCGGAACCTCGGGGCTCTCCCGACGGCGAGTCGCCAGAAGCTCGGAAAGGGACGGATAGGAGAACGCGACCGCAGACACGGGCAAAGCCTACCGAGCCCGTTCCTCAATTGGAATAAAAATCCATTTTATTGGTCGACCGCATCTCTGGTCACGCGGCACGCGCTCGGGCTACGACCCATCGGTGACCGCGTTCGGACGCGCACCGGCCCGCCGCGACGGCGCTCGACGTCGGGATGCTCTTCTCGACGCCGCAGTGCGGTGTTTTCGTGCCAAAGGCGTCCAAGCCACCCGCATCGAAGACATCCGTAAAGAGGCCGGCGCCAGCCCCAGCAGCTTCTACCACCAGTTCCGAGGGGTCTCGGACCTCACCCTCGCCCTGCTGGTCCGAACGTTCCGGCGACTGTTCGCTCACCTGGCCGACCGGGCAGCGGCGGCCGAGACGGCTCACGAGCTGGTCGTCGGGATGGTGGACGGTCACATCGAATGGGTCGCGGCTCACCCCGACGAAGCCGCGGTCATGTATCAGGCGATGTCCCTCGGCTTTTCGTCCACCGACGCCGAAACGCTGGCAGCGGAAAAGGCGGCCGCGCTGGCGCCGGTCATGGAGAAGTTCGGAACGGTCGTCGCGGCCGGAGAGCTCCCCCCCGCGCCCGTCCTCGAACTCGAGATCATTTTGTTGGGCCCCACTCACGAAGCGTGTCGTCGCTGGCTGATGGGGGCCCCGCTCGAGTTGGAGTGGATGCGATCGCGGTTGCCGGCGCTCGCGTGGTCGAGCCTCTTTGCGCTGGAAGGAAGTGGACATGGGCCGTGAATGAAGAAATGAGCGAACGCGTCGCAACCTGCGGCTGCGGACAGCTCCGCGCCATCACCACCGGAGAGCCGCTGCGGATCTCCGTCTGTCACTGCCTCGCCTGCCAACGCCGCACCGGCAGCGCGTTTGGCGTTCAGGCTCGCTGGCCGAGCGACTCGGTGCGCACCGAAGGCGTCAGCCGCGCCTATGTTCGCACGGCGGACTCGGGGAGCCGCGTCACCTTTCACTTCTGCCCGGAGTGTGGATCGACGGTCTTCTACATGCTCGACGCCCTGCCCGGCTTCGTGGTGGTGCCGGTCGGAGCCTTTTCCGACCCCGGCTTCGCGAAGCCCACGGTGTCGATCTACGAAGATCGAAAGCACCCTTGGGTCGAGATTTCGGGAGCCGAGCACCTCGCCTGAACCGACTCCTGGCCGGGGCCTCCTCACTGGGAGGGAGCGGCGGTCGTGGTTTCGACAGTGTGCTGCCGGTGCTCGCGGTCGAAGATCAACGACGTCTTGAAGGGGCCCGAGCGCAGCCGAAGCGTGTTGAGCTGCCCTGGCTCGACATTCATGAGCAGGGTGTGGGTGATGGTGGCGCCGTTCAGACTCCGGACGCTCAACATCTCGAAGTGCAGCCAGATCTGCTGGCCCTCCGGCTCCCATCCGACGAACCGGAGCTTGGCCTTGCCGCTCGGCGTGGTCACCGCGAAGTTCTGGGCCAGATAGATGGCCAGCGCCCCCTCGACCCTCTTCGACCCCCGATGCGATGCGGCGTGGGTCGACGAACGCGACCGCCAGCGGTGCGGGTCGCGATGACGGCCCGCGATGGCCCGGTCGATGGCGTCGATCGATACCGCAATGCTGACCTCGAGGTTGCCGGTCGCCGGGTTGAGGCGCGCTTCGCCACGGCTGGTATGGTGCGGATGCGCCGCCGCCGAGCTCGTCATTGCGGCCACCATCCCTGCGAGCAGTACCCCCACCGTCTTCGGTGAGGGTCGGGGTGAGGGTCGATCGCTGCTCTCACCGGTGAGGGGGGCGACCATAAACGCTTCTACTCCGCCGCTTCCTGCATCGGGTTCTTGCCGCGCTCTTCTTTGAAGAGCTGAAAGCGCGACTTCACCACTCGGCGAGGGAAGCGGTTGTTTTCGACGTCGGCATCCGCCGTCTCGAGATACGGATCCACCAGCAAGCTCTTGATCGGCCGTTTGGTCATCAACAGTTTCGAGACCCGTCGCGGATTGGCCTTCCAGATCTCGGCCGGAATGCGCAGAAGCTCCTTTGCGCCGCTCTCGTACTCGACCTCGAGGATGATGGGCATCACCAGCCCTCCCTTGTTGTGAAAATCCACGACGTAAAAGCGACGCTGAACGCCCAGCAACCCCCGCTCAGCGGGGGTGAGCCCTTTGAGGTACTCCCGAAACGCCTTGCGGTCCTGCGGGGTTACGTCGAACTCATCGAAGCTGTTGTAGAAATCCTTCAAACTCTCGATCTCGTCGACCAGGCGGGGCATCTTGCGATTCCGAATTTCGGTGATCGACTCGGGCTCCTCTTCGTCGTCCTGCCGAGCCCAAGCCTTGTCGAACTCTGGATTCCGGGTCTTGAGCTGATGCTCTCCCACCTCACCGATCGCGATATCCACGTGGTCGGTCGAGTAGAACCAGCCCCGCCAGAACCAGTCGAGGTCGACCCCCGAGGCATCCTCCATGATGCGAAAGAAGTCGGCGGGCATCGGCCGCTTGAATTTCCACTGGCGCGCGTACTCCCGAAACGCGTAATCGAACAGCTCTCGCCCCAGAATCGTCTCTCGCAGGATGTTGAGGGCGGTGGCCGGCTTCGCGTACGCGTTGTTCCCGAACTGTAGCAGCGACTCCGAATTGGTCATGATCGGCACCTGCCGACGACTCGTCATGTAGCCCACGATGTCTTTGGGCATTCCGCGCCGAGACGGATACTCCTCTTCCCATTCTTGCTCGGCCAAGAATTGTAGGAAGGTATTCAAGCCCTCGTCCATCCAGGTCCATTGTCGCTCGTCGCTGTTGACGATCATCGGAAAGTAGTTGTGGCCGACCTCGTGAATGACGACCGAGATGAGGGCGTACTTCGCATACTCCCGCGCCCACCGCGCTTTCGGTTGACCGAAGTACGTGCCGTCCACCATCGCTCGGGGCCGGTTGAAGCAGATCATCGGGTACTCCATCCCGAAGACGGGACCGTTCACCGAGATGGCGACGGGGTATGGATAGTCGAAGGTGTAGCGCGAATAGACGTTCATCGTGTGGACGACCGCCCGAGTGCTGTAGCGGCTCCACAGAGGCTCGGCCTCGTTCGGATAAAAAGACATCGCCATCACGTGGTTCTCGCCGCTTTGATGGCCCTGAGCGTCCCAGATGAACTTCCGGGAGCTTGCGAAGGCAAAGTCCCGAACATTTTCGGCCTTGAAGACCCAAGTTTTCTTCTTTTTCGACCGGCGCTTCTCGTTAGCCTTCGCCTCTTTGGGTGTTACGATGAAGACCGGCTCATCAGCCCTTTTGGCTCGCTTGAGGCGCCGGCGCTGGTTCACGGAGAGCACGTCGTTGGGGTTCTGAAGAACGCCGGTCGCAGCCACGATGTGGTCGGCGGGCGCGGTGATGTAGACCTCGAAGTCCCCGAACTCGAGCGTAAACTCCCCACGCCCGAGGAACTGCTTGTGGTGCCAACCGTGCACGTCGGTGTAGGCGACCATGCGGGGGTACCAATGCGCAATCTCGTAAATGTAGTTATCGTCGCGCTTGAAGTACTCGTATCCGGTGCGGGCTCGAACGACCAGGCCGTCGTTGATCCGGTAGTTCCAGGCGATGACCAGCTCGCTGGTCTGACCGGGGGCGAGCGGCTTGTCGAGCTCGACCCGCATCATGGTCTTGACGACGGTATGAACGAGCTTGCGACCCTTCCCGTCGGTCACCTCGGTCAGGTTGACGCGCCCATCGAACTTCTCGGTCATCATCAGGCGCGCGAGGGTGTCGAAGTGGAACTTCTCGAAATTCGGGCTGGTCGCCGACAGGGCCGCATCGCTGTCCCGGGCGAAGATGTTGTTGTCGAGCTGCAGCCACAGATAACGCAGGTGGTGCGGCGACCGATTGTGGTAGCGAATGCGCTCCCGGCCCTCGATCCGCTGTCGCCGGTCGTCGAGCTCGACCTCGATCCGATAGTCAGCCCGCTGTTGCCAATATCTCGGCCCGGGATGACCAGAGGCCAGTCGAAGCTCGTCCGGTGTGGGGAGGATCTCCTCGAGCTGACGGAACGCGTCGTGGGGGCTGGGGTGCGCGTGAGCCACGGTGCCCTCCACTGCAGAGGGCAGGGGCGCTAACAAGGCTGCAAGGTATATTGCGGTCGGTCGGCGGGCGGAACGGATCACCCGCGAGTCATCCCGTCGCCGGTCGACTTTAGTCAACCCAGCGCGCGAAGACCTCGCCAAAGACCCGCCGCGACCCGCCCTCCCCAGAGCGGGCCGCGGCGACTCCACCCACCAACGTCGGGCCGGGATCCCCATCCCTACCCCACGAAGTCGCAAAGGATGACCGCCAAGCCCGGCCGGGCCGGATCGGCTCTATCGTCGAGGTCAGCGGGTCCGCTCGGGAGCCAAACAAAAAACCTCCCGAGCGACCCGCGCTCGCCTCAGATCCGCCATCGATAGCTCGGCCCAGCGGCTCCGGATCCGCTCCGCTAAGCCCTTAAAAAAACCAGCTCGAATAGATAGTGAGCTGGAGGGCGACACATTCGCGTCGTCCCGCGATGTCAGGTCCGTGTGCAACGGCGATGCCATCCGTTGAGCGTCCCGATAACGGTCGACGTTCGTTCCCGAAGCCAGATCGATTTCTGAGAGGCGCAAGTTCGGCAGGGCCCGCCTTGCAGCACTTGCAAGGTCCCGACTTCGGCCCGGAGGATACCCTCAATCGGGCGCGACCATACGCGCGAAGAGGTCGACAACGCCTCTCTTTGCGGGCACCGGTCACGAACGCTCACGGCGCATCATCCGCCGCGGGCTTGGAGACGAAGACATGGATATTTGGGCGTGGGTCGAGGACTACTGCACACAGCTGGCCAAGGACGGCCACCAGAAGCTAGCCTACCAGATTCTTCATCTGCCGAGGTTGGTCATGGACAACCGCGCCGAAGAGGTCGACCGCCTCGTACCGGCGTTGTTGGACGTCGCTCGCGAACTCGAGCACCCCTGGCTCGAGGTGTTCGTCCGGCACTGGAACCTCCACAGCCGGGTGCGCAAGCGGTACGAAGTGAAAGGCTTGTTGCCGGAGGCGCTCGAGCTCATCGAGTTTGCCAACCGCGACGAAACGAAAGGCTGCCCTCAGAGCGTCTGTGCGGTCCAAGACCTGACGAGCTGCTACGCGGACATCGACGGACCCGGGTACGGGCAAGTGCGATTGGAGGCGGCAAAGACCGCACTCGACCGCATCGATACCGCGTGGCCCTGCTTTCGATGCATCTCCGGTGAGTACGCGGCCGCGCTCGTCGACCTCGATCGAGCCGATGAAGCGGTCGCGTTCTGTGACCGTCAACTCGCCGCGATCGGCGCCAGTGACAATCCCTACGACTTCCGAGAACCGAGGGTGCGGGCCCTGATCGCCCTGGACCGCCTCGAAGATGCCCTTGCGCTCAACGCCGAGGCCGAGAATCCCGGCGCGGGCGAGTCGTGGCTGGTCAACAAGACCATCGACCACGCTCGCATCCTCGCTCGGCTCGGCCGATTCGAAGAGGCGAAGGCCTGTCTGCCCGACTTTGACATGATCACCGATTCGCCCGGCTCGTACAGTGGTTGGGTCGACGCCATGATCCATATCATCCGCGGTGGGCTCGCCCCGAACGACTGGGAGTTCGACCTGCAGGTGCGCCTGATGGCGGGCAGGCTCGAAGACCAAGGTGCGCTTCGGGAGGCCTGGCGGCTCCAGAGCTTCCGGGTCGAGCTCGCTTTGGAGCGCGAACGAGCTTGGGTCGCCCGCCACGCGGTGGAAGCGATGCAGCGCATCGCGCCCCAGTTCGAACACCCCCTCGACGCGCCCGAGCTCACCGAATCCGCCGACCGGCGAGTCGCCGCGATCGAGGCGAGGGTCGACCTCGACATCGCGGATACCATCGAGGAAAACCTGAAGGACGCCAAGGAGCCCGACCTCGACTACGAGCGGTTTCGGCAGGCGCTCGCCCGCTGGCCCGACGACCATCGGCTGTGGCTCGCGTGGGGCCAGGCCGCAGGGGTTCTAGGAAGACTGGAGGAGCTGGTGGCCTCGGGTCGCGAGTTCTTCGGGCGCAATCCGTCGGCATGGCAGGTCGCGATCGTCGTCGGTCAAACGCTGGTGGCGCTCGAGCAGCTCGACGCGGCCGAGGCGTGGGCCGAAGACACATTCGTCGCCATCGACGACAAAGAGTCGCGAGCTGCGGCTCGCTTCATTCAAGCCTTGGCGGCCGAGCGGCGCGGCGACGAAAACCAATTGAAAGCTCGACTGGAACAGGTGCTGGGCTTTGACCCTGAGGCCCGCAATACGCGTTCGATGCTCGCCGAGCTGGCGCGCAACGAGAAAGACTACGAGGCCGCGCTCGAGCACATCGAAGTCCTGCTGAAGGTCGAGCCCGAAGTCATGTCGCATCATTGGGACCGCATCGTCGCGGCCACGATGGAGGACCGCTGGGACATTGTGCGAGATTCGGGAGCCGCACTCGGCATGCGCTTCGCCACCGACGAGGGCCCGGTCGACGAAGAGTGGGGTGTGGTCCGTGTGCAGATGCTGGATGAGACCGGCACCCCGGCGAACCTGCACACCCTCCGAACGGGACCGGTCACCGGACGCATCATCGAGATCAGCCCCCCTGAGCTGCCGATTCAGTTCTACGGCGCGGCGGTGATCTTCGATCCTCGTCCCCTCAATCCGCCCGACACCGACGCCGCAGGGGAGCATGACGGCGATGAACGCCCCCCGTTGACGTTCCCCTTGCTCGACATCCTTCATGCGAGCCCCTATCGAGCGTTCGCTGTCGATGGGGCGCGCCCGTCGGAGGTACAAATGAACGCGCTGCGCGCCGACCTCAGCAGTTACGGAGCCGTGATTCAGATCCGCAGCGGGCCTGACTACCGGATCCAACACGCGACCGAGGAAGGAAGAGATGCGGCCTACTGGTACGTCGCGGTCCTCGAAGATACGCCGCTGGAAGTTGTCGCGGATCGCATGGAAGTCCTCGAGGAAGCCCTCGGTGGCCCCCTGGTTTGGCCTCAACTGCTCTACGCGCTCGGGCGCTCGGAGCGCCTGGCCGAGCAGGAACGCCTCATCTCCGAATGGGAGCTGATGTAGACCAGATACGTCCAACTTATTGCGGTAGGCATCGTCCCGCGGTTTAGATGCTCAGGTGGCCGACCCGCACGCGTACCCCGAAGACCTCGCGCGATTCGTTCTCGCCGCCGTAGAAGGTCAACTGGGGTTGGCGTTCGAGGAGCTCACCCGAGTCCTGTCGATCGCATATCAAGCCAGCTTGCTGCGAGACGAGACCCGGCCGGTCACCTTCCGGCTCGTGCTCGCCGATCCCGACGCCTACGAGCCAGAGGGGGGCCCCCCCAAAGGACATCACCGGTTGCGATTCGACAGGCCGCGACCGTTCGAACCCCAAGTGCTCCGGCGCCTGGCCCACGCGGTCGATTTTCGACGAGGCATGGTCGGCCTCCAGGTCGTCGGAGGCACGGTCAAGGTGTGGGGTCTCATCCACTCGGGCGCCCTGTGGTTGCAGCCGGTGCGAGGAGGTCGACGCGACCAGGCCCTGCCCGAACACCTCGTCATTCATGTGCGCGGGCCCGGCCAGCTCTTGCTGACCCTCGGCCATCGAACCCTGGCCACGCTCTCGAGCGGCAAGATCGAGGTCCCCAAGAACGACGTGTTCGACTCCCGATGGCTGCCCGAGATGTTCGCGCCGATCCGGCAGGAGCTCATGGTTCTTCACGATGCCGCGCGGGAACAGGCCGAGGCCCCTTGGGCGCGACTCGATCACAGCCTCACCAAGACGATCTCTCAGCACATGGTGCGACGCCTGATCGCGACCATAAGGGAGGCTCAGCACGGGGGCACGGTGCTGATCTTGCCCGTGACCACCAGCGAGACCCTCCTTCACGACGACTCGGCGTTTCGCTTACGGTTTCGCTTTGATGACCCCCTGCCCGCCCGCCGGTTCCGTCATCTGATCCTCGAAGTCATGAACACCTTGGCACGAACCGCAGCTCCCGATGGCCCGCCCGTCGGGTGGCCGGAGTACCAGGCGAGCCGCAACGCGAAACTGGCCGACCTCGATGAAGCGATCTTCGAATTCGCCCACCTCGTCGCGGGCCTCGCAAACGTCGATGGCGCCGTACTGCTCAACCAACGATTCGAGCTCCTCGGATTTGGAGCGGTCATTGCCGGGGGTTTGCCTGAGGTAGAAACCGTCGCTCGCGCTCTCGACGTCGAGGCTCAGGAGCGACTCCGTGAATCCACGGAAGCGGTCGGGACCCGCCATAGAGCCGTCTACCGGCTGTGCGCGGCCCATCCCGAAGCGCTGGGGATCGTCGTCTCACAGGATGGCGGGGTCCGGTTCGTACGCCGCGCCGATGACGAAGTCGTGTACTGGGACCAGGTCAAGCTCGGCTCCCACGACATTTGACTCGGCGGGCGCCCGACCCACAATAGATGTGCCATGCCTACCCCTAGCGGGTCTCCGCGCGTACTGATCGTAGGTGCTGGCGTCGCCGGTCTGACCGTCGCCCAGTCGCTTCACAACAGCGGGTTCACGGTGGTCGTCGTCGACAAGGGGCGCGCCCCGGGCGGCCGCATCTCGAGCCGGATCGCTGACCGATCCGGCGGTATCGGCCCGTTCGACCACGGCGCTCAGTACTTCACGGCCCGCGACCCCCGGTTTTTGGCTCGCGTGAAAGCCTGGCTGGCCGCTGGGGTGGCCGCTCCCTGGGACGGCCGCATCGGGGTCGCCAAGCATGGTGAGTTGACGCCCAAGGTTGGCGACCAACCGATCCGTTACGTCGGTGTTCCCACCATGCGAGCCATCGCTTGGCATCAAGCACGAATGCTCGACGTGCGGAGCGAGACGCGGGTGACCGAGCTGCGGCGAGTCGAAGGGCGGTGGCACGCGACCGTGGATATGGGCGATGAGATCGAGCCGGCCGACGCGGTCATCGTCACGGCCCCGTCCGAACAAAGCCAGTCTCTGCTCTCGGCCGCCCCGGGTCTCGCCGCGGCCGCGGGCCGGGTGCGCCACGCGCCCTGTTGGGCGGTGATGGTCGCATTCGACCGTGCGGTCGAGGTCCCGTACGACGGGCTGTTCATCCAGGATGGCCCACTGAGCTGGGTCGCTCGCGACAGCGCAAAGCCCGGCCGTCCCGGCGGCGATCGCTGGGTCCTTCACGCCGGCCCCGTGTGGTCCGAGAGTCATCTCGACGACGATCCAGACGCGGTCGCCCGAGACCTCTTATCGTCGTTCTTCGCCACCGTCGGCCTTCCCGAGGTCGTCCCGGTGTACCTGACGGCACACCGCTGGCGGTACGCGCGCGCCGAACCCCCCATCGATCGCGGTTGCCTGTTCGATGCCGACCTCAGGGTCGGTGCGGCCGGTGATTGGGCGCATGGTGCTCGGATCGAAGGGGCGTTCCTGAGCGGGTTGAGCGCGGCGGCCCGGGTCCGGGAGGCGTTGACGTGACCGAACGAGCGACGAAGCCCTGCGCGGCGTGCGGTCGCGCCATCGAGTGGCGCAAGAAATGGGCGAATTGCTGGGAGCAGGTCCGGTACTGCTCCGACCAGTGCCGTCGTCGAAAGGTCCGGCCGGTCGACGAAGCACTCGAATCGGCCATCATGGACCTCCTCGAACAGCGTCCGGCTGGCGCGACCATCTGCCCGAGCGAGGCGGCCCGTCGAGTCGGCACCGGCGCCTCGTGGCGTGAGCTCATGGAACCAACGCGACGAGCGGCCCGTCGATTGGTCGCCTCCGGGCATCTCGACATCACGCAAAAGGGTAGAACGGTCGACCCCAGCACCGCGCGAGGGGCCATTCGACTTCGGCTCAGACCTCACCGTCCCGCCTAGCGATACCGACATTTCGTTGGACCGATATTTCGGTGGAGATTCCAACGTTATTTCGGTACAGAGGTATGGGTTGGGCGATTTCGCAACCTAAGGAGCTTGGCACGCCGCATGCTGCGTAAATCGCTACATGCAGCATCTTAAAGAAGGACAATCGGTCCCCAACGTTACTTTTCGGACTCGAGTCGGCGGTGATTGGAAAGACATCACGACTCAAGACCTGTTCGCAAACAAGCGCGTGGTGCTCTTCTCTCTCCCCGGAGCGTTTACCCCGACGTGCTCGAGCGCCCACGTGCCGCGTTTCAATGAGCTCGCGCCCGAGTTCAAGCGCCACGGCGTCGACGACATTCTGTGTGTCTCCGTCAACGACGCCTTCGTGATGGAGGCCTGGCAGCAAGACCAGAGCGCCGACCAGATCACGTTCGTTCCCGACGGCAACGGCGAGTTTACCCAGGGCATGGGACTTTTGGTGGACAAGCGAGAGCTGGGCTTCGGGCCTCGCTCGTGGCGATACGCGATGGTCGTGAACAACGGGGTGATCGAGAAGCTCTTCGTCGAACCCGAGAAGCCCGGCGACCCGTACGAGGTATCGGACGCCGACACCGTCCTCCGATACGTCGCGCCCAACGCTCAGCTGCCAAAGGAAGTGGTCGTGTTCTCGCGACCGGGCTGCGGGCACTGCGCTCGCGCTCGCAAGATGTTGGACGACGCTGGCGTGCCGTACGCGGATGTCGAGTCGACGCCCCAGGTTCTGCTGGCGGTGAGTGGACGCCGAAGCACGCCTCAAATCTTCATCGAAGGACGTCATATCGGTGGGGCGGACGAGCTCGAAGCGTACTTGAGCGCCCAGGCCTGATGAGGAGAGGTCGAAGTGTCAGAGCTTAACGTGCACCCGGACACCAGGGTGACCGCCCTTGAGGGCATTCTCGAGCAGCTCGACCTGCCGGGCGCCGCGCGCGCGCTGGTCGCCCGGCTCGACCAATCCAAAGCGAGCCACTGGTCGGCGGAACAATTTTTGGCCCGTCTGCTCGCCGACGAGCTCGAACATCGCCACGACCAGGCGGGTCCGAAGCGGCTCACGATCAGTCACGATGGCCGGTGGTTTCAAGTCGACAAGCGAGCACCGGTGAGTCTGGTTCGTCGGACCGCGCTTCGACGCCTCTTGGTGGCGGTCATCAAGCGCCGCACCGAAGGCCAAGCGGCATCTGTGCAAGACATGGTCGCGGCCGGTTGGCCCCGCGAAACGCTGACTGCCTCGCAGGGCGCCACACGGGTTTACACAGCCATCCGGACCCTCCGGCGCATGGGACTGTCCAACATCCTGCAAACCACCGACCGCGGATACGAGCTCGCAGCCGAGGTGGACGTGGTAGGTCAACCAAGCTAGTTGCTCAGCGGCATGACCGCCCCCCGACCAGAGCGCTACCTGGGAATCATCAAGCTCGGGATGCCCGTCGTCGGGGGCATGATCTCCCAAAACGTCCTGAATCTCGTCGACACAGCGATGCTCGGGTCGTTGGAGGAAGATGCCGACGCGGCTCTGGCCGGCGTCGGCACTGCGTCTTTCCTCAACTTCATGTCGGTTTCGTTCATCACCGGCTTTTCGGTCGGGGTGCAGGCCATGGTGGCACGTCGAATAGGAAAGGGCCGCCGAGCGGTCGCGGCCCTTCCCTTGAACGGCGCGCTCCTGATGGTCGTTGCGATTTCCGTGCCTTGGGCGAGCTTCCTCTACGCGATCGCGCCCACGGTGTTCCCGGTGGTCAACGACGACCCCAGCGTGGTCGGCGTCGGGGTCCCGTACTGGCGGGCCCGTCTCGTCGGGTTGTTGGCGATCGGCCTCAACTTCTCCTTTCGCGGCTTTTGGAACGGTATCAAGAGGCCCGACATGTACCTGCGGACGCTGGTCATCATGCACGTGGTCAACATCGCCCTGAACTACGTGCTGATCTTCGGTAATCTAGGGTTCCCGGCGTATGGAGCCACCGGAGCCGGGATCGCGAGCGCCATCTCGGTGTACGTGGGCGTGTTCACGTACTGCAGTCTGGGTTTCGGCCATGCCCGCGACATGGGCTTCCTGAAAGGCCTGCCCGACCGCGAAACCGTGAGCACGATGCTTCGCCTCGCGGTTCCGAGCGGTATTCAGCAACTGCTCCTGTCCACCGGCTTTACCGCTTTGTTCGCCATCCTGGCGCTGGTCGGAACCGCGGCCACCGCCGCCGCAAACGTCGTGCTCAACATGACCCTGGTCGCTATCCTTCCGTGCATCGGATTCGGCATCGCTTCGGCCACCTTGGTAGGCCAAGCGCTGGGGCGGGGCGACCCCGACGACGCTCATCGGTCAGCGTGGGACGTCGTCACGGTGGCCGCAGCAATGATCATCGTCATCGGAATACCGATGGTCGTGGTGCCCGACCTCATCCTTGGGATCTTCATTCACAACCCCGAAACCATGCAGACGGCGCGCCTACCGCTGCAGATCGTGGGCGCCACGATCGGTCTGGATGCGGTCGGCTTGGTCCTCATGAACTCCCTGATGGGCGCAGGTGCTACAAGGACCACCATGTCGGTACAGATCGTGATGCAGTGGGGCCTCTTACTTCCGCTCGCCTACCTCGTCGGACCGGAGAGCTCGCCCGACGCATTGATTCCAACTCTAGGGTGGGGCCTGGCGGGGATCTGGGGCGTCCAAGCCTTGATGCGAGGCGTTCAAGCCGCAACCTACACCGTCATCTGGCAGCGCCGCCGGTGGGCCGACATTCAAGTTTGATTTGGCGCCCATCCGCCCGCGCCCGGGCCCCCATGGCGGAGACCCGGACGCGCTTGGTGAGAGGGAGGAATCGAAAGCACTCGCACTGCCTTCATGAGGGCAAACCAGGCGAGGCGCCATGTTCATTCCGCGTGATGTCGTTTTTGTGTCAGCTGCGTTTCGCCATCGCCGCTAGACGTTCTCGATGAAGTCCAAAGCTATCCAGCATGAAGCCCAGCTTGCCGTCGCCTTGAAAAATCACCCTAGCGCTCACGGTGTAAGTACCAACGTCCGGGACCACCAACGACAGCATTCTTTGCGTGCGTATCGGGAGGGTCTGCGTAGACGCGACCACCAGACCTCCGTGATTGATGTGGTGGGCGAACTGCCACTGATAGGCTCCAGCCGACGAAAAGCGCACCGTGTAACCGTCGGCCTCGAGGATCGGCAATGCCTCCCGGTCGTCGGCTTCCTTGGAAGTCACCGACGGGATCGGCTTGAGCGCGCTTATCGGTCGTGCGACTTCGCTCGCTCGCCGCGGCGTTGGGGGCGGCAGACCGACCGAGGGCGGACCGATTTCCGAATTGCCGCGAGCGTTAGACACCGCTCGCAGCGACCGCTCTTCGGCCGAGAGCGCTTCCAAGAGGGCCGGGTCGACCTGAACCTCGACCGGGGTACGCGTGAACTCCAAGATGTCGGCCGAGTCGTCGGGAACCGGCGGCGCCGGCGCCAACGTTCTCCCCTCGGATTCGATGTCGTGCACCGAAACCACCGCCCCGCCGAGCTCATCATCATGCACCACGCCGGGCGGGATCGAGGTCGTCGTATCTTCCAGCCACGGGTCTACCTCGCCGGCCCGGCCGGAGAGAACCTCAACCTGACTTCGGTTCGCTTCGATCGTCGACAGCGCCTGCGCGCTGGCCCTCAAGCCCACGACCACCCCGGCTGGATCCGACGCGACAAACAAAACCTCGCCGCGGACACGAACGCCGAACAGTCGCAAGGACAGCCGCTGACCGAAGACCAGCGGCTCGTCTGTCTTGAGGAACACCCCAGTCGAGCCTAGATTCGCGATCTCGGCGATGAATCGGTGCCCCGACTCGTCGAGGATATCGGCGTGAACGACCTCGGATGCACTCATGGCCACCGCAACTATTGTGATGCATCACACGATGGCCGGCAATGCCTACCGTCGGTGACCCGGCTTTGTCTCAGCGAGGGCCTGTCCGCTCACAGGTTCTGGTTGGCGAAGTCCCAGTTAACGAGGTTCCACCAGGCTTCGAGGTACTTCGGGCGGGCATTTCGATAGTCGATGTAATACGCGTGCTCCCACACATCACACGTGAGGACGGGAGCCTTGCCCTCGGTCATCGGGTTCTTCGCGTCCGAGGTGGTCACGATCTCCAGCTTGTCGCCCGCCTTGACGAGCCAAGCCCATCCCGAGCCGAACTGACCCGCGGCCGCGGTGCTGAAGCGCTCTTTGAAGTCAGCGAAGCTGCCGAACGAAGCGTTGATCGCTTCCGCGATCGCGCCGGTCGGTTCACCGCCGCCATTCGGCTTCATGCTGTTCCAGTAGAAGGTGTGGTTCCACACCTGAGCCGCCTGGTTGAAGAGCTTGCCCTCGGTGCTCTTGATCAGGTCTTCGAGGCTCTTCGACTCGTTGGGGGTGCCGGCAACGAGGTCGTTCAAGACCGCCACGTACTTGGCGTGGTGCTTGCCGTGGTGAAAGTCGAGGGTCTCCGAAGAGATGTGAGGTTGCAGGGCGTCCTTCGCGTAGGGAAGTTCTGGAAGTTGGAATGCCATGCGATTTCTCCGCTCGCGGCCGGTTTTCCGGCCGCGGTAAAACGACGTTGTGGCGCCGAAATTTCATGCCCAAGACCGACAGTCAACCCTGGGCTGGGAGCGGGATTAGTGACACGCGACCCTGAGCGCAAGATCCGGACGCTGGCGTGTTCAATCCACGCCCGCTGCCTCACTTCGACCCGCATCATGGGGCAAACTGCCCCGCGCCGCCCGGAAGTAGGCGAAAGGCGTATGTACCAGGAAGTCGCCTACCTTGGCCAGGTATATGTCCGCGTAGCCCTCGACGGAGCGGGCCAACTGGCTCTTGTCGTTGCCGGCGCGCATCAGTAACCCCCAGCTGGTACTGCTGAGCTCGGCCGAGGCTTTGGCCAGCGGACGAATCTGATGATCGATTTCCTGCAGAGCCGTTTTGACGGTCGTCAGCTCGGCCTGCAGGTCGTCGTTCGACCGCGTCGGCCTCGGCCCATACCCCACCTCCCGTCGTTGCCACTGAAGCCGGAGATCGCTCAGAGCCGCCTCGAGCCGCTCCTTTTCGATCATCATTTCTTGCAGCCGCCGCTGATCGCCTTCGAATCCGCGAACCGCCTCCACTTCCGCCTCGAGTTCGTGCAGGACCAGCGCCGTCCGCCATCGCTGAACATCCTTGCTCACGTGCACGTCGCTGAAGATGTGGTCGCCGACGAAGAGGATCTGGCTCCCTTCGCAGCCGAGCGCCTCCTCGACCTGACCAGCGTGCCCACCGAGATAGATGCCCTCAGGCTTCATGCCGTCGTACACGGGACGAAGAAGGCCGTCATCGCTCACGACTTCGAACAGAGGGTTGCGAGACGTAAAGAAGGCCGGTTTACGCGCCTCGACGATGATGAGTTCGAACAGGTCTCGCCAGGTCATCTCCCCGGGTAGGAATCGGTCGAACGCGTAGCTCATCATCGATTGGGAGTAAGTCCACTCCGAGTTGGTGATCAGCAGCAGCTTTCTTCCGGCGTAGAACTGGTCGAGGAGGGCCAAGGGAACGTCGGGGTCGAGGTCGACGAAGCGGTCGGGGTGAGCAATGATCTCGCCCTTCAACCGACCTTCCATGTGCGTAAAGTCCATGGTCCATCGGACTTTTCGATACAGCTGCTCGTAGCCGAGGACGCCTCGAAGCTCGCCAGCGTCGAGCAAGTCAACCACTTGAGCGAACAGACAAGCTTCCGACATCGAGAACAAGGTGTGCAGAAACTCCCAGCGATCCTCGGATTGGTCGACGATGACCTGAGCGTAGGTCTTCTTCACCTCTTCGAAGCTCATGGGCCTCGTGCCGTGGAAAGCCGCCTTGACGTTGCCGAATCGATTGGCCTTGACGACATTCCCGAGCTCTTTGTCGATGACCAGCCCTCGGATCATGAGGCCGTGGTCATACGACAATCCTTGGATCGGCCACCCCTGCTCGATGAACTTCCGTTTGACGTGCTCATAAGCCGTCGTTTCCCACTCCTCCACGTTGTAGTGGATGAGGGTGTAGTCCATGTCGTAGCCGATCGCCCGGATCGCGCGGAGATTCAGCGTACGGTTGCAGAAGATTCGCGTTCGCGAAATCGAGGGGTTGGGTGGATCTACGGGCGGCGAGGTCATCGGAACCGCACCAGCGTAGTCGGACACCATGTCGGTGCCAACCATTGGCGGGCCAACCGACGACCGGCCGTCGCAATCCGCTCACATGGTGGATCGCGAGACGGTGGGCGACTCGATACCCGACATGAGCGCGGATGGTGACACCGGTACCGATTCCGCCGTCGACTGCGATACCGATTTCGGGCCGTTCGCGGAATCGATCGGGTGCCCGAGCAGCTCCCGCTCGAGGTCGAGGGTAGCCAAGAATGGGTAGATGCTGTCGAGCGCGTCGATCGGTTGTTCGGCTCGCGACAGCGCCATCCGCAAAGCGGCCACCCGCCCCCGGTCGACCCGCTCCGCGCGCTCCAGCCAGGCCTCAGACCGCGCGAACGCCAGCGGCCCGCGCCCCTCGCCAGGCACGAAGATCGACCCTTCTTCCGGGCTCTCGAGCGCTCGGTGCTCCATCCAGGCATCTTCGAAGGCGACCAGGCGCGCCGGCGATACACTGCCGAAGACCACCGCCACGTCGGCGTTGGGTGCCCGCTCGGCGATCGCGATCAACGCGGCCACCACGCCGGTCGCGCTGCCACGATCGAACGGCTCCGCAAATACGTTATGGCTGGGATATGCGTTCGTCAGGATCGACCACCAAGGGCGTTCCGAATCTTGAACGACGACCATCGTTCGTTGGGGAGGGACCAGACACCGGGCAGTTTCCAACACCTCGGCGATCCGTTGCCGACCATGGGGGGCGGCCCCGCTCGGCCCTGCGTACGCCACGACCCATAACTCTCGGTTGCTCATGCTGTGTCGACCCAATCGGCGCTTATTCATCCGTCGCGAGTCTTGTGGCGTGACGGATGCCTAAACTTCTGAAGGCAGAACCGGGCGACAGTCTGACTGTTCGGAAAAAATACGGTTACATCAGAGGTCGATCACCAAGGCCGCCCCGACTTGCGCGATCGGCAAACCAGCCGTCAACGCATTGCCGAACGCTCCGAACCCGAACTCATCCACCGTCGTGGCCACCGTATCGACCGGAACGGGTATTCGCTCGATAAGGACCGGAAGGGCCGCTCCGCCGCTCTCGATGACCAATCTTTGGAGCGGGTCGAGGTCCACCCGGAGCGAAAACACCCCTGACCCCCAAAAAACATTGGAAAAGAGCCGCACGCTCAAGAACGTCAGCACCTGAAAGGACAGATCGGCGCGGGCCACTCCACTGAGGTCATTCAGATTGGCTATTCCACTCAGGAATACACTCACGTCGTCCCAGTCGCCCGGCGCCAGTAAAGTGGCAAAGAAACCAAGGTAATGTCGACCTGCGTCAAGCGGATTGAAGCGTCCCGCCAGCAAGAGACGGGAGTATGCTTCTTCCGGTGACCCGGCGTCGTTGAAGAAATACTCGACCCCCAGGATAAGACTGTCTTGGTCGGAATACTGAATGGCGATCTCCGCACCGGCCATGAGCTGGGGAATCCAATCGGCCTCTCGGTTCTCGCCGAGGGGCACGTAGTCTTCGGCCACCTGCACGGGGTCGACGCCTTCGTCGAGCCCAGTCAAAGCCGAATCGACAAAAGCCGGAAGGCGCAGACGCCGGTCTCCTTTGAGCAACCCCAGCTCGAACCGAAGATCGAACTCCCACAGAGGCGCGGTCAGATCGATGCCGTAGCGCTGTGCATCGCCGTCGCGAAGGGCAACCGAAAGACTCAATTCGGCGTTACCGAGTAGGAGCTCGGCCCTAACCGCACCACCGATCCGTCGTAGCTGGTCGGCTTCGTCGAGGTTCGCGACGGCGTAGAAGTTCCAGCCCCACGCTTCGACGGGCACGTGCAGCTTCACCAGCGGTACCCCGAGGCGAATATCGAACAGGGAGATCGGATTCAGGCGCTGTTGATTGAGAAAGTCCGTGGGGTTCCAGAGCCGACCGGACCCCCACCGTATCCTCTGCTTGCCAGCGGTCACGAAGACCGTTCGGTAGACATCGAAGCGCAGCCACAGCTGGTCGAGCTGAACCTGTGTCCCGGGACCTCCGGGCGCAAACACCGACCCCGAGTCGCCTTCGACCGCGGTCGGATCGTAATTGAGGCGCCCTTGAACGAAGCCCCGAAGCCGATCATTGGGCCGACCGTCGAGGAACACGTCGACGATATTTGGCGAGGATAGCACCGAGTCCTCGATGTTGGTGTCTTCGATCACGGTCGTTTGGATTTGGAGCCACATGGTGCCTCCCACGACCAGCGTATCGTCGAGCTCTTCGATGCGCTCTGTCATCCGGCGCAAGACACCGGCCTCGGAGGCGAGCGCCGACGGTTCGGACGTCACTCGGCGATCGCTCGGAAGGACGGAGCCGCGCCGACGACGACGCCCGTCGCTGGCGCCGTCCGCCGCCGACGGTGCCTCCTCGGCCGCGGGCAGCGGCTGAGTGGAGTCGGAGCCACCGAACATCTCGGCTTCGAGCGCTCGTCGATCCGGCGATTCGGCCGGCTCGTCGGTAGATCCGAACATCTCGGCCTCCCGGGCGGCTTCATCCGACGTCGTCGCGGCGGTGCTCGTCTCGGTCGCCCCGAACAACAATGCCCAACCGACGACCGCAGCCCACATGTTAGCGACTCTTACTCTCGAGCCAGGCCTTGGTGAAGATGTTCGCGCTCAGCGACCGAAGGTCGACCCGATCGATGATGATCGTGGTCCGGTTGCCTTTTTCGACTTCATCGAAGATCCGCATCTCCTCGGGGTAGTAGACCTCTCCGCCCTTCGACTCGCTGTACACCTTGCGCCACCGCGGATAGTAGGTCGTCCGCATGAGCCGACCACTCACCGCCCGATCTTGACGCTTGAGAAGATTGCCGGTGGTTTTGTCGACCCACATCTCGAGCTTCGGATAGGCGACATCGACCCCCTCCTTGACGGTGAGGGCCAGGTGATACACCTCGAACCGGCCCAGCTTCTCTTCGGCGACCAGCCGCGCGTCGTACTCATCAGACAGTCGAAGCTGATCGAAGTCTTGTCGACGGGAATCCGTGCCCAAGATTCGCTCACGTTCGGTTCGTCGCTCCCACTTACCGACGGAGGGGTCGTACAGGAACATGTTGCTATCGAGGCGAAGGTAGCCTTTACCCGCCTCGCTCTTCGGCTTCAAAAACAGCAACATGAACTTTTCGTCTTCGTCGCGGCGGTAGACTACCGACTGGTAGACGAGGTCGTTCTTGCCCCGCTCTTTTTGTTCGATGAAACACAAGGCCTTATAGTCACCCGAGTTGCGTTGACGCTCGTCGAGCTGCTGGAGGAGGGCATCGACCTCTGATTGGGTCAATGCGTGAGCGGTCGCCGCGCTCACGAACGTCGTGACGAACGCCAGCAGGCTGGCGCTGGCTCGGAGTCGATTCTTCATACTCACCCCACGTGATGAATGGCCGTCACCGGCTCCATGCGAGACGCTCGGTAGGCGGGCCACAGCGCCGCCAGTCCGGCGACCGCGGTAAAGGCCACAACCGCGGTGACCACCTGACCTGGGTCGACCACCAGCTGAAGGACGTCACTCATGAGCAACAACTGCACGGCGGCGACCGGAACTTCGATTTGCGCCGCATCGAGGCTCCATGCAACCAGCGCGCCAGCCGCGCCACCGAGCGAGCACGCGAGAAAGCCGAGCAGGGCCGACTCCAGCAAGAACATCAGCAACACCCGACCTCGCGACATGCCTATCGCTCGGAGCGTCCCGACCTCGTTGGTGCGGTCTCGCACCGACATCCACATCGAATTCATGATGCCCACGGCGATGATAAGGAGCAGGATTCCTACCAGAGTGAAGCTTACCCAGTCGACGACGGTCAGGATCCACAACAGAAAGCTCACCTCGTCACTCCAAATGGTCAGGTCGAGCCGCTGACCGGTCCACTCTTCGCCCGCAACGTCGTCGAACTTGGCGAAGAACGGGCGCGGGTCGTGCTCGAGCAGCGTATATCCCTCGCCGGCTAAGACGGTGCGTAGCTGCCCCATGACCTCGGACGCCCGACGATGGTCGGTGAGGTAGACCTGAACCGCTCCACTGACTTCGTCGTCGTGTAGGTACAGCTTCCGAACTCCCTTTTTCGTCGTGAACATCGAGAAGTTGGACATGAACCCGATGTCCTTGGCGATCGCCACGATCCGGAACTCACCCGTATTGCGAGCCCCTGACCGCGTCTCGACGGTCACCGTGAGGCCGTCGCCGATATCGACCCCGAGCCGCTTGGCCTGCGCCGCGAAAATGACGATCGCGTCGTCGCCTCGGAGGTCGGTGAGGTCGCCGCGGACCTCATCGCGACCGCCGTCGATGTACTCCGCCTCGGGGGCCAGCCGGAGGGTTGCCTTTAAGCGCCCCTCCTCCTCGATATCGACTCCCGTCAGGCCGCAGTTCATCGATGATGATGCGCTGATGACCCGAGCCCATCCCCGTGCCCGATCGATCACATAGTCGACGCCCGATGCCTTCGCCTCGACCAGCGCGCGGAGCTCGGTCGCGTTCTGGATGACCGGAGATGCATCACTCGGCTTCGACTTGTAGAAGCCCGACACGTTGACGTGCCCGGTCGACAGCGTGGTCGCGGATCGAACCATGGTGTCCGAGATGCCCTCCGATAGGGCCATCAGCAGCACGAGCAACCCGGTCACGAGCCCCATCGCGAGGCCCAAGAAGAAGGTCCGCCGTTTCGCTTGGACGATGTTCCGCCACGCGATCTGTAAAAAGACCACCGCCGCTCACTCCTTGTCGCGCATAGCCATCACCGGCTGCACCTGCGCGGCCAGATAGGCCGGGTAAAAGGTAGAAATGACACTCACCCCGATGATCACCAGCATCCCGAGGAGCATGTGGCTGAGCTCGACCGAAGGATAGAGGAACGGCCCCCCGAACAGGATGAAGAACTGCCGGTTCGGGGCCGCAAGCCCTACCCAACCCCAGTAGGTGCCGAGCAGCCAACCCACGGTGGCCCCGACGACGCCAAATACGACACCGAGGACCAGGGTCTCGATGATGAACATGCTCACGATGAACCCCCGCTGAGCCCCGATCGCCCGTAGGGTCCCGATTTCTGTGACTCGCTCCATCGTCGTCATGACCATCGTGTTGTTGATAATCACCAGGGCGACCGAGAAGATGATGACGATGGCGACGTACAGCACCATCCGAATCAGGACGATGAACTGACCGATAATTCCGGCTGCCGCCTGCCAGTCGACGACCTCCATATGAAGGCCGGCCTCGGCCAGACGTGTCTTGAGCGCTTCGGCGGTTCTCTCCAGCCGCCCCGGGTCCTCCAGGATGACCGCGGCATTGAGCGCCAGCCCCTGCCGGATGGCGTCGGACGAAAAGCGAGCATTGACCACCATCTCGGCGCGCTCTCGGCGGTCGAGGAGGTCGACGCCTGCAAATTCATCGAAGTCGCCCTCTTGAGCGGCCGAGGTCTCGACCTCCGCATCTTCGCCGAAGAAGGCGTCCTCCGCCTCCTCGACCGAAACGTCCTTGACGCCCAGCCGTTCCCTAATGCCCGCGAGCTCCTTCTTCTTTTCTTTGGTCATCAATCCATAGAGCTCTCTAAAGGTGAGCATGTCGGTCAGCGAGTGACCGGCGGCCAGATTCGACTGCTCGAGGCCCTCGAAGCGAAAAGTGCCGTAGAACTTGACGTTGACGGCCTTAAGGAAGCCGCTTTGGGTATAGCCCCGAATCGTGATGATGTCGCCGACCCGCAGGTCATAGAGTTCCAGCCGAGGCGCGAGTTCCTCGTAGAAGAACGCATAGCGCTCCTCGAAGTTCGCGTCCGTCAGCGTCAGGAACGCCTGCACGAGATCGGCCAGGGAGCCCGAGGCGTCGCCGAGAAGGGCTCGAAGCTTTCCCAACACGTAACGACTCTCGCGAGGGTTGAGCTGAAACGTGATTCGCTGGTACTGCCGCGGCAATTTCCTGGCCTTCGCTCGAAGAACTGGGTCGTCATCGATGGAGAGCCCGTCCTCCCGCACGCTTTGCCTGATGTCGTCCAAGTTGCGAGCGATGTAGTGCTTGACGAGGCGCTCGTACCAACGGTCGTTGAGCATGATGCCACGCGTATTGGGCGGCACGCGCTCCCCCTTCACCATGATCATCCGGTCGAAGTTGGAGTTGAACTGTTCCAGATCCGTTCCGACGTATCGAAAGTACAACAATCGACCTTCCTCGGCCTCGGGCGCGATCCGGGTATCGAGGAATTCGAGACCGCTGAGCGGGTCTTCTTCGAAGGAACGCCAGAAGTCGTCGGAGGTGGCCCGTTCGACCAGTTGGCGGCGGGCTTCGAGCTCGTTCTTCTCAGACGATATCGCCGACGCGTTCGCGAGTTCCGACTTGATCACGTCGAGCTGCTCCCGAACCTGGGCCACGAGCACGGGGACGTCGTCGAGGTTGTTCGCTCTCACGGCGGCGCGCAGGTCGCCGAGAACGCGCTCGAGACTTCCAGGGCAGGTAATGCTAGCGATATTGAGCCCCATCGGGACGACCGCGCGCACGTTCTCGAGCGACTCGGCCACCTCGCGAAGTCGCTCAAAGTCCTCGATGCGACCATAATCGTCGCCCCCCATGAAGCCCGAACCGAACAGGCTGAGCCGGTCACGGCCGTCGGCAGAATAGACCTGCAGGTGGCCAGCGAGGCTGGCGGTGATGCTTCGCTCCATGGCGGACTCGATGCCGTCGACGAGCGAAGAGCCGAGCACCACCAGCAAGGTCCCGAACATCAACAGCGTTCCGACGATCCCGCTCTTCACCCGGTGGCTGTACAGACTCCGCCAGCTCAGCCGGAGCAACAGCCAAAATCTTGCGGACGAACCCATGGTCAGCCTACCGGGCTCGGCGTCGCGGAGTCCTCGCGGACCGACAACCGGCCTCCCTTAAGTCCGTCGTCATCGATCCGACCGTCGACCAGCCGCACGACCCGCTGGGCCTGGGCCATCACCTCCGGATCATGGGTCGAGAAGATGAACGTGGTCTGCTCGAAACGATTGAGATCCTTCATGAGGTCGATGATCGAGGCGCCCGTCCCTGAGTCGAGATTCGCGGTCGGTTCGTCGGCCATGACAATCCGAGGCCGGCTGACCAAGGCCCGCGCGATCGCCACTCGCTGTCGCTGCCCGCCCGACAGCTCGTTTGGACGCTGCCGAAGCTGCGGGGTCAGCCCGACCTTGTCGACGATCTCCCGAACCCGCCGGTCCCGCTCTTTGGTCGTCAATCGACCCTGCAGGAGCAGCGGAAACTCCACGTTCTGAAAGACATCGAGGACTGAGATGAGGTTGAAGCTCTGGAAAATGAATCCGAGCTTGTTGAGCCGCACGTTCGTCCGTTCCTGCTCCGACATTTGGCTGGTCGCGTGCCCGTCGACCACCACCGTCCCTCTGGTCGCGACGTCGATGCAGCCGATGAGGTTCAGCAAGGTCGTCTTTCCCGACCCCGATGGTCCGGCGATCGTCGTGAACTCGCCCCGCTCGATTGTAAGATCGACCCCCTGCAGCGCCTTTACGACCAGATTGCCTAGAGGGTATTCTTTTTCAACGCCTCGAAGCTCGACGATTCCGCTCACGCTCCGTCCCCACTCGTCATCTTCACGCCGAATCAAACGGTTCGCCAGCGGCTTCTCTTCCTTCCGCTGTTCGAGGCGGACGGCGCCCCCAAGCTAGGGATGCCCCAATGTCCTGCTGGGAAGTACGGGTCGGAGTTCGTCGAGTCATCATCGGCGGCGTTCGCCGCGCTCCGCCGGGAGCAGGGTGGCCGCCGGTAACCGAGGAGCCGGTAGGGCGGGGGCGAAGGCCGCGCGGCGAGCACCGGTGAAGAGAGCCGGCGAAAACGAGCTGCCCTTCCCGGGCCGGGCAAGAGACTTATCGTAGGCGGTCGGGCGGACCTGCCTGGCCAGTAAACGGATCGACGCTGTTCGCCGGGCTGAATGTATGATCAGCGTTTAGCAACGCCCGGCGCCGCGGAGGCACGACCGTCAGACCGCCCGGTGCGCCGCTTTGGGGGCACGTACCGTCGCGCAAGTACTGAAGAGCGGCCGCGACCGACGCCTCGTTCTCGTCTCCGAGGGGCACCGAAGCATCATCATCGGCGGGGCAATCGGGAACCAGCCCATCGAAGAAGTCGCCTTCCCCCAACCCATTGACGTTGCGAAGGATGGTCGGGCGCAGGACAAGCCCGCAGAACGACGAATTGCCACCGGCGAAACCCGGGAACCCAGCGCTACCTACGGGCTTTCCGACCGAGCGCGACCCCACGACCTTTACGTCGAGGTGGGGTTTCATGCTGTTGACGATGATTTCGGAAGCGGAGGCCGTGTTGCCGGAGTTGATGAACACCAGCTGCGTCAAGCCGGTCAGGCCCACGGCGGGCTCCGTACACTCGAACTCATCGAGGGAACTCACGAACTGCGGGCATTCGGGCGATTCAAAGGCGGCCTCAAAGTTCCGCGCCGAGGCCTGCAGCGAATTCCAGGTCTCGCGGCGGTATACCGTCGTACCGTCAGCGCCGAGATCCTCGCCTTTGAGCAAATTCGCAAGGAAGTCGATGATGAAGACGAAACCGCCCAGATTGTATCGTTGGTCGATGATGAGTTTGGTGACCTGTCGGTCGGCAAAGAACGCGAACGCCTCACGTAACCCTTCCACCGAGGCAAAATCGAAGTCTCGAAAGAGCAGGTAGCCGACTTCTTCGCCGTCCACGTCAAAGGTCTTGAACAACGGGACCGACGTTGGCCTCACCTCCTCCGCCGTCAACATGAGAGTCTCGCGGGTGCCGTCCTGGCGACGGACGCTCAGCTCGTAGGTCGCATCGTCGTCGATTCGCAGGGTGAACGCAGCCCCGACGAGACGCTCGAAGACACTGAACAGATCTTCGCCGTCGAGGGTCTCCATCACGTCGCCCCGACGCAGACCTGCCCTGGACGCTGGCGACTCCGTCTCGCCCTCGAACGTTCCGAATACGTCAAGGATCAGCAGACCTCGATACTCGTTCGACGGATCACGCTCGGGGGTGACCAGAACGCCGAACCCGGTGGTGATATTGTTGATGAAATCCTGCTCGACCGATTCTTCGAGAATGATGGTAAACCGGTCGCGGCCCTCGACCGGGGAGTTGGGCGCCAGGTCGACGTCTTCGACGAGCGCTCGGAGAAAGTCGTCGGAGGAGCTGTAGGCGGCCGGATCAAGGTCGGGCAGCTGCTCGTTCTCCAAGTACCACTCCTGCATCGTGTCCTTGAGCCACGTGTTTTGGTCGGTCACGGTACACGACTCGTTCGATAGCGCGTCTTCGTCGGCGCACCCCGCCGCCAAGGTCACGATTGCGGCCCATGCGAACGCCCGCTTCATGCTCATCTTCATTGCTTCCAATATCCTTATTTGGAGGTACTGGCCGAGAACCTGGCAAGACGCGACCTCATTCCGCCCGGTAATTCCTCGGAGGCTCGCTGCGCTCGCTGCGCGTTCATACGGCTTCGGGGCCCGGGCGCGAATGAATCGCGCCCACCCGTCTTCGCTCGCTGCGCTCGCTGCGCGTTCACACTTGCACGGCTTCGGGGCCCGGGCGCGAATGAATCGCGCCCACCCGTCTGCGCTCGCTGCGCTCGCTGCGCGTTCATACGGCTTCGGGGCCCGGGCGCGAATGAATCGCGCCCACCCGTCTTCGCTCGCTGCGCTCGCTGCGCTCGCTGCGCGTTTACACTTGCACGGCTTCGGGGCCCGGGCGCGAATGAATCGCGACGAGTGTGCGGATCGATCGCGTTGCGACCAAACGTTCGAACCGCGTTCACGGTTGTTGACCGTATCTGTTCCGCCGAGAACCGACGGCAGCGTCCGCCGAAAAACGGGTGAAAGCGAGTATGGTTAACAGGTGCGGTTAGAAGACTTGGACCTCTCCGAGCTCCTTGACCGGCCCCCGGGCGGAGGCCCGATGTGGCTCGCCGGGCATCGAACCCTGTTGCTTGACGCGACGGCCCTCGGTCTGCTGAGAAAAGAGCTCATCGAGCTCGTCGGCCGCCCCGCCGCTCGCGGTCTTCTTACCCGGCTCGGCTACGCGCATGGGTGGAGGACCGCCGAGAGCCTCGAGCAAGCGTTCGACTGGAAGGATCCCCAGGAGTGGCAACAGGCCGGGGGCCGGCTGCACGGCTTGCAGGGGTTGGTGGATTTTCGACCCGTTCCCCCCGAGCGCCGCCGACATGCCGACAGCCTCGCCGAAGCGATCTGGCATCGGTCGTACGAGGCGGAACAGCACATTCTACATCTCGGCCAGCACGATGCGCCGGTGTGCTGGACGCTCGCAGGTTTTGCGGGCGGCTACCTGAGCCGCGCCCACGGGCGCCGCATCTACTGTATCGAAGAGCGCTGTGTCGGCCAGGGCGACGCGGTGTGCTGGATGGTTGGCAGGGCCGCATCCGATTGGGGCGACCGACTCGATCAGATCAAGGCCGACCATGAAGATTCCTGCTTGCAGGACACCCTGCGGTCGGTGACCGAAGCCTTGCACGCGCTCGAGCGCAAGTGGAGGAGATCCTCGGTCGCCGTGATTGCACCGTACGATATCCCTGAAGGATTGGTTGCGCACAGCGACGCGATGCGGGAGCTGATCGACCTTGCGCGACGCGCCGCTCGGGTCGATGTCCCGGTCTTGGTCACCGGAGAGAGCGGAACGGGTAAGGAACGCGTCGCAAAGCTCCTTCATGACGCTTCCCCCCGCGCCGACGGTCCCTTCGTCGCGGTCAATTGCGGGGCGATACCCGACAACCTCCTGGAGGGCGAGCTGTTCGGACATACCTCCGGCGCCTTTACCGGAGCCACCCAAGCCCGGATCGGCCTCTTCGAAGCCGCGAACCGAGGTACCCTCTTCTTGGACGAGGTCGGCGAAATCTCACCCTCGATGCAGGTTAAGCTGCTCCGAGTCCTGCAAGACCGGGAGATCCGGCGCCTAGGAGAGAACGAACTGCGCAAGATCGACGTCCGGATCGTGGCCGCGACCAACCGAGACCTCGCGACGGCCATCGAAGAAGGTCGATTCCGGTCCGACCTCTTTTACCGTCTCAACGTGGTGGGCCTTCATGTGCCCCCGCTTCGAGAGCGCCCCGATGACATCCTTCCACTCGCCCGCCACTTCCTCGATCGGGCGCGAGTCCGGCTCGGCATCGACGTCGTCGGCCTCACCGCTGGGGCGGCGGACCGCCTGGTGCACCATCGATGGCCTGGCAACGTACGAGAACTCGAAAACGCGATCGAACGGGCCGTCGTGGTGGCCCATGGGTCGCGGGTCGAGCCGGATGACCTCCCCAGTGAGCTTCGGAAATCGCTCCCAGGCCCGCTTACAATTGTCGACCAGACGCTGGAGTCGGTGGAACGGAGCCACATTCTTCGGGTCGTGGATGAGTTCGATGGTCACCGGGGCCGTGCAGCGGCCGCGCTCGGCATCGGGGAGGCCACCCTCTACCGAAAACTCAAGAAGTATCGGGAAGACACCAGCGACTGATGGGCGCTGACCAACTTCGCCGGCCAGCGACGGGTCGCCAAGATCACACGAGGGTCGGAGCATGGGTCGCGACTTCGCATAGAATGATGTAGTGCTTTCACGGAGCCATGAGCCAGAAAACGATCGTTGGCAGCGATGCTAGAGTGGCTTAGCTACACGTTGTCGGTGGCGTCCGACCGCGCCACCCCCGACGGAGGTGGTACGACGATGACCCGGTGCTGGACGGTCTCTTGCCTGTTCTTGGTGCTCCTGGCGAGCCCGAACGTCGCGGTAGCCCAGGAGACGGATACGACCGCCGACGTCGGGCAGCCGTCGCTTGCCATCAAGGCCGACGCGAGCGAGACCGATTCCGGGACCGAGCAGACCTCCGACCGCCGACAGGCCACCGCCGCGCCCGAAGCGGCTCGCGACGAAGGCCAGAATCAACCTCCGCCGGCCGCAGGGAGCTCCACCACCGAAGAGAAGCCCGAGCGCGACAAGACGGCCGTGCTCGGAGCGGCCGCCCCAACGCCTCCCCAGAACCCGTACCAGCTCTTCCTCACCGTGGGCCTGCTGGTCGGTGCAGGCACGTTCGTCCCCGACGCGGACCGTGACCTGGTCGGCTACAACCTCAGCTTTTTGGGCCTGTACAAGGTCTCGGACGTCCTCGATGGACGGATCGACGTCTTCGGACTGGTTCGGGCCGACCAGTCCCTGACCGTAAACTCACAGGGCGACGACGGCAGCGTCGGCCAGCGCGAGTTCTTCTTCCGCGACATCCGAATCGGTCTGCTGGGCCGGGCCATATTGCAAGACGACTACACAGGCCTCATTTTCGGCGGCGGCACAAGCTTCGACCTCCCCACCGGCACGCAGGCCCAGGCGCAGGGGCGCTTCGTTCGCTGGAACGTCAGCGCGAACATGTCCCGAATCTTCTCGGACGTTGGGCCGGGCAGCCTCTTTCTCCGATTGGCCACTACCGCTCGGTTCGACTTCGGCGACGCCACTTTGGTCAATGACACGAACTCGGCGCTTTGCAACTCGATCTCGGCCGACGAGGCCGGCAATTGTTACTCAGGCCAGACCGGCACGACCTTTGGCTTGTTGCCCTCGCTCTCCGTGACCTACTTGTTCGGCGATTTCAACGTGGGCATCGGCATCACCTTCATCAACGTCTGGTCGGCCAGCGCCAGCGACAGCGTGGTCGTCGAAAACCCAAACCAGGTGGGCGGGACGGTCAGCCAGTCGCCGTTCGCGACCACCGACGGACCCTATACTTTGCTCACGTCGACCGACATCTCCTTTACCTATAATCCGAACGAGAACCTGGTGTTCACGATTGGGGTGGCCACCGTGACCAGCCCGATAGACACTTGCAACACTGACCGCGACGATCTGAGTCCCGCCGGTGACTGCGTCGTGTTCCCGTTCTACGACTTCACGGCGCCGACCAACAACGCGACGTCGTTCTACTTCAACTCGACGTTGATGTACTGAGTGGTCACGCCGACGCCTCAAGGGTCGATTTCGCGAACCCGCCCGCCGGTCACGTTCAAGTGAACGCCGGGCTTGAGGCCGACCTCGAAGATCCGAACGTACTTTCGGCGAACGATCTTGATCAGCCTTCGGCCCTTCTTGATCCGAACCCGCTTGAACGGAACCCGGCCGCGTAGGCGGACCCCATCGAGATACACGCGCGCCCCTCGCGGAGAGGTGATCGTGAGATAGCCATACCGCTTGCTCGACCGCTTGCGAGGCTTGGTGACGACCGGGGCCGCGGCAGGAGGAGGCGGCGGAGGCGGCTCCACGGGGGGCGGGGCCGCAGGCGGCGGGGCCGGCGGCGGCGGTTCGGGCGCCGACTCGAGCGGGGCCTGTGCAGCGTCCGACCGTCGAGCGGGCTTGTCGGAACCGGGCTCCTCGGGAACCAAGGGCGGCACCGAATCCCCGGCGACCGCCCCGAAGAGAGAGCGGTTGCTCCATCCGCCCTGAATGACGAAATGAGCACCAAAGCCGATGCAGATGCCGACGACCAAAGTGAGCATGTCTCGAAGCCATCGGGAGCCCCGACGGACCTTGGGGGGCTCTTTGGGGGGCTCGGTCTGGCGGTCCGGCGCCGGAGACTTTTCGAGCGCATCGATCTCCGAAGACACGTGATCGATCGCGTCGAGCAAGGCTCGTGAAGTATCGCGCGACGGGGGCGACGGCGCGGCCGGGACGGCCGGAGCCGCCGCCGCCACCGGAACGACCGGAGGAGCCGCATCGGAGGCCGACACAGGAATCGTGAAGGCCAGCTTTCGACTCGCCGTTTCCGACTGAGGCCCCGGCGGAGGCTGCCGAGAACCGAATTGGGAAGCGTCGAGCGGTGCCGAGCCAGCCACCATCCCTTGCAAGAGAGCCCGCAGCTCTTCTTCGACATTGGCGGGGCCGTCCTTCGGCCACGGGCCCGGGTCGCCAACCTCGAGCAGATACGTGAGGTCGAGGCGCGGCGCGGTGGCTTTGATGGTTGCTGGCACTTGCTGAGGACCCATCTCCGCCTCCGGAAACAGTCGTTTCATAAGGACATGAACCTCGTGGTCCCCCGCTGTCCAGCCGCCCGCCTGCGCCGCCCTTCGCAAGCCCTCCGCAAAGGCCAGCGCGGTCGGCGGACGCTGCTGAGGGTCGTTGGCCAGTGCGCTCTCCAGCACCGCCGCCAAATCGGGAGCGGCGTAGGCTAGAAGTTTGGCGAGGTCGGGGCGCTCCTGGTTGACGATGGCAAACAGCGTCGGTGCGACGGCGCCGCGATCGAACAGCGGCTTGCCGGTAAGCAGCTCGGTCAGAACGATCGCGGCCGAAAACACGTCGGAAGCTGCAGTCACCGGCTTAGCCGTGATCTGCTCTGGTGACAGATACCGCGTCGTTCCCTTGACCACACCGACCCGGGTCACGACCTCGGACAGCTCGGATTTGGCGATCCCGAAGTCGGTCAGCTTGGTGTGGCCATCGAACCCGACCAGGATGTTGCCGGGTGTGACGTCGCGATGAACGAGACCGAGCGGACGCCCGTCTTCCAACCGGAAGGAGTGGGCGTAGTGCAGACCTTCAAGCACTTGCACCATGATGTGGATTCCGACCCCGGGTGGCACCGCGACGCCGTCGGCGAAGCAGGCACGCTGGACCTGCAGCAGATTTCGGCCGCGGACGAACTCCAGAACCAAGCAGAGCTCGGTTGAGGTCTCAAAGCTTCCCACCACCGACACAATGTTGCGATGATCAAAGCGCGACATCACCGCAGTTTCGGCGCGAAACATTTCGACGTAGCCGTCGGGGTCGTCGGTGTGAATAGGAAGCCGCTTGAGCACCACCTCGGATGTGCCGGACGCAACATCGAGAGGGGACACGAGGAAAACTTCGCCCATCCCACCGCGCTGAATGACCCGGTCGATGCGATACTCACCGACCGTATCGCCGACCCGAAGGATAGCGTTCGGACCAGCGCCCGACAGAACGCCCGCGGCGGGAAAAGCGGAAGAAGATTCCGACATGCGGCGCGAGCATAACAAACGTCGCGGCGATGTTCTCGGGTTGGCCCCCGATGGGGAACGATATCAGGCGAATTCGTCTGCTTTTTGACCGGCCAAAGCTGCGGCGATCGTGCGGTTCATCCGACGTACGGCAAAGTCGGCCGACAACTCGTCCAAAGCAGCGACCTGCTCTTTGATTGTGGTCGGCTGATTCCCCTTGGCGGCATCCCTGACCGCTCGCGCCGCTTCCTGCAGCGCTGCCCGCTCCGAATCATCGAGCAAGGTGCCATCGTCGTCCAGCGCGTGCTCCAGCGCCGCGACGATCCGCTCGGCCTCGACACGAGCATCAGCCAATAGGCGCTGATGAACATCGTCCTCCGCGTGCTCGTACGATTCGAGAATCATGCGCTCGATGGTCTCGTCATCGAGCCCGTACGATGGCTTGACCTGGACCGCCGCTCGCTTCCCAGTGGTCTCTTCTTCGGCCGAAACGTCCAAAATCCCGTCGGCATCGACATTGAAAGTGACCATCACTCGGCCCATCCCGGCGGCGGCGGGCGGTAGTCCCGAGAGCTTGAATCGCGCCAACGAGCGGCAGTCATCCACCATCTCTCGTTCGCCCTGAACGACGTGAAAGTCCATGCCGGTCTGTCCGTCGGCGTAGGTCGTGAACTCCTGCTGCGCGGTGGCGGGAATGGTTTGATTCCGGTGAAGAACCTTAGCGACTACGCTCCCCATGGTCTCGACCCCGAGCGACAGGGGTAAGACGTCGAGCAACAGCACGTCGTCGCGGGGACCGCTCCCTCCGAGCAAGTCCGCCTGCACAGAAGCCCCCAGTGCGACGACCTGGTCGGGGTCCAGCTCGGCGTAGGGCTTCTGTCCGAAGATCTCCTCGACGAACTCGCGGACCGCCGGCACTCGGGTCGAGCCGCCCACCAGCACGACCCCGTCGAGGTCACGGCCGTCGACTTCGATGTCTTTGAGGACACGCCGGATCGGTCCGAGCGTTCGACGAAGAGTGCCGGCGATCAGCCCATTCATATCGGCTCGGGTGAGGGTCTCGGAACGGCCCTCGATGGTGAGGGTCACACTGTCCGCCTCGGTCAGCGCCTCTTTGGCGCGACGCGCTTGAGCGAGCGCTCGCGCTGCTGCATCGGGCGGACACTTTCCGGGGTCGATGCCCTGCCGCTTCAAGAAGTGCTCAGCGATGTCGCGGTCGAAATCGTCGCCACCCAGGCGGCTGTCACCGCCGGTGGTCAACACCTGAAAGACGCCTCGGTCGAGCTTGAGGATCGAGATGTCGAAGGTGCCACCGCCGAGATCGAAGACGGCGAACAGGCCCTCCTCGTTCTTGTCGAGCCCGTACGCCAGTGCGGCGGCGGTCGGTTCGTTCAACAGCCGCAGAACGTTGAGGCCGGCCAGTCGAGCCGCGTCCTTGGTCGCCTGGCGCTGGGCGTCGTCGAAATACGCGGGAACGGTGATGACCACCCCTTCGAGCGGCCCTTCGAGGGCTCGCTCAGCCCGGTCTTTCAGCGGCCTCAACACCTCGGCGGAGACTTCCATCGGAGTGACCCGCCGATCCGGAGTGTCGAAATAAACGACCGGCCCATCGACGTCCGAAGAGAAATGGTAGGGGGTGAGCTCGTCGGCGTTGTGCGCCTCGACTTGGGATCGCCCCATGAAGCGTTTCGCTGACGCGATCGTCACCCCTTCGGTACGGCCCACATACGCCCGAGCAGCGTGCCCGACTTCGACTTTTCCGCCGGGCCCATACCAGACGACCGACGGCGTCGTCACCCGCCCCTCGTCGTCAGCCAGAACCTTCGGATTCCCATCGCGGACCACCGCCACCAACGAGTACGTGGTGCCCAAGTCGATGCCCGCGACCCGGCCCGCACACCTTTGTTTCGGGCCGGAGCCGATCTGCAACAATGCCATCTACAAAATCTCCTCGAGCTTAGCGTCGATCCGGTCGAGCAACCGCCGCAAGTACCTCAGCTCATCGAGCGCCCGGGCCGCGGCTTCCTGCTCGCCTTCTCCATCGTCGAAGTAAGAACGCAGCCCGTCCATCAAGTTCCGCTTGCGGGTCTCGATGGGACCGCGTCGAGCTTCGAGCGACTCGACAGATGTCGCTTCGTCGACCGCCTCTTGCTGTTCCAGCATTTCCATCAGAAACGCCGGGTCTTTGGTGCGAGTCATCTCGTCGATGACGACCCCCTGGAGCGACATGAGATACTCGGCGCGCGTCTGCTGGTCTTTGAGCGCCCGATAGGCGTCGTTCAAGTAGGCTGTTTGTTCGACGGCCAGCCGGCGCTCGAGAGCGCTCGCAGAACGCCCTAAACGGTCGGGATGAACGTCTCGCGATGCCTCACGAAAAGAGCGATCGACCTCGGCTCGGTCCAGCGCCATCATTGGCGGCAGACTCAAAGCCTCGAAGTAATTGCGAGCGCCGACGGGCTGGATCTTTCGGCAGTGCCGACAAAACACAGGTCCTGGGTCGTCGGTGCCGCAGGACCAGCAGGACACATCCATGGTCGTACAGGTCAGACCGGCGTGAAGCTCTCGCCGCAGCCGCAGCCTCGACCGGCGTTCGGGTTCTCGAACTTGAAGCCCGACTCCATGAGTCCGGTCTTGTAGTCGAGGGTCGAACCCTGGAGATACAGCAGGCTCTTGGGGTCCACGAACACCCGCACGCCGTGCGCGTCGATCACTTTATCGCCGGCCTTGGTGTCTGTCTCCGGATCGAGGAAGTACGACAGCCCGCTGCAACCGCCACCCCGGACACCGATCCGAAGCCCGGCCCCCACCGGCGCGTTGTTGTCGGTCAGGTACTTCTTGATCGCATCCGCCGCAGCGACGGTGACCTCGACGGTCCCCGTCGCTTTCGGCGTTGGCTGCACGATATTCAGAGCCATGATCCAACCTCAGCCTTCGGCCGCGTCGTCGATGCTGATGCCTTTTTTCTTCTTCCAGTCGGAGACCGCGGCCTTGATCGCGTCTTCGGCCAGCACCGAGCAGTGAACCTTCACCGGGGGCAGCGAGAGCTCTTCCACGATAGCGTTGTTCTTGAGCCCTTCGGCCCAGTCAACGCTCTTGCCTTTGACCCACTCGGTCACCAGCGACGACGATGCGATCGCCGAGCCGCAGCCGAAAGTCTTGAATTTGGCGTCTTCGATGACCCCCTCGTCGGAGACCTTGATCTGCAAACGCATGACGTCGCCGCAGGCGGGCGCGCCAACGAGACCGGTGCCCACATTGGGGTCGTTCTTGTCGAGCGTACCGACGTTGCGGGGATTCTCGTAATGATCGATGACTTTATCGTTGTAAGCCATGGCTAACTTCCTCCTGTTCGCCGGCCTTAATGCGCGGCCCATTCGATGGTTTTTAGGTCGACACCTTCTTTGACCATCTCGTAAAGCGGGGACATCTCGCGCAGACGCTTCACTGCGTCTACGACGAGATTGCCCACGAAGTCGATTTCTTCCTCGGTGGTGAAGCGACCGATGCCGAACCGGATCGAGCTGTGGGCGAGTTCATCGCCCACCCCGAGTGCCCGTAGGACATACGATGGCTCGAGCGACGCCGACGTGCAGGCGGAGCCCGAAGACACGGCGACGTCTTTGATGGCCATGATGAGCGCCTCGCCCTCTACATACGCGAAAGAGACGTTCAGGTTTCCAGGGAGTCGATGTTCAGGGTGGCCGTTGAGGTAGATATCTTCGAGCTCACCCTTGAAACGGTCCCACAGACGCGTTCGCAGCCGAATGCAGCGCTCTGCCTCTTCGGACATCTCATCGCGACAGAGCTCGGCGGCCTTCCCTAGCCCGACGATTCCCGCCACGTTGAGGGTACCGGACCGCATACCGCGCTCGTGACCGCCGCCGTCGAAAGCGGCTTCGACGCGGACTCGAGGCTTCCGGCGTCGGACGTAGATCGCGCCGACGCCCTTCGGTCCGTACATTTTGTGCCCGCTGATCGAAAGCAGGTCGATGTTCATGTCGTTGACGTCGATCGGGAGCTTCCCAACCGCTTGGACGGCGTCGGTATGGAAAAGCACCCCGCGCTCGCGACAGAGGGCGCCGATGTCCTTCACGGGCTGGACGACCCCGATCTCATTGTTGGCCATCATGATCGACACGAGCAGGGTCTTGTCGGTCATGGCGTCTCGAAGCTTGTCGAGGTTGACCAAACCGTTTTTTTCGACCGGCAGATAAGTAACCCGGAAGCCTTCCTTCTCGAGCCGCTTCGCACTGTCGAGAATGGCTTTGTGCTCGGTTTCAAGGGTGATGATGTGGTCACCCTTGGCCTTGAAGTACTCGAACGCACCTCCGGCTTCCCGCACTGCGGCGAGGTCGATCGAGCCCAGCCGAGCGGGAACCTTGTCGGCGGCGTCGGGAATCTGCCCAGCGGCGTCGGCGGCGGCAAGGGCATCGACCAGAATCTTGTCTGCGTCGGTCATGCCGTACATGTGCGCGACACCCTTGAGCGCCAGGTTATCGGACTCGGTCGCACCGGAGGTGAAGATGATCTCCGCTGGCGTGCCTCCGATGAGCTGCGCAACCTGCTCACGCGCGTAGTCCACCGCCTCTTCAGCGATCCAGCCGAACTGGTGAGACCTCGACGCGGCGTTGCCAAACCTATCGGTGAAATAGGGTTGCATGGTTTCCACCACCCGTGGGTCGATGGGTGTGGTCGAGTTGTAATCCATGTAGATGGGGGTTTTGACAGTCATCTCGAAGTCCCTTCACCGCTATGGTGAATGCCCGTAATCAACACCGGGGCCTCAATTTCGTGGGGTCGGTCGCAGTGTTTGCACTCGACGTATTCGGTTTCAGGCGCACAAGCCGTGCAGCCCGCCAGGTAGGTCAACCCGTCTTGGAGCTCGGTTTCCAGCCGTTTGAGCTCATCGATCTGCGTTCGAACTTGGCGCAGTTTGGCCTCGAAGAGCTGCCGGGCTCGCTCCATTGCGGCGGGCCCTCGCTGAGCCGATTCGAGGTCATCGAGAAAGCTCCGAATCTCCGTCAACGACAGTCCGAGCGTCTGGAGACGGTCGATCCAGCCCAGCCGAACGAGCGCATGCTGGTCGTAGAGGCGGTGTCCGCCTTCGCTTCGAAGCGCAGGCCCGAGCAGTCCCATTCCCTCGTACAATCGGACGGCGCGCGCACTTCGCCGCGCACGTTTCGCGAGGTCTCCGATCCGCAGCGCTCTTCCGTGCGGAATATCGACAAGGGCATTCACTACGAGTATCGACCTTCAGCCCACCGACTCTGCTCGGCAGCCCATCGCGCCAGGCGCAATAGGCCCGAGCTCGTGCTGACGACCCTAACGTTGACGTTAAGGTCAAGTTTCGTCGCGGGTACAGACTCTATGGTGAACCTTGTCGTTTGCGTCAAGTTCAACAGTGCCACCGACGACCTTCGGAGCAAAGAACGCCGCGGCAGACCGACAGGTCGGCACTAGTGCCTACATAGACTTACTCTATGTAATGCTGGAGATAAAAAAATGTATTGAACGCGTTTCAATTGACGTTAAATTCGTCACTGATGAGCAGCACCAAAATGACGCAGTCCAGCAAAGATCACTTGTTCACGCGAAACCAACAAACTGGTTGGTGGATGCTGATCGCCATGGCCGCAACCGTAGTTGCGTTTGCTCTGGCCGTCGTGACCATTCTTCCCAATAGCACGGGCCTCGAGATCGCACCCCTCGACGCCCAGGAAATGACGGCGCAGTACGAGTCGAGCAGCAAGTGAGCCCAGCTCAGTCGAGCTCGAAGGCGTTCTTGTAGTCTCGCTTGAGCGCCTCGTCCTGCTCGGTCTTCCTCAGAACACACCGACCGATCACCAGGAGATCGAGCTCGGTGCCCATGAAGCACCTGAACGCGTCCACTGGAGTGCAAACGATCGGCTCGCCCCGAACGTTGAACGACGTATTCACCACCACCGGACATCCGGTCTTCTCGTGGAACTTCGTGATGAGCCGGAAATAGAGCGGGTTCGTTTCCTCGTGCACCGTCTGCAATCGGGCCGAGTAGTCGATATGGGTGACCGCAGGAATCTCGGACCGCGGCACCTTGAGCTTATCGATACCGAACAAGGACCTCTGCGCCTCGGTCATCGGGATCTGCTTTTCGGTTCGAATCGGAGCCACCATCAGCATGTACGGGCTGACGCCTTCGTGTTCGAACCAGTCGGACACGTGGCGGTCGAGGACCGAGGGCGCGAACGGACGAAACGACTCGCGGTACTTCACCTTGAGGTTCAAGACGGTCTGGGTTTCGGGGGACCGCGGATCCCCGAGGATCGAGCGAGCGCCGAGGGCACGGGGACCGAACTCCATTCGCCCGTTGAACCACCCGACGGCCCGCCCCTCGGCCAGCGCCTCGGCCGTGGCTTCGAGCATCGCTTCTTCACCCAGAACCACGAACCGAGCCCCCGCCGCGATCAGATCTCTTTGAATCTCTTCCTGGGTGAATGCCGGGCCGAGGTACGCGCCGCTCATCCGATCGCGGCGACCGTCCAGAGGCGTCCGGCGATGGCCATTGTACAGGTGATGGGCGGTCAGGGCTGCGCCGAGGGCACCACCCGCGTCGCCGGCCGCCGGCTGCACCCAAATTTCGTCGAAGATGCCCTCCCGTAGGAGCTTTCCGTTGGCCACGCAGTTGAGAGCCACCCCCCCGGCGAGGCACAGGTTGCCGATGCCCGTCTCTTTGCGGAGCCCGCCCGCGAGCTTAATGACCGCTTCCTCGATCACGACTTGGACGGACGCTGCTAGGTCCATCTCCCGTTGGGTCAACAGCTGTTCGGGCGTACGAGGCGGCCCGCCAAACAGCTGGTCGAATTTGGCGTTCGTGCTTCGATCACCCGTGCAGAAATCGAAATACTCCATATTCAGGCGAAACGACCCATCGTCTTTCAAGTCGATCAAATGCTCCTTGATGCGGTCGGCGTAGATGGGCCGGCCGTACGGCGCCAAACCCATGACTTTGTACTCGCCGGAATTCACCTTGAAGCCGGTGTAGTAAGTGAATGCCGAGTACAATAACCCCAGCGAGTGCGGAAAGTGGATCTCCTTGATCATCTCGAGACTGTTGCCACGACCGATCGCGGCCGAAGTGGTCGCCCATTCGCCCACTCCGTCCATCGTCAGGACGACCGCTTCATTGAACGGAGACGGAAAGAACGCACTCGCCGCGTGGCTTTGGTGATGTTCGGCGAACAGGAGCTTCGCGCCGTCGAAGTCGGCGCCCAATTGGTCTTTGAGACGCCTGGTCAACAGGCTCTTCTGGAACAGCTTCTCTTTGAGCCACAACGGCATCGACATCCGGAACGACTTGAATCCCCGCGGCGCGAAAGCGAGGTACGTCTCCAGCAACCGCTCGAACTTGAGAAACGGCTTATCGTAGAACGCGACGTAGTCGACATCATTCGCAGTCAATTCTCCTTGCGTAAGGCAGAAGTCGATCGCCTGATGCGGAAAGCGCCGGTCGTGCTTATTTCGGGTGAAGCGCTCCTCCTGTGCGGCAGCCACGATCTCGCCATCGACGAGCAGCGCCGCCGCGCTGTCATGATAGAAGGCAGAAATGCCCAGGACTCTCGCCACTAGAACACCGTGTAGATAAACGGCAGGACCGCCGGCGGCGCCAACAACATCAGGCTACCGAACACCACCATCATAACGATCAACGGAACGAGCCAGAACTTCTTCCGCGTCCTCAAGAACGCCCACATTTCCGCAATGAATGAGCCCATGCCTTCTCCTGCCCCTATGCTTTCGAACTGCCCAATGACAGCGGCTGTCAGCGGCTAAAACTGGTTCTTCATCGAGTCCGGTGGGGGACCCGGTGGATTTCGGTCGATCCAATACGAGCTGGACTCTTTGTCGAGCCGAAGCCGCAGGATGTCGCGCCCCATCATCCGCAGCAAAAGAGCCATGGGCGTGACGGTCAAGAAGAACAGGAATCCGAGCACGATCGGGCTGACGATCATCTGAAGCAGTCGTCCGAACTGCATCCACAGCACGTTCAACGGGTGGAGTATCCTCGGGGCCACAATACCGAGCACCAGGAAGACCGCCGCTACGCCGATGGCCCAGACCCGAGGTTCTCCACTCGAAAAAACGACGGGGTATAGGCCAACCACGGCGAAGAAACCGGTGAACACCCAAGCGAACTGGCGATCGGGTCCGACCTCCAGCTGACCGTGCTCGACGTAGTCCTCGTGATAGTTCTTATCGGTCAGTCTGACCACACCCGTGTCCTTACTTCAGCGCCATCGGCTGCCGCGCCATGTAGGCATCCCAGGCGTTGATGCCGAGGGCGGCGGGGCTGTTGCGAAATCGCATCGCTTCCACGAGGGCTCGAGCCAACATGACGTCCGTAATCAACGGAATCTCCGCGTCGACGGCGCGACGTCGAATGAGATACCCATCGGGACGGCCCATCTCGTCATACTCTGCGGGGACGTTGATCACGAGGTCGACCAGCCCTTTTTCGATGACTTCCATCGCCGAGCCCGCGCCTTCCGATTTGCTCAAAGAAGTGCAGTTGATCCCGACATTGTGCAGGGCCTCGGCCGTTCCCGGAGTCGCGTAAATCGGCAGCCCCAGTTCATCGGTAATGGCCCGCGCCTCGTCCGTAAACGAGTACTTTTCGGTCAGCCGGCCCAACGATAGCAGCACGCCAGCTCGAGGAAACCGAAAACCGGTGGCCAGAAGGCCGTGCAGGAGCGATTCGTGCGCGTCGTCTCCGAAGCACCCGACCTCCCCCGTCGACGCCATCTCGACCCCGAGGAGAGGATCCGCCCCCACCAGGCGCGGGAACGAGAACATCGGAACCTTGCAGCCGACGTAGTCAAGATCGAGGGTGTGGTTGGCGATCGGCCGGCGGACGCCCAACATTCGCCGCATCGCTTCCCGGACGAAATTGTTGCCCGTGACCTTGGAAACGAACGGAAGACTCCTGGAAGCTCGAAGATTGCATTCGATGACCCGCACGGCGCCTTGTTTGGCGAGCATTTGAACGTTGAAGGGCCCGGTGATCTCGAGCGCGCTCGCCAACTGTTGGCTGATCTTTCTGGCCTTATGGATGACCGGGATCGGAATCGTTTGGGGCGGCAGCATCATCGTGGCGTCGCCGGAGTGAACGCCCGCATCCTCGATGTGTTCGGAGATCGCCCACAAAACGATCTCGCCACCGTCGGCGACCGCATCGATCTCGATCTCGCGGGCGTTCATTTCGAACGCAGTCATGACCGTCGGGTGCTCGGGAGACACCCGTTTGGCGCGCTCGAGAATCCTTCGCAGCTCGACCGGCTCGTGGGCCACGCTCATCGCGGCGCCGCTGAGAACGTAGCTCGGTCGCACCAGAACCGGGTACCCGCCGAGCCGGTCAACCAGACTCCCGACCTGAGAAAAGTCCGTCAGGTGCGCCCATTTCGGCTGGTCGATGTTCAATCGGTCGAGCAGCGATGAGAACTTGCGTCGGTCTTCGGCCGTGTCGATGAACTCGGGACTAGTCCCTAGGATCTTGACGCCGGCCCGGTGCAGACGAATGGCCAGGTTGTTCGCCACCTGGCCACCCATGCTCACCACCACGAAGTCCGGTTGTTCATGCTCGTAGATGTCGAGCACCGATTCCAGGCTGACCTCGTCGAAGATCAGTTTGTCACAGACGTCGTAGTCCGTGCTCACGGTCTCGGGGTTGTAGTTGAGCATGATGGTCTCGTAGCCGAGATCCGCGGCCGCTACGGCGGCGTTGACGCAGCACCAGTCGAACTCGACGCTCGAACCGATGCGATAGGTGCCCGACCCCAACACCATGATCTTCTTTCGATGGCTGGATGCCGTCTCGGAGACCGATGCGTGGTAGGTCGAGTACAGGTAGTTCGTCTCGGCCGGAAACTCTGCGGCCAAGGTGTCAATCTTGGCGACCTTAGGCTTGATGCCGAAGTCGATCCGCTCTTTGCGGACGGTCTGCTGGTCGATTCCGGTGAGCAGGCTGATTCCTTGGTCTGAAAAACCGAGCTGCTTGGCGCGTTCGAGAATGCCGCGCTCGAGGAACGCGCCGCGCACGTCGTTGAGCTGATCGTGCATCGCGACCACTTCGGCCAGCTGGTGCAAGAACCAGCGATCGATTCCGGTCAGCTGGTGGACCCGATCGACCGAATACCCGGTGCGAAGCGCCCGAGCGATGTTGAAGATCCGGGCGGGCGTCGGGTTGGTCAGCGCGTCATCGAGGTCTTCGGCCACCAGGGCGTCCGGGTCGACGCCAAAGACGCCGATATCGAGCATTCGAGTCGCTTTCTGTATGACCTCGGGAAAAGTACGGCCGATCGCCATCACCTCGCCGACCGATTTCATCTCGGACCCAATGCGAGTCGAAGCCCCTTTGAACTTAGTCAAGTCCCACCGAGGGAACTTCACGACCAGATAGTCGAGCGCCGGTTCGAAGAACGCCGTCGTTCGCCGAGTGATACCGTTGGGAATCTCGGGCAGCGTGTAACCCAGCGCCAGCTTGGCCGCCACGTAGGCCAGAGGATAACCCGTCGCCTTCGACGCCAGGGCCGATGAACGGGACAATCGCGCGTTGACCTCGATGACCCGATAATCATCGGAAGCCGGGTCGAGCGCATACTGAATGTTGCACTCACCCACGATGCCGAGGTGGCGCACCGTCTGAATCGCGATGGACCGGAGGCTTTGATACTCGTGGTCGCTCAGCGTCTGCGATGGCGCCACGACGATGGACTCACCGGTGTGGATGCCCATCGGATCGAAGTTCTCCATGTTGCAGACGGTGATGCAGTTGTCGCGGAAGTCGCGCACCACCTCGTACTCGATCTCTTTCCAGCCCCCGAGAAACTCCTCGACCAAGACCTGGCCGACCAGGTCAAACGCGCGCCGGAGAGCGTTTTGCACTTCGTCGGCGGTCCGCACGACCCCGGACCCTTTGCCCCCGAGCGCAAAGGCCCCACGAAGCATGACCGGCAGACCGATCGCCTCTATCGCCCGCTCGGCCTCTTCGATCGTGTTGCAAGCGATACTGCGAGCAGTCTTGACGTTGATCTCGTCGAGGCGATTCTTGAACAGCTGACGGTCCTCGCTGTCTCGGACGGCAGCGAGAGGCGTCCCGAGAACTCGGACGTTGTGCTTCTCGAGAATCCCGGCCTCGTCGAGCGCGAGCCCGCAGTTCAGCGCTGTCTGCCCGCCAAACGACAGCAGAATAGCATCGACGTCTTCCTTGATGATCACCCGCTCGACGAAGTCGGGGGTGACCGCGGCGAGATAAATCTTATCCGCGAAGCCCTCGCTCGTCTGAATCGTGGCGATATTCGGATTGATGAGCACCGTATAGATGTGCTCTTCGCGCATGGCCTTGATGGCCTGGGAACCGGAGTAGTCGAACTCTCCGGCCTGGCCGATCTGCAGCGCTCCGGAGCCGAGGATCAGCACCCGCTTCGGTTTTTTGGGAATGTACGCGCCGAACACGAATCAGCTCCTCATCGCTGCAACGATGCGCAGGAAGTCATCGAACAAATAAGCGCTGTCCCGGGGCCCGGGCGACGCTTCGGGGTGAAACTGCACGCTAAAAAACGGCTTGGAGCGGTGGCGAATGCCTTCGTTCGTTCCGTCGTTGAGGTTGACGAACCACGGCTCCCATTCGTCGGGCAGCGAGGCATCCTGCACCGCGTACCCGTGGTTTTGGCTCGTGATGTAGCACTTGCGGGTCCATAGATCTTGGACCGGCTGATTCACGCTCCGATGGCCGTACGGAAGCTTCGCCGTGTCGCCCCCTGCCGCGAGGGCGAGAATCTGGTTTCCGAGGCAGACACCCATCAACGGCTTGTCGAGCGACAACATCTGCCGAGTCTTGTCGATCAGCTCGGTCAGGTTCTTCGGATCGCCGGGACCATTGCCGATCATCACGCCGTCGGCTTCGTGAGCCAGCGCCAGCAGGTCGGAATGATAGGGTGCTCGGGTCACCGTCGCGCCCCGTTCGAGCAGGGATCGGCAAATGTTGTCTTTACAGCCGGCATCGACGAGCAGGATGTGGGGCTCGCCTTCACCCCATCGCTGAGGAGAAGGCGGGGCCACCGCGCGAAAGACCTCATCCCGCATGTCGACTTCGCGCGCTGCCCGTTTGCCCTCTTCGACCGAACCCGTGATCAGCCAGCCGCGCATCGTGCCCTTTTCGCGAAGCTTCTGCGTGAGGTTGCGGGTGTCGACGCCTGACAATAGGGGCAGGTCAGCTTCCTTCATCCACGCCGCCAACGAGCGGGTCGCCGCATGGTGACTGTAAGCGTCGACGTAGTGCTGAACGACCAGCCCTTGGACTTGGATTTCGCCGGACTCGAACGGACGTTCGAGACTGCCGGCCGGCCGTGCGGACGGGACTCCGTAGTTCCCCACCAACGGATACGTCAGAACCAGAATCTGTCCGCGATAGGATGGGTCGGTGAGCGTCTCGACATAGCCGGTCATCCCGGTGTTGAATACGACCTCACCGGCGACCGAAACGTCGGAACCGTGCGAGCGCCCAGAGAGCTCCGTTCCGTCTTCTAAAACCAACTTCATGAAGCGGTCGGAGACTAGCCTCTGACCGCGGACCACTCAACCGAAAGCCAATGTTCATCGGTTTTGGGGGGGCGGAAACCAGCAGAGTGTCGGGTTGGAACGGACCGAGCCCCGTTCACTAAAACCGGAACAGCGCCGCGCCCCATGTGAAGCCGGCGCCGAAGGCGGCCGCGGCCACGAGCTGGCCTCGATGCAGTCGTCCGCTGCGAACGCACTCGTCCAGCGCGATCGGGATGCTCGCCGCGGTCGTATTTCCGTAACGTTGGATGTTGTTGTAGACCTTGTCGTCCGGCAACTGCAGGGCCTTCTGAACCGCTTCCGAAATCCTCAGGTTGGCTTGGTGGGGGATCAGTAGGTCGATATCCTGCACGCCGAGACCGACCGCCTGGAGCGAGCCGAGCAACGACTCCGGAATCTTCCGAACCGCGTGTTTGAACACTTCGCGCCCGTTCATTTTCGGGAAGTGACGGCGCTCATCCATCATCTCCTTGGTCAGTCGGGGCATCAGGCGAGAATTGGGTGCCTCGATCCATAGCTCTTCGGCGTACTGGCCATCGGCACCCACCACCGTGTGGAGAACACCGTCATCCTCATCGCTGGGCCCCAAGACGAGAGCCCCCGCACCGTCACCAAAGATGACCGATACGTCGCGGCCCGCGGTGGAGATATCGAGTCCGGTGGAATGAACCTCGGCGCCGATGAACAACACGTTCTTGTACAAGCCAGCTCGGATCCAAGCATCTGCGACCTGCAGGCCGTAAACAAAACCGCTGCACTGATTGCGAATGTCGAGCGCCGGCGTCCCAGGGATATCCAACAGTCGGGTCATCAAGCAACCCGAGCCTGGGAAGTTGTAGTCAGGCGATAGGGTCGCGAAGATCATCGCGTCGATATCGCTCGCTTGAAGGCCAGCCATCTCCAAAGCCATTTCGCAGGCCGGCTTGGCAAGGTCGGACGCGCCGCACTCTTCACTGATCCATCGGCGTTCCTGAATTCCCGTCCGTTGCTGAATCCAGTCGTCAGTGGTGTCCATCAGGTGTTCGAGATCGCGGTTGGTGACCACTCGCTCCGGCACGTAGTGCCCGGTACCCAAGATCTTGGTTCGCACGCTCACGTTTTGACAGCCTCCTTCGGCCGATGGCTGGGACGCTTCGGATGCCAAGCCGGCACATCCTGGCTTGGGACTTTCTGCTCATCGCCCGACGGCCTTCGCTAACTTCCGGTGCCCCGAAACGCAACAGTTCTGCGTCGGGCACAACGCGTCAAAACCGCGCGTTCAAGGGACTGAAGCCCATATGTCTCGACGAGAACCCGAGGCGCGGGCACTTCGCTTGACGCCTACGGTCAAACAGGAGACGGGGCGGCCATGCAGGTCGTCGAGACGAGTCTTCCGGGTGTCGTGGTCCTCAAGCCAAGGGTCTTTCAAGATGCCCGCGGCTTCTTCCTGGAAACGTATAACGAGGCCCGATATCAAGAAGCCGGTGTGACGTGCCGCTTCGTGCAGGACAATCACTCGCGCTCGTCGCGAGGCATCCTACGCGGGCTCCACTACCAAGTGACCAAACCGCAAGACAAGCTGGTGTGGTGCCTGCAAGGCGAGGTCTTCGACGTCGCGGCCGATGTTCGACCCGGCTCGCCGACCTTCGGAAAGTGGTTCGGCGTTAAACTCACCGCCGAAGAAAAGAACCAGATCTTCGTCCCGGCGGGCTTCGCGCATGGCTTTCTGGTGCTGACCGAGACCGCCGAGGTCGCCTACAAGTGCTCTCGTCTGTACGCCCCGGAGGACGAGGGCGGCGTGATCTGGAACGACCCCGACCTCGCCATCGATTGGCCGTCCGACGACGAACCGATCCTGTCGAAGAAAGACGCCGCGCTTCCAACCCTGAAGAACGCCGTTCTTCCGACCTGACCGCCATCCTCCGAGATGAAGGTTCTCGTCCTTTCGAAGTACGATCGCCTCGCGGCGAGTACTCGACACCGCTTCCTACAATACGGGCCGTATTTGGCCACCCACGGGATCGACCTCGTCGTGTCGCCGCTGTTCGACGACGCATACCTCAAGACCCGGTTTCAGTCCGGTCGGGCCGCGCCGTCGGCGGTCGCCCGCGGCTACCTTCGACGACTCGCCGCCCTCCTGGGAGCCCGTCGATACGACGCCGCCATCGTGCATTACGAGCTCTTCCCCTACCTGCCGGGGCTCGCTGAGCAAGCGTTGAGCGTCAGCAGGCTACCCTACGTTTGCGACTACGACGACGCGACCTTCCATATGTACGACGAGCATCGATGGCGTTGGGTCCGCCGCCTGCTTGGACGCAAGCTGGTCCCGATCATTCGCGGCGCGGCGGCCGTAATGGCCGGCAATGCTTACCTCGCCCAGTACGCGCGACGCTTCAACGACAACGTCCACATCGTTCCAACGGTAGTCGACATGCAGCGCTATCCAGCCAAGGTCCCGGACGGCGCGTTTTCTGCGACCGCGGCGGAACCAGCGACCGGCCGCCGGTTGACGATCGGTTGGATCGGCTCCCCTTCGACGACCGCCTACCTCGAGCTCATCGCGCCCGCCCTCGCCCAACTCGCCCGCGAAGGGCCGTTGCGGCTGGTCGCCACCGGCGCCCGCCCGCTCGACATGCCGGGCATCGACGTCGAAATTCGACCGTGGTCCGAAGACCGGGAAGTCCAGGACCTGCACGAGGCGGACGTGGGTATCATGCCCATGCCCGACGAGCCGTGGGCTCGCGGCAAGTGTGCGTTCAAGCTGATTCAGTACATGGCGGCGGGCCTGCCGACCGTCGCCTCGCCCGTAGGTGCCAACGCCGAGGTCGTGACCGATGAAACCGGCCTCTTCGCCTCGACGACCGAAGAGTGGATAGCGACTTTGCGCCGGCTTCGGGACGACCCGGCGCTACGCCAGCGGCTCGGGGCGGCCGGCCGGACGCGGGCCGAAGCGCGCTTCTCGCTGCAGAGCCAACAGGAGACGGTTCGGTCGATCCTCTCGGGCCTCGCCTGAGCAGTGCGCGTCCATGGCGCTCACCGGCCCGATCGGTCCGATCGGTCCGACGAACGCCGCCCGCGGCCAAGATGCAACGTCAGAACGAGCCTGCCGGCGGGGGCGCGCTTGACGATCGGTTCGGCGGGCGTCATGCATCTTGCGTGTGCGGCATCGCAGGGGTTGTCGGAGATCGTCCCCAAGGTGACCTCGAAGCGATCGGTCGAGCAATGGCCACTGCGCTCGCGTACCGAGGGCCTGACGCCCACGGCGTCGATGTTCTTCCCGATGGAAAAGGAGTGCTCGCCCATACGCGGCTGAAGATCATCGACCTATCCGACCGGGCAGCCCAACCTTTCGTCTCTCGATGTGGTCGCGTCCGTCTCGTGTTCAACGGCGAGATCTACAACTTTCAAGCGCTCAGGAAAGCGTTGGTGGGTCGGGGCATCGAGTTTCGTTCGTCTTCCGATACCGAAGTCCTGCTCGAGCAGTATCTGGAGTTCGGTCCCGATGGTCTCGATGCTCTCGACGGGATGTTCGCCTTCGCCCTTCACGACCAACGCTTCGATCGCGTGGTGTTAATGCGCGACCGGGCCGGCAAGAAGCCTTTGTACTGGACCATCACCACGGATCAGAGCCTTGTGTTCGGCTCCGAGGTCAAAGGGATGGCTCCATACCCTGGGCTGACCCTCGCGCCTGACCCGAGCCAATTCCCCTCCCTCCTCACCTACGGCTACGTCGAGACCCCGTTCTCGGCTTACCAGGGCATTCGACGTCTACCGCCGGCGACGCGATTGATCAGGTCCGGCAGTGAACCTCCGCAGCTCCATCGGTACTGGGAAATCCCTTATCGAATGCGGTCGCACGACGTCACCTCTGCGAAGACGGCCGTTCGAGCGGCGGTGGGTGAGGCCGTCGGTCGGCGACTGGTGAGCGATGTTCCCTTGGGCGTATTTCTGTCGGGCGGCATCGACTCCAGCATCGTCGTTGCCGAGATGGCGGCGCGTTCCAGCCAGCCAGTCAAGACGTTCTGCGTCGGGTTCGATTCAGACCCGACTTTCGACGAACGCCGGCACGCCCGCGACGTCGCCGACCGTTTCGGGTGCGACCACACCGAGTTGGTGGTCTCCCCATCGCCGACCGAGCTGTTCGAAAAGCTGCTGTGGCACCACGACGAACCTTACGGAGACTCCTCCGCAATCGCGGTTTACGCCGTCTCCCAGGCCACGAAACAGCACGTGACGGTCGCCCTGACCGGTGACGGCGGCGACGAGGTTTTCGCGGGTTATACACGCTTTCGGGGCGGTCTGCTGGCGGGTCGAGTTCCGGCGTCGATGGCCCGGTCGGCTCGGCAGATCTTCGAGTACCTCCCCGAACCGCGCGGTTACAAAAACCCGGTCGCCTTGCTGCGAAGGTTCGTGGAGCACGGCGACCGTTCGGCCGACGAGCAACTGCTGTCATGGAACACGTTCTTCACGGGTCCGCGACTCAAGGCTTTGATGCATCCGGATTGGGTTGGCCCCGACTTCGACCCCTGGGCCGTCTTCAATGCCCAGGCGAAACTCCTCGCGGCGGCTCGAGAGGCCGGTCGAGATCGACTCGATCAGATCTTGCGCCACAACTTCGCGACCTATCTGCTCGAAGATCTGCTCACCAAGACCGACCGAATGACGATGGCGGTGGGACTCGAAGCCCGCTCGCCGTTTCTGGACCGCGAGCTGGTCGAGCTCGCGTTCTCGATCCCTTCAGGCCTGAAGATGCGGTTCGGATCGCTCAAGTGGCTGCTGCGGGAAGCCTATCGAGATGTACTGCCGAGCTCGATCCTCGACCGAAAGAAGCATGGATTCGGTATTCCGCTCGCCGGATGGTGGTCCGGACCGCTCAAGCCGATGGTCGACGATCTTCTTTTGAGCGAGGCCTCGCGTTGCCATACGTATCTGCGGGCCGACGCGGTTCGGGATCTCGTCATGGAGCATCGCAGTGGCCAGCGCGACCATTCCCAACGCATCTTTTTGTTGGTTCAGCTCGAGTTGTGGCTGCAGAGAGGGTTCGCGCCCGCCGCGTAGGCAAATGCACGTCAGACGGATCGGAGTTCGGCGGCGACCGGCGGGCCGTCGTTGGGGAGGCTGACGACCCGGGACGCCAGCACTTCGTCGCGGTCTTGGCGACCCACGCAGAAATCGATCAGCGCGTCTCGGGTCAGTTCGAAAGCGACCTCCGCCTCCAGCGAACGATTCCCGTTGTTGGGCCGGAGAATGCACAGCTCCCCGTAGAACTCCTCGTCTTCGCGCAGCTCGAGAAGACCGATGCGATCTGGAGCCAGCATCGGATCTCGCAGTCGCCAGCTCCCACGGTCTCGCGCACGCCACATCATGACCCGCTCTCTCCGCTCGTCGACTTCACTGACGGGCTCGAGCCAGGTGAGCTGAATCTCTTCACAACCGAGCTCGCTCAGGATCTCCATCGTGTTTCGCCACGCTTCATCGATATCGCGCGCATTTCGAATCCGACGGGCGCCCACCCGGGTGAGGTCTCGCGTCGCCGCGTTCATGCCCGCGCCCCGGTGCATGATGCCCGGCAGGCGCGTCACCCCGATGCGACGGACGAAGAGGAACACGATCGCTGCCACCGACGACAGGACGATGGTCCTCCTCGTGACGTCGCTATCCAGGAGCGCCAGAGCCCCCAACGCAAAAATGCCGCTGATCGTGTAGAGCGTGACGACCGCATTTCGGTGGGAAAGGCCGAGGGCCATCAGTCGGTGGTGAACATGCTCTCCGTCGGCTTGGAACGGGCTTTGGCCGCGGGCGAGTCGCCGCACGAACGACAGCGTGGTGTCGAGAATCGGAAGACCGAGGGCGATCACCGGAATGAGCAGTGCGACCGCCGTCGCCGCTTTTACCTGGGTCCATAGCGACACGGTCGCCAGAATGAAGCCCAAGAACATCGAGCCCGAGTCACCGAGAAAGATCTTGGCCGGATTGAAGTTGAAGAACAGGAACCCGATCAACGCGCCTCCGAGAGACGCCATGAGCAAGCACAGAAGAACCGCGTTATCGACGAAGGCGACGCCAAACAGGACGATGCTCGCGAACAGGGCCGTGCCCGAAGCCAAGCCGTCGAGACCGTCGATCAGGTTGAGCGCGTTGACCACCCCGACGATCCACAGCATCGTCAGCGGAAGCGACAACGCTCCGAGCTCGAACGAAGGTCCGAACGGGTTGCCCAACAGATCCATCCGAAAGCCGGCCCACCACATCCCGAACGCTACGAGGGCCTGCACGATCAGCTTCGTCTTCGCGCTGGCCCCCCGGAGGTCGTCGTACAGGCCGAGCCCGACGATCGCGGCCGCACCCAGGCACAGCATCGTGAACATGAGACCATCCGCGTACACCAAGCCCGAAATTCGATTCGTATAGATCGCCAGGCCCGCCAACGGCGCGAAGAAGGCGGTGACGACCGCGACGCCACCGACGCGAGGGATCGGGCGACAGTGGAGCTTTCGGCCGCCGGTCGGCAGGTCATACCAGCGGCGAGCGTGCGCGACACGAGTCACCAAGGGGGTCATCACCAAGGCGACCAACATCGATAACAGGAACGCGAAGGGATAGGTCATCATGCCGCGACTTCCTTCCCCAACTTAGTATTCATCGCCAAACCTTGCTTTCGCTCGAGAAGCTCGTCGTAGAGCGCGGTAATATCTCCGATCAGCCGCCGATGGGAGAATCGAGTGGTTATCGAATCGCGAACGTCCTCGGAGAGTCTTTTCGACGATTCTAGGGCTTTACTTAGCGAAGAGGCGATCTGGTCGGTCGCTCCGGGTTCGACGAGAGTCCCCGCCTCGTCGGTGACGATATCTTCGACCCCGCCCACTCGGGTTGCCACGACCGGAAGCCCCGACGCCAACGCTTCGATGACCGTGACCGGGGTCCCCTCGTTGTCGCTGGTCAACGCCAGGACGTCGGCGTCGCAATAGAGCCGGTCTTGATCGCTACGCCACCCGAGAAGGTGGACCCGGCCTTGGAGGGGCTCGGCTGCCTTTTTCAGGGCCGCCATGGGTTCCGGCGCACCACTACCGGCAATCGCGAGGTGAGCATCCGAACCTCGACTGACCATCCGAGCGAAGGCCTCGATCAGCAGGTCGAAGCGCTTGATCGGTACGACGCGCCCGACCGCCAGGATCAACGGCGTTCGGTCCGCTATGCCGAGCTCTCGACGAAGGCCTCCGCGTTGGCGGGGGTCGACGGCCCGAAAGCGGTCGAGCTCGAGACCCAGGGGCACCACCCGAACCTTCTCGGCCGGGGCGATCTGGTAGCGCTCGACCAAGTCCAATTTCTGCTGCTTCGACAGGGAAAGAATGACGTCGGTCCTGCGAGCGAGCAAGCGTTCGACCTGAACGAAGGCTTGTGTCTTCCGCGGGCTGAAATAGCCGTCGAAGACGTGCCCATGAAAGGTATGGACCACTACCGGCACTCGGTTGAGAAAAGCGGCCATCCGACCAACGCTGCCGGCCTTGGCAGTGTGGGTATGCACGACCTGGGGTCGAAGCTCCCGAATGCGCCGAGCGACCTGCGCCAGCGCCACCGCGTCTCGATGCGGTCGAACGGCCCTCCTCATGGAAGGTACAACCTCGACGGCGACGCCACGTTGCGCAGCAAAGTTCGCCATCGACGACTCACCGTCTTCGAGGCCCCCTCCGATCAGAGTGGTGTCGTACCGGGAGCCTTCGGCGCGCGACAGTCCGCGGGTGAGAAGGATCGAGTGGAGCGCCGGTCCACCGACGCAGATTCGGCTTTGAATGCGTACAACGCGGAACATGGCCGCTTGCCTCGTAGGCTTGCCTAGTAGCGAAAGCCCAAGTTGAAGAGCACTTGGTGCCGGTCGAATTGCTGCAGACCGGGCAAAAGGAAGTCGTCGGTACTGGAGACCCGCGCCTCTTCTTCGGCCAGTTGGAGGAGCAGTCGGTAGTTGATCGACGCCCTCAGCCACTCGAAGAACCAGTACTCGACCCGAGCATCGGCGATGAACAGATGAGCGCTCGAACCGTCGTCGAGGCCGGGGACCGCCGGCAGCTCGCCAAACATTCGAAGCTCGTACTGACCGAACAGACCGAACATGACTCGGCTGAACAACAACGCCTGAAATTGGGCAAACGCCGCATCGGAGCTGTAGGCACTGAGGGTTGCGGTCGGCGCGATCGTCCGTCGGTACCCGCCGCGCACGTACATGGCCTCGTTGATGTCGTACTTGACAATGGCGGAACCGATGGGTCCTCGGATGGTTCGACGATCGTCCTCGGTCAGCGTATCGCTGTAACCGGCGGTGAGCTCGGCCTGGAGTCGCGACGTGACCTGACCGATCGCCCCCACGTAGACCCGCAACGGATAGCCGCGAGAGGTTCGAAGCTCTTCGTCGCGGGGGTCATTGCCCACCGTGAAGGTCGAGATGTCGCCGTGAACCAACAACACGGTCTTGGGAAGAAATCGCCAGCGAGCCTCGAGCAAGCCGCCGTGCTCCTGCCCCTGTGGCAAGCCCGTCGACGTCGTATCGTAGATCGAGAGTCGGTTGCGGTAACCAACGTCGAGTTCGAGCGCCCGCCCGCCCGGCCGGAAAGTCAGTCGAGCGGTGCCGACGTTGAACCATTGACGGAACCGACGCTCGTCCGACGGAATGGTTCCGGGCTCGTCGAAGTAGGTGGGGGTCCGTACCAGCTGATTCTCCAACCGGAACGAGACGACGCTTTGGCTAGAGCCGAGCTGGGTCGTCAGGCCTATGCTCCCGCCGTAGGTCGTGTCCGAAGAGATCGTGCCGGTGCCGAAGAACTGGGTGATGGTGAGCTGAGACCGCAGCGACAGCGAGAAGCTGGTGCCGGGCACTTCGATTTGGAGGCCCGGTCGAACGATGCCTCGCCAGTCGGAGAGTTGACCGTCCGGGCGCTCGCTCTCGGACTGATCTTCGCCAATGTTGTCGAAGCGGTCCCGGTTGGAGTCGAAGCCGACGCCGGTCTCGAGCTGAGTGTGAATGCGCGATTTCTCACCGATCGGGAAACCGCTGGTAGTGCCGAGTTGCGCCCGCGCAACGGCCGGCATCGCCGCCACCGCGATGACGAGGGGCAGAGTCGCCGCGTTGAAGTGCTTCATTGTCAGAATCCGCTCGCAACTGGAGGCGCCGACGGTCCGAGGGGCGGTGCCGCCGGTAAAGTCGGGTCGGTGGTGGGGATGTCCGAGCTGATCTCGATGTCGACCGTGGTGTCACCGGCGAAGATCGCTTCTTCGCCGACGCACTGCTTCGCGTCCCTGACGATCAGAACCGCTCGCTGCGAGGCGACGGCGATCTTGGTGTACTCGTGATTGACGACGTCTTCCGTACCGGTCGCCATGCCCTCGAACATCGCGTTCGCCGCCTGCTGCGAGAGCTTGAGAAGCCCTTTGAGCTGGAGCCGCTTACCGTTGACGCAGTTGAGCTGAAAGATGTCTTTGCGGGCTCGCGCATCGGCGGTGAGATCGGTCACCAGCGCCAGGCCAGCTCGCTGACGCGTCAGCATCCGCTCGCTCTTCTTCCTCTTCTCGTCGTTCGACAGCTGATTGGCTCTCACCGCGGGCAACTCGATGACCAGCTCGTCGCTTCGAAGCGCGTCGGCCCGTTTCTCCGGCTTGCCCCCTTCCTCGATCACCTCGGTGGTGGTCGTTTCAGGGACGGTCGTCTCGGCCGTGACTTCGGTCTGCCCACTCTCTTGGGCCAAGTCTTGGCCCAACAGAGGGGTCGGAATGATGAGGAGTCCGGCGAGAAGCCAGCCGAGCTTAGGGCTCATGGCGCGAGTGCTGTAAGTCGCAGTCGAACTGGTGTCAAACATCATGAAGGCCCATTTCTTAAAACCGATAGTCCTACGCATCACATTTAATCGGTCGGCTGTGCCGCGGCCTTGAGTGCCCTCTTGGCCGCCGCGAGTTTACGTTGCAGTAAAGTAACTTCTTCGGGGCGTGCAAGACGCCCTGCCCCGTCCTTCCGTCGGCTGGAGAGGCTCGCAATATCCCGCTCAGCCACGGCAAGGTCGCCCACTTCGAGCGCACAGGTCGCCCGCGAGAGTCTTACTTTTTCGTCGAGGATGTTCTGACGGCCGAACACGACCGCGCGGTTATAGTGCTCGATCGCCTGTCGGCAGTCGCCGAGCAGTGCTCGATAGATCGTCCCGAGGGTGTAGTGAATATTCCGCCGCTCTTCGGCGGTCGCGCGGGCATCCAGCAAGGCGCTACAAGCCTCGAGCGCTTCGGCCCCTTGCTCGAGGCCAATCTGAGCGTCACACAAGAGTTGCTGAGCCATCCGGGCCCGCTCACCGCCGGTCTGGATGACCTGGTCGGCCAAGCGCACCGCCTTGGCTAAGTCCCGCTCTCGGTAATAGGCGTCAATTGTTTGACGCCACAGCGTCAGTCCAGGATCGTCCGGGGACTCGACATCGACGGTCACCGAGCCTTCCTCGCTCTTGGCGAACACCTCTGTGGAAGAAGAAGCCGCGAATGTCCCGGGCCACCGAAGCGAACGCCCAACGGGGCGGGAGGCCGAAGCCGTCGTAGCGCCTGCAGTATGTTTGGTTTTACGTCGCTTGGGTTGGAGTGGCCTTAGTGAGGGTGCGTCCGTTTTACCGGCTTCCGTTTTACCGGTTTCCGTCTTATCGGCTTCCGTTTTCCTGGCTTCCATATCGCCTGGTTCGGTGGCCGGTGCGCGGTGAACATCGCGCCGCTGACCAGCTTTGATCACCAGCTTGGCAGCCCCGAAATCACCGCCGGTCACCATGACTTGGCCTCGACGAACCTCGACGAAGTATCGGTCAGCCCAATAGCCGGTGGAAAAATCATCACTCTGGGCGAGCAGTCGAAAAGCCGGAGTTTGTAGGTTCGGCTCTGCCCCGTGGGTCGGCGGCTCCGGCAAGCGAACCCGTACCGCGCCCACCGTGAGCGCCAGCTCGACGGCCGGACCATCCGAGACGTGCGCCTGCATTTGAGTCCGAGGCTCGAGGTCGAGCCGAGCGCCTGAGGCCAACGTAACGGTCAAGGGCGCCGCACCCGACACCAAATGTTGCGCATCACCGTTCGCTCTTGTCGCCCGGAGCGCCGCTTCATCGGACGAGTCAACATGACCAGAAGCCGGCGATCCCAGTGGGGCGTCGACGTGATCCGGAGCTCCGACCTGAGAACCCGGCGAAGACGTCACAAAACCTGGCCGAGAGGGCTTGATGTCCGTCGGAACGAGCGATGTCCGCCGCATGACGACCGCCGTCCCGACCATCAGGGCCACGACCAACGAGGCGGCGACCGCTGGAATGACCCAACGACGCCCAACCATTATGTCTTGCGGAGGCTGCTGGGCATCGACCTCCAGCTGCTGGCGAACCGCATCGCGAATCCGGCGCCAGCGGAGGTCATCGAGGTCTACCGTGCCCATCTCCGACAACAGGTCGGTGACCTCTCTGACCTGCCGCAGATGCGCGCGACATTCCTCGCAGGCCGCGAGGTGAGCCTCGACGACCGACCTACGCGCCGGGTCGACTTCGCCGCGCGCGTAGGCATGAAGCTGGGCACGGGAGACATGCCTCGCCTGTTCCGTCGACGACAACGTGCCCTAGGTGCCGTCACACGTTCCTCGTATTCATCGACCAGGGCCGCTATGCTCAATTCGTGGCATTTCGAGCGGGTAGGCTTCCCGTCGACTGGGACAAACCCGTTCCAGAAGCGCTCTGGCCCGATACTCTTCTGGCCGCGATCCGTAGCGATATCGGCGCTTTGGGGTCGAGGAGAGTCATCGTGACCCTCATCCAATGGCGTCGGGCGCTCGTAGGGCCGGATCCGACCGCGGCCCGGGAGGCCCGAAGACGCCTGCTCGCCGTCGGGCAGGCCATGCTCGGGGGCCCCGTGCTCCCCGACGAGCCGATGACCGGCGATGCCTCCGACGCTTTTACGGTGGAGGCGTTCGGCCATCCGCCGGTTCGTGCGTCCTTCGACGAGACCCTCGGTCCGACGGACGAAGACGACGGCGAGGCAACCGATGCGCGATTGCTCCGAACACCTTCGGTTCACGTCGAGCTTCCGCCGATGACGATTCCACCGACCGGTCATCTTCAGGGAGCTCGAGCGGCCGAGTCGACCATGACGCCAGGCCTCGAAACGCCGGTCAGCCCAGCGTTCGACGAGGAGGCGGAATCACCGACGGCCCATATCCCGCTTCCGTCGCCGCTGTCCCGTCCAGACCGCCCGCCGGAGCCCGATGCGCACGAATCGGGGACGGTGGATGGCATTGGAATCGCGCCCCACCGAGCTCTCAGCAATCTGCCGGCCGACGAGAAGGCCGCGCTCGAGGCCCCGCTCGAGGCCCCGCTCGAGGCCCCGCTCGAGGCCCCGCTCGAGGCGGTCGGGCCTGACGATCAGGCTGAAGACGACCTTCTTTCACCGAGCCGGTTAGCGCCGAAGCCCGGCGTGATTCGGCGCCGCAGCGCGAGGGGGGGCGATCCGTCGACCCGCCGTCCCCGCGCGTCGATGCATCATGTAAGGTCACTTTCTTCGGTCTTGATCCCTTTCGCCGAAGAGCTGGTCCCATTGGCCTTCGAACGACGGTCGCGGCGGTTCTGGGCTCGCTGGCGTGAAGTGGCCGGTGACCACGGGGTCCGCCGCCCTTTCGTGGAAGAGCTCCTGCGAAGAGCGACCGACGCGCGGTCGATGGTTTGCGAGCTGATCGGCGAGGTGCATTCGGTCGACCCGGAGTCGGTTGCCGTCCTCATCGACCGGCTTCAAGACGGCGATATGGGAGGTCCCGCGCCGGCCCGACCCCGCACCGGCGTCCGTATCGCAGCTCAGACTCCGATGCCGCCCGACAAAAACAGCTGAAGCTCGCTACGCCTTGGACTCGCTGCGAAGCCCGAGCACCAGACTGACCACCATCGCGACCATGACCAGCGCGAAGGGTGCCCCAACGGTGACGACGGCGGCCTGCAAAGCGCTGAGGCCCTCTTCGCCTGATGCCAAGAGCAACACCGCGGCCACCGCGCCCTCAGCCACGGCCCAAAAGACCCGTTGCCAGATCGGAGGGTTTGGAATCCCGCCGGATGTCAGCATATCGACCACGAACGAGGCCGAGTCGGACGATGTTACGAAGAACACCGCCACCAGCGCGACGGCCACGAGCGAGGTGATCCCTCCCCACGGCAGCTTCTCGAGCATCACGAAGATCGCCGTCGACGGGTTGTCCGTGACCGCCGCCGAGATCCCTGCGTTGTGGAAGAAGTCGAGGTGCAAGGCGGTCTGTCCGAAGACGGTGAGCCAGATGAAGGTCACCAGCGTGGGCACCAACGTCACCCCGAGGACAAATTGCCGAATCGTTCGCCCCCTCGAAATGCGGGCGATGAACGTCCCGACGAACGGCGCCCACGAGATCCACCAGCCCCAATAGAAGATCGTCTTGTTGTAGTACCAGCCATCGGTCTGCTCGTAGACGTCCATCCGAAAGGTCCGGCCGACGAAGTCGCTGAGGTATCGGCCCAGACTATCGGTGAACCCCTCCATGATGCGGATCCTCGGGCCGAGCACGAACACGAAGAGCATCAAGATGAGCGCTAGCAACATGTTGAGCTCACTCAGTCGCCGGATGCCCTTATCGACACCGGTCACCAACGAGATCGTCGCGGCAAAGGTGATAGTGGCGATGATGACAATCTGGACGCTGACATTTTCCGGCGTGCCGAAGACCTTGGCCAGTCCGGCGTTGATCTGGGTCGCCCCGAGCCCCAGCGACGTCGCGAGGCCGAACAGGGTTCCGAACACCGCCAGGATATCTACGCTGTGGCCGGCCCAACCGAAGATGTGGCGCCCGAGAATCGGGTGAAGCGTTGATCGGATGGCGAGCGGTAGATTCCGGCGATACGAGAAGTAGGCGATCGCCAGACCCATGACGACGTAGATCGCCCAGGCGTGCAGGCCCCAATGGAAGTACGTGATCGCGAGGGCGTTTTCCGCCGCCTCGACCGTTCTCCCGGGCCCCACCGGCGGCTCCGTGTAGTGTCCGATCGGCTCGGCGACACTGTAGTAGAGTAACCCGATCCCCATGCCCGCGCTGAACAGCATCGAGAACCACGACAGCGTCGTAAAGGCCGGCCGCTCGTCGTCTCTTCCGAGGCGGACATTGCCGTAGCGCGAAAAGAGCAGCCAAACGGAGAAGACGACGAAAATCGCGACCGCGATCAGGTACAACCATCCAAACGTTGAGCCGACGTAGGCCCTTACGGCTGGAAACACGGCGGCGGCCGTCGGCGTAAAGAAGACGCCGAAAGCCACGAACACGATCAATAGGGCGCCGGAAATGAAGAACACCGGCACGTTCACGGCCAACCAGCGTGGGCGGGCGGCTTCAGCTTCCAAAGTGCAAGATGCCCCAGGCCAGGTATCCCTGCTGGCCAGCCGAAACCCAGTGTTGGAGGCCTCGAATCATTCGGTCGATGTAGGCCTCGCTCACGAATCCAGACAGCTCCGAGCGTCGCCCCGCCAGCTCTTCGCCGACCCTCCGGTAGTGCCGGACGAGTTGTTCGGTCATTTCGTGGACCGCGACCTCACGCCATCCGAGGCGAGCGGCCTGTTCACGATAGAAGGCGAACGAGCCCAGCGAGCTTAGGTGGATGCGGGCCAGGACGTCGGCGAGCACACCCTGCGGGCAGTCGTCGGCCTGCATGGGGTCGGTGAACACGATGGCACCGCCCGGCTTGACGACCCGGTTGATCTCGTCGAGCACTCGAGCCTTTTCGCCGCTGTGCAGAAACGCGTCTTGGCTCCACACCGCGTCGTACGTGTTGTCGTCGAACGGGAGCGACTCGAAAGCCCCATCGAACACACGGACCCGATCATCCAGGCCGGCTTCTACGTTCATCGTACGGTTGCGCTCGTTCTGCACCGTGCTCAGGTTGAGGCAATCGACCCGACAACCGAACTCCGAGGCGAGCGCCCGCGCCGCTCCGCCGTAGCCGGCCCCACAATCCAGCAGATGGACATCGGGCCCCAGATTGGGGATTTCGCGAGCCATTCGCTTCACCGTACGGTGGCTCGCGACCCTGATGTCGTCGCCTTCGCTCTCGTACAGCCCGATGTGGATATCTTCGCCGCCCCAAACGCGGAAGTAGAACTCATCGGCATCCGGGCTGTCGTAGTAGTCGCGGGCGATCTTGATGACGTCGGAATCAGCGCCCATTGACGGTCCCCCCGTCATCGTAGGTTTCACCGTACTCCTTGCTGGCCACGTGAATGTAGAAGTCCGGGTCCGTCGAGCGGTGCGTCTCTTTGAAGTCGGCGTACGTCTTCACGGTCTGGAAGCCGACCTCGTACATCAGCCGACGGACGTACGCCTTGCGAAGTGGGAACATGTTCAAGTGAAACTCCGAGCCGTCCGGGAAGGAGTACTTGAAGCGCGCCAGGCCCTCATCGACATATTCGGGTTCTGCGCTTACGTCCTCACCACAGTAATAGTACTTGTGCGCAGAACTATAGCCGTTGTCGAGGATGCCATCGTAGTTCCGCTGGTCGAGGATCAGCAGGCCGTCGTGTCGGAGCGCAGCGTAGAATTCAGCCAGCGTCTTGCGGCGGTCGCGCTCCGAAAACAGGTGAGTGAATGAGTTGCCGAGACAAACAACCGCGTCGTACTTGCCGTGGATATCTCGATTGAGCCATCGCCAATCCGCCTGGACAGTCCTCAAGATCTTGTCGTGGCGGCGAGCGTTCTCGAAAGCCTTGGCCAACATCTCCGGGCTTCCGTCGGCGCTCGTCACCTGAAAACCGGCCTTCTGCAGAGCCACTGAGTGGAATCCGGTACCCGTGGCAACGTCGAGAACCTTACGTGCGTTGTGCGCCTTGAGGGTCTCGATGAAGAATTCGCCTTCGCTTTGGGCCCTTCGCTCCCAGTCGATGAGCTGGTCCCACTTCTCGACAAAGGATTGGACGTACTCCTCGGTATAGTGGTCGGTGTCGCGGACCGCTATAGGGTTGTCTCCGAAGCGTTGGGTGTGTTGCTCCTCATGGGCCATAGTCACGTCCCCTTCTGTACGGGCACGAGAGGCAAGAGATCAATTGATTCGGCCCAAGAACTTTTGAGTACGAATAATCTCGTCTCGGCCCATGAATTACCCTATATGAGGCGCTATCAAGAGACGGCTAGGCGAGCTTCACGGCGTGATTCCAGCGGTCGAGAAGGCGTCGAGCGGCTTCGGCGTCCGACGGTTGAAAGCGCCGGTCTTCCTGCCAAACCTTTCGAATGGCGTCAGTGGAATCGAACACGCCGGCTCCGATCCCCGCGAGGAAGGCCGCCCCCGCGGCGGTGGTCTCCAGCATCTGGGGACGAACCACGGTCTGCCGAGCGAGGTCCGCCTGCGTCTGCATCAGCAGGTCGTTAGCGGTCGCGCCGCCGTCGACCCGCAGCTCGGTGATCGCGCCGGCGTCGGCGACGATCGCCGAAATGACCTCGTTCACCGACAGAGCGATGCCTTCGATGGTCGCTCGAGCGAGGTGAGCACGAGTCGTCCCTCGGGTAATACCCGAGATCAGGCCGCGGGCCTCCGGCCGCCAGTGGGGCGCGCCCAGACCGGTGAGCGCGGGAACGAAAACGAGGCCCCCGGAATCGGGAACGGCCGCCGCGAGGGCTTCGACTTCCTTCGCGTCGTCCAGGATCTGCAGGCCGTCCCGAAGCCACTGCACCGCCGCCCCAGCGATGAACACCGCGCCCTCCAGCGCGTACTGAACGGGGGCCGACGGGCCCAGCTGCCACGCTACCGTGGTCAGCATGCCGTGGCTCGACGGCTTGGCTTCGGCGCCGGTGTTCACCAGAATGAACGCCCCGGTTCCGTACGTGCACTTGGCGTCACCCACATCGAAGCAGGCCTGTCCGAAGAGCGCCGACTGCTGGTCACCCGCCATGCCGGCGACCGGAATACCATCATCGAGGCCGGGTACATTTCGGGTGACGCCGTAGACCTCCGCCGACGACCGGACTTCCGGCAGCACCGCCAGCGGAACGTTGAGCGGCTTCAGGAGCTCTTCCTCATAGCGGAGGGTGTGAATGTCGAACAACAGGGTTCGGGACGCGTTCGATACGTCCGTCACGTGCGCCGCGCCGCCGGTCAGTCGCCATACCAAGAACGAATCGATGGTGCCGGCCGCGAGTTCGCCTCGCTCGGCTTCAGCCTGCGCCCCGTCGACGTTACCGAGCAGCCACTCGAGTTTCGTGCCCGCAAAGTAGGGATCGATGACCAGGCCGCAGCGATATCGGTACAGACTCTCGAGGCCCTGCCTCTTGAGCTGTTCGCATCGATCGGCGGTGCGGCGGCATTGCCACACGATCGCATTGTGGACCGGACGGCCATCCTCCCGTCGCCACAGTCCGACGGTCTCCCGCTGGTTGGTAATGCCGATGGCGGCGACCCGCTCCGCTCCGATCTCCGACAACACCGAGCTAAGGGTCTGGGTCGTCGACACCCAGATATCCTCGAGATCATGCTCGACCCATCCGGGTTGCGGATAGATCTGCCGAAATTCGCGATTCGCTTTCGCGATGACGTTGAGGTTCCGATCGACGGCGAGGACCGTGGTTCCGGTGGTCCCTTGGTCGATAGCCAAGACTACATCCCGCATCGCCGGCAAAGTTAGCATCCACCGCTGTTGCTTGTGACCAACCGGAATCCGTTTTGCTAACGTGACCGTATGCGGCAATCATGGGCTCGCAGCGCGATTGTCCGCCTGGCGGCCTGCGGCCTGGCGGCCGGTGGCTCGGCGGCGTGCGGACCGGCGGCAGGCGACGACGGCTCGACCCTTTTGGTCGATTACGCATCGTTGTCGGGGGGCGTCGTATTCGCCACCGGCAAAGTGTCCACCGCCCGCGGCTACGACCTCTTCTTGGTCCCGGGGCCGATCGATCAGACGGCCGGCGCATATCCGCTCATTCAACTGACGGAAGCGGGGGGCGACGAATGGCAGCCTTCGGTGTCTCCGGGAGGCAACGGGCTGGCTTACGTCCGACCCGATGAAGGGGTCTTCTTCGTGAGTCCCGACGGCCGCATCCGCCGGATCACCGACTCGGGGGGGCGCTTCCGGGATTCGATTCCGGCTGTTTCACACGACGGAACCTTCGTCGCCTGGGCCCGCGCCGATACGTCCAAGCCGATCGGCGACTCGGGCCTCTTTGAAACCGCGATCTGGATCGCCGAGAGCGACGGGAGCAATCCTCGAGCGCTCGTACCGAAAACCGACGTCGTGCAGGATGCACCTCGCTTCGAGCCACGAGCGGGGTCCGGGCTCGTCGCATGGAGCGAGTTCAACGCCCGCAACTTCCGCACCGACGGCATCCCCTCGTCATTCGGCCTGTGGGTCCACGACTTTCGCACCAACATCGGCCAGTTCGTGTGCCAGAACACCGAGCTGGTGATCGACGACCGGCCACAACGATGCATCGGCCTACATCTCGCGTGGCCCCGGCCCGAGGTCCTGGTCGTCCCCCAGAGCTTCCTGGAGATCAACCTCGACGGACTGTCCAACCGGTTCGACTCGGTCTACGGGGAGCTTCTAAACTCGGTGCAGGGGCAGCAGACCGGGGCGCCGATCTTCGGCTCGACCGCCTTCGACTACACCTCGTTTCCCCTATCAGCGAGCTACCTTGGCGACCGCATGATCTTCGATGGGCTCGCCACTGGAGTGTTCATCGGTGACGTGGACACGCTGTCGTTCTGGGTGGCACGGACCGACGGAAGGGAGGCCTGGCGCCTGGTCATCGAGGACTATTCGGGCGACTTCGACCCCCGATCGACCGCGGGCTACCTGTTCTCGGTCGCCACCCCCCAGTTGATGCCGTGACGCCCCCCTTGCCGCTGGCGCGCCTCCTCGAAGCGGCCAACGATCCGGTCTACGTGCTCCACGAGGGCCGGTTCGTGTACGTCAACCCGCGCTTCATCGAGCTGTTCGGCTACGACCGCGATGAGGTCTGTCAGGAGGACTTCGACGTCTGGCGTCTCATTCACCCTGCGTCCCGCGCCAACGTGGCCTCCCGGCTGCACTTGTCGGTTCAGGGCACGCCGCTGCCCAGTCGATACGAATTTACGGGCCTTACTCGCGACGGGCGGACCGTATACCTCGAAGCGTCGGTCAGCTACCTGCGAGCCCCTGAAGGCTTTGGGGTGCTGGGCATCCTGCAGGACATTTCCGCCCGGAAAGCCTACGAGCAGCGCTTGCTGCGCAGCAATCACGAGCTGTCGGTCACCAACCTCGTCGCGGAGGCGATCACCGACGTCCAGGATCTCGGTCGGATCCTCGATGACGTGGTCGAGCGCTTGATCGAGGCCCTGGGCGTCGACGCCGCCGGCGTCTCCACCATCGACAGCAGCAACGCGCGTTTCTTGTCCAACCACTACCGAGGCACGAGCGAGACCTTTGTTCGGGCGATGCGCCAACAGAACCCGGAGACCGGCTTACTCGGCCTCGCGTATATGACCCGCACGATTCAGATCGTTCAGGACATCGAGAACGACCCTCGCCTCGAGTTCGGTGCTGCCGCGCGGGAGGGCTTTCGGTCGGCGGTCACCGTCCCGCTGATCAGCCGGGTGTCGGTTCCCGCGGATCGACACCCGCTCCTCAGCGCAGAACCCGCCGTCGGCCGGCGCCAGTGCTCGGGCGTGGTCAGCATCTTTACTCGGCAGGTGCGGAATTTCGATGCGGACGACCTCGAGCTGTTCACTCGAGTCGCGCGCCAAATCGCGGTGGCGATCGAGAACGCGCGCATGTATCGAGCGGCGTCCGAGGGTATGGCTCGCCTCCAGGCATTGTCCGAGATCGCGCGCGCCATCAGCTCTACCCTCGATGTCGACGGCGTCTTTCGGATCGTCGGCGACCGACTTCAACCGCTGCTCGACTATACGGCGGTCGACCTCCTCGTGCTCGACGATGTCGAGGCCTCTTTTCGGGTGCGGCGAATCGAGCGGCCACCACCGGGGAGCGGACCCGTAGTCCGACTGCAGGAGGCGAGGGCCATCAGGTCCGATCCGGTTGTCGCGGAAGCACTATCCGGCCAGCGGATCGTCATTCGGCCAGCGCCGGTGCTCCCCGGTCACCATCAAGCCGTGGTCCCGATCGTGGCCAACCAAGTCCCGGTGGGTCTGTTCCTGGTCGCGACCCAAGAACCCTTCCGGCTCGAAGATCAGCAGCTGCTGATGGATCTCGCCGCTCATATGGCGATCTCGTTGCGCAACGCTCGCAACTTCAGCGCCCTCGAAAGGGCCTATCGAGAGCTGAAGGACGCCAAAGACCAGCTCGTCCGAGCCGAGAAGCTGCAGGCGCTGGGAGAGATGGCGGCCGGAGTCGCTCACGACTTCAACAACGTTCTCAGCGCGATCCTCGGCCGGGCCCAGATGCTGGAGATCATGCTCAAGGATCCGGACCATCTACGCTCCGTCCAAGTGATCGCCAAGGCGGCCCTCGACGGCGCGGGGACGGTGCGTCGCATCCAGGACTTCGCCAAAGAAAAGCCGGAGAGCCCCCTGGCTCCCGTCGCGCTGGGACCGGTCATCACGGAAGCCGTCGACCGTATCGCGCCGGCGGTCGCCGAGCCCTCCCGGAGCATCGAAGTGCTGGTCGACCTCGTCGAGGTTCCTCCCGTGCTCGGCGACGCCATCGAGCTGCGGGAGGCGCTCGCCAATCTCATCAACAACGCGCTGGATGCGATGCCCCTCGGCGGTCGACTCACGGTTCGGACCGGTAAAGATAGCGCCCCCTGGTTCGAAGTGGACGACAGCGGAGTCGGAATGGACGCCGACACGGCGAACCGGATCTTCGACCCGTTCTTCAGCACCAAAGGTGACCAGGGGTCGGGATTGGGGCTGTCCGTGACCTACGCTATCGTCCAGCGGCATGGAGGCCGATTCGAGGTCGACTCGGCCCGCAACCGAGGAACCCGGATCAGGGTATATCTTCAGGAGGCCCCGAGCGCCAACGATTGGACGTCACCCCCGGAGCCCGCTCCGCCCATTTACGATCTTGACAAGGTCCAGCAAAAGAGAGCGCGGGTGCTCCTCATCGAAGACGACGTTGCGGTGCGAGACGTTCTGGCTGATATCCTTCGGGCAGGAGACCACCGCGTCGTGGCCGCCGCCAACGGCCCGGAAGGACTTCGGCACTTCGCGGAGGGCGAGTTCGATATGGTGCTGACCGATCTGGGCATGCCCGAAATGAGCGGATGGGAGGTCGCCCAGGCGGTCAAGGCGCGCCGTCCCGACATGCCGGTCGGGCTCATCACGGGATGGGGCGGCGACCTCGGCGGGGCCGACCTCGCGGCGAAGGGGGTCGACGTCCTCGTAAGCAAGCCGGTTCGGTTGGACGAAGTGCTCGCCGCCGTCGACGCGGCCCTGAGCCACAAGCGGTGACCTCAATGCCCGACCAGCTTCAGAACGCCCCCGTCGTCGGCATACGGAAGCGGTTTCCGCGCGTCTTCGGGCGCTACATCCTGGAGAAGAGCCTGTCGCGCGGCGGAATGGGGGAGGTGATGCTGGCCGTCGCTCGCCACGTCAATGAACGCTGCGTGATCAAGACGATCCGTACCGACCTCACCGGAGACGAAGAGTTCGTGGGTCGATTCGCCGACGAGGCGAAGATCATGGTGCGGATCGAGCACCAGAACATCATTCGGGTCTTCGACGCCGGCAAAGTCGACCACGACTACTACATCGCCATGCAGTACGTGCACGGTCGCGACCTGGGAGACGTCCTGGACCGAGCCTACGAACGTGGGGAGCCTCTCCCGATCGGCCTCGGCTTGTACATTACCGATCAGCTGCTGCGAGGCCTCGACTACGTGCACAACCTCAAAGACGAGCACGGCCGCCACATGGGGCTCGTCCACCGCGATATTTCGCCCCAGAACGTGCTGGTAGGGTTCGACGGGTCGATCAAGCTCATCGACTTCGGCCTTGCGCGCACCGACGTCTTGCCGGCCCGAACCCAAGGGGCGCTCGCGGTCGGTAAGTACGGGTACATGTCGCCCGAACAGGCGAGACACGAAAGCATCGACGGCCGCGCCGACATCTACTCCGCCGGCGTCATGCTGTTCGAGGTCTTCACCGGCGACCGACTCGTCGACGAGCAGGACCAGGCCACCCTGTGGCAGCGGGTCCTATCGCCGAAGCACCGCAGTCCGAAGACGGTCATCCCGACTCTCCCCGACATCGTCGAGCGGCTGATCATGCAAGCCGTCGAGGTTCGCCCCGAGGGGAGGTTTCAGACCGCCCGACAGATGCGTGACTTCGCGGCTCGCGCGACCAGCCCCGACAACAACCGGGAGGCGTTGGTCCGATACCTCCGCTACCTCTACCCGAAGGTCGACTTCAGTCCGCCGCCGGTCCCCAAGTTCGATGACCTCGCTGGCGGCACCGAGCAATCGATCATCATCGCGACATCCGACAAGGGCGCACTATCGGTCTTTGGGCGAGGCAACCTGCCCATCGAATGGACGATGCAGCTGAACGCCAAGCAAAAGCGCTCGGCCGGGGTCGATGGTCGCCGCAAGCCGGCATTCCGCCGGGAGGCGGTCACCGACCCTAACGTCAAGACCAGCGAGCTCGATATCGGCGCGGAGATCTTCGGTTCCGAGCCGACGCTCCGCCGAGACCCTCGGGACTTCGCGCGGGACGCGGGACACCGAACCGATGACCGCGCCGGCCACCGAACCGACCACCGAACCGATGACCGCGCCGGCCAGCGAACCGACCACCGAACCGATGACCGCGCCGGCCACCGAACCGATGACCGCGCCGGCCACCGAACCGACCACCGAACCGATGATCGAACCGACCATCGAACCGACCATCGAACCGACGATCGGACCGACGTCGGCGCTCACGATGGAGCGGTCGAGGACCGCACCCAGATCGCCCCACGTCCAACCTCCGGGACCTCAGACACGACCCGCTACGTACGGGTTGCGCCACCCGACGCTCAGACCCCTGTCGCGCCTTTGCCGACCGCCCAGACTCGCCCCCGTTCGCCCTATCGCGACGACGAGATGACGGTGATGATGGACGCCCCGCCACAGGCTCGAGCCCTGTTCGAGGGTGATGCGCCCACCCGACTGTCTCGGCTTCCCGATGACGTCCCGGGCCCAACCGTACAGCCGGTGCCGACGGCTGCCCCGGCGACCAAAGCGCCGGGATCCGCGCCGCGCCGCACCATCAAAGAAAAGAACGCCTCTTTCGAGCGGCCGAATCGGCAATCCGATCCGCGCCCTCGACATAAGAAGGCGCTCGAAATCCACCGACGAACGTTCCCCGTCGCAACGCCGCCGCCCGATCCTGAACCGCGCCCCAGCCTCGAAAATTACTCAGACTCATTCGATCAAACCCTCGACCGACGCCCAGTACCATGGATGGTGTGGGGGTTGGCGTTGCTCGGGCTCGCCGTTCTGGTGGTCGCGATCGTGATCTTCGCGGTCGTCGTCTAACTCGTCTAAAACAGGCTGAGCTGCTGGGGCTTCAATAACGGGAAGGTGCGGATGCCCACGTCGCGAAGGTCTTGGGCGAACTCGTCGACGTAGCCTTCCGACAGGAACACCTCGGTGGCGCCGGTGCTGGTGATGAACTCGAGAAGTTCGTCGTACCCGGCCGCGTCCGACAGGGCGAATGCCGCGTCGACCTTGCTGCCAAACACATAGGCTTCGTCCAGTGCCCGGCCATCCACCATCGCCGTTTTGTGACGCTTCAGCTTTCGAATCGACGAGTGGTTCCGAAGGATGGGCGGGAAGATGACGATCTCGTCTTTGGCGGGTGCGCCTTGGAAACGTCGGGCGTTGGGCAAACTCAAGCCAAGCTCTCGATAGACTTTGGCAACCTCGTAGATCGAGCGATGCACCCGAAGGCGATAGCCCTCGGTTCCGAAGATTTGCATCACTTCTTGCGCAAGACCGATCTGATTCGCGATCAAGACCGGCGTCGTCTTATCGTTCAGGCAGTCGTCGACGAACGTCTTTATGCCGCTGACGACCGCCTCTCGAGGCGGAAAGCGGAACTGAGGTCGACCGTAGGTCGCTGGAATCACCAGCACGTCGCATGCGACCGGCTCCCCGGTCTCAGCCGTCAGCGAAGCCCGTGGATTCACGTCGCTCGTATAGACCAGCCGCCGTTCATCGCGGACGATCAACAGCTGCGCCGCCCCGAGAACATGGCCGGACGGGAACATCTGAAGGGCGAGGGGCCCGAGCGTGAATTGGCGGCGGTAGGGCGACGTGAGCGCGTCGATTTTGCCGGTCCCTCGGGTCAGAACGCGAACTGTCTTATCGGTGGCCAGGATCCGACGGTTCTTCCCAATGTAATCCGCGTGAGAGTGAGAGATGAAGACCAAGTCGTTGCGACGATCGGTGTCGCACCACAAGACCGAGTCCGTCAGGTGTACACCACCATTGTACTCGAACGTCCGAAAAGGCTCGTCGTAGTACAGGTCGGGCGCCACGGCTCTATCAAGCATCGACGGCGAAGAAGGAGATTGCAAGAAACCGCAAGCCAATGGGGTCCAGGCACGCCTCAGCCCCCACATCTAGGCTGGGCTCGGCCCCGCCTCACCGCTTTTTCGAGCATCGCCCGTGCCATGACTGGCGTGCTTCGAGCGTCTGCGCTTAGATCAACGCATGAGCACCGATGAGGTGAAGAAATTGATCGAAGCAGGCATTGAAGGCGCTCAGGCGACGGTGACCGACCTAACGGGCACGGGTGACCACTTCCGAGCGGAGGTGGTCTCCCCCTCCTTTGCGGGTAAGTCCGAAATCCAACAACACAAAATGGTCTACAAAGCCCTCGCCGAAGAAATGAAGGGCCCAATCCACGCGCTCGCGCTGAGCACCCGAGCCCCCTGACCGCGTTGTCGCCTCGCTCGTCCAACCTCGAATTCCGCGGGTCCCGGGCGCGAGTGAATCGCGCCCACCCGTCTCCGCTCGCTGAGCGTCGGCGCTCGCTGAGCGTCGGCGCTCGCTGCACGTCGGCGCTCGCTGAGCGTCGGCGCTCGCTGCGCGTCGGCGCTCAGCGAGCGTCGGCGCTCGCCGACTCTCATTCGGCCAGGGATTCGCGGGTCAAGGCGTCGATTAGCGCGGCGAAACGAGGGTAAGCCTGCTGGAGCTCATTGCGGGACGCGCCGTCGAAGTCTTCTCTGGAGAAGCCCGGATACATTGTCGTGCCCATCAACGCAAACCGGCCCCCGTCGATGAGACGTGAGCCTTGCCACACCCCAGGGGGGACCGTGTGTTGGGGACGTTGCCCTCGCAGGATGTCGGATCCGAGGACGACCGTCTCGCCTCGTCCGTCGGAAAACAGCATGAGCATCTCGACCGGATCGCCCAGATAGAAGTGGTACGTCTCGGCGCTCTTCAAGCGATGGAGCCCCGAAAACGTCGACGGATCGAGCAGGTAATAGATGGCCGTCCCGACCGACCGCGGGGAGCCATACCGGGCCGGCAGCGAGTCCACCGGCAGTTCCAACTCCGTTCGGTAGGTCTCGCGGAAAAAACCCCCTTCGAAGGTGAGCGGCGCCAATCGGAGCACCCGCTTGATCGTTTCGGCATCCACCCGGTCATCCGAACACGCCCCGGCTCCAGGGTCGAGCCGAACGCGTCTTCGGACGAGACCGCCGACCGGGCGGAACGGGACGCCCAAGCCGTCGAGTGATAAGGGAGCCCCAGATGAGCGACCGCCCCGTCTTTCTGGATCGAGACCCCGTCGAGCTACGATTCGGCACCAGCGGCCTACGCGGCCTGGTGCGAGACATGACCGATCTCGAAGTCTACATCAACGTGCAGGGCTTCTTGCGGTATCTCGCGCTAACCGGTCAGGCCAACGAACGCGACCCGGTGGTGGTGGGCCAGGATCTCCGAGCTCAGGACCCGAGCACCGGCCTCGAGAGCAGCCCTCGGATCGCTCGCACAGCCATGACAGCGGTTAAAGATGTCGGCCATCCGGTGATCAACGCGGGGCAGGTTCCGACGCCGGCCCTGGCGGCCTACGCGTCGGCGCCGCAAGGGGTGGACGGCGCCGACGCCAGCGGCCCCATTCCGGCCCTGATGGTCACGGGGAGTCACATCCCGCCCGACCGAAACGGAGTGAAATTCTACCGACCCACCGGTGAGGTGCTCAAGAGCGATGAGCCGGGGATCATCCGAGCCGTCGGCGAAGTCCGACGGCGGCTGTACGCGATGAGCGCCGAAGACAGTCGCTTCGATGCTCGAGGAATGTTCAAGACGAAAACCCTCGTGCCGGCGGCCGTCGATGACGCAGCCCGCGCGTACATGGACCGTTATCTCGCCCCCTTCGAGGGCGGTCGACCTCTCGCCGGCCAGCGGGTGCTGGTCTATCAGCACTCTTCTGTCGCCCGCGACCTGCTCTCCGACGTGCTGACCAAGCTCGGTGCCGATGCCATCCCCATCGAGCGCACCGACGCCTTCGTTGCGGTCGACACCGAAGACGTTTCGGTCGCCGACGAGGCCCGATATCGCCAGTGGATCGACCAACACCGCGCCGACGCGTTGGTTTCGACCGATGGTGACGGCGACCGCCCCCTGGTCGTCGATGAAACCGGACGTTTCCACCGAGGTGACGTCGTGGGCATCGTCTGCGCCGAGTTCATCGGCGCTGGTCTAGCGGCCGTGCCGGTGAGTGCAACCGATGCCATTGAGCGGCACTTCAGCCACATCGATATCATTCGCACCCGCATCGGCTCTCCGTATGTGATCGACGCGATGAATACCGCCCTGGCTCGCGGCGCCGAAAGCGTGGTGGGCTGGGAGGCCAACGGCGGGTTCCTGACCGCTACCCCGTTTCGTCTCAATACCAAACCGGTTCGGCCGCTGCCTACTCGCGACGCGTTCCTTCCGATCATCTGTGTCCTCTTGGCGAGTCGGGAAACGAACTCGGTCTCCGGGGCGTTCGCTCGGCTGCCGCAGCGAGCGACCCGAGCCGGGCTCATCGACAACTTCCATCCCGACCAGAGCCGGGCCCTGCTCGCTTCTTTTTACCCCGCCGACGCAACCATCCAGCAGCTCCGGTTTACCGAGGGCGTCGAGGTGAAACGAGGCGACGATGACTGGGCCTCGACCGGCGGCGACCACCGAGGCCTGGTCGATGTCGTCCGGCGGTACTTCAGCGAGAACCTGGGGGTAGGCCGTTTGGTGGGCGTGAATCTGGTGGACGGCGTCCGCATGTATTTCGAGAGCGGAGAAATCGTTCACCTCCGACCGTCCGGTAATGCTCCCCAGTTCCGGGTGTACACGGTGGCCGACACCCAGGCTCGAGCTGATCAGTTGAATGACGCCGCGGTGTCCGAGCCCGACGGCATTCTTCGGAGGATGGAGCGCGATCTCGGTATCTGAAAAGCCAGAGACTATCGGATTTCTGGTAGTCCCGGCGTCCAGCGGCCGTCTGTTCAATGGATGCAGCGGCGTCGAGAAAGGCGATTTGAGAAATCGCGGTCGCCGGCCGTGACTACTCTTCTTCTGGAGGGAGCGGATTCGGCTTGGCGGCGTCTTCCATGAGCCGCCGGTAGCGGCCGGGGGTCGTGCCGCTCTCTTTTTTGAAAGCCGTCGTCAAGTGGGACTGCGAAGCGAAGCCAACCATCGACGCGATCTCGACCAGGGGAAGCGTCGTGGCGGCGAGAAGATGCTTCACCTCTTGAATTCTCCGACGCATCACGAGCCGGTGGGGAGAAAAGCCGGTCGTATTCTTAACGGCGCGCGATAAATGAAATGGGCTAATACCGACCATATGGGACAGCGCTTCGAGACTGGGGTTGGCCGCGAAGTGGGCGTCGATGTACTCGGTCAGGCGACGCAGCCGGTTGGGCGTCATTTGGTCTCGCCGGACCGTCTCTTTCGCCGACGACAGCGAGCTGTGGTTCCTGAGTAGCTTGAGAGCCATGACCTGGCCCCAAGCATCGAGTTCGCAGGCCAACGGTGGGTCTCTGCCCATCAGGTCCCGCGCCACACACTGGCCGGCCACACACAGGTCTTGATCGTCGACGCCCGTCCGTTCGAGGACCTCGACGGGGCGGCCACCGGTATCGAAGGCGGTCTGCGCGACCGATTGCACGAACGAGTCGAGAAGATACAGGTGAATGAGCTCCACCACTCCGTCTGACTTCCAACGGCTCTCGATCGGTCCAGGTAGGACGGTCAGCGTGCCGGCCGAGGCCGACTCGTTGGCCGCTTGCTCATCGCAGCGCCAGACTTTGGGCCCGCGCACGTGGAGGTTGAGAACGTGGTGGGCCTGGGGGGCGCCTTTGTGGACGTCTTCAAGACGATCTTGCCATCGGGCGACAGCAAGATTTCGACCCATTTCTACACCGGCCGAATCGACCAATTGGACGCCACTCGCGCGTCCTTCAATGAAATGCTCCGGCAAGCGAACCATGGAACCGCAACATCACGCTACCGAGCATCGTCTTCATGAAACAACTGAATACTTAGGGGCGTCCCTAGTATCCGGACTTGAGGAGCCGCCATTCATCGATCGTTCAACACTCTCGGTGCTCATCGACGCTTCCTCACGTGCCGATGCGTTGTCGTTCTTATGCCCTCAGGTCTGTTTATGTCCGGTGGCATCCATCATTGCTTCCCGCTCATGAATCACCTGTTGCCGTTCCGACTCCAAAAACTGCGCGATCGGAGCGGCGAGACGTGGAGCGCGTATGTAATGCGCGCTGTGCATGAAGGTCGGCTCGAACCCCCGAACCAGCTTGTGTTCACCGCCCGCCCCGGGCTCGAATACATCGAGACCCTTCTCGTAGGCGCGGTGTATTCCTTCGTAGTAGCAGATATTGAAGTGAAGGTGCTTCAGCTCTCTGAAACACCCCCAGTAGCGGCCGTAAAGACGACGCCCCTTCACAAAGTTGACCGCACCAGCGACGATCTCGCCGTCGGCCCCGGCGCGCGCCGCCACCAGCTCGAACCGCTCGGGCATGGTCTCCACCCACAGGTCGAAGACTCGCCGATTGAGGTATTGTCGTCCCCAATAGAACTTGTCGACGGTACTTTTGTAGATACGAAAGGCGGTCGCGGTTTGGTCAGGGGTCAGGTCGTGACCGTTCAAGACCTCGACTTGGATGCCTTGCCGCTCGAGCTCGCGGCGTTCCCGCTTTAGCTGATTGCGCCGCTTGGAGTTGAAGCGCGCCAGATAGTCGTCGAAGGTTTGTTCACCGTGTCGATACCAGTGGTACTGGATGGTGAGACGACATTGGTACCCCAGCTCCGACAGGATCTCGACTTCGTCTTCGGTCGCGAAATTGACGTGCACGCTCGACAAATCCAGATGCTCGCACAGCTCGGTCAGCACCTGTCCCAGCACGCGAACCAAGAATGGGCGGTCCGCTCCGGGTCCCGTGAGCATCCGACGCCCGGTCACCGGCGTGAACGGGACTCCGACCAACATTTTCGGGTAGTACTGAACCCCGATACGATCGGCGAAGTTCGCCCACGCAAAGTCAAAAACGAACTCTCCTTGAGAGTGAAGCTTGACGTACGCGGGGGCAGCCGCGACGAGCCGTCCATCCTGGCGAACCAGCGGGTATCGCGGAACCCAGCCTTTCTCGGCCCCCAGCGTTTGGGCTCGCTCCAGGCTTCTCAGGAAACGCCACTCCAAAAAGGGCGAAGCGTCGTCGCCGTCCCCGAGCAACGCATCCCATTCGTGTTCGGATACCTTGGACAGGTCGTCGATCAGCTCGACCGTAAGCGTCGATTCAGGCGTAGCAGCCACGTGCCGCCAACAGTGCACCGCCGGTCGTTGTTTCTCATAGGAGTTCTGTGCGCTCCGAGGGCCTCCGGGCGGACCTTGACGGCTTCGCTCAGCCGAGCCAGAAGGTCGGCATGCCGACCATGAACCTCGTCGAAGCCGTGAACAGCGCGCTCATGGCGGCTCTGAGGGCCGACGAACGCGTGGTGGTACTCGGCCCAGACGTCGGCAAGCTGGGCGGGGTGTTCAGCGCCACCAAGGGTTTATATGAGATGTTCGGGCCTAACCGGGTCATTGATACCCCCCTGGCCGAGGGTGGAGTGGTCGGCTGCGCGATCGGGCTGGCCCTCAACGGCATTCGTCCCGTGGCCGAGGTTCAGCTCGCCGACTTCGTGTATCCCGCCTTCGACCAAGTCGTGAACGAGTTGGCCAAGCTGCGCTATCGTTCCGGAGGTCAAGCGTCAGCACCGGTCGTGATTCGCACCCCGGTCGGCGCCGGCCGGTCCCAAGATCCCTATCCGGCGCCGTCTCCGGAAGCGTACTTCATCCACACCGCGGGCCTCAAAGTGGTGAGCCCGGCCACTCCCTACGACGCCAAGGGCCTGCTGCTGAGCGCGATCGCCGACGACGATCCGGTCATCTTTCTCGAGCCGAAGCGGGCTTACCGGACCGCCAAGAGCGACGTCCCGGAAACCGACTACACTGTCCCCATCGGTCAAGCTCGTCTCGTCCGACCGGGGCAAGACGTGACTATCGTGGCATGGGGGACGATGCTTGACGAGGCGGTCACGGCGGCGAAGATCGCGTTCTCGGAAAGTATCGACTGCGAGCTGATCGACCTTCGGACCCTGTGGCCCGTCGACCTCGAGGCGGTGGTCGTGTCCGTCCGAAAAACCGGACGATTCGTGGTCGTACACGAGGCGCCACGAACCTGTGGCTTCGGGGCGGAGCTGGTCGCCCTGGTCGCCGAGCGGTGCTTTTCGGATCTGAAAGCGCCACCGCTTCGAGTTACCGGACATGACACCCCATTGCCCTACGCCTTCGAGGACCACTATCTTCCCCTCGCGCCCCGGATCCTCAAGGGACTTCGAGCTCTATGTAGGGCTCGGCGATGACAGTCACGTGCGGCTGGCTTCACTTCTCGGCCTTGCCGAATCCACGGACCGGTCTTCAGCTGAATGATTGATTCGCTGGGGGTCGAGTGCTACCCAGAACCAACGTGGACAAGCGAAAGGTCGTCATCATCGGAAGCGGTCCGGCGGGATATACCGCCGCTCTCTACACGGCGCGCGCCAACCTCGAACCCGTCTTGATCGAGGGGAGCATCATTCCCGGTAATCAATCCGTCTTGCCGGGCGGGCAGCTGATGATCACGACGGATGTCGAAAACTACCCCGGCTTCCCGGAAGGGATCATGGGTCCCGACATGATGGCCAAGTTCCAGCAGCAAGCCACCAAGTTCGGCACGGAGGTGGTGCACGGGTTCGTGACCAAGACCGACCTTTCTAGCCGACCGTTTCGGGTCGAAGTGGAGAACGAACTTCGCTACGAAGCGCAAGCGCTGATCATCGCCACCGGCGCCGTGGCGAAGCTGCTCGAGATCCCGGGAGAGCGCGACCTCATGGGGCACGGCGTGTCCGCCTGCGCGACCTGCGACGGCGCCTTCTTCAAGAACCAACACGTCGCGATCGTGGGCGGCGGCGACACCGCGATGGAAGAGGCCATCTTCCTGACTCGATTCGCCTCGAAGGTGACGGTGATCCACCGCCGGGAAACGCTCCGAGCCTCGAAGGTGATGGCCGACCGCGCCCAAAGAAACCCGAAAATCGAGTTCTTGTGGAATCACACCGTCGTCGAAGTGCTCGGCCAGAAGCCCGAGCGCCCGGGCGCTCCGGGCGGCCTGACCGGCTTGCGCATTCAACAAACGCAGACCGGCGACGAACGGCTGTTCGAGTGTGACGGCTTCTTCGTTGCCATTGGCCACCAGCCGAATACCCGTCTATTCGACGGTCAGCTCGAGCTTCACGACACCGGGTACATCAAAGTCCTCCCCGGGACTTCCCGAACGAGCGTCGACGGCGTCTTCGCGTGCGGTGATGTCCAAGACAGTGTGTATCGCCAGGCGGTCACCGCGGCCGGCACCGGGTGCATGGCCGCGATCGACGCCGAGCGGTGGCTGGAAGCCCAAGACGGTTGACCGAGGCTTCGGCCCGCCTCAGTTGAACCAATGATGGTCCGGGCTCGCAAACGTACAGCCTGAGCGAGCTCTCCGAATCGCAAGGAGCCCTGCGAAAGAGACTCTCGGACGTTGCCGAGAGCGCTATACGCAACTGAAGCCCCGGTTGGAGTCAATTATCAACGGGATCAAACGCGCGCCAGAGCCTGCTCCAGGTCATGCTCCAGGTCTTCGAGCGCCTCGATACCCACCGAGATCCGAATCAGACCGTCGTCCAGACCGCGGGCTTCACGGATATCCTTGGGAATCGACGCGTGAGTCATGATGGCGGGATGCTCGATCAAGGATTCGACTCCGCCCAGCGACTCGGCCAGGGTGAAGATCTCGACCCCCTCCAGCATTCGGCGGGACGCCTCCAGCCCGCCGCGGATCACGAAGCTGATCATGCCCCCCGGGCGCCTCATCTGACGCTGGGTCAGTGCGTGCTGAGGGTGGCTCGGAAGGCCTGGGTAGATCACGCGCTCGACCTTCGCGTGCGATTCGAGGCGTTCGGCCAGCGCCATGGCGTTATCGCAGTGGCGATCCATCCGAACGTGGAGGGTCTTCGTACCGCGAAGGGTCAAGAAGGCGTCCATCGGTCCCGGAACGGCCCCGGCGGCGTTCTGAACGAACTTGATGCGCTGGTCCCACTCGGCGTCGTCGGTCAGCACCGCTCCTCCTACGACGTCGCTGTGACCCCCAAGGTACTTGGTCACCGAATGGACGACCATGGTCGCCCCGAGCGCCAATGGCTGTTGCAGGTAGGGCGTGGCGAAGGTGTTGTCGACCACTACCGCGATCCCCCGCGCCGCGGCCCGGGCGGCGACATCGGCGATATCGACGATGGTCAGCATCGGGTTGGTCGGCGTCTCGATCCACACCAGCTTGGTCTTGTCGGTGAAGGCGGCCTCATAGCCCGCCGGGTCGGCGGCGGGCACGAATGTGAAGTCGATCCCATGACGCCGATAGATCTTGTCGAAGAGTCGGAACGTGCCGCCATAGACGTCGTCGGTCGACACCACGTGGTCGCCCGACGACAGGCAGTGCATGATCGCATCGGTCGCCCCGACCCCGGAGCTAAAACACGCCCCGAACCGTCCGCCTTCGAGAGCGGCGAGGTTCGCCTCGAGGGCGTCGCGGGTAGGGTTTCGAGTTCGAGAGTACTCGAAACCAGTGTGCTCACCCGGACTCTTCTGTGCGTAGGTGGACGTTTGAAAGATCGGGATGTTGACGGCGCCGGTCACCGGCTCCGGGTCGCAGCCGGCATGGATGGCCAGCGTTTCAAACCGCTGCTTCATGGGCCGACCAGAAACGGTCGGCCAGTGTCCGTCAAGTGACCGACCGGGCCGACGACGGCAGAACTACACGATCGCCACGACCGTCACGCCGTCCCCGCCTTCGTTCGGCCCGCCGGGACGCACGGATTTGACGTATCCCGACCGCTTCAGATGCTCTCGGATGGCTTCGCGAAGGGCTCCCGTCCCGTGCCCGTGAACGACGCGCACGTGGGTGGTGACCGTGTTGTAGTGGTAGTCCAGAAAGCCCTCGAGACGCTGAATGCCCTCGTCGACGGTCGCGCCCCGCAGGTCGATCTCTTCGATCACGGTGATCGTATCACCTTGGCTCTTCACCTGAGTGGTGCGGGGTGTGAACTCTCGCGGGGCCGGCCGGGCGGTGCGCTTCGGGCGAGGCTTTTGCGGCACCTCGAGGTCGCTCAGGGGCACCCGAATCCGCATGTTGCCGACGGACACCTGTGCGGCCCGCCCGTCGATCCCGACGACGTCACCCTCTCGACCGAGTTTGCTCACCCGCACCCAATCGCCCACCTTCACCGCTTCGACCCGCCGGGTTCGCTCGTTCGGGGTCGGCTCGGGCTCCGGCAGCTTGTCGCGCTCTTCTTTGTGGAGCTTTCCAAGCTTGTCGGCGGTCTGGTTCGCCAACCGCATCGACTCGGCCGCCGACGTCTCGGCGGTTGCGGCTTGCAGCCGCGCGATCATGGCCTTGACTTCCTGCTGGCGAGCTTCGATCTCGGCCACGAGGTCTGTCTGCGCCCCCGCCTTCAGCCGTGTGATCGCCTCCTGCAGCTCGCGCGCCTTCGCCTCGGCCCTCGCTTCGGCGGCGTCCGCGGCGGCCCGCGCCTCTTCGAGCTCCCGGCGGGCGCTCTCGAGGGCGGTCGACTGGTCCTCGACCGCCTTGATCATCCGCTCCAGCTCCAGCGCCCCTTCTCCGGTCAAGTCTCGAGCGCGCTCCACCACCGAGGTCGGCAGTCCGAGCGCCTGCGCGATGTCGAACCCGCTTGAGCCCTGCGGTACGTCGAGCGTGACCTTGTAGGTGGGTTTCAGGGCGTCGGCATCGAAGCCCACGCCGGCATTTCGGAAGCGCTGATCAGTGAAAGGGACCGCCTTCAGTCGCTCGAAGTGGGTGGTCACCACGATGTGGGCCCCGCGGTCCGCGAGCTGTTCGAGCACTGCTTGGGCGAGCGCCTGCCCCTGGGTCGGATCAGTGTCGGACGCGATCTCATCGATCATGACGAGAGACCGATCGTCCGCGTGTTCGAGGATCCGAACCAATGCCTTCATGTGCGCCGCGAAGGTCGACAGGTTGTCGGCGATCGATTGCATATCGCCGATAGCCACATCAATGCGGTCGTACCACCCGATCGAAGAGCCTTCGTCGCAGGGCAGATGAAGACCACATTTGACCATCAGGGCGAACAGACCGATCGTTTTCATCGCGACCGTCTTTCCGCCGGTGTTGGGTCCGGTGATGATCAGCACCTGTTGGCCTTTCTTGAGCCCGAAGTCGTTGCCGACGACATGACTCACTCGTGGCTTGGGCGCTGGGGCGGGCGCATCCGTCTCGCCGGACGCCTGCGTCGGTGGAGGCGCGAGCGTCTGCAGCACCAATAGCGGATGGCGGGCGCGCCGCAGCTCGAAGCCCGGCCCGGCAGCCGGCGGAATCGGAACGCACCGCAAGTCGATGGACAGCTGGGCCGCTGAGGTCAGAAAGTCGCACCGGCCGACGACTCGCATGATCTCACGGACCTCGTCGGCATGCTCGGCCGCCATGAGGGTCAGCTCGGAGAGAATTCGCCGCTCCTCTTCCTTCTGTTCGCTCTCGGCGATCTTGAGCCTATTGCCCAGGTCGACCAGCGCCTGCGGCTCGATGAATACCGTCTGCCCCGACCCAGACGCATCGTGGACAATTCCTCGGACCTCGTTCTTGTACGATGCTTTGATCGGTAGGACGTGCCGGTCGTTCCGAATCGTGAAGTAATTCTCCTGCAGGAAGTCCTGCAGTTTCGCGTCTCGCAGCAGCTCGCTCAGCTTCGAACGAATGCTCTCTTGCAGGGCGCGCACCCGCGATCGGAGCGGCCCTAGGTCGGGCGACGCATGGTCGGCGAGCGTGCCGTCCGCCTCGAAGCACTGACGGATGTCACGGGCGACCCGAGACAGATCCTCGAGGCCGGCGGCCATCCCGTACAGAGCGGGGGCGACGGACTCGTGGGTGAGCAGATGGCGACGGACGGTAGCGCCGACGTTCATCGTCTCAGCGATCGCCCGCAGCGACGCGCCCTCGAGCATCAGGCCCTTTTCCGCCATCGACAGCGCGGCGGCGACGTCCTCGGCGCCCCAGACGGGGGGGGGTTCGGCCAGGTCGATCAACGCCCGCGTTTGCCGGACCGCCTCGATACGCGCCCGCGCCGGGGCCGGGTCGTCGAAAGGCGCAAGCCGGTGGGCCTCCTGAGCGCCGAGCGGCGTCCGGACCCGTTCCAGAAGAGCGCCTCGAACATCGTCGAGCTCGAGGCGCGCGTTGGTCGCTTGCATGGGCCGCGTGTGTACCCTCCCAGACCTCAGACAGGAAGCCTTTGTCGCTTGACCTCGACTGGAGGGTCGGAGAACGCCGGATATAACGTGCGTCGACGCTACAGGAAGCCATTTCCCGCGCTCGTGAGAGTGGCCCGTTTTCTCCTGCTCATGAGCTCGACCACGGCGTGCGCCAACTCACCGGCCGCGAAGCCGGGAGCGGTTGGCATCGACCCGAGGGGCAGCGACGCGCTGGATGACCCGTGCACGCGATCCCCGCGGCGATGGGCCCAGCTGGATCCGGGCGCCCCTCGTCGCTTCTCGGTGGCCAAGCCGGCGTTTGAACGGGGCCTGGCGCTTCAGCAAGACGGCCGTCATCGAGAAGCCCGGTCCGCCTTCAAAGAAGCCGTGTCGGCCGATCCGACCTTCGGCCTGGCCCATCTGGAGGCCGGCATCAGCCATCTGTTCACCGATAACGCGAAGGGTCCGATGACCACGCATCTCGCCGCAGCGGTGCTGCTATTGCCCCAGAACCCCCGTGCGCATTTTCGGTTCGCTCAAGTCCAGCAAGAGACCGGCGCGCCCGGGGTAGCCGAGGTGCACTACCGATGCGCCCTCGGCCTTGCGCCGAACTACGCGCCCGCTCACGAAGCGTTGGCTCGACTGCTGCTGACCCGGGCGCGGCTCGACGATGCCGAGCACCATGCCCGGACTGCGACTGCCCTGGCTCCATCCGAAGTCACCTATCGAGTCTTGCTTGCGGAGGTCCTGACCCGAAAGAAGCGCTGGCTCGAGGCGGCGGTCGAAGTCGAACGGGCGGCGCGGCAAGTCTCCCGGTCGGCCGCGCTTTTTCGACGCGCGGGGGACTTGTACGCAGAAGGCGGCTCCGATGCCCAGGCCGCGCGAATGCGATCGCAAGCGGACATCTTGGATCCGCCCCCCACCCGCCGCACACTCCGCCCGCTCCGCCGCCGCCGATAGCCTAGGCGCCCGCGAAGGATGGCGAATCGACTTCGGCGAGTCGGTGCCCGCACCGGCACGCTCGCCGCTGTGACGGTCGGAGCGTCGATTTGGGCTAGTCAGAGAAGTCACCCTGAGCCAATCTTTGCGTACGGGTCTCAATGGGATGGAACCGGTCGCGAAAGACGGTGATCGGGCCCGAGAGGCTCGCGAGGTCGTCGGGCGCTTCGAGGCGCTGATCGACGTTCTCCTGGCCCAGCTCGCTCACACCAACGCCGACAGCCTGCGATGGCGCCGCCTCCGAGACCTCGCCGCCGCGGAAGCCCGGTTGACGGCGCAAGTCAGGGTTCTCGAATCGGTGATCGCCGCCCCCCCCGCCAACGGTCGCGTGGCCGATCCGCCGCACGCCAACCGCTCGGTGGCGAGAGTCGCCCGCTGCGCGCGACGGTGGCTGCGAAGGATCGAGCCGGCCCTCGCGCTCTTCGAGCCCCCGCTCGACCTCGAGCCGAGCAACTCCGAGCTCTTCGCGACGTTGCGCGAGCAAGCCGAGCAGCGCCGAGCACAGCTTTACGCGGTCCGGTCCACCCTGCCGGACCTTCCGGCCGAGGGCCTGGCGCGGTGGGCCGAGGTCGGCGTCTCTGCGGGCCTTGGTCTTCTGCCCGAGCTCTTGGAACCGGATGGGGTCACTCCGCCGGTCGACCCGCTCGACCAGCATATTCGCTCGATGCTGGCCGACGCCGACGCATGGTGCGCGCCCAATGGCGGCCGGACTCGCGCGGTGCTCGGTCTCGCGCGGCTCGCCGAAGCCGTGGCCGTGCTCGCCCGGACGCACCCCCACCTCGACGGCGAAGCGATGTTCGGCCGATATGTCGGGGCTCCCGAAATCTACCAGCTGGCAGACCTCCAACCCGGTCATATTCTCGCTTTCGACGCGGTCTTCGCTCGCGGCGCACCGATCAACGATCCCGCGTTTCGCGCGCTCGAGCAGGAGTTCCCCGAGCGATTTGCAGCGCTACAGCCTGTCTTCGAAGCCCGGCTGGCGATCGCCAGGCAATTGCGCTTGCGTCTTCCAAACCGACCGTTCGACGCCCTCAACATTCGATTGGGCGTCACTCGAATGCGCCAGGTCGCGTCGGCCTTCGATGGCGATCGCCTCGAACAAGCGTACGAGCGCCTCGGCGCCGAGGCGCTCGCGCGGGCGGTCATGCAGGCGGGCCCCCCCGCGATGGCCCAGCTGGTCGCTCAACTGGAGGATACCGACAGTGTGTCGGCTATCCTGACCGCCTTCGAGCCCGTCGGACACGGCTTGGGCGCCCTCGCCAAGACGGTCTCCGGCCCTGGCCTGCTCGACCTCGTCGAAGCCGTCGGTCGGGCCGATCTTCACCGACAGCTTCGAGCGCTGAGGGCCGACGGCCTGAAGAATCTTATGACCTGCGTAGGGCTCCCCGGAAGCCGCATTCTGCTGACGGCGCGGGTTTCGGACGAGCTGCTGACCCAACTTCGGGAAGACCTCGGTCGGCGCTCGATTCGCCTGACCCTACAGGTCGCGTCGGGCAGCGACGTGGCGAGGCTCCTGCGGCGAGGCCTCACCGCTCAGCAGCTACAGGGCATCATCCTAGGGGCCGAAGGCCGCATGCTGGGCCTCGGCAGCCAGGTCGTGGGTCGTCTCGCCACATTGCCCGGCTCCGACAGCCAACTGCAGAGCCGGGTGACCGTCCTGAACCGAGCGATGGGATGGGCGCCGTTCATTCGAGGGTCCGAGTGCCGAGGCGGGTAACGCCGTCGGCGCAGTGAACGAGGTCGGCGGATAGACCGTCGGGGTAGGCAGCCACCTCGACGCGTTGCCCCCAGCGCCGGAGCTGTTTGAGCAACGGTACAAAGTCGCCATCACCGGAGCCGAGCACGATGACCGCCGCCCGGTCGCGGTACGCGATCGCCTCCATTGCGATCCCCATATCCCAGTCGGCTTTGGTGCGCCCGTCGCTGAACCGCTGCGGTTTCTTGATGCGCACCTCCCAGCCGCTTCTTCGCAAAGTCTCGCAGAATGCGTCGAACCGTGGGCCCCCGTTGTCCACCACGAAGGCCACCGCCTTGATCAAAGGGCGGCCGAACGTAAGCTCGTCGAGGAGTCGGCTGAAATTCACCTTGCGTCCGAAGGTCGCTTGCGCGGTCGCGGCCAGGTTGGCCTGGTCGAGCAGGATGACGACCCCTTCGGAGCAACGGGTCGAAGTCTCGAGCACCGGTGTCCGCCGCTCCGCCTCCACGAGCCGCCGCCGGGCCGACTTGAGCTCCTCTCGGCTTTCGTCGAGCTCGAGCTGAACCTTGGCGAGCATCTCGGTCTTGGTCGCGAGTCGAGCCAAGTGTTCTTCCTCGAGCTTTGACCGCTCCCGTCGGAGGGCCTCGATCTCGCGGCGGGCAGCGTCGAGCTCCGACTGCGTCTCGGCGAGGGCTTGCGACGCCCCGGCCAGCTTTGACAGCCGACGGACCTTCTGGGTGAGGTCATCCACTAGCGCCTGCGCCTGGCCGGCCTCGGCGCGAGCCTGCTCGGCCTCGGCCTGCTCGGCCTCGACGGTCGCGAGGGCCCGGCGGAGTTCATCGAGCTGGCCCTCGAGATCACCGCGAACACCGGAGTGCTGGTTGAGCGCCCGCTCTTTGGCTCCGAGCTGGGCGATGAGTCGCGCGCGCTCCTCTTCGTACCGCTTCACCCGCGCCTGCAGGTCGGTGACCTGCTGCGACGCTTCCGCCAGGCGCTCGGCTTGCTCTTGTAGACGTTTGGCTAGATCGAGCTGCTCGAGGGCTCCAGTGCCCTGCTCGCCGTCGAGGACGGCGCGGCTGGTTTCGACGTCCGCCGCTTCCGCGAAGAACTGGGAGATGACGGTGTTCGCGAGCTCGCGGATGGAGACTCGCGGATCGCGGGCCAGCGCCCACACGAACTTGGCTCGCTCTCGCTTGAGGGACAGCGCACGGTACGAGCCCACCCGCCGGGGCGCCTCGGCTTCCGGGATCGACGCGACGATGTGACGCTCCTTCTGGCACGACCGATCGAGGTCCCGCACGATCTGAAAGGCGACCCCATCGTCCTCAAAGAATCCTGCCGTGAGCTGGCCGACGAGCTCCGCCTTCTTGACAGAGGCGAGCCGCGCCCCCCGCGGCCCCCGCGCGACCTTGCCGAAGATCTGCTCCGCGGCCCGGCGTTCGAGAGCGTCCATCAGGATGACGCCCAAGGAGTGCGCGTCGAAGACGGCCTTCAGGTGTCCAAGGGCTTCTTTGAACTCCTGCGACTTGAACTTGGGTGTGCCGATGGCCGCCACCGTCGGCGAGTATGCTCGGATGCTGGGTCAAACACCAACGCTTGGGTCCGCCCCAACCAATCGGAGCACATGGGCTTCGACCTGAGGCCGACCGAGCCCTCGAGCCCGAATCGTAGCTCGGGTCACCTTGATCGCCAGCGACTCCGGATCCGCGTGGGGACGGACCTCGATCGCCTCTCTGACCGCCCGAGCGACGGCCGTGCTGAGCACCGCACCCGCCGCCACTCCCCGGAAGGTCACCACCGGGTCGGCGAGGGGCCGCCCCATACCGTCCAGCACCACCGAAACGACCGCGAGCCCGGTCCGACCGATGCGATGGCGAGCCCGGACATCGTCCCAGTCGATCAATCGTCCCGCGGCATCGACCGCCCGTTGCCGCACCGGCTCATCGGGTCCGCGGACCACTTCTCCCCCTCGAAGCACCACGGACTCCCCATCCTCGATGACCAAGACGCGGTCCGGCGGAAGGCCGGCCCGACTCGCGGTTCGCGCGTGGGCCTCGAGCATCGCCCGCTCGCCGTGGATCGGCACGAAGTACCGGGGTCGGATCATTCGGATGAGGTCCTCTTGCTCGCCCGCATGCGCGTGCCCCGAACAGTGGACGAGTGCCATCCGATCGGTCACCACGTCGACCCCGTGCCGCAGCAGCTGATTGTGTACTCGGCGAACGGCAACCTCATTGCCGGGGATGGTCCGGGCGCTGATCACCACTCGATCTCCGGCCCCGCAGCGAAGCGCCGGTTCATCGCCGAATGCGATGCGATGCAGGCCACCTTGCCATTCGCCCTGCGCGCCGGTCGCCAGGACCAGCGCTCCGTCCTTCGGGAGCCGCGGCAGGCGATTCGCTACCACGAGAACATTCGCATCGAACGGCAGATGCCCGGTTCGAACCCCCAGTTTCCAGGTTTCTTCGAGGGCCGGGCCGACGATGGCCACTTTGCGCCCCGCCCGAAGCGCCGCGGTCACCGCGGCTCGAATCCGATGAAAATGCGAAGACACCAAGGTCACGACCACCCGGCCGGTGCTCTCGGCCACGAGTTCGTCGAGGGTGGTGGCGACGTGCCGCTCGGACGGTCCGTGCCCCTTTCGCTCGGCGTTGGTGGAATCCGACAACAGCAGGTCGACGCCATCTTGACCGAGCGCCCGAAACCGATCGGTGTCGGTGGGCGGTCCGTCGAGCGGGGTCGCGTCCAGCTTGAAGTCGCCGCTGTGCACGATATGGCCCGCTCGGGTGCGAACGCTGAGCGCCGCGCTCTCCGGTAGCGAATGGGTCACCCGGATAAGTTCGATTCGAAACGGGCCGACCTCGACCACCGACCCCAAAGGCGTCTCCAGCATGCGAGTCCGAGCGGTTCGACGCGCTTCGGCCGCGACCGGCGCGTTCGGCTGCTCCATGCGGGATCTCGCGAGAGCCAACGTCAGCGGCGTTCCGAACACCGGAAGCGTCTTTTCGGCCAACAGGGCCGGCAGAGCCCCGACGTGGTCTTCGTGGCCGTGGGTCAGTACGACGCCGTGGATGCGGCGCCCCTCGGCGAACAGCGGCTCGAAGCCGGGCACCGCCTTTTCGACTCCCGGGGCGTTGGGGACTCCCAACAGCGCACCACAATCGATCAGCAAGCCATCCTGACCGTCGAGGATCAGGGTGGCGTTGAGCCCGACCTCACCGCAGCCGCCGAGCGGAATGATCCGGACTTGCGGCCCCTCGAACGAAACGCTCAACCGACCTACGCTCCGCGCCGGCGCTCGAGCCACTCGACGAACTTCGGAATGCCCTCGGAAACCGGCGTCCGAGGGGCGTAGCCCAACTCCGCGCGCGCTCGCTCGATGTCGGCGAAGGTCCGGGGGACATCACCCGGCTGGTCACCTACCTGCTCGATCGTCGCGGGAAGACCACAGGCGGCCTCGATCTGGGCGATGAGCGACCGGAGGGTCGTCGTTTCGGAGCCCCCGAGATTGTAGATGCGGTACTCCACGCGGCTGACGGCGCGATCGATGGCGCCGAGCACTCCCGACACGATATCATCGATGTACGTATAATCACGGCTGGAAGAGCCATCGCCGTGCATCCGGATGGGTTGGCGGTCGAGAATGCGCTGCGCGAACAGATGAATGGCCATCTCGGGACGCTGCCGAGGCCCGTAGACGGTGAAGAACCTCAGCGCCGAAAAGGATATGCCGTGCAGGTGATAATACGTGTACCCGATCAACTCCCCGGCCTTCTTGGTCGCCGCGTAGGGGCTGATCGGGTCGTCGACTCGGTCATCCTCACGGAAAGGAACACTCTTACGAGCCCCGTACACTGACGAGCTGGACGCGAACACGAACGGACGAACCTCGAACTCACGGGCGAGCTCGAGCAGTCTCGTCGTCGCCTCTACGTTGTTCGCCGAGTAGACGAGCGGTTTTTTGATCGACGGCCGGACGCCAGCCCACGCGGCGAGGTGAAGCACGACGTCGGGGCGTCGATCGACATCCTCGAAGAGCCCACGAACGACGGCGTCGTCCGACACCAAGTCTGCCCTCACCAGGTGAAAAGCACCGCCACCCTCAGTCTCGGCGGCCGTCGCCTCGACATCCCGAACGTTCGCTTCCTTGATCGCGGGGTCGTAAAAGTCGTTGAGGTTGTCGACCCCGACCACATCATCGCCTCGGCGAATCAGCGCCTCCGACACCGATGAGCCGATGAATCCCGCGGCGCCGGTCACGAGCACGCGCATGGATAAACGCTCGCGCGCTCTAGGTTGAAAAGCAACCAAGGACCGCGAAGGTCCCGGAACCTTCTCACGAATCACCGATCGAGCGCACCGGGGGGCGCGCTTGACAGCTCTCCTGGTCCGAGCCACTTCTGGGCTGTGCTTACCGGGCAGGGGCAACGATCAACGGGCGGACCAGGTTACTCGACAAGCCGGCTCCGGGCCCTTCTCGCTCGTCTCATTCTCCGCCTGGTCCCGAGTCTCGTCATGGGCCCGGTCGTCGGTCTCGCGGTGGTTCCCTTTGGACTAGGGACAACGCGCACGGCCTTTGCCGGCGACCTCGACTTTCGGCTCAACAACAGCGGGGTCCTGATCCTCGGCGACTCCGTCAGCGGTTTCGAGCCCAACAATCCTCGGTTTCGCGACTTCACGACCCAGCTGGCCTTTGTAATGTCGCCCCGAATGGCCTCTCCGGCTGAAACCCTGGGCCACTCCGGCTTTCACATCAGCGCCATGTGGAGCGGGTCATTCGTTTCGGCCGACGAACCATACTGGCTCGTGACCGAACGCGGTCGCCGTACCGGTAACACGCCCGACCTCCTCCAAACGCTGCAGCTGGATATCCGCAAAGGGCTGCCGCTTTCGTTCGAGGTGGGCGTCAACGTCATGTGGCTGGCGGACAGCGAGCTCTTCGCGCCCGGTTTGGAAGTGCGGTGGGCGTTGCAGGAAGGCTACGCCTACATACCCGACGTATCCGTGCGGGGAGCCGTGAACCACTTGGTCGGCAACCGCGACCTCTCGCTGACCACGGTCGGCGCTGAACTCATGGTGTCCAAGAGCTTCGGGGTGGGAGGGATGGTCAATCTCGCTCCCTACGCGGGATGGTCGGTCATCTTTATTGACGCTTCATCCGCAGTGATCGACCCAACGCCGACCGATACCGACGACAGCCTCAACAACCTCGTCTTCGACGACATCAACGCCCGCGATAACATCAACCACCGAATCACGACCGGCCTCCGGATCCTGTACCACGTCGTCAACATATCCGTGCAAGGCGAGTTTCAGGTCCTGAGCGACTACGAGACGGGCGGTCGCGGCGTTATTTCGATCACCACCAAGCTGGGCCTCGACTACTAGGAGACTTGCTCCGAGCGAAGCGTGACAAAGAAGCGGACTTTGGGCGCT